>JAECRT010000017.1:11149-16274 GCA_016000085.1 Sphingomonadaceae bacterium
GAACGGCGTCGCGGCAATCGTCATGACGCCCTGCCCCGCACTGTCGGACATAGGCGTAGCTGGCGCGCGCGCCGCAGGATAGCGAGACGCAGCCTCCGTCCCTGACATCGGGACGAACTGGCCCGCACAATACACAACGAAAAAGCCGGTGGTGACGATCGTCACCACCGGCTTTTTCTGTTCGAAAGACGAGGGAGCTTCCTTCGCAATGGGGCGCTGGCCGACCAAGGCCCGCCAGCACCCGATCGCGATTAGAAGTCCATGCCGCCCATGCCGCCCATGCCGCCGCCGGGCATGCCGCCCATGGCGCCGCCCTTGTCGTCAGCCGGCAGTTCGGCGACGGTGGCTTCGGTGGTGATCAGCAGGCCAGCCACCGAAGCGGCGTTCTGCAGAGCGGTGCGAACGACCTTGGTCGGGTCGATCACGCCAGCAGCGACGAGGTTTTCGTACACGTCGGTCGAAGCGTTGAAGCCGAACGAGGTGTCGTCCTGATCGAGCAGCTTGCCCGACACGACGGCGCCGTCGTGACCGGCATTCTGCGCGATCTGGCGAACCAGCGAGGTCAGCGACTTGCGAACGATGTCGATGCCGCGGGTCTGGTCGTCATTGACGCCGGTCAGGCCGACAAGCGCCTTGGTTGCGTACAGCAGAGCCGTGCCGCCGCCGGGGACGATGCCTTCTTCAACCGCAGCGCGGGTCGCGTGGAGAGCGTCGTCGACGCGATCCTTGCGCTCCTTGACTTCGATTTCGGTCGCACCGCCAACCTTGATGACGGCTACGCCGCCAGCCAGCTTGGCCAGACGTTCCTGAAGCTTTTCACGGTCATAGTCCGAAGTCGTGACTTCGATCTGTGCACGGATCTGCTCGGTACGGCCCTTGATCGAGTCATGATCGCCAGCGCCGTCGACAATGACGGTGTTGTCCTTGTCGATGGTGACGCGCTTGGCGGTGCCCAGCATCGAGAGCGTGACGTTCTCAAGCTTGATGCCCAGATCTTCCGAGATCACTTCGCCCTTGGTCAGGACAGCGATATCTTCCAGCATCGCCTTGCGACGATCGCCAAAGCCAGGTGCCTTGACCGCAGCAACCTTCAGGCCGCCACGCAGCTTGTTGACGACCAGGGTCGCCAGCGCTTCGCCTTCAATGTCTTCCGCGATGATCAGCAGGGGACGACCCGACTGAACGACGGCTTCCAGGATCGGCAGGATCGACTGAAGGTTCGACAGCTTCTTTTCGTGGATCAGGATGTACGGATCAGCCAGTTCGACTGCCATCTTTTCCGGATTGGTGATGAAGTAAGGCGACAGGTAGCCGCGGTCGAACTGCATGCCTTCCACGACGTCCAGTTCGAAGTCGAGACCCTTGGCCTCTTCCACGGTGATGACGCCTTCCTTGCCGACCTTTTCCATGGCTTCGGCGATCTTCTCGCCGACTTCACGGTCGCCGTTGGCGGAGATGATGCCAACCTGAGCGATTTCGGCGGTGCCGGAAACGGGCTTCGAGCGCGCCTGGATGTCAGCGACAACCTTGACGACGGCGAGGTCGATGCCGCGCTTGAGGTCCATCGGGTTCATGCCGGCGGCAACCGACTTCATGCCTTCACGGACGATCGCCTGCGCCAATACGGTCGCGGTGGTCGTGCCGTCGCCAGCGATGTCGTTGGTCTTCGAGGCAACTTCGCGCACCATCTGGGCGCCCATATTCTCGAACTTGTCCTTGAGTTCGATTTCCTTGGCGACCGAAACACCGTCCTTGGTGATGCGGGGCGCGCCGAAGCTCTTGTCGATGACGACGTTGCGGCCCTTCGGACCCAGGGTCACCTTGACCGCGTCGGCCAGGATGTCGACACCGCGCGTAATGCGCTCACGGGCGTCGCGGGAAAATTTTACGTCTTTTGCAGCCATGGGAAAAACCCTCTTTATTGCAAATGGAGATAGTCAGGAAATTTGGATGGGTCAGGCGGCGACGCCCGGCCCGTCGCCTTTAGGCGACAACACCCAGAATGTCCGATTCCTTCATGATCAACAGGTCTTCACCGTCAACCTTGACTTCGGTGCCCGACCACTTGCCGAACAGGACGCGATCGCCAGCCTTAACGTCGAGCGGCGTCACCTTGCCGTCTTCGGCCTTCGAGCCGGTGCCGACGGAAACGATTTCGCCTTCTTGCGGCTTTTCCTTGGCGGTGTCGGGGATAATGATGCCACCGGCGGTCTTCGCTTCCGCTTCAATGCGGCGGACGAGAACGCGGTCGTGCAACGGACGGAATGCCATGTTGATTGCCTTTCCCTTCTGATTTGGGATAGGTCCAGCGCGCATATCGACGGGGAAATCCCGCTCGACCTTCATGCCCGCCTTATCCTGCTCCCGATGAACTTTATCGCTGTTAGCACTCTTACTAGAGGAGTGCTAGCGCGGCTTCATATGGCTCGATCGACGCCATGGTCAAGGGGTAGTGCTGCGCTTTTTCTGCAACCGCGCGCTTTTTCGGTCCAGCGCTATGAGGCAAAGTGCGCCGCGGATACGCTCGATCATCGGCACCCTTGCCCAGTCTCCAGACCGTTCCTACTTGAGCGCCGTTACCCTTCCATGAAAGGCCTGCGATGAGCGACACACCCTATATTCCGCCCCGTGTCTGGACCTGGGACAAGGCGAATGGCGGCGCGTTCGCCAACATAAACCGGCCGATCGCAGGAGCGACTCACGACAAGCCGCTGCCGGTTGGCAAGCATCCGCTGCAACTCTATTCGCTGGCGACGCCTAATGGGCAAAAGGTCGGCATCATGCTGGAGGAGTTGCTGGCGGCGGGCCATATGGGCGCGGAATATGACGCCTGGCTGGTGCGGATCAACGAAGGCGACCAATTTTCCAGTGGTTTCGTATCGGCAAACCCCAACAGCAAGATCCCTGCGCTGATGGATCACAGCGTGTCCCCGCCCCAACGCGTGTTCGAATCGGGTGCGATCCTGCTTTATCTGGCGGAGAAATTCGGCGCGTTCTTGCCGACCGATCCGGCCAAGCGCGCCGCGACGATCAGTTGGCTGTTCTGGCAGATGGGCAGCGCGCCACTGTTGGGTGGCGGCTTTGGCCATTTCTTCGCTTATGCACCGGACAAATACGAGTATCCGATCGACCGCTACACGATGGAGGTGAAGCGGCAGCTTGATGTCCTCGACCGCCATCTGGCGGAAAACGACTATATGGCGGGCGACGAATATAGCATCGCCGACATGGCGATCTGGCCCTGGTATGGCGGCGTGGTGCTGAACCGGGCTTATGGTGCGGCGGAGTTTCTGGACGCCGCGAGCTATAAGAACCTGATGCGTTGGGCCGAGCAGATCGACGCACGTCCCGCCGTGACGCGCGGGCGCATCGTCAACAAGGCAAGCGGACCACTAGAAGAGCAATTGCACGAGCGGCACGATGCCAGCGATTTCGAGTTGCGGACGCAGGACAAACTGGAAGGGGCGGCATAGCCGCTGCCCCTGCGCCGGAGCGCGGAGCGCACGACTTATGATTCTGCGCCCGCGCAACATTGTTACAGGAAGGCTGGACGAATGAAGACGGCGGCTTAAGACGGGCTACCCAAAGACAAAAAGGGAGTCGTCGTCATGGATCGCCGTCAATTTCTCTCCTCCGCTGGCGCGGCCGCGGTCGCCACTGCTGCGCCGCGCGCCCTGGCGCAGATCAACGGAAATGATGACGCGCGGCTGTCCGCCGCCTTCTCCGCCATTTTCGAACGGCAACTCGATCTGTCCCCCAGTTTCGTCACCAGCCTTGGCCTGGACAAGGGTGGGCGCGCAGGGGCCAAGAGCCAGCTCGACGATAACAGCCAGTCGGCGATGATGACGAAGCTGGCCGCGACGCAGGCAGCGATAAAGGAATTGGACGGCTATAAATCGTCCTCCCTGTCCGATGCCCAGCGGCTCAATCTGGACGTCATCCTCTATGCGCTGGACCAGCAGACGGTGGCCCCGGCAAAGTTTGGCCTGAACAGCGTAGTGCGCCCCTATCGCCTGTTTCAGCAAGGCGGCAGCTATTTTTCGACGCCCGATTTTCTGAACACTGCCCATACCATCAACGTGACGGCGGATTGCGACGCCTATGTCGCGCGCCTCAACGCCCTGGCCCGCAACCTGCGCACCGACACGGCGCTTCAGCGGGACGAGGCGGCGCGCGGCTATCTCGCGCCCGGCTGGTCGCTGGACCTGACCCTGGGGCAGATGAAGAAGCTGCGTGAGCAGCCTGCCGCGACGTCATCCATGGTGCAGTCGCTGGTCAAGCGCGCAGCGGCCAAGGGGATTGCCGGCGACTGGCAGGGGCAAGCTGCGGCAATCGTAGAAAAGGCGATCTATCCGGCGCTCGACGCCCAGATCGCGGCGGTCGAGGCGCTGCGGCCGAAAACGGCTGCGGGCGATGGCGTATGGCGCACGCCGCGCGGCGATGAAATTTATGCCGCCGCACTCAAAAGCGCGACCACGACCGACCTGTCGGCCGACCAAATCCACGCCATGGGCCTGGAACAGGTTGCGGACATCAGCGCGCAACTCGACACCATCCTGAAGGGTGCGGGCTACACCAAGGGCTCGATCGGCGAACGGTTGGCCGCACTTAACGTCGAACCATCCCAGCTTTATGCCGACAGCGCCGAGGGACGCACCGCGCTGATCGGGCAACTCAACCGCGACCTCGACGCCATGAAGCTCAAGCTTCCCAACGCCTTCTCGACCATTCCTGACACCCCGTTGGAAATTCGCGCGGTGCCGGTGGAGATTCAGGATGGAGCATCGAACGGCTATTATAACCGTGCCGCGCTCGACGGGTCGCGCCCGGCCATTTATTTCATCAACCTCAAGGATGTCGGCGATTGGCCGAAATATGGTCTGCCCGCGCTTACCTATCATGAAGGCGTGCCGGGTCATCACCTCCAGATTTCCACTGCCCAGACGGCGGGCGATATTCCGATGCTGCGCAAGACTGCCTTCATGAGCGCCTATTCGGAAGGTTGGGCGCTGTATGCAGAGCAGTTGGCCGATGAGCTGGGCGGTTATGCGACGCCGCTCGACCGGGCGGGCTATCTCCAGTCCTTCCTGTTCCGCGCCGCGCGGCTGGTGGTCGACACCGGCAT
>JAECRT010000017.1:16374-48937 GCA_016000085.1 Sphingomonadaceae bacterium
AGATCCTCATAGCTATCTTCGGCCAGATCGGAGAAGCGCGTGATCTTCGCGTCGAACTTCATACGGATGCGGCCGGTGGAACCATGGCGCTGCTTGCCGATGATGACTTCGGCCAGGCCGTAAATGCGCTCCATATTCTCTTTCCAGATCGCATAGGCCGCTTCGTCCTCGGGCTTGGGCTCCTTGGCCGCTTCATAATAATCCTCGCGGAACACGAACCACACCATGTCCGCATCCTGCTCGATCGAGCCGGATTCGCGCAGATCGGACAATTGCGGTCGCTTGTCCTCACGCTGCTCGACCGCACGGCTCAGCTGCGACAGCGCCAGCACCGGAACATGCAGTTCCTTCGCCAACGTCTTGAGGCCGCGTGAAATTTCCGAAATCTCGTTCACGCGATTGTCGTTGCCGCGTCCGGTGCCTTGCAGCAGCTGGAGATAGTCGACGACGATGAAGCCGATGTCGTGACGCCGCTTCAACCGGCGAGCGCGGGTGCGGAGCGCCGCGATGGTCAGGCCCGGCGTGTCATCGATGAACAGCGGCAGTTCCTGCAATTCGCGCGCGGCGCGCGACAGATTCTGAAAATCCGCCCGGCTGATCTTGCCCATACGCAGCGCTTCGCCGCTGATGCCCGACTGTTCGGCCAGGACGCGGGTCGCCAGCTGATCGGCGGACATTTCCAGGCTGAAGAAGGCGGTCTTGGCGCCCATATTCTTGTCGGGCGCGATCCCTTCCGCCGTGTCACGCAGCCACCGGGAGGCGGCGTTATAGGCGATGTTGGTGGCCAGCGACGTCTTGCCCATGCCGGGACGACCGGCCAGGATCATGAGATCGGAATTGTGCAGGCCGCCGATCTTGGCATTGAGGCTGTTGATGCCGGTGGTGATACCCGAGAGATGACCGCCGCTGTTGAGCGCGCGTTCGGCCACCTGCACCGCCAGCGTCGAGGCGGTCAGGAAGCTCTTGACCGATCCGCTTTCGCCCTCTCCTTCCGAAACCTTGTACAGCGCGACTTCGGCCGCTTCTATCTGTTCGCGCGGGTTGACATCTTCGCTCGTATCCAGTGCATTTTCAACCAGTTCACGGCCAACGCTAACAAGCTGACGCAACAGGGCAAGGTCGTAAATCTGGGTCGCGAAATCGCGCGCGCCGATCAACGCTGCGCCATTGCCGGTCAATTGCGCCAGATAGGCCGCGCCACCCAATTCCTTGAGCGCCGGGTCCTGTTCCAGCATCGGCTTCAAGGTCACCGGATTGGCGACCATATCCTTGTCCAGCAACTTCATGATCGCGTCGTAGATGCGACCATGGAGCGGCTCGAAATAATGTTCGGCCTTCAGCTTGAGCTGCACATCCTCGGCAATGCGATTGTCGATCATGATCGCGCCCAGCAGCGCGGCTTCAGCTTCGACATTGCGCGGCAGTTCGACGCCGCCATTATCGGCGGGATTGATTTTCAACAGTTCGACCATGCCCCCTCTTCACCCGACCGCAGCCGCCGCGCAAGGGCACATACGGAAACCATCTGTGGATAAGTCCCCCTTGCATTTCCCCGCGTGTCGCCGCACTGACTTTGCTTCACCATGGCAGACCCGCGCATCATAGACATCAAGCTCGACGAGCGCACGATCCTATGGCGCAACGCCGATGTGGAGCAGGAACGGCGGATCGCGATCTTCGACCTGCTCGAAGATAATCAGTTCGCCCCGCAGCGCGTCCATGCCGATGGCTATGATGGTCCCTACAAGGTCATATTGCGCGTCGAGGACGGGCGACTGGTGATCGAGATCAATCGCGAAGATGATAGCGCACTGGAAGCCATCATCCTGGGCCTGGGGCGTTTCCGGCGGCCGATCCGCGAATATTTCGCCATTTGCGACAGCTATTATCAGGCGATCAGCAATGCGTCTCCGCAACAGATCGAGACGGTCGACATGGCCCGGCGTGGCATTCACAATGATGCGGCCGACATGCTGATCGAGCGGCTGGATGGCAAGATCGCGGTCGATTTCGACACCGCGCGCCGCCTGTTCACGCTGATCTGCGTGCTGCATATCAAGGGGTAATATCATCGGTCGTTTGACTTTGAGGGGATTGCTCGCCCGCGTCGGCGGGGGGCTGGCCGTGATGGCGGTGCTTGCGCTTGGCCTGTGGCTCTACGCACGCGGCTGGGCGCCCAGCCGCGACCAATATCCCGTGCAGGGCGTCACCATCACTGGGGACAGCGGTCCGGTGGACTGGGGCACGCTGGCGGCGCAGGGGGCGGATTTCGCCTATATCCGCGCAGCTAGCGGCGCAGATCGGCGCGATCCTGCCTTTGCGGCCAACTGGCGGGGGGTGCGCAAGGCGGGCATGCGTTATGGCGCGATGCTGGACTATAGCCTGTGTCACATCGCCAGCGATCAGGCGACGCGCTTTGTCACGACGGTTCCGCGCGACAATGCGGCATTGCCGCCCGTCATCCGCCTGCATTTCGACCCCGGCTGCACGGCGCGACCAGGCCGCGACATGCTGTTGTCGGAACTCAATACGTTGGTCAATCTGGTCGAAAGCCAGGCGGGCAAGCCCGCGCTGCTCAACGTCACGGAGGATTTCGACCGGCATTATGATATCACTTCGGGCATCAATCGTACGCTGTGGCTGGACGGCAACTTCTTTCCGCCCGATTACGCCACGCGCCCCTGGGTGATGTGGACAGCCAGCGACATGCGGCATATCGACGGCGTCGACGGTCCGGTGAGATGGGATGTGGTGGCGCCATGAATGAAGCGGAGCAGGCAATTGCCGAACTGGTCGCGGCCGCGCGCGGCGCGATGGCCCATGCCCACGCCCCCTATAGCCGTTTTGCGGTCGGGGCGGCGGTACGGCTGGTCGACGGCAGTATTGTGACCGGGTGCAATTTCGAAAATGCCAGCTACGGCCTGTCGCTGTGCGCCGAAACGGTCGCACTGGCGAGCGTCAATACGCAAGGCCGTCTGGCCGACGTCGCCGCCATCGCCGTCGTCGGCGGCGCGATGGATAGCGACGTGGAGGCGCTCGTCACCCCATGCGGGCGGTGCCGCCAGGTCATGAACGAAGCCGAACAAATGGCCGGGCGCACGCTCGCCATCCATTGCGCAACGCCCAGCGGCGGCACCGTGACCACGCATCGCGTCGCCGACCTTCTACCCCATGCCTTCGGCCCCGCCGACCTTGGCATCACGCCCTCCAGGAAAAGCTGACAAGACCCATGGCCATTCTTTCTGACAAATGGATTCGCGAACAGGCCCTGTCCAACCGCATGATCGAACCGTTCGTGGAGGGCCAGCGCCGCGACGGCTGCATCAGCTATGGCCTGTCCTCCTATGGCTATGACGCGCGGGTTGCGGACGAATTCAAGATCTTCACCAATGTCGATAGTACGATCGTCGATCCCAAGGATTTCAATCCGAAGAATTTCGTCGATCGCAAAACCGATTGCTGCATCATCCCGCCCAACAGCTTCGCGCTGGCCCGCACCGTCGAATATTTCCGCGTGCCGCGCGACGTACTGGTCATCTGCCTGGGTAAATCCACCTATGCGCGTTGCGGCATCATCGTGAATGTGACGCCGCTGGAACCGGGCTGGGAGGGGCATGTGACGTTGGAATTTTCCAACACCACGCCGCTGCCCGCCAAGATCTACGCCAATGAAGGTGCGTGCCAGTTCCTGTTCCTGCAAGGTAACGAGCCTTGCGAGGTCAGCTATGCGGACCGGGCGGGCAAATATATGGGGCAACAAGGCGTGACATTGCCTCGGCTGTAAGCTCGTGCGACACTATAGGTCATGAACCGGTTGGAAACATGGCTGTGGGGCGACCCCGATGATGCGACCAGACCTGCGCCCAGCGTAGGGGATGACATGCGCATCTATGCAATCGGTGATATCCATGGACGCGCCGATTTGCTCGATGACCTGATGGTCATGATCGCACAGGATAATCGTACGCGCGGCACGATGCCGCCGCACCTCATCCTGCTGGGCGACCTGATAGATCGCGGCCCGGCATCGCGCATCGTCATCCAGTGGGTCATGGACGTGACCGCATCAGGCAAGGCGATGCGCTGCCTCAAGGGTAATCATGAGGAATTGTTCGTGCTGGCCGCGCGGGGCGATATCCACGCGATACCGGTATTTCGGCGCGCGGGCGGCGGACAGACGCTGGCGAGCTATGGCCTTGATCCGGCCTGGTTTCTGTTGATGTGCGATGCCGAGATCGTCGATTGGATGTTGCACCATATTCCGCGCGACCATGTCGATTTTCTCGACGCCCTGCCGGACACCTGCGAGGTCGGCGATTACCTGTTCGTCCATGCCGGCATCCGCCCCAATGTTTCCATCGCCGCGCAAAAGCCCGCCGATCTGCGCTGGATCAGGCACGAATTTCTGGATTACGCCCACGCACACCCCAAAATGATCGTCCATGGTCACAGCATTTCCTATGATGTGGACGAGCGCGACAATCGAATAGGCATCGACACCGGCGCTTTTCGCACCGGGCGGTTGAGCGCCATCGGATTACAGGGAACGGACCGCTGGTTCCTCCATACTTAGGGTGAATTGCTGCATAACAGCATCGAACATCCCCTAAAATGATGCTTGGCGCCCCTTCATCATCGATCCATCGCTAAAATTAGGACAATCGTCAAAATTTATGATCGCGCCATGGCGGCTTGGCGATTTCCCTTCGTTTCCAGACTGTAGAACGGCAATCAATGCCGGCAGCCAGGGGAACATATCATGCGTACGATCCATGCCTTGGCCGGGCTTTGCCTGGCATCCTGCCTTGTGCCGCCTTCACTGGCCTTCGCAGCTGCAACGCAAGACGCGGCGCTGACGCAACGCCATAAATTTCACATTCAAGTTCAGCCGCTCAGCAGCGCATTGCGCCAACTGGCCACTCAGTCCGGCGTGCGTATCCTGTTTCCCTATGACGAGGTCGCCGCGCTCCGCAGCCGTCCTATTCAGGGCTGGCTGTCGACCGGCGAGGCGCTGGACAGGCTGTTGGCGGGGACCGACCTGAAGATGGCGCAGGCCAGCGCGGGCGTGATCGCGCTGGCCGCGCCGCCCAGTCGCAACGTGGCACGGCGCAGCCCCGTGGCCGTCCAATATGCGCAGGTCAGCGTGGCGGGCAGTTCCGATTCCGTAGCGATGGCCCCCGCGCCCGAACCGATAGCGGATTCGACGCCGATCATCGTCACCGGCACGCGGGCAACCACCCGCACCGTCGCCGACAGCCTCGCGCCGATCGACGTGCTGGGCGCCAAGGATCTGGAAGCGAGCGGCAAGCAGTCTGTGCGCGACCTTCTGGGCACGTTGGTGCCTTCGATCAACGTATCGAACAGCGGCGCGGGCGCGAGCTTCGCGGTCAAGACATTGTCGCTGCGCGGCCTTGCAGGCGACCAGTTGCTGGTGCTGGTCAATGGCAAGCGGCGGCATAATACCGCGACGCTGTTCATCAACGGCACCACCCAAAATGGCCAGTCGCCGCCCGATCTGGACCTGATCCCGTCCAGTTCCATCGAACGGATCGAGGTGCTGCGCGACGGCGCATCGGCCCAATATGGTTCAGATGCGATTGCCGGTGTCGTCAATATCATCTTGAAAAGCGACACTAATGGTAGCGCTTCTCTGATGGGCGGTGGCATGGCCGATGGCGGCGGCGAACAGGGGCGTATGCAGGTCAGCAAGGGTTTTGGCATCGGTGATGGCGGCCATGTGCATATGACGCTCGACGCCTTTCTTCAGGGGCGCACCTATCGCAGCGCACCCAATCCCGGCCAATTTTACGCCAAGGTCGGATCGCTTTATCCCGGCCCGGCAACCGGCATCGCCGACCCGCGCGAATTGACCGTTGACCGCAACGTCAACAAAGGCGGCCAGCCGCAGGTATCGGGCATCAACTTTGCCTATGACGCCGCCCTGCCGGTCAGCGACATGGCCGAACTCTATCTGTTCGGCAGCGCGTCGCGCCGCCATTCCGACGCCTGGCTGACCTATCGTTTTCCCGATGCGTCCAACAACATGCCCGAACTGTTTCCCAACGGCTACAGCCCCCACCTCCATATCTATGATGAGGATTTCCAGGTTTCCGGCGGCGTGCGCGGCGATCTGTCGGATACATTCCATTATGATCTGTCGAGCAGCTTTTCCCGCAACTGGGTGAAATATCGCGAATCGAGCGTCATCAACGCCTCGCTGGGTCCGGCCAGCCCCACCGACATGTATGTCGGGTCGGTGACGGGCAAGGAGTGGACCAGCAATCTCGATCTGCAAAAATCGCTCGAAGTGGGCCTGGTAGAGCCACTGCTGATCGCGGTCGGCGCGGAATATCGTTGGAACAGCTATGCGATCGGCGCGGGTGATCCGGAATCCTACATTGACGGCGGCTATCGCTCCACCACCGGTCCCAATGCGGGCATATTGCGCACATCTGGATCGCAGGGCGTCACCGGATTTCCGGATACCGCAGCGGGGGAATGGAGCCGCAACAACTGGAGCGCCTACCTCAACCTTGAACAAAAGATCATGGATGGGCTGGAGATCGCGCTGGCCGGTCGGCATGAGGATTATTCGGACTTTGGCACGACCGACACCGGCAAGGCGTCTATCCGCATCGCGCCGGTCGACGGCATCGCCATTCGCGGCACCGCCAGCACCGGTTTCCGTGCGCCGACCCTGCAACAGCAACATTATTCGTCGGCCAGCACGATCAATGTGGGCGGCGTGCTGCTGCCAGTTTCGGCCCTGCCCGTCGACTCCAGCGCCGCCATCGCGCTGGGCGCCACACCGTTGAAGGCGGAAAAATCGACCAACTTTTCGGCCGGCATTGTCCTGACGCCGCTGCCGCGCCTCAACATCACGGTCGACGCCTATCAGATCAAGATCAAGGACCGCATCCTGCTGTCGGAGACGTTGCAGGGCACATTGGTGCGGTCGGTGCTGGCGGCCGCGGGGATCACATCTTCGGCAGGCGGCTTCTACTTTTCCAACGCAGCGGACACCCGGACGCGCGGGCTGGACATTGTGAGCACCTATCGCGCGGACCTGGGCGAGATGGGTAGCGCGACGGTCAGCCTGTCGGCCAATTTCAACAAGACGATCTTCACCCATGTCGACGCTGTGCCGGATGTGCTGGCCAGTTCGGGCCTGGTGCTGATCGGCCGGTCGAAACAGGGGGATTTCACGAAGGGAACGCCCCGCGACAAGCAGATCGCCAACATATTGTGGAACAAGGGTCCGGCGAGCCTGAACCTGCGCGCCACGCGCTATGGCACGATCACGCAGGTGCATCCCACCACGCCGTCGCTCGATGCGAAGATCGACCCCAAGGTCATCCTCGACCTGGAATTGGGTTTCGAACTGCGCAAAGGCATCAAATTGTCGGCGGGCGCGAATAATCTGTTGAACAGCTATCCCAACAAGCTGCCCGCCGCGCTGCAAGGCAACGGTTTCTCGCTCTACAACCAATATTCGCCCTACGGCACCAGCGGCGGATTTTACTATGGCCGGTTGAGCCTGGAGTTCTGACATGAAAAATGGTTCGGGCATCAATCGTCGCGAGGCGATCGCGGCGAGCGGCATCGGCTTGCTGGCGGCGGGCAGCGCAGGCGCGATAGCGGAAAGCACACCGGGCAAGCCCGCCGCCGGCAAGGAGACGATGGTGACGGTCGAGGACTGCACCAACGTCGCCCTGTGCCTGTCGCCCGATGGCCGGACCATCGCCTTCGACCTGCTGGGCATATTGTGGACGATGCCGGTGGCGGGCGGGCCGCTCCAACGACTGACCGGCGATTTCGACGACCTCGCCCAGCCCGACTGGTCGCCCGATGGGAAACGCATCGCCTTCCAATCCTATCGCAGCGGCAATTTCCATATCTGGTCGGTGACGGCCGCAGGCGGCGACATGCGCCAGCACAGCGACGGCCTGTTCGACGACCGCGAACCGCGCTGGTCGCCTGATGGCAAGACCATCGCCTTTGCCAGCGACCGGGCGGAAGGGCGCTATGCCATCTACCTGCTCGACATCGCCAGCGGGGCGGTGACGCCCTTGTCC
Organism: Sphingomonadaceae bacterium; assembly: GCA_016000085.1. Taxonomy (GTDB): domain Bacteria; phylum Pseudomonadota; class Alphaproteobacteria; order Sphingomonadales; family Sphingomonadaceae; genus Sphingobium. The sequence continues at coordinate 24,450 of JAECRT010000017.1, forward strand.
AGCGGCACGACCAACGACAGTGAGCCTTGTTGGTCGCCCGATGGCAAGCGCATCGCCTATGTCGCGGGCGGCACGAAGCTGGTGTCCGTCGACATCGCCACCGGCACGGTCATGGAACTGGCGTCGGTGCCCCCCTCCCCCGATCGTTTCAACCCCTCCGCGATCATGGCCCCGGCCTTCGCACCGGGTGGCCGGATCGCCTATACCCGCGTCCAACCTGGATCAGTGACACTGGTGCTGGATGGCAAGGATGTCGTTGCGGGTGAGGATCTCTATCCTTTTCGCCCCGCCTTCACCCCCGATGGCGCGATCCTCTATGGGTCGGGCGGGAAGCTGCGGCGGCTGAAGGACGGCAAGGCGACGGCGATCCCCTTCTCGACGCAAGTGCCGGTCACGACGCCCAGCTATCGCAAGAAAGCGCGCGATTTCACCTCCACGACGGCAAAAGCTGTAGTCGGCATCGCCGCGCCCATGCTTTCGCCCGACGGCAGGCACATCGTCTTTGTCGCGCTCAACGACATTTATGTCATGCCGGTGGGTGGCGCGCCCAAGAAGATCGTGGGCGACGCCTTCCACAAATGCGATCCGGCCTGGTCGCCCGATGGCAAGACGATCGCCTATAGCTGCGATCGGGGCGGCACGCTCGACCTGTGGCTGCATGACGTCACGTCTGGCAAGGAGCGGCAACTCACCAACATTCCCGACAAGGCCGTCGCCTGGGGCAGTTGGTCGCAGGATGGCCGGATGATCGCCTTCCTCGATCAGGAAGGCGCGCTTCACTTGGTCGAGGTGGCAAACGGGACCGTCCGCAAGCTGTTCGACGCGCTGTGGGAGCCGGGACGGCCCAGCTTCGGCCCGGATGGCAAGCACATCGCCTATGCCGCCTTCAAGCCTGTCACCGGCCGTTATCGCGAAGGCGCGAGCCAGATCCTGACCGTCGACATCGCGACCGGGAAAGGCACCTATCGCCCCGCCTTCGAGGGCAAGTCGCTCGGCACGCGCGGCCATGACGGTCCGGTCTGGTCGCCCGATGGCACGAAGATGGCCTTCGTTTTCGCCAGCACCCTGTGGGTCGCCCCGGTCGCGGCGGATGGCCGCTTTACCGCGCCGCCTGCCCAGATCACGACCGAGCTGACCGACGCGCCCAGCTGGAGCGGCGACGGCAAGAGCCTGCTCTATTTGAGCGGTGGAAAATTGCGGCTGGTGGCGCTGACGGGCGGCGCGGCCCAGACCGTCCCCTGCCGCCTGACATGGGCCAATGCCAAGCCTTCGGGTCGCACCGTCATACGGGCTGGCAAGGTCTGGGACGCCCTGTCCCCGACCTACAAGAGTGGCGTGGACGTAGTGATAGACGGTAACGTCATCACCGCGGTCACGCCGCACGGGGGGGCTGCACCGTCGGACGCCAACGCGACCTTCATCGACGCCCCCGACCTGACGCTGATGCCCGGCCTGATCGACATGCACACCCATCGTCAGATGGCGGGCTATGGCTATGGCGACCGGATGGGGCGCCTGTGGCTGGCGATGGGGATCACGGCGACCCGGTCGCCCGGTTGCCCCGCCTATCATATGGTCGAGGACCGGGAAGCGATCCAGAGCGGCCAGCGCATCGCCGCACGCCATTATGGCACCGGCGAAGCGATCGATGGCGGGCGCATCTTCTATAATTTCATGCGCCCCGTCACCGAGAAGGGGCAGATGGCGCTCGAACTGGAACGGGCGCGGGCGCTCGATTACGACATGGTGAAAACCTATGTCCGGTTGCGTCATGACGTGCAGAAAGACGTGGTGGACGCTTCCCACAAAATGGGGATGCACCTGTCGTCCCACTATCATTATCCGGCGCTGCACAGCGGCATGGATTGCATGGAGCATACCGGCGCGACCAACCGCTATGGCTATTCGCGCACCATCACGTCGCTGGGCGGCGGCTATCATGACGTCAACGACCTGTTTTCCGCGGCGAAGGCCGGGCGCACGCCTACTCTGTTCGCGGCGACGGCGCTGCTGGGACTGGATGACAGCTTCACCCGCGATCCCCGGATCACGACGCTCTACCCATCGTGGGAGTTCGCCAAGCTGACGGGCCGGGTCAAGGCGATGACGGGCGAAGGCGGTATGCCGATGCTGGCATCGCTGGAGCGGCAGGTCGCCCAGATCAAGATGATGCTGGAGGCCGGATGGCATCCCCTGTCGGGCACCGATGCACCGATCGACCTGACCGCGATCAGCCTGCACCTCAACCTGCGCGGCATGGTTCGCTGTGGCATTGCGCCGCACGACGCCCTGATGATGACGACGCGCTGGTCGGGTGAGTTTCTGGGCGAGCCGATCGGGCGGATCGAACGCGGCATGCTGGCGGACATGATCCTGGTGCGGGGTGATCCGCTCAAGGACGTCAACGCGGTCGCCGATGTGGCGCAGGTGATGGCGAATGGCACCGTCCATACGCCCGATACGCTGATGGCCCCCTTTGCCGCGGCAAAACCGCAAGCGGCGGTGACACCCGTGCTGCCGATGCTGGCGGACGCGCATCAACATTATTGGTGGCACGATCGGGACTATGTGGAATCGAGCCGGGCGGCCTGCTGCGCGGGACATGCCGTGGCGCATGCCTAAATGGGCCGTGCCTCTCTGGCCAGCCTGCTAAACCCTGCTCCATAACAGAAAGGGTCGGCAGTCCCTTCGGACCGCCGACCCTGTCACCCCCGAAAATCCCGCGACGCGAAGCGTCAGGCGACCTTGGCTTCTTCTTCGATGATCTCATCTGGATCACGCAGCACATAGCCACGGCCCCAGACGGTTTCGATATAATTGTCGCCACTGCATGCCAGCGCCAGTTTCTTGCGCAGCTTGCAGATGAAGACGTCGATGATTTTGAGTTCTGGTTCGTCCATCCCGCCATATAGATGGTTGAGGAACATTTCCTTGGTCAGCGTGGTGCCCTTGCGCAGCGAGAGCAGTTCCAGCATCGCATATTCCTTGCCGGTCAGGTGGACGCGATTGCTGTCCACTTCCACCGTCTTGGCGTCCAGATTGACCGCCAGCTTGCCGGTGCGGATAACCGATTGCGAATGGCCCTTGGACCGGCGTACCACGGCGTGGATGCGAGCGATCAGCTCTTCGCGATGGAAGGGCTTGGTCACATAATCGTCGGCGCCGAAGCCGAACGAGCGCACCTTGCTGTCCATTTCGGCAATACCCGACAGGATCAGCACCGGTGTCTGCACCTTGGCTGCACGCAGCTTTTTCAACACGTCATAGCCGTGCATGTCAGGCAGGTTCAGGTCCAGGCAGATGATGTCGTAATCATACAGCTTGCCCAGATCGAGGCCTTCTTCGCCCAGATCCGTCGTGTAAACATTAAAGCCTTCGGTCGTGAGCATAAGCTCGATCGCCTTGGCGGTGGTCGGTTCGTCCTCAATCAGCAGCACGCGCATGTGAAGCCCCTTTGCGTCGCAGGTCCGTTCACCCCACAAGAACGGCTTTCGCGAAATTTTATTAACCAAAAAACTTATGAAGGACAAAGGTTAATTTTTGGCTAACCCGCAGAATTCCACGAGTCGAGCGAAAACGAATCTGTTTACAAAGGGTTGAGAGCGAAACGATTCGCATGGAGTCAAGAAAGATTCACCTGCGAAACGCACCTCTCGCGGGGCTTTTGGGAACATCTGCGCCACGGGAGGGTCGACTGCCACGCATCGGCCCGCAACCCTTCTTACCATTTGCAAACCATCTTCAACAACCATGATGGCGGGTGATGAAATCCAGCAACGCCTCGACGCGCGCAGGACGTAATCGGGATGGGGGCGTCACCAGATGGAGGCCAAAGGGCGCTGGGCGCCAGTCGACCAATATTTCCTCCAGTTCCCCGGCGGCGATCGCTTCGCCCACGATGAAGTCCGGCAAGCGGGCGATGCCGACACCGATCCGCAAGGCGGGCAACATGGCTTCTCCGCTATTGACGGTAATGCGTGCGCGGACCTGAGCGACCACATTTTGCTGTCCCGGCCCGGTAAAGCGCCAGACGTCAGGCGTGTCGGCATTGGAATAGCAGAGGCAGTCATGATTGCCCAAATCGGAGGGATGCTGCGGCCTTCCCCGTTCCGCAAGATAGCCGGGCGACGCGACTACATGCATGTTGACGTCCGCCAGCCGCCGCGCCCGCAGCGAACTGTCCGGCATGTCGGCGATACGGATAGTGGCGTCCAGCCCCCGATCGACGATGTCGATATGCGCGTCGGACAAATGCAGGTCGACATCCACCAGCGGATGCTCCTTGGTGAATTGCGCAATGAGCGGCGCGATGCGCAACAGCCCGAAGGTCATCGGTGCGCCGAGCCGTACGATGCCCGACAGATCCACCGTTTCATCGCGCGCGGCTTCCTCCGCCGCCTGCCCCTCGGCCATGATGCGATGGGCATGGTCGGCAAGACGCTTGCCGCTTTCGGTCAGCGCCAGGCGGCGACTGGTCCGGCTGAACAGGCTAGTGTCGAGATGCTGCTCCAGGCGGGTCACGGCTTTGGAAACGGTGGCCTTCGACACGCTGAGCGCCTTGGCCGCATCGGTGAAGCTGCGATGCTCGACCACGGCGGCAAACATCGCCCAAGCCTCGAAATCAGGAAGCCGCATAAGGAAACAATCCGTTTCAATCCTGCCTATTCAAGAAACGATCCTGATCGCTAGATTATCGGAAAGCAAGCCGGAACCTCCCGGCCGACCGACATTGAAAAGGCAAAGCATATGAACACGGAGACTGCGAGCCGCATTGAGCGCCGCCCCTTCGCGTCGCTCGGCCACGCCGACCATGGCTGGCTGAACGCACGGCACCATTTTTCCTTCGCGGAATATCATGATCCCGACCGTATGCACTGGGGCGCTATCCGGGTCTGGAATGATGACGAGATCGGTCCACGCTCCGGCTTCCCCCCGCATCCCCATGCGGACATGGAAATCATCACCTATGTGCGCACCGGCGCGATCACGCATCAGGACAGTCTTGGCAACAAGGGTCGCACGGCGGCCGGCGACGTTCAGGTGATGTCGGCTGGCACCGGTATCCGCCACGCCGAATATAATCTGGAGGATGAGACGACGACGCTCTTCCAGATCTGGATCATCCCCCGCTCGAAGGGCGGCACGCCAAGCTGGGGCGCCCGCCCCTTCCCGCGTGGCGAACGATCCGGCAAGCTCGCGGTGCTGGCGAGCGGCCATGATGATGACAGGGAAGCCCTGCGCATCCGTGCCGACGCCCGCCTTCTGGGCGGCACGATAAAGGCAGGCGACAGCGTCACCTATGACAGCGCGCCGGGGCGTCACCTTTATCTGGTCCCGGCAACGGGCCGGATCGAGATTGACGGCGAAACCATCGAGGCGCGCGACGGTGTCGCCATCCTGGGTGGCGACCCCATCACCATCACCGCGATCGAGGACGCCGAAATCGTTCTTGTCGACAGCGAATAGCCTGCCCTCGGCCCATCCACTTCCCTCCCCGGATGGGCCAACCGGTCGCCCGCGCATCTCCCCCCTCCCAGCGCGGGCGACCACCCTCTTTTCCCTACATTTTCCTAAACAGGAGACACATTATGGCCAAGATTCTGGTTCTTTATTATTCGTCCTACGGTCACATCGAAACGATGGCGAAGGCCGTCGCCGAAGGTGCAGCGTCCACCGGCGCGACCGTCGATATTCGCCGCGTGCCCGAAACGGCACCGCTGGAAGTCGCGCAAAACGCACATTTCAAGCTGGATCAGGATGCCCCGGTCGCGACCGTCGCCGAACTGGCCGACTATGATGCGATCATCGTGGGCACCGGCACCCGCTTTGGCCGCATGTCGAGCCAGATGGCGGCCTTCCTCGACCAGGCGGGCGGCCTGTGGGCGCGCGGCGCACTCAATGGCAAGGTCGGCGGTGCGTTCACCTCGACGGCCAGCCAGCACGGCGGGCAGGAAGCCACGCTCTTTTCGATCATCACCAACCTGCTGCATTTCGGCATGACTATCGTCGGCCTCGATTATGGCTTCGCGGGCCAGATGGGCGTCGACAAGGTGCGCGGCGGTTCGCCCTATGGCGCCACCACGCTGGCCGATAGCGATGGCAGCCGTCAGCCCGCAGAGGAAGAATTGGACGGCGCCCGCTATCAGGGCCGTCGTATCGCGGAAACCGCGATCAAGCTTCACGGTTAACCGGACACTGTGCCGTCTGTACGGCACAGCCTGCCCAAGCCTTTGGGTCGCATCAAAGTGGAAGGCAGAGCCGTGGGGCTGGCGCATCGGGACTGTGCGCCAGCCCCTTATGCCGTCCGACGCTATCCCTTCTTGGGCGTTACCCAGATTTCGACGGGGGCCACGAATTTGCCGGGCGCTGGTTTACCCACCGTCACCCGCTCCGCCTGGACCAGTTCGCCGGTTTCCAGCGTCACGCTGACCCATGGCTTGGGCATCCTTCCAAACGTCATTTTCTGGATGGGCTGGCCGGTGGCTATGTTCATGATGGTGGCGACGATACTCATGCCCCGCGCGCTAGCGGCGGGACCACCACCCTGTCCATAGCGGCGCACAGAAAGATTGTGGCGCGGCGCGATGATTTTTTTCGTCATCATGTCACAGTCGGCAGGGCCATCTCGTCATGTCAGCAGATCCCAACGGAAAGGAACTGCATGATGACCGCCAAGCTCGACCCCTTCGCCGCCGCGCCCCAGCTGATGAAGAGCTGGTACGCCGCCTCCACCGCCATCGAAGCCAGCCTGGAACCCAGCCTGATCGAACTGGTCAAGATCCGCGCGTCGCAGATCAACCAGTGCGCCAATTGCATCAACATGCACACGGTCGATGCCCGTGCCAAAGGTGAGAGCGAACAGCGCATTTACCTGCTATCAGCCTGGCGCGAAGCCCCCTGCTATACGGATCGGGAACGCGCCGCATTGGCATGGACGGAGGCCTTGACGCGGCTGTCCGAAGGGCACGGCCATGAGGCCGCGCATGCCGCGCTGTATCAGGCGTTCAGCCAGGAGGAACAGGTGAAACTGACGCTGATGATCAACATTATCAATGGTTGGAACCGGATCGCGATCGGCTTTGGCCTTTGGTATGACACACCGGCGAAGGCGGCCGCCTGATGGATCGGGGGACGCATGCGAGCGCTGCGGACAGTTTCGATCCTCTGCGTCCCCGCCTGATCCGTGTCGCCTATCGGATGCTCGGCTCCGTCGCCGATGCCGAAGATGTCGTGCAGGAGGCGTTTATCCGCTGGATGGGCACTGACAGGGAGATCGTCCGCGAACCCGAAGCCTTTCTGCGTCGCACCGTGACGCGCCTGTGCCTCGACCAGATGAAGTCGGCGCGCAATCGGCGTGAAACCTATGTCGGGCCATGGCTACCCGAACCCGTGGTCGAGGAAGAAGCGGAAGAGGATGACGTCACCCTGCCGCTGATGCTGGCGCTGGAGCGGCTGTCCCCGCTGGAGCGGGCCGCCTTCCTGCTGCATGATGTGTTCGGCGTGGGCTTCGATGAAATCGCCGCCACGGTCCAGCGCGATGCGGCGGCCTGCCGCCAACTGGCCGCCCGTGCGCGCGATCATGTGCGGGAGGCTCGACCGCGTTACCGGCTGGAAAAGCAGCGCGGCATGGAAATCGCCGACGCTTTCTTCGCCGCATCGCGCAGCGGCGACATGCGCGCGTTGGGTGCGATGCTGGCGCAGGACGTCAGCCTGCACAGCGATGGTGGTGGTAAGCGCCCCGCAGCCGTTCGCCCGGCAATCGGCTTCGCACAGGTGCTGCGCGTCCATAAATCGCTGGCGGTGCTGTTCGGCAAATATGGATCAAACCTGGTCCGCACCGTGTTCATCAACGGCCTGCCCGGCTTCGTCACGCGGGAAGCGGACGGGGAGTTGCAGACGACTGCGCTTGACATCAGCGACGGGAAGATCGTCGCCATCTACATCATGCGCAACCCGGACAAGCTGCGACATCTGCATTGATCCGTCATAGCAGCCAGCGCGTCGCGCGCGGCGACAGGCGGATGAGCCGATAGAACGCGAACGGCAGCAACAGCGCCAGCGCCAGCAATCCGGTCTTGCCGATATAGGGCGAGAGATAGTGAATGACGGCGACGTGCAGATACATCACCACCAGTGACGCACGCCCGACCGCCGCGATCGCTCCGGCATGGGGTGCGATCAATGCCGACAGGCGAAAGATCAGGAACGACGCCGCAATCGCTGCACCGATCGACAGAAGCGGCCAGCCATAATCCGCCGCCTTCATGTTGAGCGTGGGCAGAAAACCGCTCAGTCCCGCCGCCGCCAGCACCACCAGCGGCGCCAATATCCAGCGCCACCATGCGATGCGCGGCCAGATCGCGCCCATCCATAGCAGCACGAAGGCCATCGGCATCGTCAGCAGCCCCATCGGCGAAAGCTGCGTCCATCGCCCCACCAGATAGGCCAGCAGCAGCATCGGCGGCACGACCAACGCCCAACGCCGATTGAGGGGATCAGGCCAGCGGCATAACGCCATGTTGAACAGGATGCGCGCAACCATCAAACAGGGCACGAACCAGAAGATCGTATAGGGACCGCGCAGCCAGGAACCGCCCAGAAGGATCGGCACCACATCCTGCGGCCACAGATGAAAGATCGGTCGGCCGCCCTTGAGCGGCTCGATAATCTGGTCCGCCACGATCAACAGCGCGAGGAAGATGATGTAGGGCCGCATCTGGCCGATCAGTTGACGCCGGGTAAAGGCGCCGATCGGCTGGGGCCGGGATAGCATCCCTGACAGCAGGAAAAACAACGGCATGTGGAAACTGTACACCGCGTCGCGCAGCGGCCCGCGCGTCCACACATGCCCGACGACGACGGCCAATATGCCGATCCCGCGCGCCACATCGACCCAGTCCAGCCGATCGCGCGGCGGCGATGCGCCCTGCCCCCTGTTTTCCCCACTGTCTTCCATCGGCCCCACCGCCTATAGGAAGGCACGCGCGCGTCAATTCTCCTATCCTCTCTGCCGAACGGATTTCCCTTTTGTCCCTGCTTTCCGACCGTATATTGTTCCTTGATGGTGAGGCCATCATCCTCGACAAGCCTGCCGGCCTTCCAGTCGATGCCCCGCGCGACGGATCGCTGGCGCTGGAAAATCACCTTGCCTCGCTGACTTTCGGCTTCCAGCGCTGGCCATTGGCGGTTCACCGGCTGGACCGTGACACGAGCGGCTGCCTGTTGCTCGCCCGCAATCCCAAGGCGCACAAGCGCTTCGCTGCTGCGTTCGAGGCTGGCACCGTCTCCAAACGTTATGTCGCAGTGGTCGAAGGCGTTCCGGCGGAAGACAGCGGCATCATCGAACTGTCGCTGAAGAAGGTAAGCAGCGCCGAAGAAGGCTGGCGCATGATCCCGGCCCAGGCGGGCAAGGTCGCCGTGACGGAATGGCGCAAGGTCGCCGAAAAGGATGGCCGTACGCTGATCGCCTTCACGCCCCGCACCGGTCGCACCCACCAGATCCGTGTTCATGCGCTCCACGGGCTTGGCTTCAGCATCGTGGGCGATCCCGTCTATGGTCAGGCCGACAGCCCCATGCTGCTGCATGGCCGCTTCCTGAGCATCCCGCGCGGGGCAAAACCGCCCGTCGAAGCGACAGCCCCCCTGCCCGACACCTTTGCGGCGGCCGGATTCGGGCAGGAGATGCTGGACGAAGCAGGGCTTTGATCGCGCAATGGTCGCCATTCCCGTCACGCGCTCGATCGCGATAGACAGCGAAGAAATCGTCGAAAGTTTCGCGCGCGCGTCGGGACCGGGCGGCCAGCATGTCAACACTACCGACAGCGCCGTAATGCTACGCTTCGACGTGGCGAACTCGCCCGGACTGCCGGACGCCGTGAAGCAGCGGCTGGCGGTGCTGGCCGGTTCACGCCTGACACGCGACGGCGTGCTGATCCTGCGGAGCGAAGGCGCGCGCTCGCAATTGCTCAACCGTCAGGACGTGCGCGAGCGCCTGCTCGACCTGATCCGCGAAGCGACCATCGTGCCCAAGAAACGACGCCCGACCAAGCCGACCAAGGCGTCACAGAAGCGGCGTGTCGATGGCAAGGTCAAGCGGGCGGGCGTCAAGCAGGGACGCGGGAAAGTGCAGATGGACTGAGTGTCCGTCCAGTTATGGTAAAGCATTTTTTACCATTCGACCGCTAGACCGCTGACTGAACCGGTGCGGGAAGCAATATCATGGTCTATCGTCATGGCTGAACTGGCGCTTCCGCTATCGCCAGCCGATGGTCGGGCGCGGGCAAGCCTGGACCTGTTGCCGCTGCTTTGCTGGATCTCCCTCGCCGTCGGCCTGCTTTGTCGCCTCTTTGCCGGTATCGACACGCCGCTATGGTTCGACGAGACCTATTCGGCCGTCATCGCCAGCCAGCGCAATCTGCCCGACCTCGTCCGCTGGCTGCTCAGCGAACTGAGCGGGCCAACCTATTATTCCTTCCTCTTCCTGTGGGAAAAGGTCGCCGGCAATGGCAATATCGCGCTGCGCCTGCCCAGCCTGATCCTGTCGATCGCGACCCCCTTGCTCATCCTTTGGCGCGGCCATCCCGACCGGAATGTGCGGATGCTGTGGGCAGCGATCACCGTGCTATCTGTCATCGGCTTTGAAACCGCTACGCAGGCGCGCCCCTATGCGCTGCTGTTTCTGCTGGCGAGCACGCAGGCCATGGTGTTCCTGCGCCTGATCGCCGATCCGCGCACTGGCACGACATGTCTGTGGACCAGCATTTCGGCACTGATGGTGCTGACCCATTATCACGCCGCCGTCATATGCGGTCTTCAGGGCATTGCCTATCTGGCGCTGTGCCGTGGCCGCGCGCTGCGTTGCTGGCCCGCTTTGTTGCCGCTCGTGCCGATGGCCGTATGGATGGCGTGGCATCTGCCGTTCGTCTTCAGCTACGCCCATAGCGACGTCGTATGGTATGGGACGCTGGGGCTGGACGCATTATGGCTCATCCCCTCGCTGCTGACCGGCCTGGCCTGGCCGGGGGTCGCCCTGCTCGCGGCGATGGCGTTCAGCTTCGGCATCGACATGGTCAAGGCGCGGCGCGGCAAGGCGCAATGGCCCTATAGCGCGGGCGAAACAGCCCTGGTCGCCAGCGGCATGCTCGCCATCACCATCGTCATGGGCATCGGCTTCATCGTCCCGTCCTTCACCGGGCGTTATATATTGCCTTACGTCCCGGCACTGCTGGCGGGCGTAGCATTGTGGACGAACCGGATGGCCAGGCACGCCCCGATGATCGCCGCGCCGCTGCTGTGCATGATGATCGGTTCAGCCGGCGCCCAACTGGTTGGCTATATCCGCGATCCCCAGGCCGACTTCCGCTATGCCTTCAATTTCGAACAACCATCGCAATGGATCGCGCAGCATCGTGTCGATCGGCTGGTCGTGTTGTGGGATAGTCCCAGCGCCGCGCTGGTCGATCCCGGCGGACATATCGCGTCTGTCGGCAGCTTTTTCCTGCACCGGGCGGGTCTGCCGATTCAGGCGACCGCGCTGCCATGGCCGCGCACGGGCGATCCCAACCCTCTGCTCATCGACATGGCAGGCAAGGACGGGCGCAGTGCAATATTGTGGGCCTATCACGCCAACGTCGAGGGTACGCGGGGACGGGTTCATCCCTGGCGGATTCCGAAGATCGATCCCCATTGGCAGTGCCGCGATTTCGGCCGTGCGCCCGTCACCGTTCTCGCCTGCGTCCCCGTAGGCCACTGAACGACTGGCAAGCGCAACGCCGAGCGCCTACATAAGCGCCATGTATGATTTCGCACCCGCCCAAGTCGCCGACAAGGCGACGCTCTACGCCGATCTCCTATCCGCCGCCGATGCACTGACTGCGGGCGAACCGGACATCGTCGCCAACATGGCCAACTTGTCCGCGCTGATCTGGCAATATCTGCCCGATCTCAACTGGGCGGGTTTCTATCGCATGGTGGGCGATGAACTGGTTCTCGGACCATTTCAGGGCAAGCCCGCCTGCATCCGCATTCCGCTGGGCCGGGGCGTGTGCGGCACGGCAGCCGCCACGCGCACGACCCAACTGGTGGAGGATGTCCATGCCTTTCCCGGCCATATCGCCTGCGATGCGGCCAGTGCATCGGAAATCGTCGTCCCTGTCGTGCATGATGGCCGCCTGATCGGCGTGCTGGATCTCGACAGTCCCCGCGCGGCCCGCTTCGACTCGGCGGACGCGCAAGGACTGGAAGCGCTGATCAGCCGCATCGCCGCGCGCATCGGCTAGAACATTAACCATCTTTCCCGTTTTACAGGGGACAGGGCAACCGCGTTCCGACCCGTTTCGGGACAGAAATCAAGCCCCAACTGCGTGGATGACGGCGGGTTGCCATGCTAAACAGCCTGTTAGCATTTTGGCGCGCGCCTCTGGCTGCGTGCGCCCGCAAGAACAGGGAGTGTTAACCATGCGGACCGCAAAGCTTATCCTAATAGGTGCAAGCATCGCGCTGGGTGCGGCCGCATCCCCGGCCTTGGCGTCGGGTGAAACAGCAGCGGCGAGTGCGGCCTTGCCTGTCATGGGCAAAAGCTGGACCGGGGGTCGGCCGGGATCGGGACCACGCCCCGGCGGCGTTCATGCGCCGCGTCCAGGCGTGAACTGGAATGGCGGCCACCGGTGGGGTCCGCGCCAAAATGGCCGCTGGTATGCGGGCTGGCGCGCGCCGGGCGGCTGGAACGGCTATCAGCGCCCCGTCTATGGCTATATCCTGCCGCGCTACTGGGTCAGCCCCAGCTACTATATCGGCAATTATGGCGCCTATGGTCTGCCTGCGCCTGCCTATGGCTATGGCTGGTCGCGTTATTATGACGATGCGGTCATGACCGACCGTTATGGCCGGGTCTATGACAGCCGCCGCAACGTCGACTGGGGCCGTTACGAAGGCGGCTATGGTCCCGATGGCGATTATGATGATCGCGGCTATGACGATCGCCCGCGCGCCGACAATGGCGTAGGGGGCGCGGCGATTGGCGCGGTAGTCGGCGGCGTTGCAGGCAACCGCATCGCCGGGCGCGGCAACCGTACGGCCGGCACCCTGATCGGCGCAGGCGTCGGCGCGGTTGCCGGCATGGCCATCGACAAGGCGGAGGATACACCGCGCCGTGGTGACGCCCCACCGCCACGCCGTACCGGCACACGCTATGATGATGGTTATGGCTATGCTGATGACAGCGTGACCGGCGGCAGCGAATATGACGGCAAATGGACCGGCACATGGACCACCGACGATGGTCGCCAGACCAGTGGCACCTATGAAGGCCGGTTCGAAGGCACGGCGCGCGGCGCTGGTGTCGATTATGACGCACCGCCCTATGCTGCCGGACCGCACTGGTCGAACGGGTCGTTCCCGGTGCAGGGCCATGGCGGCTATGTATCAGGCGGCTATTTTTACCCCGCGCCGATCGTCACCACCGTGACGGTCCAGCCCGCCGTCACGACGACCACCACAACGACCTACGTCACCGAACGCGTCCGCTATCGCAAGCCCGTCGCGCGCACGGCACGCCGCGCCTGTCGCTGCAAATAAGGCTGCTGCGATGTACGAAAGAGGATGGCTCCATCGGGAGCTGTCCCTCTTTTTTAGATCACATCCCGGCGCGTGGCGGCAAAATCGCGCTATAGGGCTGCGGTCGACCCAGCAGGAATCCCTGCCCCACCACGCAGCCGAGACCCAGTAGCAATTGCGCCTGTTCCTCCGTCTCGACGCCTTCGGCCACCACTTCCATGCCGAAACTGCCGCCCAGCTTGACTACCGCGTCGACGATTGCAGCATCGCCAGCATCCTCCGCGATATTGCTGACAAAACTCCGGTCGATCTTCAGCACGTTGACGGGATAATGTTTCAGGTGGGTCAGCGAAGCATAGCCGGTCCCGAAATCGTCCAGCGCGATGCTTATGCCCGCTTGGGCAAATTGCGCCAGCGCGCGCGCGACCGCGTTCGTGCCGCGGCCCATAAACACGGTTTCCGTCACTTCTATTTCGATATGCGCGGGCGGCACGGCGAAGCGAACCAGATGTTCCAGCACATCTTCGGCAAAGCCATCCTGCATGAAATCGGCGGCCGACGCATTGATCGCGACCCGGCCCGGATCGAAACCCGCCTCCAGCCAGCACCCAACATCGCGCAGCACCGCATCCAGCATCCGCCGGGTCAACGCCACCGCCAGTTCGCCATGCTCGAACGCGGCCGCAATGCTGCCCGGTAACTGCACGCCAAGCCGAGGATGCGTCCAGCGCAGCAACGCCTCATAGCCCAGCACGCGACCGGTGCGCAGGTCGATCTTGGGCTGATAATAGGGCATCACCAGATCGTCGGCGATCACCTGCCGAGCCATGCGGATCATCGAACTGCGCTGCTGTGCTTCGGCGCGCAGGGGCGAATGGAACAGCGTCAGGCGGCCACGCCCCGCCGCCTTCGACGCATAGAGCGCAAGATCAGCCGCCTTGAGCAAGTCTTCCGCTTCGTCGCCATGTTCACCCGACAGCACCGCTCCCATGCTGACGCCACAGTCGAGCGATCGACCGCGATGAACATGCGGCTTGCGCAGGCTTTCAGTCAGTCGTTCCGCCCATGATTCCAGCGCATCGATATCGACCATCGAACGCGCAATCAGGCCGAATTCGTCACCACCCAGTCGCCCCAAAACCGCATCGGGCGGTGCGCTAGCCTCCAGCCGCGCGGCAAAGGCGCAAAGCAGCGCGTCACCCGCATCATGACCCAGCGAATCGTTGACGCGCTTGAGATCGTCGATGTCGAGCAGCATCAGGCCAAAGCGCTCTCCCTTGTCCCGCGCCGCACCCGCCATCTCTTCCAGCCGTGCCTGCCACAGCGCGCGGTTGGGCAAGCGGGTCATCGGATCGTGGCTCGCAGCCCAACGGATACGCTCCTCGACGTTACGTTCTTCGGTGACGTCCATGAAGGTCACGATGATCCGCAGCGCATGCCCCTGATCGGACAGGGTGGTCCAGCCCGTACTCCTGATCCACCGCAATGCGCCATTATCGGCGCGATGCATGCGTAAGGTCGTCTCAAAATGCGGTGGAACGGCATAGGCTTCCCCACCACCCTGCATCATCGCGAGCCTTTCGCGATCTTCGGGATGGATCAGCGAAAGCACGGCTTCGTTCGTCGCAGGCTGATCCTGCGGCAGGCCTAGCATCGCGCGGAATTCTGTGGACCAGCTGCACAGTCCAGTCGAAATGTCGAAATCCCATATGCCCAGCTGGGCCGAATGCACCGCCAGACGGAACCGCTCATCGCTATCGCTGAGCGCATGCTGGGCCAGCTTGCGCACGTGAATATCCTCCAGCATTCCATACCACCGGACGATCGCCCCTTGCTCGTCCCGACGCGCTGCGGCATGCGACCGCATCCACCGATAGTCCCCATTATTCAGCCGAATACGATAGTCGATATCGACCGGCTCTCCGCTCGCCAAATGCTCGGTCCACACCCCGATCACCCGTGGGCGGTCATCGTCATGCAGCCCCGTCAGCCAGCCGCCGCCCAACGTTTCTGCCGGCGTCAGACCAGTCAGGTCGCACCAGCGCGGCCCCACTTCCTCGATGCTGCCGTCTGGCCCAGCGGTCCATGGCACTTGCGGATTGAGATCCACCGACCAGCGATAATGATCCTGGCTTTCGGCGAGCGCTCGCGCTTCGCACGCATGGCGATCATGAATATCTTCAACCGTGCCATAGAAGAAGACGCGGCCATCGGCGTCGTTCGCGCGGTTCAGACGCAAAAGGCTCCAGCGCCGTTCGCCATCGGCCCAGCGCAGGTTCAACGTCATCGGTTCGGGGCAAGCCTGCGCCGCAGCACTCATGATCTGGCGCAGGTCAACACGGTCGAGTTTCGCACGCCAACCACCCCCGAACGAATCGGAGGAGAATCGCATGGTGGGTCGCCCCGACACCTGCTTCCATGCGAGCATGCGTCCGCGATGGTCGGTTGCCCAGCGGTAGATGGTTGGCGAAACTGCATTAAAAATTGGCAGCGAAAGCAAATCGTTACGATGCGAAAACGCCGCAGGATAAGGCATGCTGTCGAGCGCGAGCCGCAGCTCGTCAAATCGGCGATCTGCAAAGCGATCCATCGCTTACCTAAACCCTGCCTGTTTCCATGCCATCATGGACCCATGGCTAGCGCTAAAAGTTAAATAACTTTTCTATTGTTGCTGCATTTTTGAACAATCAGCGCCGCTGATGCTGCCCTTATTTGCGGAACATGCTCGTCAGTTCCATCGGCAATGGCGGCTCGTCGCGTGTCTGGGCTCCGCGTATGGCCTGTACCTGCTCGTCGGGATCGAACCGTTGCCATCCGCTGCGGCTCAATTTCTCAAGCGGACGATAGCGGACCTTATATTGCATCCGCTGCGATCCTTCGACCCAATAGCCCAGATAGACATAGGGCAATTCGGCCTGCGCCGCGCGCAGGATATGATCCATGATGATGAAATTGCCCAAGCCAGGCCGATGCTCCAGCTCCGTATCGAAGAAGCTGTAGATCATCGACAGGCCATCGCCCTGCCGGTCGGTCAGGCACGCCCCCACCAGCTTGCCCGGACGCCCGTCGATGCCGAGTTCGCGATATTCCACGACATGGCTGTCGACGGGGGTCTGTTCGACCATGTCGGCGAAATCCATTTCGTCCATTTCGGTCATTCCGCCGCCGGGGTGGCGCGCGGTCAGATAGCGTTGCAGCAGCGCGAACTGTTCCTCAGTCGACCAGGGCTTGCACGCGGTGACGGTCAGGTCGCTATTGCGGCGGATCAGTTTGCGCTGGGTGGCGTTGGGCTGAAATTCGCCAGCCACGACGCGCACCGAAACACAGGCGGAGCAATCGGCACAACTGGGGCGATAGGCGACATTTTGGCTACGGCGAAAACCGATTCGGCCCAGCGCATCGTTCAGCTCCGCCGCATTGTCGCCGCTCAGTTCGGTGAACACCTTCCGCTCGCTCTTGCCCGGCAGATAGGGGCAAGGCGAAGGATTGGTCACGAAGAAACGTGGAAAACGGAAAGGTGCGGTCACGCTCCAGGCTCCAGTTCGCGGCGGCGGCACAGATCAGTCATGGACAGACTATGCCGCCAGCAGCACCCCGTGAAAAGGGTGTTTACCACGAAATGGTAACAGAAGGTTGCCGGCGTCAGGCAACCTCGATCGGCGCGACCTCATAGCCTGCTTCCGCCAGCGCCGCGATCAGCCGCTGAAGATGCGCGCGATCGCGTGTTTCGCACTCGACGTCCAGGCTCAGCCCCTTCGCCGGCAGGTTGGTGAAGATGCGCTGATGCGCCAGTTCCAGAATGTTGACCGATTCCCGATCAAAGATGCGCGCCACATGGAACAGCGCGCCGGGCCTATCCTGCAGAATGATGCGCAAGCGCGCCAGACGGCCGGACCGCGCCAGATCGCGCAACAGCACATTGGCGAGCAGCCGCGTGTCGATATTGCCGCCCGTCAGGATGAGGCCAACGGTACGCCCGGCAAACTGCTCCCGATAGGTCAGCAGCGCGGCAAGACCCGCAGCGCCCGCACCCTCCACGACTGTCTTTTCAATCTGGAGCAGCAGGCTCACCGATTCCTCCAGCCGCCTTTCGGCGACCAGCAGCACATCATCCGCCAGTCGATCGACAAAGCGGCGAGTGAGTTCACCCGGCTGCTTGACGGCTATGCCTTCGGCCAGCGTGTCGCCGTCGCACGGCAGGTCCGCGCCCTTGATGACATCATACATGGACGGATAAAGTTCGGCCTGCACACCGATCAGCCGAATGTCGGGCTTCATCGCCCGCGCCGCCGTCGCCATGCCGGAAAACAGGCCGCCGCCGCCGATGGGAATGACCAGCGTGTCGATCTGCGGCGCATCTTCCAGCATTTCGAGCGCGACGGTGCCTTGCCCGGCAATAATGTCCGGTTCGTCGAAGGGATGGATGAAGGTCAGTCCCTGCTCGACCTCCAGCACCCGCGCATGGGCATAGGCGTCGTCGAATTTCTCGCCATATTGCACCACTGTCGCGCCATGACCCTGCGTCTGGGTGACCTTCACTGTGGGCGTGGTCATGGGCATCACGATGGTGACGGGCACGCCCAACCGCTTGCCATGATAGGCCAGCCCCTGCGCATGATTGCCCGCCGACGCGGCGATCACGCCCTTCGCCTTGGACTCTTCGTCCAGTTGCAGCAGGCGATTGAGCGCGCCGCGCTCCTTATAGGCCGCAGTAAACTGGAGATTTTCGAACTTCAGATAGACCTTGCAGCCCAGCATGTCAGACAGCGTCTGGCTAATCAGGGTCGGCGTCTTGACGATCGATCCCGAAATCCGGGTGCGCGCGGCAAGTATGTCATCGACGGTGACGGGCAGCGGCAATGCGCTCTCGATCCTGGCTAGCGTGTTCATAGGGTCGCCCCCTAGCCGAAAATTGCGATGGAAGAAACTGGCACTGTCGGAAAACTGGCCCTATGGCAGGACGGCACGCACCAATAATACGAGGCATATGGCTAATATCGCGTTTATCGGCCTGGGCGTCATGGGCGGCCCGATCGCAGGTCATCTGGCAAAGGCGGGACATAGCGTCACCGTCTATAATCGATCCATCGGCAAGGCGAAAAGCTGGGCGGAAGCCTATGGCGGACAGGTCGCAATCAGCCCGGCCAAGGCAGCGGAGGAGGCGGACATCGTCATCTCCTGCGTCGGCACCGACGATGATCTGAGCCAGATCACACTGGGTCGCGAAGGCGCGTTCCGTACGATGAAGCCGGGCAGCCTGTTCATCGACCATACCACCGTATCGGCGCGCATCGCCCGACAGTTGTTCGTCGAAGGTGAAAGCCGCGGCATTCACAGCGTCGACGCCCCGGTATCCGGCGGTCAGGCCGGAGCCGAAAATGGCCGCCTGTCCATCATGTGCGGCGGCACCGAACCGGCCATCGCTGCGGCGAAGATCGTGATGGAGGCTTATGCCGCGCGCATCGTCCATGTCGGCGGCGCGGGCGCGGGCCAGACGACCAAGATGGTGAACCAGATCTGCATTGCGGGCGTATTGCAGGGACTGTCGGAAGCGGTGCGCTTCGCGCAGGCCGCCGAGCTGGATCTGGACAGCGTGTTCGAGGCGATTTCAGGCGGGGCGGCGCAAAGCTGGCAGATGGACAATCGCTGGAAGACGATGGCGCAGGACAGTTTCGACTTCGGCTTTGCGGTCGACTGGATGCGCAAGGATCTGGGGCTGGCGCTGGAGGAAGCGCGGGCCAACGGCGCGACATTGCCGGTGACGGCGATGGTGGATCAATTCTATGCCGATGTGCAGGCCATGGGCGGCAATAGGCAGGACACGAGCGCCCTGGTGCGGCGGATCACGCGGGCATGAAGCTTCGTTTTCTCGCGATCATTGCCGCGCTCGCCCTGCCCTTTCCCGCGCTTGCGTCGGGCGTCATCGACAATGTGAACGGCATCGCGATCGACGCCAACGGCAAGCTTGTGCGCTTTGGCGCGCTGATGATCGACGATGACGGCAAGGTCGAGAAACTGATCTCCGGCCGCTATCAGGAACCGGAATATCAACGGCCCAAAAAGCCCAAGAAGGGCCAACCCTGGCCCGAACCGCCCAAGGGACTGGCATTCAAGCTGGACGCGGGCGGCAAGGTGATGATCCCCGGCCTGATCGACGCGCATGGCCATGTGATGGGCTTTGGCCTGTCGCTCGTTACGCTCGACCTGTCGGACACGAATTCGCTAGCCGACGCACAGGCGAAGATCCGCGCCTATGCGCAGGAGAACACCGGCCGCAAATGGATTATCGGCACGGGCTGGAATCAGGAAAAATGGGGACTGGGCCGCTTCCCGACCGCCACCGAACTGGACGCCTCAGTCGGCGACATTCCCGTCTGGCTGGAACGGGTCGATGGCCATGCGGGCTGGGCCAACAGCGCGGCGATCCGCGCCGCCGGTATCACCGCTGCATCGAAAGCGCCTGCCGGTGGCCGGATAGAGATGGCAGCGGGCAAGCCTGCGGGTGTGTTCGTCGACAAGGCGATGGAACTCGTCCAGAAAGTCGTGCCGCCCCCGGCCCCCAAGGACCGCGACATAGCGCTGGAAAAGGCGCAACGCGCGCTGCTCGCCACCGGCGTCACCGGCATCGCCGACATGGGCACCAGTATCGAGGATTGGCAGGCGTTTCGCCGATCAGCCGACCGAGGCGCGCTGCGCGTGCGGATCATGGCCTATGCGGCGGGCCTTACCAACATGACGCTGATCGCCGGGCCGGAACCCACGCCTTGGCTATATGACGATCATCTGCGTCTGGGCGGGGTCAAGTTGTTGCTCGATGGCGCGTTGGGTTCGCGCGGGGCATGGCTGAAAGCCGACTATGCCGACGCACCGGGCCAGCGCGGCCTGCCGATGATCCCCGACACCCCGTTGCGCAACATCATGAGCCGCGCGGCGATGGATAATTTCCAGATCGCCGTCCACGCCATCGGCGACGCGGCCAACAGCGAAATCCTCGACGCGATTCAGGAACTGAGCGAAACCTACAAGGGCGACCGGCGCTGGCGCATCGAACATGCGCAGATTATCGACCCCGCCGACCTGCCCCGCTTCGGCCAATATGGCATCGTCGCGTCGATGCAGCCGGTCCATGAAGCGTCGGACTGGCGCATGGCGACCGCCCGCATGGGCGAAGCGCGGCTGGGCGGCGCCTATGCGTGGAAGGCCATGCTCGACAACCGCGTGCCGCTGGCGTTCGGATCGGATGTGCCGGTGGAAAGCCCCAACCCCTTCGCCGGGATCGCCGTCGCCATGAGCCGTCAGGACGCCAAGGGCGAACCGGCGGGCGGATGGACGCCACAGCAGCGCGTCAGCTTTGACGCGGCGCTCGACGGTTTCACCCGGCAGGCGGCTTATGCAGGCTTTGCGGACAAACGCTTCGGCAGTCTCGTCCCCGGCCAGCGCGCCGACTTCCTATTGATCGATCGCGACATTTCGATCGCGCCCGCCGCCGACATTCGCACAACGCAAGTGCTGGAAACATGGATCGGTGGCAAACGAGTCTATGTGAAGGGGCAGTAAACCCCTTCACTACATCGCGTTGTCCGCCTCGTTCAGCGCATCGTCGAATATTGCGGGCAGCGGTGGCTGGACCGGCTTGTCGCAGCCCACTTCCTTCATATGGGCGCGCAGAGCATCCGTCCGCCCCAGATTCCAGCGCGCCAGCGGCACGCCCAATGGCCGGAACTCCGCCCGGTCGAACAATTCGACGACATAGCCTTCGCACAGCTGGTCGACCTGATCGAGCGTCAGCATCCCCAGGTTCATCACCATGGGCTTGCCGGGCACGCCATTGCGCCCGCGCACCAGATCGGTGACGTACAGGCCGCCACGCGGGTCGATCAGCACTACGTCAGCCTCGCTGGAATCGATCAGCCGGTGGCTCGCCGCATAGGGCGCGACGAAGGTGTGGGTACGCCATACCAGAAAGCTGCTGGCCAGTGCCGTGATGCACAGGCCGATGACCAGCGGCCGCAGCGCACCTTTGGGCCGGAACCGCGCCCATCCCAGCCCCGCCAGCAGGCAGAAGGGACCGATATAGCCATGGGCATAGCGGAACCCCCAGCCATAGCCCTGCGCCAACGCAAGCGCGCATCCGGCGACACAACCCAGCGCCAGCGGCAGCGCAATTTCCTGCCCCCGTAGCGCGCGACGCCAGCGCATCGCCGCGATGCCGAGCGCAGCGAGCGGCACCATCAATATGTCGTTCCACGCGATGAAGCGGCTGAGGTTCACCAGTGGCTGCCAGCGATCGCCCAGCCGCTCGAACAGGCTGCCCACCTTGTCCGCCACACCGGCGGACGGCCGCACATCGGCGGGCGCGCCCAGCGCGTGCATCAGGAAACCGGGCCAGATCTTGGCCCATACCACGACGATCGCCACCAATGTCAGCGCATGAAACAGCGCCACGCTCCAGCGCCGCGCCAGCAGCATCCACAGGATGAAAGGAGCGATGAAGATCGGCGGGAAATGCCACTGGTGCAGCCCGGCCGCGACCAACGCTACGATCCCGGCGCTGCCATGGCCCAACCACCCACCGCGCAGCACCAGCGCCAGCCACACCATATTGAGCGCGAAATGCCCGGTCATCGCATAGGGCGTCATCGCCGTGACCCATAGCTGGCTGGACGAAAAGCCCAGCAGCACCGTTACCCACACCGCGTCGGGGCGGTCGGGCATCAGGTGCAACGCAACGCGCCACAGCGCAAACAGGCCCGCCATCAGCAGCACCGGCCCCGCCAGATTGGGATCGCCCAATTGCCAGAACAACGCCTGGATCGCGCTGTTCACCGGCAGATAGGCCGCCGTCCAGTAATCCGCCGCGCCAAAGGGCGAGAAGAATTCAGGCATGATCGCCCGGCGATACGGCTCCCATTCGACCGGGATGGGCCGCGCGAACAGCCCTTCGCGCATATAGGCGGCGGCAAAGCGGGCGACTTCCTCGTCCCGCGAAATCGCATAATCCTGAAACAGCGCATAATGGCCCGCCCATGCGGCCAGACCCATCAGCAGGATCAGCGGCACGACGATCCGCGCGGTGGGTGGCGGCAACGCTATCCCGCGTCCCTGGGCAAAAGGCGCTGCCAGCGCCAGCAACAACAGCGGCACGAACAGCGCCGGAAAATCCTGATCGAGGAACATGATGACCGGCAGGCTCAATCCCTGCCGCCAGGTGACGTGCCACAGGAATGTCGCCGCCAACCACAGCGTCAGGCCGATCGCGCCGGCCAGGAACAAGCGCCGCGCAGTGACGAAGGAGCGGCCTGTTCCCACGATCAGGACTCGACCAGCGTCCGGTTGACGAAAATGCCGTCCATCTCGACCAGCAGGGGGAAATGCCCCTTATTATTGGCAAAGAAGGCCGATGGCACGAAACCGCGCGCCGCCAGCCAATCGATCATCGCGCGATAATTTGTACCGTCCTCATAGATGGGCCGCACCCCCAGTTCGGTCTGCACGCCCAACATCCGCCCCAGCACATCACCGGCCCCTTCGCACACGGCCATATCATGGCCCTGCGTATCCATCTTCAGGAACGGCCGGGCAAAACCATGCTGGGTCATCAGTTCGGGCAACAGCGCATCGAGCCTGCGGCACTGCATCTCGACCGTTGCTGTCACCTTGTTGCGATCAGCAAAGATCGCATCCTGCGCATCTGACGGCTTTTTGAGCGAGCTGAACTGGTCGGCCGCCATGATATTGAAGCTGGCCGTGCCGTCGAAATCGGACAATGCCATGTTGAACACATGCCATTGCCGGTCGGACGCGGCGCGCTTTTCCAGTTCGGCAAACACCGCCGGGTTCGGCTCGAACGACAGGATCAGGCCGCGATAGCCCGCATCCTTGCGCGCCATCGTCGCATATTGGCCGCGATTGGCGCCGACATCGAACAGGCAATCGACCTTGAACCCCGCCAGAAAGCGCCGCAGCGCCTGAATTTCGGGATATTGATGCACCCGCCCCGTCAGCGCGAGGCGCAGCGCCAGCCGCCGGTCGGCCAATTCACGCAGATAGCGGTTCATGCGCGCGCCGCCAGCACGGTTCGGTAAATGCCCATCGTCGCGGTCGCCATGTCTTTCCAACTGCCCATATCATCCCCATAGGCGCGTGCCCGTGCGCCATAGTCCTGCCTGATGGGCGCGCTTTCGATCAGCGGCAAGAGGGCGCCCGCCAGCGCTGGCGCATTTCCCGCCGCCGCCCGCGCCGCCACCCCTTCGGGCAGGGCGGCGAACATGCCCGCGTTAGACGTGACCATCGCCTTGCCATGATGCAGCGCGGACAGGAACGCCCCGCTCGAATCGATATGGCGATAGGGGAAAACGATCATGTCCGCTTTGACCATATGCGCGTCGAGCCGCTCTTCGGTCAGGAACCCGAAATCGGTGACAAGACGGTCGGCGAAACCGGCGGCGCGGATCTTCTCGACCATCGGCGCGACATCCATGAATGGCTTGCCCGCCAGCACCAGTTCGAACCGATGCCCCGCCTGCCACAGCGACAGGCACGCCTCGACCAGCAGGTCCACGCCCTTATAGGGCCGGATCGTGCCGAAAAACAGCAAACGCGGCACAACAGCATCGCCCATGGCGCTCAGCTCCGCAGCCCCCGCCGTCGCCAGCTTCATCGGCGGATGCGGCGTCACATGAATGCGGGCCGCGTCGATTCCCTGCGCCAGCAGCGCCGCCCGCGTCGTATCGCCATGCACGATCAGCGCGTCAAACAGATCAAGCAGCGCGCGATAGCCCCGCCCCTGCACCCCCGCATCGGCATGATAGGCATCGGCATTATGGACCGTATGGACCAGCGCCGTGCGCCCCTTCAACCGCCCCAGCATCACCCGGTCGGCGGGCGCGAGCGGCAACCACTGGACATGGACCAGATCGGCCGACGCCATCGGC
>JAECRT010000017.1:49037-56592 GCA_016000085.1 Sphingomonadaceae bacterium
CGCATAGAGCGCCAGGAACATGAGGTCGAAGTGCGCGGGCCACAGCATCCGTGCCACCGGCACGCTCAGCAGCGACCCGGCGAGGAACGGCAGCGAGCGACGCAGCAAATGGGAAAAATGCCCCAACGCGCCCTGCACATAGACCGACACGCAAATCAGGGTCAGCGCCGCCAGCGCGACGAGGATCAACCCGATATCCGCCCGGTCGATGACGGCGCGCCCATCGAACAGCTTGCCGAACATCCACGGCCCCGCCAGCAGCAGCACCGCCGCCAGCCCCACGGCGAACACCATGCCCGCGCCCAGCGCCCGCGTCAGCAACTGGCGCAGGCGGCTGGCGTCGCCAGCATGATAGGCGCGAGTGATGCGCGGCAGCGCCGCTTCCACCATGGCCCGCACCAGCATCGCCAGCGCGCGCGACATCTTGAAGAAGAAATCGAACAGCAACAACGGCCGCGCATCACTGGTCGCCATGGCGATCGTGAAATAGGGCGCGTTATAGGCGACGATATCGGACGCGGTGAAGGCCGCCGACGCGCCGATGTCGCGCAGATAGTGGCGGCGCACATGCCCGCCGCCGACGCGAAAGGCCAGCCAGTGCCGCCCTTCCATCCCCAGTCGACGGTGGACATGGGCGATGGCCCATCCGATCACCACGACACTCGCCACCAGTTGCAGCGCGATCGACAGGCGCGGGTCCATCCCCGCCAGGATCGCCAGCAGCAGCCCGATGGTGATGACCCGGCGTCCGCAATCCAGCACTTCCCACAGGAAATTGCCGTCCACCGCCGCCAGCGCCCGCTTGGCGAGCAGGCCGGGCAGGTTGAGGCAGGCCGACAGGAAGAATAGCAGGAACAGCAACGGCATCCCGGTAGCGAGCCAACCCGCCGCCAGCGCGACCAGCAGGATCATCGTGCCACCCAGCACCAGCAGCGCGAGAAACAGGAACAGCACGCCCATTTCCTCCAGCCGAAAGCCGCCCGGTCCATTGTCCGCGCTTTCGCCCAGCCCCCGGCCCAGCCCCCTGTCCAGCCAATGCCGTCGCAACCGGGCATAGATGATGCTGGTCAGGCCGAACTCGGCCGAAATGGTGAAATTGCCGAACGCCACCAGCAGCAGGAAAGACTGGAACTCGCCAAGGGGCAACACCCGCACGAACACGAACGTGACGGCGAAGCCCCAGATCAGCACCAGCCCCACATTGGCGAGCTTCACCAGGGCCAGGATGCGGGCGGACGCCTCCATCCGCGCGAGCATGGTCACCGCGCCATGGTTCCGACAGGCTTGGTGGCGCGGAACAGCCGGTCATCCAGCGCATGGACATGACGCACCGTCGGGTCGATCGTCATCGCGTCAATCTCTTCCAGATCGAACCCTGCCGCGCGGATACGGTCCGCGAAATCGGGGCCATATTGGCGCACATGATCCCATTGGCCAAAGCGGCGCTCGCGTTCGCGCGGCGGGATGTCGAAACTGCCATCCTCCGTCGGCTTGCTCCACAAAGGCACGATCAACCACGCTTCGCCGCCGGGCTTGAGCGCTCGATATATGTTACGCAGGACAGCCATGTCGTCGGGCACATGCTCCATCACATGGCTGGCGTAGAACAGGTCGTAGCGATCTATTTCAGCCAGTTCCATCAGGTCGACGCGCTGCATACCCGGCACGGTGTAACGGGCCGGATCAAGATCGGCAGGGCTATAATCGGCTGCGCCCGAAAAGCGCCGCACCAGACTGCCCTCATTGGGCGCCATGTGCAGGATCGCGCCGTCCACCGGCACGCGCAACCGGCCCTGCGCGATCAGCCAGTTCATCAACCGCTCGCGTGGGGACGCACCGCATTGCGGGCATCCCCATTCGCCATTGTCGCCATAGCGGAAAAAGCCCACCACCCGCGCGTCGCACGCCGGGCATTGCCGGTCGGCGCGCGCGCCCATCGCTGTGCGAACCTTGATAGCCGCCTTGGTCAGGTGCTTGCCGACGGCCTTGGCCACCCGCTGAACAGTAATCACACCGGTCTCCGCACTGGGACATGGAAAGGGCGCGCTATACTACAGGATGCGCGCAAAGCGAGAGGAAGAGCGACCGGCTCCCGCCTTTCACAGCGCCATGGCGTCAGCGGGCGAAACGATGATGACCACGCGGCGATTTTCGCGCCGCCCGGCGACCGTGCCGTTGCTTTCCACCGGCTGGCTCGTTCCCCGGCCGATCGCCATGATGCGGGCTGGGTCCATACCCGCCGACGCCATGGCTTCGCGCACCACATTGGCTCGCTGCTGTGACAGGGCCTGGTTAAAGGTGGCCGCGCCGGTTGCATCGGCATGCCCCTCGACCCGGCTGCCTGCAATGCCAACCTGATGCAGGGTCGTGGCAAGTTGCACAATCCGCCCGCGCTGGTCATCGGCCAGGCTGGCTTCGTTCGACGGGAATAGCAGCTTGCCGTCCAGCCCCAGTTCCCAACCATCCCCAACCGGCTCAAAACCGTTCTGGCGCAGTGCCGTTTCCTGCCGGGCGGTGAATCCCTTGACCGGCATCGTCTGGCACGCCGCCACCATCAACATCATGGCCAGCAGACCCAGAGTTCTCATCATGCGCCTCCTCATCAGCACCCTTCCGTTTTCGATTCTTGTCACGATACATGGCTGCATCGGCCAGCCGGACGAGCTCGTCAGCTTCGCGCGCCTGCGCAGGATAGTGGGCAAAGCCGGCGCTCAGGACGATGTTAGCCTTATGGCCGTCGGGCAAGCGCACCATCGGCGTCATTGCCATGTGCAGCCGATCGATCAACCGATTGGCCGCCATCGCGTCGTCCAAACCCGGCAACAACACCGCAAATTCGTCGCCACCCAGCCGAAAAGCGACATCATTCGATCCCAGTACGACTTGCAGCCTGGCCGCAATTGTCTTGAGGATCACGTCGCCCGCCTCATGACCGTGACGGTCGTTGACCAGCTTGAAATCATTGGCGTCACAATAGAGCAAGCCTAGCGACTGCCCCGTTCGCGCCGCTTCCGCCAGCATTTCTTCCAGCCGCTGCTCGAACAGCGCGCGGTTGCCGATGCCGGTCAGGGCGTCCTGCGTCGCCCGGCGTGCAAGCTGCGCATTTTCTTCGGCCAGCCCCTGATGCCAGCCTTCCAGTTCGGCCAGCAAAAGATTGAAGTCACGGATGAAATTATCGACTTCGGCCAGACCTGAAATCGGCGCGCGGCGATGCAGCGCCCGGTTGGCCCGCACATCATGGGCGACCTGCGCAATGCGATCGAGTGGCGCAACGACGCCCTCGTCCAACTGCTTCGCCAGCATCCGCCCTGCCAGCAAAATCAACCCCAGACAGGCCAGAGCGACCAGCCCCGAAGACAAGAGATAACGGCCTATCCCCCCAGCGCTGCCATAGATGCGGATTTCGGCAAGCTGCACATCGTTGCGGCGGACCGAACCGATCACCGCATCGGGCCACAGCAACCGGCCCACCGGCCTCTCAATCTCATCGATCAAGCCATCATAGGGGCGCGTCCAGTTCAGCAAGGGCTTGCCATCGCGCGCGACGATCTCGACCCGGCCCACCATGTCCGTGCCCGCAATCGACAGAGTGCCGTCGCGCAGCGCATCCGCGTCGCCGAACAGGATGGCAGGCTCCACCGTATAGCTTAGCGTACGCGCCACCAGCGCCAGATTACGCGCGGCATAGCTTTGCATGACGGCAAAGCCGCTGAACATGATCGCCCCGCCAGCCAGCAGCACCGCAAACAGAATCAGCCGCCGGTGCGCACGGGCAAGAACCTGCCGCAAACTGGGTTGAGTGGAACGAGCGCGATGGGGCATCGATCAATTCTCCCCCTGCGCCAGGCGCAGCACGCGCGGGTCCACTCGCATACCCGATCGGGCGACCGCATCGATATTCAACTGGAAGGACAATGATCGCGCCGCCGGAATCAGGCAGAACATGGCTTCGCTGCGACAGGCCCTGTCCTGTTCGGCGATCGTCAGCACCGCGCCGCCGCGCACGCGCGCGACCCAACGCATCATCCCAACCAAGCCGATATTGCCCATGTAGAGTACATCGCAGCGTTCCGCCGAATCCAGCGCTGCCGCATCGACATCCCTGCGCTCCACGCTGCGCCCGTCGGACAGGCGCAACGTGCCCAGCTGTCCGCCCAGCCGAACCGGGCCGATGACGCAGAGCCGCACAGGCGCACGTGAGTCCGGCCAGCGGCTATATTCTATAATACCGCCGACCAGCCGTGCCGTAGCGGCAGCGGCAGCCCCGGCATGGGCGTCCAGGGAAATGGCGGCGGGTGTTGTGGCCGGCATGAAGGCGAGCAGCAGCGGCGCAACCAGCGCCAGCAACGCGATACCCACATAATTTCCGCCAATCGCCTGAGCGGCGATCCGGCTTTCCCCTACCAACATCATGCCGTCGTGGATCAATTCTTTACGCATGGCAAGCAAAGCCTTACCGCGATTTGGCGGGGTTCCAGATCGTCACTGTCCGCCCCGCCATCGCCTTCATCACCCCCTGCAAGGTTGCGGCATAGGCGATCATGATATCGACCAGCGCGGCGAAGGGTCCGCTTCTGGCCCGCACGCCCATCCACAAAACCGCCCCTACCGCCAGCGCGCCGCCCAGATAGAGCGCAGGCGATATCCGCATCGCGAGCGTCCCTGCCGCTACGGCGCCGGTCAGTATAAATAGCCCGCCGAACCAGCGAACGATCTTGCGCGATCCATATTTGAAGCGGTCGATCGCCGCCATGCGCCGCAATTGCGGTCGCAAATGCTGGTGCGTGTGCCACGATCGCGCGGCGATCCGCACCTTGCGCCGATATTCATCCTTGCGCGCCGTCACCAGCCGTTCGCGCGCAATCACATCCTTCGCCTTAATAAGCCGCTTGCCCGCAAAGACGACCGCCATCGATACGGTCAGATCATCCAACACGCTGTCGGGGAAGTCGGGATACAGCGCGCGCCGGATCGAAAAGATCGACCCATCCGCCCCCAGCACATTGCCGGTCCGCGATTCCTCGTCCTTCAACCGCTCCTCAATCCGCCAATAGAGCGACCCGACCGCCGCCGTCGCCGTCTCCCCCTCGCCCATATAATGCAGCGAACCGAGAACCCCGCCGATTTGACGGTCGGCATAGCGTGCAAGCAGGTTGGCGACAGCATCCTCGTCCAGCACGACATTGGCGTCGGTGAAGATCAGCACATCGCCCCGCGCCCGCGCCGCAAGCTGCTTCATGCCATGCGCCTTGCCGCTGCGCCCCGGCCCGCGCACCAGCGTGACGATGTCGCCGCGCGCCGCGAGCAGGTCACCCGTGCCGTCCGATGATCCATCATCGAAGGCGAGGATCTCAAGCCCCGGATGCCGCTGTTTCAACATCGCCAGATTGGCCAGCTTCTCCGGCATCGCCGCCGCCTCATTATAGGCGCAAAACAGCAGCGACGCGCTCGGGACCGGGCCGTCTGCCGCTGTCGTCGCCTTCGTCGACAAGGCGCGCAGGATCAACGGATAGCATAGGAACGGCCACGCCACGCCAATCAAGCACAGCAGCAGCACACCGCCAAGGATCAGATTGGCTGTCATCGCTCAATAAGCCTTGTGGTGGACCAGTACGCCCAGCGTCGCCACGATGATCCGCAAATCGCGCCAGATCGACCAGTCGCTGACATATTCCAGATCCGACTGGAGCCGGTCGATCAGATCCTGATGATGATCGGTCGACCCGCGATGTCCGCGCACCTGCGCCAGCCCGGTCATGCCCGGCTTGATGCAATGTCGCTCCCAATAGCGCGCATCCACCTCCCAATAAAGGCTGTCGCCCGCCTTGGCGGCGGCGGCATGGGGACGCGGGCCAACGATGCTCATATCGCCCTTCAGCACGTTGAAGAGCTGCGGCAATTCATCGATGCTGGTGCTGCGCAGGAAAGCGCCCACGCGCGTCAGCCGGTCATCGTCGCGGGTGGTCAGCTTGTCGGCCTTGCTATCGGTGGCGTCGGTCCGCATCGACCGGAACTTATAGATGGAAAAGGGCCGCGCATCCTTGCCGATGCGGGGCTGGCGGAACAGGATCGGACCGGGGCTGGTCAGCTTGACCGCCAGCGCACCCGCCACCAGCACCGGCGACAGCAATATCGTCGCTACCGTCGCGACGACCAGGTCGAACAATCGCTTGATCAACCGATCTCGGAACAGCAGTGGCCCGCCCGCCACAATGATAGTGGGCTGCCCCCCGATTACCCCGACCCGCGCCGGGGCAAAGCGCAGCAGTTCCGGCACGACGATCTCGCCGCGCGCCGACAGCGATTTGAGCGCCGCCGACCAGTCATCCATCCGGTCCAGCGGACAGGCCACGATTACTCGTTCCGCCATCCCGACCGCGCTCGCCAGGCGGGCCGCCATCTCTGCGTCATGGCTCTCCGGCCGCAACCCGGCGGCATCCGCCTGGATCACGTCCATATGCCGCCCCGTTTCGATCACGACGCCATCCATGATGACGGCGGTCAGGTGCGGCACATCGCCCAGCAGATGCCCCGACAAACGCGCCACAGCCACACGCACCAGCACGACGGCCACAGCCCCCAGCCCCAGCCCGGTGATGAAAGTCAAACGTGACAGTTGCTCGGCAATCTTGCCCAGATAGACGATCAGCAACATCAACAACGCCGCCTGCGCCAGCGCCAGCAGCGCGCGGACTATCCCGCGCCGCAGATTGTCGAGGCTCTGTATGCCATAGCCGCCGCCCTTCACCGCCAGCAGCGCATAGAGCGGCGCGATCATCGCGAACATGACGAGGCCGTGCGGCTTGCCGGGCTCGCCCCACAAAGCGCCCAGCACGAAATAATTGGCCGCCAGAAACGCGCCGAACAAGCCCGCCACGTCCCCCGCCAAGCACAACGCATACAAGCGCAGCCGCACGATTTCCTTGGAGACTGTCACTGCTGCGCCCTGCTTATCGCCATGCGCTCCGTTGGCACTCGCAGGCGCGGGTTGCAAGGGGCCAGGTTGCAAGGGGAAAACCCGTCACGCCCCGAACAGCCGACCCAGCGCCTTGTCCAGCATCAGCAACTGCCACAACAGCCGGCCATGGTCCGATACGCCCGATCGATGATCGGCCGCCACCTTCGCCAGCATTGCGGTGTCGAACCAACCCGTCCGCGCCAGCGCGGAGCCGCCCGCAATCGCCGTCGCTTCCCCCGCCAACGCGCCCCGGAACCAGGCGCTGATCGGGGTGACGAAGCCCATTTTTTGACGATACAGGATGTCCTGCGGCAGGAACGGCTCCATCGCCTTCTTCATCAGATATTTGCCGCTATTGCCACGGATACGCTGTGCCACGGGCAGCCGCGCGGCGAACTCGACAAGCCGGTGGTCGAGCAGTGGCTCGCGCGCTTCCAGGCTGACGGCCATGCTCATCCGGTCGGTCTTGGTCAGGATGTCGCCGGGCAGCCAGATGCGAATGTCGGCATATTGCGCCCGGTCGAGCGCATCGCGCGCAGGGGCATTGGCCATCGCCTTGATATAGCGATCCTCGGCCCGATAGCCGCCCAGACGGCT
>JAECRT010000017.1:56692-60389 GCA_016000085.1 Sphingomonadaceae bacterium
CGGTCAGCGAAACTGACGTCCCAATAGCGTTGCGGCTGCGGCAGCGGGCGCCCCCGCACCAACCGCAGCGTCTCACCCGCGCCCAGCTTGCGCACCCCTGCCACCATGCAGGCGTCGTCGGGGACATAGCCATAGGCCATATAATCCTCGACCGCCGACAGGTCCGGCGCGCGGCGCAACAGCGGATGGGCGAGCAGGCTCTTGAGTTCCGATCCGAAGATCAGGCTGCCATCGGACAACAGCGCATAGTGAAGCGGCTTGACCCCCAGCCGGTCGCGCACCAGCCACAACGACTGCGCCCGCGCGTCGAACAGGGCGAAGGCAAACATGCCGTTGAAGCGCTGCACGCAATCCTCGCCCCATTGGCGATAGCCGTGCAGGATGACTTCTGTGTCGCTATGGGTGCGGAACACATGGCCCTTGGCCTCCAGTTCCGCGCGGACTTCGGCGAAATTATAGATTTCACCGTTGAACACCACCGCCAGCGCCTCGTCGTCGGTCAGCATCGGCTGCGCACCGGCTTCCAGATCGATGATCGACAGGCGCAAATGGCCCAGCCCGACGCCCGGCGCGGTCCATATGCCGCTGCCGTCCGGGCCGCGATGAGGCATCACGTCCAGCATGGCGCGCACCCGCGCAGGATCGACCGGCTTGGCCGTTTCCAGATGAAAGATACCCGCTATGCCGCACATGCGAACCGCTCTAGCGCATGCCTGCGCTGCGGTCAGCCAAAACCCGCACATCGCCCAGATCAGTCAAGAAAGCGGATATGGCGGCGTCGGATGGCCGCCCTTCGCCGTCTTCGGCCGACACGAGGATGGCGACGGCGCGCTGGTCCCGGCCCAACAGGCGGGCCAGCATCGTCTCGATTTTCACGCGCGGCTTGCTGCCGGTCGGCGCACTGTCGCCCACGACATAATAGCTGACGACATGGCGCACCACCGGGCCGGGGGCGGTAATCTGTTCGCCGCGCGCATCGCGTGGCGCTCGCGCGGGCGATGACCACACCCATTCGCTGTCCGGGTCGGCAGCCCCCTGTCCGAAGCCCACCAGCTTGCGCTGATCCTCCTGCCGTGCATAGGTGGCGATGGTCAGGTCCACGATCCGCCCCTGCGCATTACGATAGCGCCCCATGACGAAATGATCCGCCCCGTCAAAACGCGGCTTCCATGGATAGGCTTGTTGCACGTCGCTGCGGCTCCATCCGCTGACCGATGGCAGTTCCAGTACTGGCGGCAGCGGATCGGCGGCGGCAGCGGTCGCAGCCAGCCACAGCGGCGCAGCGACGATCAGCGCCAGCGCGCCAGCGGCCACGCCGCCCGCCCGGCGGTTGCCGCGCACCGCGCCTTGCAACTGCGACGGATCGAACCAGGGATCACCGGGCTTGCGATCGAAAAAGGGCCATGCGCTTGCCATCACGACGATCATGATGATCGCGAAGAAGACCCAGCCATAAACGACATGGTCGAACCCTACGGCCGCATCGACGCTGGTCAAATGCGCAACCAATATGGTGGCGAAGGCGCGCACGCCATTGGCCAGCACCGACAGCGACAGCGCCCCGATCATGAAGATGATCCGGCGCGGCCAGCTGCGAAAACAGACATTGCACACCAGCGCGCCATAGGCCGTCATCGCGATCAGGAATTTCGCGCCGGAACAGGCTTCGGCCACTTCGAAATAGCCGGTCGGCGTGGTGATGAAGATGCCCTCCATATGCGCGGGCACGCCCGACAGGTCGAGCAACAGCATGGAAAGCCGCGCCGTCAGCAACTGCAACGGCGGCACGATCTCCTCGCCGAAGGGCACCATGAAAAAAGCGTAGAACAGGGGGAACAGCAGCGCGCGCGCCACCGCCGGTCCCAGCAGCGCGATCGTCGCGCCCTGCAACATCACGATCAGCGCGCCATGGCGCACCATCGCTACCCCGGCGGCGGCACCCACCAGCCAAGCCGCCGCACCCAGGCCCAGCCACACCAGCCCCGGCGCCCATGCGACCGGCGTGAGTTGCCGCAACCCCGGCAGCCGCTGTTGCACCAGCCAGGCGATCAACGGCGGAATGAACAGGCAGTGGCCGAAAGTGGAAGCGTTCCACCAAATCGACGCCATGCTCCATACATCGTCGTGGAACAGCGCCAATATGGCGAAGCCGACCACGCCCAAAGCCGTCAAATGCCCGCGCCAGCCCGTCAGGTCGACATTGGGAACATGACCGATCGGCAGCGTCCGCCCGATCACGGCAGTTCGCTCGCGCCCGCCTCGCCCAGCAATAGTTCAGGCAGCCGCGCCAGCGTCGTCGCCCAGCGATAGCGCTCCTCCATCCGCCCGCGCGCGGCCCGTCCCAACGCTGCGGCTCGAACAGGATCGGCCAGCAGCGCAATGATCCGCTCCGCTTCCCCGGCAGGATCGTCGGCGATCAGAAAATGCGCTTCATCGCGCGCATCGATCCCTTCGGCCGCCTGCGAGGACGCAACCACCGGTCGCCCCATCGCCATGGCTTCCAGTACCTTATTCTGTATCCCGCGCGCGATCCGCAGCGGCGCAACGACGACATCCGCCGCCGCCAGCCAGCCGCGCACGTCGGGCACGCCACCGGTCACGACCACACCCTCGATCGCCGTCAATGCCTCCACCGCCTTGGACGGATTGCGTCCGACGATCGCGAAGCAGGCATCGGCATGCACCGCACGAATGGCGGGCAGCGTATGCCGCGCAAAACTTTCCACCGCTTCTACATTGGGGCGATAGTCCATCTGCCCGGTGAAGACGAGCAGCGGCCCGTCATCATAATCAATCTTCGGGTAACCGGCGGCGGGGTCGAAATAGTCGAGCGCCACGCCATTTTCGACCGCGATCACCTGGGTTCCGCCCAGCCCCGTCGCGTCGCGGAACATCTGCGCCTCCGCCTCGCTCACGAAACTGGAAAGGTCGGCGCGGGCAGCTACCTTGCGCTCGAAATCGAACAATATCTGCCCCTCGCGCCGGTTGATCCAGCCCATCGGACCGGAACCTTCCGCGCCATAAGCGGCATATTTGGCCGAATCGAAATCGACGAAATCCATCATGAAACGCACATCGTCGGGCAGCAACGGCACGAAATGCGCCATCTGCACCGAGTAAGCGAGCACCGCCCGAATGGGCCGTTCCGCCAGCGTTTTGGCGACCCAGCGGTGCATGTCGGGATGATCGAACAGCGACACCAGCATCGCCTGCTGCTTCGCCAGGCCGGTTAGTCCAGCAATGACCTTCGACCGATCACGCGGCAACACGCACTGGCTGGCGGTGATCGCCGCCATGTCGGGCGCAAACTCCATATCCCGCGCATCATCGGCAAAGCAGCCGACATGCACCGGCGCGACCTGCGCCAACCGTTCGAGCAGATGGAAGGAGCGGATCTTGTCCCCCCGATCGGGCGGAAAGGGAATCCGGTGACACAGGAACAGTATCTCGCCCGTCATCCCAAACCTCTTGAAATCCATGGCCCCAGCAGGTTCGCGACCGGCAAGGGCAGCTTTTTCCACAGCGCGATCCGCTGTTGATATTGGGCGCTGTTGGGGTTGATGTCCCGCAACGCCCCGTCTGGCGACCAGCCATGATAGACGAGCGGCTTGCCCTCGAACCCGAAACTCTTCTTCCAGGACGCCTGACCGCTGCCGACCTTGGACCGGCCGAAATCAAACTGCGTCATCCCCCGCGC
>JAECRT010000017.1:60489-70235 GCA_016000085.1 Sphingomonadaceae bacterium
CCTGACCGCTGCCGACCTTGGACCGGCCGAAATCAAACTGCGTCATCCCCCGCGCTCGGCCATGGCCCATCAGACGATAATACATCAGTTCGTTGGACCGCAACCGCCGCGCGTCATTCAGTCCCCCGCCCCAGAAGGGCATGACCCGACCCTGATGATACAGCGTCAGTACCGCCGATACCGGACGGCCGCCGTCGCGCACCACCAAAATATCGGCATTCTCACCAAAATGGTTCAGCACTTCTCGGAACATCCGGGCGGGAAAGACCGGCGTGCCCAGATTGCGGACGCTGGTCGCATAGACATGATAATGATCGCGCAAATGCCCCGCGTCGCGCCCGACATCGAAACTCAGCGCGTCATTGGCCAGCGCCTTGCGCAATTCGGCACGATGTTTGCGCGGCACCGCCAGCAACTCCGCCTCGTCGTCGGCCGCGATCGGCCGCACGAAGCCCAGATGCCCGCCTTCGTGCAACGTCCATCCCGCGCCCGGCACAGGACCGCCGCGCAATTCCAGCGACAGTCCGCCCTGCTCGCGCGCCAAGCCTTCCGCTGCCCGCGCCAGCGCCGCGACGGCGCGCGTATCCTCCGCCAATATCCCGCCATCGACGGCAAAGGCGCTGGACACCAGCGCCGCACCGAACAGACGGCTTTTCACATGATGCAGCGGCAGGACGCCGTTGATCCGCCCCGACGGCGCGACCGCCGCCAGCATGATGGCGCGATGGCCGGTGGCCTGCGTCATCGCGCGCATCCAGGCGGGCCGGTGAAAGGGCGTGCCGTCGGCATGACCCATCACATAATCTTCAACCGCCTGCGCCTGCGCCGGATCGCCAAGGTCCAGCATCGTGACCGCCAGATCGGCATTGTTGCCCGCCATCATGACGCGCGCGCCGCTTCGGCGTCGGCCAGTGCATCGACCCGCGTCCAGGCGAAATCGCGCGTCAGGCGGCGCAGCTTGGCGGCCATCACCGACAGGTTGCTGTAATGGCGCAAGCGCGAGCGCAGCGGCGCGTTAGCGACGCGCGGCTGATCGGGGTCGATTTCCCATGGATGGAAATAGATGATCGCGGGCCGCTGCGCCTGCTCGTTCACCTGCCGGATCGCCCAGCGCGAAAAGCCATAGGGCAGCAGCCGGAAAAAGCCGCCTCCGCCCGCCGCGAGCGTCCGCTTGCCCAGCTTGGCAGTCGTCACCGGCAATTCGACCAGATCGGCCCCCGCCACCGGCTTCCATGCGAAACGGGGCGATTCGGGCCAGCCATAATGATCGTGCCGGATCGGCGCCACGCTGGAGGAATAGCGATAGCCTTCCTCCGCCAATATCGTGTGCGCCCATGGCGTGCGCGTGTCGATCGAGAAGCTGGGCGCGCGATAGCCGGTCACGGCCTGCCCGCCCGCATCCTCCAATATGCCGCGCGCCTTGCGCAGGTCGGCGCGAAACTGTTCGGGGGTAAAGGTGAACACCCGCGCATGGTCATAACCATGGCTCGCCACTTCATGCCCCGCATCGGCAATCCGGCGGATCAGCGCAGGATAGCGTTCCGCCACCCAGCCCAACGTGAAGAAGGTCGCCTTGACATCGGCCTGCGCGAACAGGTCCAGCACGGCGTCGGTATTGCCCTCGACCCGGTGGGTCAGGCCGTCCCAATGCCCGCGTTGGATCGTGCGCTCGAATGCGCCGACCTGAAACCAGTCCTCCACATCGACGGACAGGGCATTGTGCATCATCATCGTCACCTTGGCTCCGCCACTCGCTCAGGCGGCTGCGCTTGCCTGCGACGCGGCCATACGGTCTTCCTGCTCGACCCAGTCGACCAGGAGAGTCAACACACGGCGCAACGCCGTATCCTGTTCCTCGGCGCGGAATTCCAGCGACGCCAGCCGTTCCTCGATCAGGGTGAAACAATCCTTGAGCGCTTCGGGATCGATCGTCTGGCCGGGCGCCGGCGCGAACGGGACATGCGACTGCACCGCACGCAAAGACGATATTTCAGCGCGCAGCGCCTCGATCTCGCCCAGCATGTCGGACCGCAAACGATCGATTTCCACGGCGTCAACGACCGGCGCAGGCGCGATGGCAGCGATTGGCGCGGCATCCTGCACATCCGTCTCCATTTCCGGCTCTGGCTCCGACACTGGTTCGAAGGCCGCAAATTCCTCCGTCACATAATCTTCCTCGACTACAGCCTCGGCCTCATCCTCAGCGTCCTCGATCACCGGCGCTATTGGCGGATCAAAAGCTGTGACGGAGGCGGAAGCTTCTACCTCTTCCACATCTTCATCGGGCGCAACCATGACCGGCTCCGGTTCGACCCATTCCGGCTCGTCCGGTTCGGCCACGCTGTCCAGCACGGACGGCGCGATCGCTTCGGGCACAGCGTCAGAATCCAGCCCCATGTCAGCCATGACCGCATGCACCACGTCCGCATCAATATCGCGCAACTGGTCGATCGCGCCCATCAGCAACACCCGGCTTACCAGTGCGTTCAACCGACGCGGCACGCCGCCCGTCGCGGCATACAGCGCGGCGAAGGCTTGTGGCGTAAATACGGGATTGCCAACCCATCCGGCAACGGTCAGACGATGGATGATATAAGGTTCGACCTCCTGCGCCATCATCGGTTCCAGATGATGGGTGGCGATGACGCGCTGGCGCAGCTGCTCCAGTTGGGGCGATTTCAGCAGGTCGCGAAACTCCGGCTGGCCCAGCAGGAAAATCTGAAGCAGCGACTGTCCGCCCAATTGAAAGTTGGACAGCATCCGCAATTCCTCGATCGCCGACACGCTCAGATTCTGCGCTTCATCGACGATGAGCAAGCTGCGCCGCCCGGCCCGCGCCTGCGCATGCAGGAAGCCCTGAACCTGATGCAGCGTCGCGGCCTTCGTCAGGCCATCGACGCTCAGGCCAAAGCTCTGCGCGGCCAGGCGCAGCATGTCGTCGCCCTCGACCTGCGTCGATACGATCTTGACCGCAGTCAGGCGCACCGGATCGATAGTGTCCATCAGATGCCCGACCAGCGTCGTCTTGCCCGCGCCGATGTCGCCGGTGATGACGATGAAGCCTTCGCCCTGCGCCAGGCCATAGCCCAGATAGGACAGCGCCTTGCGGTGGGTCGCGCTCTCAAAATAATAATGCGGGTCCGGCGTCAGTTGGAACGGGCGGCCCTGCAACTCATAGAATTGATCGTACATCTCTTCGTCTCCACCCGGCCCGTCAGAAGCTGTAGCGCAGGCCGACCTGCCCCATCGCGCTGATCACCGTATCGAAATCATCCGCCTTCGCGCCGTCCACACCAACCGATGCCGACGCCGACAGACGACGAGACAAATTCTTGAAATAGCTTGTATAGCCGCCATAGTTTGCGACATTCGGGCGCGCGTCGCTGGCATCGAAATAGTTCACATATAAAACAGTATCGACACTGTCCTGATTGCTAAAGCTGTATCGCATCGACGCGTTGCCATACCAATTCTCGTCACGCGATCCACGAACCAGAACGGCTTGCCCCCGTGGCGTGATGAACTTGCGCTGCGAATAACCAGCACCCACACCCCAGCCCCACGGACCGCGCTGCAACGCATATTGCGCCGACACGCCACGATAGCGGAAATTGGCGTCGGTGATCCCCGACAGGGCGTCGTTGAAACATTGGCCCCCGCCCGTTGCGGAAAAGGCGCAGCCGGTCAGGTCGCCGGTGAACGGATTGCGCACAACGTCCAGGCTGCTGCCCGAAAGCGCCCCGATATTGCCCATCATCATCCGGCCGAAACTGTCGATCCCGTCGAACACGACCAGCGCAAAGCTGCTGTCGCGGCCCTGCCAGGTGAAGCTGCCCTGATAGGTCATCCCACCATAGCGTTCGCCCACCCGCGCTTCCAGCGTGGTGCGACGGCTGGGCCGCCACAATACGCCCGCATCCCAGATGATATCGTCGAAATCATATATCAGCGTCCGCGGCGAACTCTTGTCCGTCACATAGCGTCCATTGCGGATCAGCGGCGTGCCGTTGGTATCCAGCACCGGCGACCGCTGGCTGATCTCGATCTTCTCATAACCAACGCCGCCGACCAGCGCGAGCGTGCGCGACACTGGCAGGATTGCATCGACCCGGCCCCACTTATCCTCGAACCGCTGGTCGAGCTGGCTGGCATCTTCACGATCATAGCCCACGCTGGCGGTCAGGCCGACGGGCAGCAGGGTGCCGGGCGCAAAGCCCACCGACCCCATCAGATTATGCGTCCAGCTATCCGCGAACGCTCCGATCGGCAGCGCGCCGGGGAAATCGGCATTGGTATTGTCTTCCACCCGCGCATAACCCAGACGGTAGGATGCGTTGAGGTTGATATCGCCGACCTGGGTCGCATAGGACGGGCCGATGTAACCGGCATAGACCTGGCTGTTATAGCTGTCGTTGAACGGCGTCGCGCCAGAAAGCCCGTCGGTCCGCACGCGCGTGGCAAGCGCGCCCGCATGCAATGACAGGCCGCGCGCAAGATTGACCTGCGTGCTCAATATGCCGCTAATGGCGTCCTGGTCCGGCGTCTGGCTGTTCCAGCCGAAGCTGTGATTATATTGCAGGTCGACGACCGCCTCCACCCGGCGGCTCTGAACCTGTGCGGTCACGCCTGCCGTGACGTTGGTATAGGTCAGCACATCGCCTTCGCCCTTGAGCGGACCGGTCACGATTTGGTCCACACCCAGATAAGGCGTGACATTCATGCGCCGCTGCGAACCCGACTGCGCATGAGCAGCGGGCATGGCAGCGATGGCCATTATGGCTAACGACGACGCGCCCGAAATCCATTGGCGGACGGTCATGACTGGGATTTCCCTTTGGCGTAATAGCTGCCGAACCGGCGGCTTCCCCCGTTAAAGCGAACGGCGTTGAGCAGCAGTTGAACCTGCGCTCCGCCCTTGAGCATCGCGGCCGCTTCACGCAGCGCGCTTTCGCTCGTGCTGTCGGCCCGCACGACCAGCAGCGCGATTGCGACATGGCTGGCCAGCACGGCCGCGGGCGAGGCCGCCAGCAACGGGGGCGAATCGAAAATCAGGACGCGATCAGGGCGTCCGTCCGTCAGCCGCTTGAGCAGTTCTTCCGTCCGCGCCGACGCCAAATATTCGGTATCGTCGTGGCTGCGCTGCCCAGCAGGCAGAACGGCCAGCGACGGGATGTCCGTACGGATCACGCATTCCTCGATCGCGATCGTCGGATCGGCCAACGCATCCATCAGGCCCGGTCCGCTCTCCAGCCCCAGCGCCGCCGGGATGCCCGGCTTGCCGAAATCGGCGTCGACCAGCAGGATCTCGCGATCCTTCTCCGCCGCCAGGCTGAGCGCCAGGTTGATCGCGCAGAAGCTCTTGCCTTCGCCGCTATG
Organism: Sphingomonadaceae bacterium; assembly: GCA_016000085.1. Classification (GTDB taxonomy): domain Bacteria; phylum Pseudomonadota; class Alphaproteobacteria; order Sphingomonadales; family Sphingomonadaceae; genus Sphingobium. The sequence continues at coordinate 65,866 of JAECRT010000017.1, forward strand.
GGCCGAACAGACGAGGATGCGGTTGCCGCGCTGGCTGTCGCGCAACTGGGAAAGCAGGTCACGCTTCAGCAACCGAAACTCTTCGCTCATCGCCGTCACCGCGCTGTCGGGGCGCAAGAAACCGCCGTCGGCCAGCTTGGCACGATCGATCGCTTGCACCGGGCCAGTCCAGGGCAGCGCGCGAAATGCCACCGGCTCGGCGGCGGGCGCACCATGGAAAGGGTCGACGACAGGCAAAGCGTCGGGCATCGGCAATTCGGCGGACAGATCGACCGCAGGCGCGGCGCGTCCCCGCAGTGCCGCGCTGAAATCATAGATTTCGGTCGCGCGCTCGATCAGCGATCCGCCCTTGATGGAGCTATGCTGGTTCATGCTGGAAGGCTCCTTCACGCCATGCCACGCTGGACGAATTCGACGATGATCAGCAGCAGGCAAACCCCGGCCAGCGCGCCGCTGGCGCCCGCGAACCATTTCATCCGCTGCCGATCGACGGCGACTTGCGCCATGCTGACCGCGTGGCCGATCGACCCGGCGACCGGCAGGCCGATGGCCCGTTCCAGCCGCGCGGCGGTGGGAAATGTGCCCTTGAGCTGGCCCAGCGCGAAGGCGACGCCCACGCCCGCACCAATGCCCAGGATCAACACGCCCAATACCAACAAGGGTCGGTTGGGGGCAGCAGGCGCGGTCGGGGTGCTGGGCGGCATGATGACGCGGAACTGGACTGATCCGGTTTCCGTCTTCACCTCGCCACGCAGGCGGATTTCCTCGCGGTCAGACAACAGCTTGTCATATTGGGTCTTGAGAACCTCATAGTCGCGGTCGAGCTTTTCCTGCTCGGACGCGAGGCCCGGTTCCTCGGTCTGCTTGGCCGTCATGGCATTGAGGTCAGCCTGGATCTGCGCCTTGCGCGCGCCCAGCGCCTGTACCGTTGCGGCACGCTCGGCCTGCATCGACTTGATCGACAGATAGGCCGGGTTTGGCGTTCCGCCACCGCCCGCACTGCCGCCGCCCTGCTTGCGCAGCGCATCGATTTCACGCTGCGCCGCGACGACGTCGGGATGGTTGGCGGTCCAGCCACGGGCGCGCATGCCGGCAAGATTGGCCTGCGCCTGCCCCAGCGCCGAAGGTCCGCCCGAAGCACTGACGCCCGGTAGCGACTGTGGCGTCCCGGCAAGCTGCCCGTTCATAGCGCCCAGCGCGCTTTGCGCCTGGATCAGCTGCGAATCGATATTATTGATCTCCAGCCGCGCGGCATCCATGCGCTGGCTGATCGAACCTGCACCGGGCAACAGCCCGACATAACGCTGCGCAAACTGGATGCGACGCTGGTCGGCCGCTTCTAGCTGCTTGCCCCGTCCCGCGACCTGCTGGTCCAGAAACGCAAGGCTCTGCTTGGTTTGGTTGCGGTCGCCCGAAAGATTATCCTCCTGGAAGATATCGATCAGTTTTTGCACGACCTGCTGGGCGATGCGCGCATTCGCGCCATCCGACAAGCTGCTGTCGGCCGATATCGCGCTGATGTCGATCATGCTGGGATCGGCCTGCGCCATCACGTTGATATTGTCGCGCAGCTTGGTGATCTTCGCGGCGACATCGCGCGGGCCGGACACGCCCTGCGACAGATCGGTTTCGCGTACGACCTTTTCCAAATTTTCGGTGCTGGCCAGCGTGCTGCGCACCCGGTCCAGATCCTGCTGGGACTGAACCTGGGTAATGCCCATCTTGTCCTCCAGCAGCGACTGGGTGTTCACATAGACCCGCGCCTTGGACTGATAGCTGTTGGGGATCAGCGCCACGCCCAGCCAGCCGAGCATGGCCACGCCCCACGCAACACCCAGCGCGATCCAGCGACGGGTCCATATCCCGTGCAGCAGGATCAACAATTCATCATACAGACCGGCCATGATCAGAACATGCTTTCGGGAATGATGATGACGTCACCGGGGGCCAGCATGACGTTGGCCTTGGTGTCGCCCTTCTTGAGCAGGTCATTCAGGCGAACCTGATATTCCTTCTGCTTGCCGGTTTCCTTGTCGAACCGGACCAGCCGCGCACGATTACCCGCAGCGAATTCGGACAGGCCACCGACAGAGATCATGGCGTCGAGCAAGGTCATGTTCGCGCGATAGGGAATGGAGGCGGGTTTTTCCGTCGCCCCCACGATCCGAACCTGCTGGCTGAACGTGCCGCTGAAATTGTTGACGATCACCGATACCAGCGGGTTTTCGATATATTGGGTCAGGGCCAGCTTGATATCGTCGGCCAGCATCTTGGGCGTTTTGCCCACGGCCGGCATATCGGTAATCAGCGGCGTGGTGATGCGCCCATCGGGTCGCACCTGCACCTTCGCGCCCAATTCGGGATTGCGCCACACGAAGATGGTGAGATCATCGAGCGGGCCGATAATATATTCCTCGCCCGGCCCTTCCTGCGTCGACACGAAAGATGCGGGCGGCAATTGCGCTCCACTACCCCCACCGGCCGCACAGCCCGACAGGGCGACGGCGGGCAGTGATGCACCGATCAGGAGCCTGGAAACCGACAAGAAACGCATAGTCTCACCTCTTTATGCGGCCACGCGCGATCGGCCGCCAAAGAGGGTAAGGCGGGTCGATCAGCACATGGCTTCGACCCTCTTCTTGCCGTCAAAGGGTAAAGATACCGTTAGGAGTTAAGTGCTGGAGAATTCAGCCAAGTAAAAGTTCGCGAGGACTTGGATGGCCAAGAAACATTGTCGGGCTTGCCGATGCGCCATAGGCGCCTGCCAGGAAGATCGCGATCAGATCGCCTTCCGCAACCGGCGGTAACGCCACCTTTTCGCCCAGTCTGTCGATCGGGGTGCAAAGGCATCCTACAACCGTCACCGGATCGCCCGCTGGGGCAGCGCCGAAACGGTTGGCCACCGCCATCGGATAGTTGCGACGGACCACCGTACCGAAATTGCCGCTGGCAGCCAGTTGGTGGTGCAATCCTCCATCGACCACAACGAACGTCTCGCCCTGGCTGACTTTCACGTCGATCACGCGGGTCAGATAAACGCCCGCCTCTCCCACCAGCCAACGCCCCAGTTCGATCGCGAAGGCGCTGCCCTGCAAAATGTCGGGAAGCGTCTCCAGCGCGCTGTCGAGAGCCACGCCGATTGGACGGATATCGAGCCGTTCGTCGCCGGGGAAATAGGCCAGACCGAAGCCGCCGCCCAGATTGACCAGCGGCGGTGCAGCCCCAACAGTATCGGACAGGCGAGCCGCCAGCGCTATCGTCGCAGCCTGCGTCTCAATAATCGCCAGCGGATCGAGATTCTGACTGCCTGCGAAAATATGCCAGCCGCGCCAGTCCGCTCCGCCGTCGATCATCGCGCGGGCCAGCATTGCGGCCCGTTCGGCATCTACACCGAAAGGCTTGGCCCCGCCACCCATCCGCATGCCTGAACCTTTCAGATCGAAGTTCGGGTTTACCCGCACGGCAAGGCGCGGCGTCTTGCCGACCTGTGCCGCGGCGGCCAGCGCCCGCCGCCCTTCGCCTTCGGATTCGAGATTGATCGTGACACCCGCGAAGATCGCTGCGCGCAATTCATCGTCGCGCTTGCCCGGTCCGGCAAAGCTGATCCGGTCCGGCGCCATGCCCGCCGCGAGCGCCATGTCCATCTCGCCGCCCGACGCAATGTCGAACCCATCAACCTGCCCCACCATATGCGCAAGCAGCGGTGCATAGGGATTCGCCTTGATCGCATAATGGAGATGCAACGCATCGGGCATCGCGTCGCGAAAACGGCGTACCTGCGCATCGACTATGCCCATGTCGTAAGCGAAGAGCGGCGTGTCGCCCGCTTCATCCACCAGACTCGCCGCCCCGCATCCACCGACCAGCAGCATCCCTTCCTCACCCCCGAACCAGGGCGGAATCGGCCCCATTGGCTTCATGCGGCGTGGTCCTTCGTCAAAGCGACGCGATCGATCTTGCCATTGGGATTGCGGGGAAATTCGGGCAGCACGATGATATCCATGGGTTGCATGAAGTTGGGCAGTTCAGCCTTAAGATGCGCCGCCACCTTATCGCCCATGGCAGGGTCCGCCGCGCGCAGCAACAGCCGCACCGCCTGTCCCAGCCTCTCATCCTTCACACCCAGCGCCACCGCTTCAGCCACGCCCGGCACGGCTACGGCGCTTTCCTCAATCTCCGTCGGACTTATTCGGTTGCCTGCCGACTTGATCATCGCATCGTCACGGCCCACGAAATAGAGCAACCCCTGCCCATCACGCCGCACCGTATCGCCCGACCACACCGCCATGCCGCCATAATGCGACGCGGGCGGCGCAGGCCGGAATCGTTCGGCTGTCCGTTCCGCATCGCGCCAATAGCCCTGCGCCACG
>JAECRT010000076.1 GCA_016000085.1 Sphingomonadaceae bacterium
CTCTGCATCCATTGTGCCGATGTCGCCCGACTTCCAGTAACCGCCGCAAAATCCCCTTTCGCTCGCCTCGGGATTGTTCCAGTAGCGCGGTACCGTCATCGGCCCGGCGATCCAGATTTCACCCTGCTCTCCGGGCGGTAGTTCCCGGCCATATTCGTCCATGATGAGGATGTCGACATAAGGCAGGGCGCGGCCAACCTTGTCTGGCCGTGCTGGCCCTTCGCCAAGCGGCATCATGACGGCGGGTGAGGTGGTTTCTGTTGACCCGTATATGTTGACCAGCGTCAACAGAGGTGTCTGCGCGGCCAGCGCCTCGATTGTCGCTTCGGCCATGGGCGCGCCGCCAAAAGCGCCAATGCGCCAGCGCGACAGGTCGAACGCGGCATAGTCCGGCTCCATCAGGCACAATTTGTACATTGCGGGCACCATGATGGCAAAGCTCATCCCCTCGGCTTGCGCGAGTTCCAGGAAAGCGCGCGCCTTGAAGCCGCGCTGTATCACCACCTTGCCGGCCACTCGTATGCTGAGCATCAGGATCAGCAGGATGCCCGTGACGTGCGATGCAGGGACGGAGAGGATCATCGATTCGCCGTCGATCAGGCCCAAATGACGCTCGCTGCCGATGCAACCGGTGACGATGCCCAGATATGTGAGGACCGCGCCTTTGGGACGGCCCGTGGTGCCCGATGTGTAGAGAATGCAGAAGGGATCGTCCTCGCCCACCGCCGATCGCTCCGGTATCTCCATACCGCTCGCTGGCACGGCTGACCAGGCCGCCGCCTCGTCCGTATAGGACAGCCAATGCCGCACATGGGGCAGGCTTGCCCGGTCGGGAAGCTGTGCCTCCAGCGCATCCTCATACAGGATCGCGATCGCGCCGCTGTCGCTTATCGCATAGGTAGTTTCCGGCGCGCGCTGGCGGATGTTCATCGGAACGCTGATCACGCCCAGCCGCGCGGTCGCCAGAAGCAGCGTCGAATAATCCGCCCGGTTGTCGAGCAATATGCCTATCCTGTCCCCGGCGAGGAGGCCGAGCGCAGTCAGCCTCGCGGCGCATTGCCCGACCCTGGCCGCCAGTTGCGCATAGGTCAGTCGCTCGCCGCCATCGACCAGCGCGATCGCGTCGGGCGCTCGCCCGACCGCGTCCATGAACATGACGTGGACATCCGCTGGCCGATCCACATGGCAGGCCACGACGCGGTCATGATGCACTTCCCTGCGCAAACTTTCAGTCATGGACGCCCAATCCATCCTCTTCCTATATCCGACCGATCAACGCTTGCTCGACCGGCAATATTTATTACAACTTGCATTGCTCTTCTCGGCTTGGCAAGCGCTGTTGCTGAGAAGGAGCGGGCAACACCAGTGCAGGAGGGGGGGCATAGCATGGCCATGGCGCGGATGATCGAAGGATTCGTCCGCGACGTAGTGCTTCTACGAGCAGCATGGCCGGCGCGATTCGCACGGACCGCTGGGCACATTGATTCGGAAGATGCGAGGCGAAAGCGCGTGAGGCAGGGGTACTCACTCCCCATATCCGCGCTCACGGCAGCCATCTTACGCACCGGGGGGCAGCGGTTGTGCTGCGCGCGTCTGGCCTCTCGCCGCTCGAGCCTCTCGCCTGCAACACCAACGCGCCGCAAATGCCGCCTTTCTACCCTTGATACGACAGCAAATAGGAGTGAGATATGATTGCACTGGAAGACAAGATTGCGATCGGCGAACTTGTGGCGCGTTTTGCCCATTATTCTGATTTCTGCGATTGGGATGCACTGGCTTCGCTCTATGTTCCCGATGTTGAGACGGAAATGGAAGGCGTGGAAGTGCGCTTCCGCGGCATCGACGAGCAGATCGAACATGCCAGGATTTCGGCGCAGCAAACCGATGGCAAGAATCGCCACTTCAACTTCAATCTCTTCATCTCCGAAGAGGATGGCCAGGTTTTCGCCAACTATATGTTCATGAACGTCAATGCCGGGGATACACCCATGGCCGCAAAAATCGTTGTTTCCGGCCGGATGCGGGACACTGTGGCTAAGACCGCCGATGGCTGGAAGATCGCGCGCCGCTTCGTGCGTTTCGACCAGAATGTGGTTGTTACCGAATAGCGACGATGATTGGCGGTTCTCTGCAAGCCCGGCCGGTTCATCAAGCGCTTAACGTCGTCAACCGGGCAGCCATGCGGCTGCAGGAAAGGCGGGGTGCTGCCAGGGGGTGGCGTGAAATCGATCGACAAGCCGACCTGATCACAGAGCGCGGAATGACAGCATGAATCAAAAGGGCCGGTCCTGAAAAACCGGCCCCGGATCGTATAGTCGAACGCGGTAGGCACCGCGTCCCCCGTCGTTAAAGTTTGTTGATGTCTTTGGTGGTGAGGCTGGTGGTCAGACCTTTCTCAGCAGCGGTCAGTGTCTCGGCTGGAATCATGACGAAGCGGCCGCTGTAGATGATCTGAACGCCGATTGGTTCGCCGGCTGCATTCCGGACCACGCGATCGACGAAGCCGACCTTGCGCCCATCAACGGTCTTGACCAGCGCGCGATCCTTGATGACCGGCGCGTCGGCAGCGATTGCGGTGGTCGACAGCGATAGCGAAACAGCCGCGGCCAACGCGAAGGAAAAATTCATTATATATATCCCCTTTTGAAACTACGGCCGGCTGATAGCATGGTGCGGCGCAACAAATAAAGACATCAATCGTTGCAAAAGATGCAATCACTAACCGGCCCACTGATCAGATAATAAAATACCCGCTATACGGGATCGCTTGCCTGCACGCAGAGCGGCCGGGATGCCTTAACACCCCGGCCGCTTGCGTCACTGACGTTTGGACCGCGAAATCAGAATTCCAGTTTCACTTCGCCGCCGATGGTGCGCGGTTCATTATAAGGCGACGTGCTGCTCTGATAGCCGCTCAGAGCCGTGCCACCGACGCCGATGATGAAGTCGCTGCGGCGATTATTGAACAAATTGTCCGCGAACAGCGAGACAGTGATTGCCTTGCCCGCCGGGATGGGATGGACCCAGTTGATGCGTGCATCCATATTCTTGACCGGATCGTTGCGGTAGAAATTACGCCCGGCTACCAGTGGCCCTGAGCCGGAGCTCGTATAGACCGGGCTTTGATAGGAATAGGTGACGTGGGCGCTCAACTCATCCTCGCCGACGCGCAGGAAGGTCCAGTCGCCGCCCACTGACCAGCCATATTTAGGCACGAAAGGCAGAGTGAAATAATCCGCGACATTGGCCCCCACGGGGAAGGGGCCATCGAAGATCGTGCCGGGCAGCACGGTGATGGTCTTGATGTTGGACTTGAGGTAGCTGAACGATCCGCGCAGTCCGAAGTCTGGCGAAGGCTGAAGCGTGGTTTCGAGTTCGATGCCCTTGATGTTCGCCTTGCCCGCATTGTAGGTCGCGATGATCGAAGTGTTCACCGGGTCTGCCACGAAGTCGATCTGGATATCATCAAACGTATTATAGAAAGCCGTCGCGTTAAACGTCAGCAACCGGTCGAACAGCTGCGTTTTAATCCCCGCTTCCCAGGCCGTGACCTTTTCTGGGCCAAAGGTTTTGGTGAAGTCGGGGGCGCTTTCGGCGGAGCCGCCGGCCTTATAGCCCTTCGAGAACTTCACATAGGACATGATGTCCCTTGTCCACTGCACGGCGAGGTTGGTCATCGGGCTGAAATTGGAGAATTTCTGGCTGTTGGTGATGCCATCCTCGGTCACTACGCCATTGTTGACGAAATCGCGCGAGGCGCGACGCTTGTCCTTGGTGTAGCGGCCGCCGACAGTCAGCTTCAGCTTGTCATCGAACACCGGCAGGTTCCAGGTCGATTGCGCATAGGCAGCATAGGATGTTGAAAGAGCATCGACGCGCGAATTGGTGATGCTGTTGAACCCTAGCTGGACATAGCCCAGATTGACCGCATTGTCGTGGCGGCCCTTCTCGCGATAATAATAGAGGCCCCCGGTGAAATCCAGCCGATCGGTCAGATCCGCTATCAACTGCAGTTCCTGTGAATATTGTTGGGTCCGGTAATAGCCGTCCTGCTCGACCAGAAGTGGGAAGGTAGGAGTGGACTGGGCCAGGCCGTAATTGATGTCTTGGCGAGCGCTAAAGCCTCGATAAGCGCTCAACGAACGCAGAGTCAGCGCGTCGGAAAGCGCATAATCCATCGTCAGCTGATGGTCGACAAACTTTGTTCGGCTGGATTTCAGATCGATCGGCCCATATGTCCGATCCTTGTCCGCGACATAGCCGGGAATCGCGCCTTCGAGCGCAGGGTTAACAAAATAGAGCGGGGTGGTTTCCACTCTGCCCTGATCATAGGTGTAATTGACGGTCAGATCGTCTGTTGGGGTCCACTTCGCCGCAACGCGTCCCGCGAGCTGGCCAAATTCACCAAAGTTATGCGCTTGGCCGACATTTTTTACCCAGCCATCCTGGTTCACATATACAATGGAACCCCTGACCGCGAGATTGCCGATGGCAGGAAGGTCGACGGTCGCTAACGCGCGCACGAGGTTTCGGCTACCGTAAGAGAAGGAAGTGGAGCCGCCCCATTCTCCGGTCGGCTTCTTGGAGATGATGTTGATCGCGCCGCCGGTGGTATTGCGGCCGTAGAGTGTGCCTTGGGGTCCACGCAGCACCTCAATGCGCTCCGGTTCGCCCAGGTCGAGCAGGGCGCCCTGTGGCCGACCAATGTAGAAGCCGTCGACATAGAGGCCGACGCCGCCGTCACGCGTGATTTGACCGACATCACCCGCGCCTTGACCGCGCATGGTCAGCGTCAGAGTGTCGGAGGAATTGGGATAGGCCACGACGTTGAGGCTGGGTGCGGCGGTCGACAACCCTTCCAGATTGGTGATGCCCTGATTGGCGATGGCATCAGCGGACAAAGCGGTCATTGCGATCGGGACGCTCTGCAGGCGCTCGGATCGGCGCTGCGCGGTCACTATGATGTCGCCCTGGGCTGATTCCACATTCTGGTCCTGAGCAGCAACGGCAGCATCCTCCTGCGCCAACGCAGCGGAGGGAGCGGTGCTGACGATCAGAATTGCGGCGGTGGCGAGATAAACACTGCGGATCTTACGATAATTAATGCTGCGCATAACCGGTATTATCTCCTGATATCATTTGCTGTTTGCATTGCGATGGCGGGCCGATGCGATAAAATTATGCTGTTGTCAAAATAATCCTGATGCGACGCAGTGAACGCACGGGCTCAGCAGAAAATAATGCAATCACGCGTTTGACGGCGCTTTGTCATGCGAAGTGAGATCGGCACGACATGGGTACTGAAATGCGCGCTCGTCGCCGTAATGCGTGGTTAACCACGCTGATGCTGGACCATTGCGCTGCCTATGGCTGGTATCATCTCCGTGTCAGCGGGTGATCAAGCGCAGTAGTCAGCGGACGGATGGACGAGCGGAAAATGCTCATTGAGTCAGTCGAACACAGGCGACGCATACGCAATCGTCCTGCGGACCTCATCAATGTCTCAAAATGTTCGTAATGGCTGTCTCAGTTCCAACGTCGCCATGGGCGCATGATCAGTGCGCTGGTAAAGCAGGCGAAAGAGGATCGGAGAGTATGTCGATGAGAGTAGTTGCGAATCTGAATGTCTGTCAGGGGCATGCGCGATGTGAAGACTTGTGCCCCGAAGTCTTTTCGACAGACGCCGTCGAGGGCAAGGTTGTCATCGAGCAGCCTGAATTTCCACCGGAACTGGAAGAGAAGGTACGGCTTGCGGTTCGCAACTGCCCGGAAGGAGCGTTACGGATCACGAAGGGAGGTAAAGCATGACGCTGCAATGGCAACCATCCCCTCCGGATCATGTTCCCACCGAATTGATGATCGATTTCGACTTTTTCAAGATTCCCAAGGGCATTACCGATCCGATCCAGATTTGGCATGGCCTCGTTCGCCAGGGTGTGCCGCCGATCTTTTACACGCCGCACAATGGCGGGCATTGGGTGTTCCTGAAATATGACGACATCGTTGAGGGTTACCGCAATTATGGCATCTTCTCGACGCACCAGACGCCGATTCCGCCGATAGAACCTTTTCCGGTTGTGCAGCCCCAGGGGATGGACCCGCCGGAGCATAATGTGTTCCGTAGGGTGTTGGCGCCGATGTTCACGCCGCTGGCGGTACGCAGGATGACCGAAGGACTTCAGCATCGCGCCGAAACCATGATCTCTCATTTTGCCGAGAAGAGCAGGTGCGATTTCATCGATGATTATGCGTCGAAATTTCCGACCAGCACCTTCCTGGAACTGTTCGGCCTAGCTGAGGAGCGGCTACAGGAATTTCTCGATCTTGCGCATATTTTTTTCCGCAGCACGGATCCGACTGAACGGGCGCAGAATCTGAATGATATCTATGCCGTGCTGGAAGAGATGTTCCGCGAAAAGGAACGCAGTCCGGGACCGGACATGGCGTCAACGATCGTCGCGGCGCGCGATGCCAATGGCAACCCGCATCCGTGGGAAGACATACTTAACTGCGGCTTTCTGCTGTTCGTCGCTGGTCTTGACACAGTCACCAACACTATGGCCTATGTTTGGCGTTATCTGGCGATCACACCAGGGGCTCGAGCGCATTTCCGGTCGAAGCTTGATGATCCGGCCGCCTTCCTCATCGCCATCGAGGAACTGATGCGCATCAACGCCGTGTCGAACATCTTCCGCCGCGTCACGCATGATTGCGAATATAAGGGGATCAGATTCCGCAAGAATGACCGAGTGATCCTGCCCAATACGGTGGCCAATCGCGATAGATCGGTCTTCGATAATCCGCACACGATCGATCTTGATCGCAAGGTGAACAATCACGTCACTTTCGGCGTCGGCCCCCATCGCTGTATCGGGTCGCATCTCGCCAAACGTGAAATCATGATCTCGTTGCAGGAATGGCTGCGCCAAATTCCGGAGTTTGAACTGGACGAAGAGCAGGATGAAGGCTCGGTTTTCGGTGGTTCGGTTATGGGATTCACGTCACTCAAGCTGCGTTGGTAATGATGTCGCATAGGAAGGCAAAAAGCGTCTGCCATCCTATGCCAACAGCGCGATATGCCGGGCGCACGCCCCATATCGCGCTATATTGCCCAGCCGGATCGATTTGTTCTATGCGTCCGTAATCGACTGGACGGCCCCGCTTGGCCCGTGCATGTTGACGCTGATGAGGAACAATCGATCACTATCATGCCAGACAGTCAGGTTCTGAAAGCCGCCACATTGCACAGTCGTCGCGCCGGTCGGCCGAGCGCCAAGGAATCTGAACTCAAGCATGAAGCCATGCTGGAGGCGGCATTGGAGGAATTTGCCCGCGCGGGTTTTCATGGGGCGTCCATCCGTGCGATCGCCGAAAATGCGGGGCTTTCAACTCGCACTCTTTATAATCGCTATCCGGACAAGGCGGCTTTGTTTTCGGCCTGTCTGGAAACATCGTCACTTCAAATCCAGTATCAACTGACCGACAAACCCGGTACATTATATGAACAGTTGAGCCATTTTGCCCGCTTGATGCAGGCTCGGCTCAATGAGGATCGGCATAGCCGACTGGCGCGGGTGATTTTTCGGGAGGCGGCCAGCTTTCCGCAGCTCAAAGACATTTCCAAAGCGCAATTCCAACGTTTCCAGTTGGGACCTGTCGTTACCATCCTTGGGGCGCATGGCTTTGCGCCAGAACAGGTCGAAACGCTCGCCGAATCCTATGTAACGATGGCGTTTCAGAAATGGCAGGTACGGGTCATTTATAATGAAGCGCCACTGACCGCACAGGAGATCGATGCGCAGATTGACTATGCGACGAAATTATTCCTGAACGGTGCACTGCCATTGCGGCAGGGCTGAACTGTTGCAATCCGAGGCAGCGCCGGCCAACCTCCGTTTTTACGCTTTCCTTTTTTCATTAGGACATCATTTCCGCTCTTCTGGGATTGATGGCATGTGTCATTGTGGCCGCCTATTGAGGCTGTGGCGCGCGCTGAGCAACGATCGCGCACGAGCGCTGCCGGAATTCGCGCGGGGATAACCCTGTCGCCCGTCTGAACGCCCGCGCGAAGCTGTTTCCGTGCGCAAAGCCCGCTTGCTCTGCGATCTGCTTCATCGGCACTTCCGTCCGTGATAGTAGGCATTTGGCCTGTTCGATCCGGTAGGCCTCGATATAGGCTGATACGGTCTTGCCGGTCAGCGCAATAAACTGGCGATGTAGGTGGCGCGGGCTGATACCGCATAAATCCGCCAGTTCCGCGACGCTCGGCACATGCGCTTCTAACTCTATGCGCTCGCGCACGCGGCGGAATTGCCATGGCGCAAGCCGGCTGGCTGTTTCCGAGCCTGCGGCATGGTGAAACACCCGGCGCAGTTCCACTCCGACTAACGTGAAGAGTGCCTCCATCGACTCTTGTGAGCGATCAAGCGGATGGGCGAGTTCCTGATGGGAAAGCCGCATCAGGCTTCGCAATGCTTCGTTCCGGATGTTCAGCAAGCCTTGCAGAAAGCTGAGTGTCGGTTCGCGCTCCCCGATGATCGCTGCGGTGTTCGCGTCATCAAAGACGCAGCGCAGAACACGAATTTGCCCTCCCTCGGAGCGCCCGCCTACGGTGACACCGGGATGGCGCACGAACAGCGCGCCCATGAAACAGCGTCGATCCGGTGCAATATCGGCGAAATAGGCCGAGGCATCTGCCCCCATTGGTGGCAATGACATTTCGAGCATCAACTGCGTTTCACTACGCTCGAAGCTGACAATATCCGGCCAATGCCATTCGACCAGTTCAAACCGTCCGCCGCGGACAACGCAGGATTCCATGACCTGAGCCGTGAAATCGACGCTTTCCATTCTGCACCTCACGCTATCAGACCGAAGGCACGGGCGGGCGCCGCCCAGTGTCGGCCGCAATTTTCTGGATATCGATCGGATTGGGCTGTTCCGATAGGGGCATACGAAGTGAGGCTCTCTGAATTGTAGACGGCATGGTGAGATAAATACAGCGCATAAAGGGATTTAAATGGGGAAAAAACATAAAAAAACAGGGTAAATGTCGATAACGGGTACGCATGTTGGCTATTATCGGCTTGCCGTAGGGAGGGAGTGGGGCTAGAAGATCCCAAGCGGATCTATATGCGCAATTACAGCTCGTTATGACATTATGATAATGAAGTTCGTAATTATGTCATAAAAATGGACCGATATTGACCATTGAAAATGGCAATATCCATTGGGAGGAGATGGTGATGAAGTCGATATTGCTTGCTGGCGCCGCCAGCATATTGGGGCTGCCCTTCGCGACATTGGCGATCGCGCAAGACGAGCCTGCTGCCGATACCCGGCAGGGACAGTCCGCTAATCTTGGTGACATTGTCGTGACCGCGCGCCGTTCGGCGGAAACCTTGCAAGACGTGCCGGTGGCCGTGACGGCTTTGGGTGGCGACTTCATCGAGCGCCAGAATATCACCAGCGCGGCGGACGTGCCGCAGTTCGCACCGAACCTCACGGTTGAACAGCAGCCGTCCAGCCTGTCTGCGGCGACCGTCTATATCCGCGGTATCGGCAATCAGGAACCCTCGGCTGTGTCTGAACAGGGCGTCGGGATCTATCTGGACGGTGTTTACCTGGCCCGGTCAGCAGGGGCCGTGTTCGATCTAATCGATCTTGAGCGGATTGAAGTTCTCCGCGGGCCGCAGGGCACCTTGTT
>JAECRT010000077.1:0-7770 GCA_016000085.1 Sphingomonadaceae bacterium
CCGGTGAACAGCCCTCTAAGTGGACACCGTGAGTCGGTCAACCAGAAATTTTCCGCGCTGCAAAATTTCCGTCACATCCCAAGCCTATGACAGGGTTTGAATTGCTCCAAAGCCCCGAATTTACAGGCATTTGAAGCCGTTCGAATGAAAAAGAAGCGCCAAAGGCCATCCGGTCTTCAACGCCCCCTCTTCCCGGCCTGCTCCATGCGCCGATCCGAATCGGCGCATCGAATCGGGAAAATCTGCCTTTAGAATCAGGCCAGTGGTTCGCCTTCCCACGTCTCGGTACCGACCTGGGCCTGCGCTTCACGCGAATAACGTGGCCCGGACACCGCCTCGATCGTGAAGATCGCCTCGACCGCCGCCATTACATCGTCCGACAGCACCAGCGCCAAGGTCGCCAGATCCTCTTCCAGATGCGCAATATCGGTCGTCCCCGGAATCGGCACGACATGATCGCCGCGGCCAAGCACCCAGCCAAGGCAGAGTTGGGCCATCGTGCATCCAGCCTCCGCCGCCAATGCGCCCAGCCGCGCCGCCAGCACCAGATTATGGTCGAGATGCGGCGCCAGAAAACGCGGCATCGTCCCTCTCAAGTCACCCTGTGCGACGCCGCCCGGCCCGACCCCGCCCGCCAGCAACCCGCGCGCTAGAGGCGAGAAAGCGACAAAGCCGATCCCCAGTTCGGCGCACGCATCCAGTACCGCGATTTCGGGATTGCGCGTCCAGGGCGAATATTCGGTCTGCATCGCCGCGATCGGATGCACCGCATGGGCACGCCGCATCGTCGCCGCCGACATTTCGGACAGGCCGATCGCCCCGATCTTGCCAGCCTCCACCCCGCGCACCAGCGCGCCGACAGAATCCTCGATCGGCACCTTGGGGTCGAGCCGGTGGAGATAATAGAGATCGATATGGTCGGTCTTCAACCGCCGCAGCGAATCGTCCATCACCTTCGCAATCGCCCCCGGCGACCCGTCCAGCCCGCGCTTGCCGTCGACTTCCCCCAGCACGCACTTGCTCGCCAGCGTGAAATCGCCCCGCCGGTCCATGATCGTGCGGCCCAGCAATTCCTCGTTCGCGCCAAAGCCATAAATCGCAGCGGTATCGAAAAATGTTACCCCCACATCCAGCGCATGGCGCAACAGCGCTTCCGCTTGCGCTGCATCGGGACGCGGCAGATAGGCGTGGGACAGGTTCATACAGCCCAGGCCGATGGCCGAGACGGTAAAGGGACCAATCTGGCGAGTGGGCAATGTCGTCATATTATATGGGCCATCCTACATGATTTTCCGCGATCGTCGTCCGCGCCGCAACCGATGACACTATATAGTCGCGTTCGGCGACCTGCATCCTTCGATCGAACGCATCACCATCGGGAAACCGTCCATCACCTTCAACTGTCATGAAAAGCGTTCGGATTTCCAGACACGATCCAGCGCCCTATCAGAATGGCCGGGGGGGGGGCGATGCAGCGGGAACGGATCGACCAGCGTTCCCGTCTACGCGATCCGGTGGCGATGTATGCGCGCGCTCGGCGTCAGACTCACCACCTTGCGTCTGACGCGCCGCGCGGCACAGTTGATCGCGCCGCCCCCGCCGCCTATGGATCGGCGGGTGAGGAACCAGATCATGACCGCCGAAAAGCTGACCGACCTGCTCGTGGCGGCGTTGGTGCGCGATCATGGCAAGAGCAAGCATCACTGGCGCAAGGTGATCGGCCCGATCCGGCTCTATAGCCCGGCGACCCATCCGCATTGCAACTGGACCGCGACGCCGACCGGCGGGTTTCAGGACATCGCCCTGATCGAAACGCTGCTCGACGACCTGCGCATGGCGCACCCGCTGCTCACCGCCTGACCTGCGCCAGGCAAGTGAGCGTCTCCAGTTCACCCAGCCCTCGATAACAATCTTACACCATGGCGACGCTGCTATTGCCCCCCGGCCATCGCAGATCGCACTGATGCACTCGCGGGCTTACAACTCGACGCCGTTCATCGACACCACGACTTTACGGACGTCGATCGCGGCGTCCTTGTCATTCCCGATAACGGCCACCTTATCGACATGGTCCACGCATGGCTCCGACCGCAGAGTTGCAGCGCAAGCTCGTGATCGACAGTCCGATGCGCCTCCACTGGCCGGAGCAAGTCGTCACCGGATCAAACAGCCAGTCCCGCCTGCTTGAGCAACTGTTCAGCCCGGCTGAGATAGGGGCGATCGAGCATGCCGCCTTTATAGCCGATCGCACCGACGCCGGGGTTGGCCGCGAAAATGTCGACGATCGCCTGCGCTTCGGCGATCTCTTCTTCCGTCGGGGTGAAGGCGGCATTGATGACGTCAACCTGCGCCGGATGAATCGCCAACATGCCGCGATAACCGTCGCGACGGACCTTTTCAGCGCGAGCTTTCAATCCTTCCAGGTCGCGGAAATCGGCCTGAATGGTGTCGATCGGGACTACCCCTGCGCTCGCGGCGCCCATCAGGCACAAGGAGCGCGCGAGTTCATAGGTAAAGCCATAGCTGCCGTCCGGGTTGCGCGGCGACGCAGCGCCCAGCGAGTCGGCCAGATCCTCCCCGCCCCAGGTCAACGCGACGACGCGTGGCGCGCCTTTGTAATCGCCGGTGTGGAACATCGCTTCCGCCGTTTCGGTAATGAGCACGATGACCGGAGTCGATCCCTCATCAATGCCGTTTGCGACTTCGAGTGCGGAGAGAAAATGGTCGAGCCGGTCGACGTCCTGCCGCCCATAGACTTTGGGCAGCATGATCCCGCCGGGCCGGGCAGGCATGATCGCGGCGAGATCGGCCAGCGCATAGGGTCCGTCGAGCGGGTTGATCCGCACCCAGAACCGTTCCCGTCCCTGCGGCCGACCCTGCATGAAGTCATGCACCATCTGTCGCGCCAGCACCTTGTTTTCGGTCGCGACGGCATCTTCCAGATCGAACAGGGCAATGTCGGCGCCACCATCGGCGGCCTTGGCCATCTTCTTATCGCTATCGCCCGGCGCGAAAAGCCAGGAGCGCATCTTGATTGGTGGCATTAGTGACATCCTCGACTATTCCTCCTGCTTGATCCCTTGTCCCGTCCTCCGGCTCTACTTCTGCGCAATGGAACAATAGCGCAGTTAAGCCCGGTCAAATCGGTGGAATTGCTCTTCTCCACTATTTCCTGCCGCCGTTTCTGTCCAGCATGGCTGCCACCCGAAAAGCGCAACCGTTCCGCGGCGTCCGGTATATCTGCCCGATGACGCCAACAGATGAATTGGGCATTCACGCATCCCGGCGCGTAATTGCTACGCGATTGTGACAGTCGAGTGCCCTGCGAAGTGCAAAACTGTCTTTGCTTTGACATGCGGAGCTAGATTGGGCATGAGTTGACTTGATGGATCCACGATATTGTTCTCGTTTCGACCGGATCTCGTCGATGACCAGAAGGATATTGCCATGGCCGATCACGAACAGCCCGACTACACGACTTTGACCGTCCAGTTGTTGAGCGCCTATGTGGCGAACAATCTGGTCGAAAGTACGGATCTCGCAGCGCTCATCCAGTCCACCCGCGCCGCTCTTGTCGGTGAGGTGACACCGCCCGAACCTGCCGCGCAGGAACATGTGCCTGCCGTCAGCGTCCGCAAGAGCATCGCGTCGAAAGACCATATCATCAGCCTGATCGACGGGCGGTCCTACAAGACGCTCAAGCGGCATCTGTCGGCTCATGGCCTGACCCCGGATACGTACCGGGAGCGTTATGGCCTGCCCAAAACCTACCCCATGGTCGCGCCCGACTACGCCGATATTCGGCGTGCTGTCGCCCAGCGCAATGGGCTGGGTCAGCGCTCGGCAGCATCGTCGGTGGAAGCTGCTGCTCCTGCGCAAGTGAAAGAGGTTGCCGCCGCGAAGTCCGCCAGTCGGCGCAAGCCCACCGCCGCCAAAACGCCGGCGCCCGAAGTGACGCCCGTTGTCGACGCCGCAGTTGAAAAGCCAAAGGCCGTTGCCAAAGCGAAGGCTGTGCCCGTGGCCAAATCGACGAACAAGTCTCCGGCCAAGTCGAATGTCGTGAAAACTGTCCCGACGACCGAAACAGCACCGGATAGCGCCACCAACGTAGCCGAAGCGTCAGCGCCCAAATCCGCGACGCGCCGCAAGCTGGGGATCAAGACCCCTGCATCGTCATCGCCCGCTCGCAAGAGCAAGGCGAAGGTTGAGACTGCCGCCGAATAACACCCAACCGCGCGTCATGCGCCCAACAGCGCCAGCGCCTCGATCTGGGCGCGGGAAAAGCCCTGACGGGCGAGCATGGGCACATGACGTTCGGCCAGGCGGCGAGTTCGACCTGACTCGCACAGAAAATCGCGCACTGACCGGAGGTGAACGGGTACCTCCGTCAGCGCGCCTTTCTTCGGACCGATCAGCACATCGACCGCATGCCGAATATGCGAACGCAGCGACCCTGCGGCGGCAGGCTCCCCACAACCGCAGTCGGCCACCGCGGACAGGGTCGCCTTCACATCCTGCCACTCTGCGGGGCTGAGGCTTGGCGTAGCGATATTCAACATGGTGAAGCTCCCTGATCCCGTTTCCCGATGAACCCGATTTAGTCTGTTTGAGCTTTCAGGATCATCCAGATAAAATCGGCCATTTCGTTCGATATTTCGGAAAAGGGCGCGAGTGACCGCGCCCTTTTCCTTATCATCAGGCCGCGTCGACCAACACGATTTCGCTATCCTCAATTGCCGTGACCCGCACGACATCCAGGTCGCTGATCGCCGCGCCGTCGCGCGCGTTGATACGCACATCGTCGATCATGACTGCGCCGGTCGCTGGGACCAGATAGGCCTTGCGGTCCTTGCCCAGCGGATATTCGGCGCTTTCACCCGCCTTCAGCGTAGCGGCGACGATGCGCGCATCGGTACGGATCGGCAGGGCGTCATTGTCATTGTCATAACCCGACGCCAGCGTGATGAACTGGCCCGACCGCTCGCCCTTGGGAAAGGGACGTGCGCCCCAACTCGGCGCTTCGCCGCTGCGGGTGGGAATGATCCAGATCTGGAAGATCCGCGTCGTTACATCTTCGCGGTTATATTCCGAATGGCGGATGCCAGTGCCTGCCGACATCACCTGAACGTCGCCCGCCTCCGTGCGGCCCTTGTTGCCCAGATTATCCTCATGCGTGATCGCGCCTTCGCGGACATAGGTGATGATTTCCATGTCCCGGTGCGGGTGCGGCGGAAAGCCTGTGTTGGGCTGGATCGTGTCGTCATTCCACACGCGCAGATTGCCCCAGTGCATCCGCGCCGGATCATGATAGCCCGCGAACGAGAAATGATGCTTGGCATCCAGCCAGCCGTGATTGTCACCACCAAGGCTGTCGAAAGGGCGCAGTTCGATCATCTTATATCTCCGTGGGACTGCCCGAGGGGTTTGGGTTGGCCGTCCTGTTGAGAGACAGATAGCGCTTGCAGTCTTTCCCGTTCAGATGGATAAAATACATCGAAATGTTCGAGAAAGTGGAACAGTGAATAATCCCGGCACGCCCACCTTCGACCAGTTGCGCATCTTTCTGGCGATCGTCGACACCGGCAGTTTCGCGGCAGCGGGGCGACGTCTCAACCGCGCCGTGTCCGTCATCAGCTATGGCATCGCCAATCTGGAAACGCAGCTCGGCCTGCTGCTGTTCGAGCGCGAGGGCACCCGCAAGCCGCAACTGACCGTCGCGGGCCGCGCGCTGCTGGCCGAGGCGCGCAGCATTTCGCACGGCATTGATGGGTTGCGCGCCAAAGTGAAGGGGTTGCTCGACGGGCTGGAGGCGGAGGTCGACATTGCCGTTGACGTCATGCTGCCATCGGATCGGATGGGCAAAGTCCTGCGCAAGTTCGCTACGGAATTTCCCACGGTGCAATTGCGCCTCCATGCAGAGGCACTGGGCGCGATCACCGCAATGGTGTTGGACAGGGGAGCGATTGTCGGCATTTCCGGACCACTGGCGGCGGGGGTCGAAGGGGTCGAGTGCGTCGCGGCGGGATCGGTGCCGATGGTGCCGGTCGCCGCGCCCGACCATCCGCTGGGCCGCATGGCGCGCGTCCCGCCCGGCGCCGGGCGGGACTATACCCAGCTCGTCCTGACCGACCGGTCGCGCTTCACCGAAGGTCAGGATTATTCCGTGATGAGTCCCAAGACCTGGCGGCTCGCCGATCTGGGCGCGAAACATGCGCTGCTGCGCGAAGGGATTGGCTGGGGCAATATGCCGCTGCCGATGATCGAGGGTGATCTGGTCGCGGGAACGCTGGTGCGGCTCTCCATGCCCGACCATCCCGGTGGCACCTATCGGTTTGCCGGTATCTGGCGACGGGATACGCCTCCCGGCCCTGCCGCCGCATGGTTGCTGGAACAATTTGTCGCGCTGGGCCAGGATGACCGGGAATTGGAAGGCATGGGCGACGTCTGAAGGGGAAAATGCAATGCAATCGGGGCGTCTGGAAGCTTTCACCGACGGCGTGGTGGCAATCATCATCACCATCATGGTGCTGGAACTCAAGGTGCCGCATGACGGCAGTCTGGCGGCGCTGTCCGACACTATGCCGATCCTGCTTGCCTATGCCATGTCCTTCATCAATGTCGGTCTATATTGGAACAACCACCACCATCTGATGCACGCCACGGACAGGATCGATGGCAAGGTCTTGTGGGCCAATCTGTTCTTGCTGTTCTGGCTGTCGCTGGTGCCGTTCGTGATCCGCTGGCTCGACGAAAGCGGCTTCGCGGCGATGGCGACGGCCGCCTATGGCGTGGTGCTGGGCATGGCGGCGATCGGCTATGAACTGACCGAGCGGGCCATCATCGCGTGCAATGGGCGGGATGGCGCGCTCGCGCGGGCAGTCGGATCGGACCTGAAGGGCAAGGCCAGCCTGGCGCTCTATCTGATCGCGGTGCCGGCCGCCTTCTTCGCCCGGCCGGTTGCGATCGCCCTATATGTCGCGGTCGTGCTGTTGTGGCTGATCCCCGACCGCCGGATCGAACGAGCGCTGGAGAGTTAAGCCGCGCCCGCGTCACGCGCGGCAGGGTGCAGCATACAGGCCAGTGTGCCAAACAGGACCAACGCGCCCGCCAGCATCAACGGCAGGGCAAGGCCATTACGGGTAACCAGCACAGCGCCAATAGCCGCGCCCAGGAATATGGCGGCGATGCTGCCGATCCGCCGCGCCCAGTTGGGATTGCTCCCGCCTGCCAGGCTGGAATCGGCGGCCAGGCCGGTCACGGTCAACGTCAGCACCGTCGTCGTCAGGTCCGGCACCTTCAATTGGCGAATGGTGGCGTTGCGAAAGCCCATGGCGAGGCCCGTCAGCGCAATGATCGCGTAAACGCTGCTGCCCGGCGACTGGCTGGGAACATCAAAGCCGATGGCCACCCCCGCCGCCGCCCACAACAGCGCGGCTTCGACCAGCGCCGCGACCACCAACCATCGGTGCAACGGCAGGTCGGCATACCCCTTCCCTACCCGCCCCGCGATCAGCGCGCCGACCAGAAACGCGGCGATCGCGGCCAGATAGGGCGCAACGCGGAAACCCGGCGTACCGGCGGCGGCAAAGCCCAGAAAGACGATATTGCCGGTCATGTTGGCGGTGAAAACCTTGCCAAGGCCCAGCACGCTGATCGCATCGACCAGTCCCGTGGTCACGGACAGCAGCAACAGCAACCAGGGCAACGGCGCGATGGAGGATTTGGCGGCGGTCATGACAGTCTCCCTATGGGTTGGCGCAACCGGTGTAG
>JAECRT010000077.1:7870-9308 GCA_016000085.1 Sphingomonadaceae bacterium
TTGCCGGGAATGTCATACACCCCATCCGCCCGACTGGCGCGCCAATAGGCCATGGCGGCGAGGCTGGCGGACACGCCGCCGCCCAGCGCAGCGTTAATCCGGGGATTGAGGCTGATGATGTTGGTGGGGCCAACCGGCGAAAGTTCACCGAAATATTTGCCCTTGGGAAACAGCGCATTGAACGTATTCAAGCGGCCGTCTCCCGCTTTGCGGTCGCCGCTTACGATATTGAAGCGCAACGTGGCGTCGGGCGACAGCGGCAATGTAGCGAAGCTGCGGCCAATTTCGGTACCAATCGTCCAGGCGGCGATACGCTGCCCGGCAAAGTGGCCAAACTGGGCGACCCCTTCGATATTCCAGCGCCACGGCCCGCGCACCCCATGCGAGCGCAGGCCAATACTGTGCCGCAACTCCCGCCCGTCGATCCCACCGAACCGGGCGGCCCGGTTGCGATAGCCCAGATAATAGAGGTCCAGTTCCGGCAGAGTGGCATAGGCGCCCCACAGCGCCTTGGTATCGGATGTCGCATCGTCGAAATTGCCGGGGCTAGGTTGCACCGCCTTTACCGCAATCAGGCTGACTTGCGCCTTGCCCAATGTCACATCGGCACGCGCGCCGTCGAAGGCGAGCGGAACATTGGGACCATAGCGGGTGCCGATCAATCGCTCGGTGCCCAACGACAGCATCTGTCGCCCCGCGC
Source organism: Sphingomonadaceae bacterium (assembly GCA_016000085.1). GTDB lineage: Bacteria > Pseudomonadota > Alphaproteobacteria > Sphingomonadales > Sphingomonadaceae > Sphingobium. Next base: position 8,571 of record JAECRT010000077.1, read on the forward strand.
GCACCGTCACCGGACCCAGATCGACTTCGCCAAAACCTTGCAACAGGTCGATCCCGCTCTGATCGATCGGCCCGGCAGACGGCGCGACGCCGACGGCATAAGCGGCAATCGGCTGAACGAAGGCACGCAGGCGTCCCACATGCAGGTCGGCATAGGGCATGGCGCGCAACCACAAATATCTGTCGTCGGGCGCATCCGCCCCGCCCCACAGATTATTGTCGAAACTTTCGCTGCGGGCGCGCAATTCGATGCCGGTCGAAAGCCAGGCATTTTCGCCCAGCGGAATATATTTGAATCGCTCGGTCCAGCGACCATCATGGTTTGCAGGATCGGCCAGCTTGCTCCAATCCTCATCATAGCGCGTGTTGGTCAGGGTCGGCGCCTGCCACGCCTCGCTGGTTTGCGCGACGACGGGCATGCTCGTCGCCATCATCAGCAGGGCGGCAACGGGAATGGCTTTACACACGAGCCATCCGCTTCTGGCGCGAGACCATAGCGACCAAGACGAAGCCGCCGATCAAGCCGATATGTTCGAAAAAGGCGTTGGTGGCCATGAAACGCTCCGCGCCCTGCATCGTCCAGAAATTGTTGGCGACACAGGCGGCAAGCAGGGTGAAGATGCCCAGCATCCCCGCCCCCAGCCATGTGAACCGATCAAGCAGGATCAGCGCGGGACCGACCAGTTCGACCGCGATCGTGAGCGCGGCGAACAGGGCGGCGGGATGCAGGCCGAAATGC
>JAECRT010000078.1:0-5217 GCA_016000085.1 Sphingomonadaceae bacterium
CTCCGCCCCAAGGGCTACGCTAGGGCGCGTGGCCCTGCGGTGAGGGCGCGCTATACGCAGCAGTAGCGGGCGGGTCAACGGGGGTTTGACGTCCCCGCGAAAATTCTGTCGATCATTTGTGCTGCACGCTCCAGCCTGCCGGTAATGCGGTTGGATAGCGGGCCATCGCGCCGGAATCGATCGCCGCCACGGCCTCGCTCACCAACGGGCCAAGGCTGGTCATGTCGGGGTTATGGCCTGCGCCCGGCACGCTCACCAGTGCGGCGGGGTGACCGGCCTTGCCGAACAGGGCGGTCGCCTGTGTCATCGTTACCCGGTCGTCGGCCGTTCCCTGTATCATGACGAGCGGGGCATGGATCTTTGTCGCCGCATCCAGATTGTTCCACTTGTCGGGCAGCAATGCGCCGACGCCACCGGGCGCCGATTCTTCCAGCTTGTCGAACGTGGACAGTGTCACGACGCCGGTCACGCGGGTCGTGGCCGCGACATGCAGCGCTACTGCGCCGCCCAGCGAATGGCCGACCAGGAAAACATGCGCATCCGCTCCCACCAGTTCGCGCGCCTTGGCGACGAAGGCGCGGCCATCCGCCACCAGGTCCGCCTGGGTGGGCGTGCCCGGATTGCCGCCGAAGCCGCGATAGGACACGACGATCACATGATCGCCTTTGCCGGTGAGATGTTCGGCATAGCGCGCGCCCACGCCCTGATTGGATCCGCGCCCGTGGAAGAAGATCAGCACATCATGGTCGTCCGCCGCGCCGGGCCAGTAATAGCCGCCAAGGGTCAGGCCGTCGGCGGTCCGGACATGCAGGGGCCGGGGCGGCGCTTGCGTGTAGCGCGCAACGTCGATCGGCGTCGCGTTCGCCTTGTAGATCTGGTCGCGCACGGTGGCGGCGCATCCGGCCAGGGCGAGCGATGCGGCTATCATGCCGCCGATCGGCCATGAAATTCTGCGCATGGTCGTCCCTTTTTCCGTTGAGAAGCGTTTATGTGTATCGCGCCGGCGCACTTGTGATTTTTATGTTGCAATCCTGAATGTGTCGCGCCCTAATGTTGCAACGCACAACCGGCCGTCCTGGCCGAGGGAGGATCGACAACTTGCCCTTCCATGAAATGTTTGAGCCCGATGGTTCGATACGCCCCTGTTACGACGAAGTGCAGAAATGGGTGGAACGAACGGGTATTGCCGGACTCAATCGCCGCATGGATGAAGCAGAGGCGATTTTTCGCCGCATCGGCATCACCTTCGCCGTCTATGGCGAGGGCGGCGACCCGGAACGACTGATCCCCTTCGATCTGCTGCCCCGCATTTTCACCGCGCAGGAATGGCGCGTGCTGGATCGCGGTATCCGCCAGCGCGCGCGCGCGCTCAACGCCTTTCTCCACGATGTCTATCATCGCGGCGAAATCGTGAAGGCCGGCATCATGCCTGCCGACATCATCTATCGGAACAGCGCCTATCTGGCGGAAATGGCCGACTTCACCCCGCCGGGGAAGGTCTATAGCCATATCGTGGGCATCGACATCGTGCGTACCGGCCCCGGCAGTTTCGAAGTGCTGGAGGATAATTGCCGCACCCCGTCGGGCGTGTCCTATATGCTGGAAAATCGCGAGATCATGACGCGCATGTTCCCCGAACTGTTCGCGCAGGGCGTGGTCGCACCGGTCGACGACTATCCCGCCGAACTGCTCAAGAGCCTCAAGGAAGTCGCCCCTCCGGCGTGCAAGGGCGATCCGGTGGTGGTCGTGCTGACACCCGGCTCGCTCAACAGCGCTTATTATGAACACAGCTTCCTGGCCGACCTGATGGGCGTGGAACTGGTCGAACCGGCCGATCTGTTCGTGGATGAGGACCGGGTGTGGATGAAGACCACGCTCGGCCCCAAGGCTGTCGACGTCATCTATCGCCGCATCGACGACGAATATCTCGATCCCCTGGTGTTCCGGGCCGACAGCTTGCTGGGCGTGCCGGGCATCTTCAACGTCTATCGCAACGGCGGCGTGACGCTGGCGTCGGCGCCCGGTTCGGGCATCGCCGACGACAAGGCGGTCTATATCTACGTGCCAGAGATGATCCGCTTCTATCTGGGCGAACAACCGATCCTCGACAACATCAAGACCTGGCAATGCGGCAAGCCCGACGAATGTGCCTATGTGCTGGAAAACCTGCACGAACTGGTCGCCAAGGAAGTCCATGGGTCGGGCGGCTACGGCATGTTGATCGGTCCTAAATCCACCCGCGAAGAGGTGGAGGCCTATGCCGCGCGCATCCGCGCCAATCCGGGCGAGTTCATTGCCCAACCGACGCTGGACCTGTCCGCCGTGCCCACACTCGGCCCGGCCAGCGTGGTGGGACGCCATGCCGATTTCCGTCCCTATTGCCTCGTCGGCAAGCAAATCCGGCTCGTGCCCGGTGGGCTGACCCGCGTCGCGCTGACCGAAGGGTCGCTGGTGGTGAACTCCAGCCAGGGTGGCGGCGTCAAGGACACCTGGGTCATGCAGGATTGATGATGGATCGATACGCTTTCCTCCCTGCGTATCTCGCTTTCGCTCAGACCGGGGCTTTGACGATGCTCAGCCCGAATGCGGAAAGAATAGTGACATGCTGAGCCGGACCGCCGAAAATCTCTACTGGATGGCGCGCTATATGGAACGCGCCGAAGCCACCGCCCGCCTGCTCACCATGGGGCAGCGCATGGCGATCCTGCCGGGCGCGCATCATCGCGACGAATGGCGATCGGTCGTGCGCGCCACCGGATCGGGGCATCAGTTTCCCGAAGGCCAGCAGGTCACGGAAAGCGATGTCGTCTCCTTCCTGATGCTCGACATCGACAATCCCTCGTCGATCCGATCCTGCCTGCTCAAGGCGCGCGCGAACGCCAAATCGGCGCGCACTATGCTGACGCAGGACATGTGGGAATCGCTGAACGACGGGTGGCGCAAGCTCGACAGCTATGATGTCAGCGAAGCGCGACAGCAGTTGCCCACGCTGATCGACTGGGTCAAGACGCGGGTCATGACCTTTCGCGGCGCCACCCATTCGGGGCAGTTGCGCAATGAAGGGCATGATTTCCTGCGCTGCGGATCGGCGCTCGAACGGGCGCAGATGACGCTGCGCCTGCTCGACGTGAAATATTATGTGCTGCTCCCCGAAACCGAGGTGATCGGCGGCAATCGCGACCATTATCAATGGACGTCGGTGCTACACGCTTTGTCGGGCAGCCGCGCCTATCATCATGTCTATGGCGGCACCTATACGCCTTGGCAGATCACCGATTTCCTGATGCTCAACCGGCTTTTTCCGCGCAGCGTCGCCTTTTGCTACGATCAATTGGCCTATCGGCTGAACCGGCTGGCGGGCTGGCACGACGCGCGTGCCGCCTGCCACGACACGGTGCAGCAGATGGTCGCCGCGCAGGAGCAACTCGACAGCGGGGAAATCTTCCGCTTCGGCCTGCACGAAACGGTGCAGCAGGGATTGTCGATGACCAACAGGCTGGCGGCTGAAATCGCCCAGGCCTATCATTTCGGCTGATCGAAGAAAGGGCGCTGCATGAAATTGCTGGTCCGCCACCAGACTGTCTATCGTTATGCCGCCAACGCCGGACGGGTGGCGATGCGGCTCAAGCTGATGCCGGTCAACACCCCCGCGCAGACCGTGCTGGAATGGCAGGTCAGCGTGAACGGCGAACCGCTCAACGGCTTTCGCGCCAACAGCTATGGCGAGATGGAGACGATCTGGATTCGTCACGACCAGCTGGACCATGCCATCATCGTTGCCGAAGGCGTCGTGGACACGCGCGAGACGCATGGCGTGGTGGGCAGCCCGCCCAGTCGGGTCGATCCCCGCTATTTCCTGCGCGACACGGCGCTGACCCGTGCGTCGGACGGCATCGCCGCCATGGCCCGCGATTTGCCCGATGGCGGTGGCACGCTGGCCCGGCTCCATGCCCTGTCGGCGGCGGTCAGCGATGCGGTCAGTTATCGATCGGGCGTCACCACATCGGCAACCACCGCGGCCCAGGCGTTCGCGCTGGGCGCGGGCGTGTGCCAGGACCATGCCCAGATCTTCGTCGCGGGCGCGCGGGCGATCGGCATTCCGGCGCGCTATGTGTCGGGCTATCTGCTCGCGGGCGAGGGCAACGAATTGCACGAAACCCATGGCTGGGCCGAAGCGCTGGTGCCCGAACTGGGCTGGATCGGTTTTGATCCGTCCAACCGGGTCTGCGTGACCGAACGCTATCTGCGCGTGGCCTGTGGCCTTGATGCAGATGAAGCCGCGCCGATCCGTGGCTCCATCACCGTCGCGGGCGATATCTGGATTGACGCGGACGTTCGTATCGCGCAGGCGGTGGATGGTATCGAGGAACGGCAGTTGCAGAAGCAACAACAGCAAAACATTCCGCCGCCCGATCCGCAGGGTTGAACAAGATATTCCGGGAGCCGGAAGGCAATGACTTATTGTGTGGCGGTGCGCGTTGACCAGGGACTGGTCATGTTGTCCGACACCCGCACCAATGCGGGCATGGACAATATTGCACGCTTCCGAAAGAGCTTCACCTATGTGGTGGAGGGCGAACGCGCCATCACGCTGATGTGTTCGGGCAACCTGTCCATCACCCAGGGGGTGAAGGCGACGCTCAGCAAGGCGATCAAGGATTCGCACGTCGACCCCGACATCGAAACCATCCTGAATTGCAGCACCATGCACCGCGTTGCCCAGATTGTAGGCGACGCCATGCGATCAATGCAGACCAGATACCGCGAAAGCATTGAGATGGGCGGTTCGGGCGCCAGCGCATCGATCATGATCGCGGGCCAGCGCAAGGGCGGCAAGCCGCGCCTCTATCTCGTCTATTCGGCGGGCAATTTCATCGAAGCGACCGAAGACACGCCCTTCTTCCAGATCGGCGAGCATAAATATGGCAAACCGATCCTGGACCGGATCATCAAGCGCGAAACGACGCTGGAGGACGCGACCAAGGCGGTGCTGGTGTCGATGGATTCGACCCTGCGCTCGAACCTGTCGGTCGGGATGCCATTGGACCTGGCCGTCATCGAGAGCGACAAGTTCGACTTCAGGGTGCGCACCCGGATCGAGGCGGACAATGAAGAATTCGCCCTGATCTCCCAAGGCTGGAGCGCAGCCTTGCGCAAGGGCTTCGAGGATCTGCCCAACGTTCTGGATTGAGGGGGTTACTGGGCGGATTTGGGTGG
>JAECRT010000078.1:5317-9109 GCA_016000085.1 Sphingomonadaceae bacterium
GAGCAGCGGCGCGACCACATGACCACCCGTCGGCCGTTGCTTCCTCCGACCTTCCCCTGTCCTACATCCCCACATCCGTGCGACCATCCACCTTCTACCGGCTCTTTCCCATCGTCGCGCCAGCCTATCGCCCGCTTTCCGATAGGATCGCGCTACCGTAACAAAATATCAGGATTACCGGGAAATGTGCGAAGTTAAGCGCATCATCGCCGCCCGAGCCATCGTCCAGCTTCATGCCCTCCAAGCAAATCCATCGCTTGCGCAGATGCCGTCACGGCCTATCTCTCACGCCAACACGAATCGCAGTTGAAGGCCTGATATGACCGCTACCCATTCGACCCGTATGCTCATCCTGGGTTCCGGCCCCGCGGGCCTGTCCGCCGCCATCTATGGCGCGCGCGCGGGTCTCGCGCCGATCGTGGTGCAGGGGATGCAGCCGGGCGGACAGCTGACCATCACCACCGACGTCGAAAATTATCCCGGCTTCAAGGATGTGATCCAGGGGCCATGGCTGATGGAACAGATGCAGGCCCAGGCCGAACATGTCGGCGCGCAAATGATGTATGACCAGATTGTCGACGTCGACCTGTCGCAGCGTCCCTTCCGCCTGACCGGCGATGGCGGCATCGTCTATCTGGCCGACACGCTGGTCATCTGCACCGGCGCGCAGGCCAAATGGCTGGGTGTCGAAGGGGAGGAGCATCTGGCCGGCAAGGGCGTCAGCGCCTGCGCCACCTGCGACGGCTTCTTCTATCGCGGCAAGAAGGTCGTCGTCATCGGCGGCGGCAACACTGCGGTCGAGGAAGCGCTCTACCTTACCAACCACAGCCATGACGTAACGCTGATCCATCGCCGCGACACGCTGCGCGCGGAAAAGATCCTGCAGGAACGGCTCCATGCGCACCCCAATATCAAGGTGCTGTGGAACAAGGCGGTTGATAAATTTGTCGGCGGCGGCACGCCCGAAGGTCTGGTCGGCATCGACCTGATCGACACAGTGACCGGCGAAAAGTCGCACGAGCCGACCGATGGCGGCTTCGTCGCGATCGGGCATCATCCCGCGACGGAACTCTTCACCGGCAAGCTGCCGATGGACGAAGGCTATCTGCTGGTGGAAAAGGGCACGAGCCGCACATCCATACCCGGCGTGTTCGCGGCGGGCGACGTCACGGACAAGATTTATCGTCAGGCGGTAACGGCGGCGGGCATGGGCTGCATGGCGGCCCTCGATGTCGAGAAATTCCTGGCCGAAGCGGATTTCGAGGCAATGGCCGCGGAGTAAACCCCATTACGTTCGTTTCGGGCGGCGTCGGGACATAGATCTCGACCCGCTCGCAGCGCAGGGGGCTGTTAGTCGACTTTTGCCTTTATGAAGGCCAGCAGCGATCCGAATGTTTCGAACGTGTCGCCGTCAATATCTTCATCATCGATCATGAAGCCGAAACGGTCTTCCATTTCGGTGAGCAGGCCTGCGACCGCCATGGAATCCAGTTCGGGCAGAGCGCCGAACAGGGCGGTGTCGGCAACGAAGCCGTCCACCCGATCCTGGGACAGGCTCAACACGTCGCGCAACAGGGCACGAAGCTGAGTTTCAAGATCGGCTGGCCGGCTTACCGGCTGTATATTATCCGCCCGCATGGTGGCACCGTCCCTAGACATTCGTGGCCTATCCGACAAGCGCGGAAATGGCGGTGCGCGCGGCGGGCAGCCATGCGGATGCGCGGCGCGGGTTGAAGGCGTCTATCCTGTGCAGGGGGATGCGCTCCTCCATCCAGTCGCTTTTATAGCTGTTGTCGCCCGTGCCATAGTCGATCAGCGTGACGCGGTCATCGTCGATCGCCTGTGCGAACATCGCGTGGCTCAGCAGCGTGCCGGGTGATCCGGCGTCATGGTCGCGGTCGTGGGACAGCTTGTGGATCAGCGCGACGCCATGCTCCACCGTCCACAGCTGGGTGGCAACGGCGCGCCCGTCCAGCCGGGCAAAGCCCAGGCGTAATGTACCCGCTGCGCTTTCCTGTTCGGCCAGCGCCCGCAGAAAGCCAAGGCCGGGTTCGGGCTGCTTCCAGCTGCCCGCATGAACATCGACATAGTCTGCCCACAGATCGTCGGTCAGCCGGTCGGTGATGGAAAGCGTGTAGGGACTGGCGCGGCCCTTGCGCCGGACGAGGGTGCGCAGCCGACCGGGACGACTGGCCCAGTAGGTCGCGAAGTCGCGTCCGCCGACCCGCAACAGATGACGCGCGCCCATCGGTCGCGACAGGGTGAACCACCCACTGCGCCGGAAGCTGGCGAGCAGGTCGGCGTGAGCCCCCATCGGATAGAGATCGATCCGGCTCTGCGTCAGGATCAGATGGCTGGTCAGGGCATCGAGCAGGACCGCCTGCTGCGCCGGATCGGGTGCGTCGATGAAGACGGGCGCCCAGGCGAAACTATACCAGTTCGCAAGGGCGCTGATGCGACGGCTTGCGGGCGCGAGCAGGAACAGCCAGGCGTGCGCGCCGTTATCTTCGGCATGCAGGATGCGGACGGGAATGTCAGGAAAAATATGGCTATGCAGCAGGTTGAACCAGTCGAGCCGATCGAACAGGCCGGGCGTGTTGCTGCGATCGGGCGAACAATGCAGTCCGCTCCGCACATCGGCAAGCCTGTGATATTCCCTTGTCGAGCGCAACCGACTATCTCCGCAGCGAGAATGAGGCCGTTTAGAAGAAAAGTCTGGAAATGGAGTTAAGCGCGCCCATGCCCGCTACATCGGAGAGGAACGAGGGGGTGCATAGCCTCCCGATCGACCATGTCCTGCTGCGCGGCGATCCGGCGCGAGCCGCGCTCGATGGGCGATCGGGCAGCTACAGCTTTGCCGAGTTGGAGAATACGCTGGGGCGGCTGGCTGGCTGGCTGGCCGGGTCCGGGCTGGAGCCGGGCGCGCGGGTTGCAAGCTGGGTCGCCAAGGGGCCGGTGGCCGCGCTCATGCCGCTGGCCGCGCCGCGCGCGGGACTGGTGCATGTGCCGATCAACCCGCTGCTCAAACATGGGCAAGTCGCCCACATCCTGGCCGATAGCGGCGCGACGCTGCTGATAGGCACAGCGGCGCGACTCGGTACGCTGGCGGAGGGCGATGTCCCGCCCGGCTGCCGCATCCACCGTGAGGATGACGCGGCCTGCGCCATGAGCGGGGGCACGGCGATCGGCCCTTCGACGGCGAAGCCGGACGATCTGGCGGCGATACTCTATACCAGCGGATCAACCGGGCGGCCCAAGGGTGTAATGCTGAGCCATGCCAATCTGTGGCTGGGCGCGGTGGCTGTGGCGGACTATCTGGGGCTGAGCGCCGAAGATCGGACCGCCTGCATACTGCCCTTCAGCTTCGATTATGGTCAAAATCAGCTATTTTCCACATGGTATGCGGGAGGCTGCGTCTACCCGCTTGATTATCTGACGCCGCGCGATGTGATGAAGCTGGTCGACCGGCGCGACATCACGACGCTGGCCGGGGTGCCGCCGCTCTGGGTGCAGCTGACCGAAATGGACTGGCCCGAGGAGGTCGCCGCCAAGCTGCGCCGACTGACGAACAGCGGGGGCGCGCTGACTCGGCCGCTGGTGGCAAAGTTGCGGGCGCTGTTCCCCCATGCCGACCTCTATCCCATGTACGGCCTGACCGAAGCGTTCCGGTCCACCTATCTGCCCCCTGCGCTTGTGGAGGCGCATCCCGATTCGATGGGGTCGGCGATTCCGTTTGCCGAGATCATGGTCGTGCGCCCCGATGGCAGCGTGACCAACGATGAGGAACCGGGC
>JAECRT010000079.1:0-3681 GCA_016000085.1 Sphingomonadaceae bacterium
AAACAGCAGGGCATCGTTGAGCAGGGCGATCGAATGGGGTTGGCCGCAAAGCCGTGTGACCATGCCTGCCAGCATACCGGCCTCTCCGAACATGCGGGAGGAGGGGGCGCTCAGACGATGCTCCGGGATATCGTCGATTGTCCGTCCCAGGGTCTTGAGCACCGACGCCGTGCGCTTGTCGGCAGGATCGAGCGCGCCCATCAGGTGGGTCATTTCGGCAAGCGCCACACAGGAATGATTGACGATCCGGTTTTCCAGCAAACAGTCTACTTCAACCGGTGTCTTGCCCTGAAGCACGTCAATATAGACGCACGTGTCGAGCAGAAGCTCGCGGCCTATGACAGCTGCCTTGTGAACGAGCGGCAATGCCTCTTCGGGTCGTCGCGCCAGCCTGGCAGCAGATCGCTGCGGCCTGATCCTGCGCAACGAGGCCTTGCGATCAAATCCCAAGCGCAATGTCCGCAGGGATCGTGCCCTTCCGGCTCACAAGCCTGGCTCCGAAATCATCCTCAAGCGCCACTTTGGCGAGCGCATATTCGACAAGATCGGTGGTCGAGGCGATGCCGCTGCGCATCTTGGCGCGATCGATGAGTTCACGCGGGACGCGGGCGCCGACCGCGCTGTTCGTGCCCGACAGCAAACCCGCCGCCTTGGCAGCGGCCACGACCGCTCCATGTCGCTGGGACAGATGATCCTCGTGCTTCGTCGCCATCATGGCCTCCTTTCGTTGAACATATACGCCAATTTGTAAAACATACAAGCCGCCGTCGTACCTGCCGCCGCCGGTCGGGGTCTCGTGAACCCGATATCGCGGTGCGCGAAAGGGAAGGGAGGGGCGGGGATGTGACAGGAGCGGTGAAGCACCTGTCGCTCTGCATCTCAAGGAGACGATTTCCATGGCGACCCTTGCCCCCATGAACGAAAGCCCCCGCGTTACGGCGCCCTATCGGATCGATGTCTCGCGCGGACGCATGAGCAGCCGCGTATCGTCCGAGTGGTTCTCCCGTCCCGACGACGAGAAATATCTCTCGCTGACCAGTCTCTATGATGCCGTGCGCGGCCGCGCGGACCGTGCGACCACGCGTATCGTTGAAAGCCGCTCGATCCGGGTCGAGGCGAAAAGCGACAATCCAGAGCGGCTGATGCTGGTGGCGCCTGGCGATGATCGACCGCTTGCCCCCACCAACTGGTCTTTCGGCCAGGTGGCAAGTCTCGTCGGTGCCCCGGCCTCTTATCTGCGGCAGCTGCCTGCCGCGCTTGCCGGCATCAACCTGCAGCATGGGTTGATCAACCACCGGGGCGAGCAGGTCAAACTGCTTCAGACCGAGAATGGTCGCACCGAATTGCGGGCGGCGACCGGGTCGGAATATGGCAGGATCTTCGACTGGGAACTGGTCCAGGCGGTGATGGCCTTTGCCGGCGATGGCGTCGGCGACACGCGCTGGAAGGTGCCCGGAACGATCGACTGGGCCAGCATGACCTACAACCCTCATGTCGATATCACCAGGGAGACGACCACGCTCTACGCATCGGACCGGGACATTTTCCTGTTCCTCGTGGACGACACGCACCCTATCGAGGCCGGCAAGCTTCCTAATGGCGATCCCGACCTTTATTTTCGAGGGTTCTACGCCTGGAACAGTGAAGTCGGCTCCAAAACGCTCGGGATCGCGACTTTCTATCTGCGCGGCGTATGCGCCAACCGCTGTCTGTGGGGTGTCGAGAATTTCGAGGAGGTCAACATCCGCCACTCGAAATTCGCCGGCGCCCGTTTCGCGCATCAGGCCGCGCCCGCGCTCGAGCATTTCGCAAACTCCTCGCCGTCGCATTTCATCTCCGGCATCAAGGCCGCTCGCGAGCGGATCGTCGTGCGCAAGGAGGAAGAGCGCGAACCCTTCCTGCGCAAACGCGGCTTTTCCAGGGCCGAGACGGCAAAGATCATCCAGACCGTGCTGGCCGAGGAAGGCCGGCCGCCGGAATCCATCTATGATTTCGTCCAGGGCATAACAGCGCTGGCGCGCGCGAAGCCGCATCAGGACAGCCGCCTCGACCTGGAGAATAAGGCCAGAAAGCTGCTCGAACAGGCGCTTTGAGGCCCGACGCCGCCGCTCTCATGCCTTCTCCACCTCCCTCCTCGCCATCCCGGTCATTCGCCGGGGTGGCCATCGTCATGAAAGGATGCCGCCATGGGCGCCCATTCGTCCCTTCCCCTGCCCCAATTCATCGTCGACATCGCCTTCTTCAGCGGCGGCGAGCGATATGCCACCGAGACTTACACCGTTCCCGCATCTACCTGGTTTGCTGCGGAGCAACAGGCGCTGCAGATGTCGGTGAACAGCGTCTATGACGATGCGCGCATTCCTGACCTCAGCCGAACCGCCACTGTCCGCACGGCCTGATCATGCTCTGCGATCAATCTCGATGACAGAACTTCCGAGCCGGAATCCTGAGACGGGTGTGCCGATCCAGCCGCTGTCCGAACCGTGGGCGCCGTGCCACCTTCCCCTGGAGCCATCTCCATGACCCGCTACACATTATCCCATCTCGAAACCGCTGCTTGTCTTTGGGAAGCCGTCCTCGAACTGCGCGATCGGCCAGAGACCACTCCCGATGCAAGCAGTCTGGCGCTCGCCTTGCGCAAATGCGTCGATACGCTCGGCACGGCGGCGCTGCGTCTGATCGTGGTAGGCTGGGTCGATGCGGTCGAGGCTGCATGGCGCACCGTCGAAGGCGAATATCCGTTGTCGTTCGATTGGGATTTCGTGCCCCGTTGGATTGCCGACACGATCGACTGGTCAGATCCGCGCCGTCCGGTCATTCGCGCAACTGCGCCCGTTCGGTACGTCAGATCGACGTCGTTTCCATCGACCGGATATGACGCACCCCCCCAAACCGCGATTGGCACCAGCCATGAGGACCATCTGGCGATAGAGGTCCTCACTGCCGTGATTGAACATCGGCATGGAATGAATATCCACGTCGCAGTCGATGCGATGGCTCTCGAAGTGGAAATCGCTGCTTATTGCCGTGAATATTGGAGCGAGATTGACGACGTGCGCGACCCGAACGCTCTGTCCGACACCGAAGCTATATCAAGCTATTTCGAAGGTCATCCGTCAGAAAGCTGCACGAAGGATCGCATGCGTATTGCGTCCGTCGCACACCCGTCTCCCCTTGTTGCCGGATCGATCGAGCAAGGCCGCTATTGTGTACTATCGACCGCCCATCTGACGGTTCATACCGCCTCATGCCTCGATAAATGGGCGTCCTGGCCGCCCAGTGATCGACCGATCGACATCGCGGCTTCGGTCTATGGCTGGTTCGTGCCGACGCGCGCCATTGATGATGACCGCCGTGCGCAATTGCCGCAGGATCTGCTGCGGCTCATCGCCTTCGGCCGCGCGCACGGCTTCCAGTTCCTGCTCTTCGACTGTGACGGCAGTGACGTCGACGGACTGCCGCTCCACCATTGGTAGGGAGGTTTCCAATCTGGCCGCCCCGGCTTCTCCGCGATTATCCGAATTTCCCCGCGACCTGATTCCAGAAGCCGATCTTGCGTCCATGCACCTTGCGAAGATCGGCCAGCCAGTCATCATGCGGTACGACATCGACATCGCCTGCGATACGGTCGGCCAAATCCGTCGCGGCTGCAAAGTCCCGCGCGGCATAGGGGTAGTATTT
>JAECRT010000079.1:3781-5671 GCA_016000085.1 Sphingomonadaceae bacterium
GCGCTCAACCGGTGCGTCGATCCAGTCAAGGGCTTCTGCCGCACGACCATGTGCGATCAATCGGGCGGCCACCTGCGCATTGAGCAGGGGGTTGCGACGATCGGGATCGACCGTTGCAATATAGGCGTCCACATCGCCGTCGAGATCGGCGAGTTTGGGTAGCAGCCAGCCGACCTTATAGTCGAACTGTCGCCGGTCATTCCCTGTCTTGGCCGCCTGCCGCTCAAGCAGCATCCCGCGCAAGGCTGCGCGGCCCTTCTGCCCCAAGGCTGGAGAAGCCGCTTCCGGCAGATCGTCGAAGACGCCATAACCGTCGCCCTCGACAAGCATCAGAATGTCACCTGCCAGCAGCTCGACATCGGACATGTCCGCCTGGCACCATAGTCGGCCAAGATCCTCACCGCCCTGCCGGAATATCTCGCCAAGCGACCCGCTGCTGTCGTCCGACCTTTCGAACACCGGCTCGGCAAGGCTCAGGAACAGCTGCATGCTATCGATCGCCTGGCTCAGAGAGTGTTCGGCCAGCGGCCCCATGATCGCTTCGCGTAACTGATCGAGTTCGCGCGCGAGTGCAGGGGCCTTGTCCCATTCGACGAACCCGCGCGAACGCCGGATGGTCTTCAGTCGCTTGTCGATCTCGTGGGCCAGCGCGCCGCCATGGTGCTTGGCCGCCAGTTCCATGCGGACGGCGCGGGCGAAGACGGCGTCACGCTCGGCCTGGGCGAGAACAAGCCGGGCAAGGCGACCGGCTCCCAGCGCCGCGATCGCTTCGGACGTCATCTTGCCCGAACCGCGACTGCCCTTCATGGAGGCCGCCATCAGCCGTCCTGCCCTGATACCGACCCTGCTGTTCCCTGGATCAGGGCAAGCAGCATGGCGTGCAGTGCCTCCTCGGCGCGTTCGCGCCGTGCTGGATCGGTGGCGGCGATGTCCCGGCGCATCCAGTCCGGCAGGCGCCGGAGCAAGGCGGTCAGTTGCGAATCCATATCCTGAGGCATTCCTCGTTCTTCGCAGCCGGGGACCGCTGCCGCAACAGCAGCTTGCACATGGGCCTCAACGGGCACCATGCCCTTTGACGACAAATGGAGGGGAGGAAGAGGGGAAGGGATGATGGGTTCCAGTCCGGAACCAGGGAGACCGCCATGCCCCTCCCCCCAACGATCCATAGTGCCGTCAGCCCGGACGCGATCCGCCGCGCTTCACGCCTTTTTTCAGGCGACAGCCGGGACTGCCTTCATGAGATGTTCCAGAATGCCAGGCGCGCCGGTGCCACCTGCATCGCGGTCGATCTGACCGAACAGGACGGCCGATACCATCTGCACATCCGCGATGATGGCTGCGGCATCGATGATCCCGCCGCCCTGCTGATGCTGGGCCATTCGGGCTGGGGCGATGACATTGCCCGCAGCGAAGACCCGGCCGGCATGGGCATGTTCAGCCTTGCCGGCCGCACGGTTGAAATCCAGTCCTTCTCTCCCTCTGCGGGCACGGCCTGGAAAGTCCAGATTCCGGCAGACGCATGGGACAGCGGCGCGCCGCTTGCCATCGCCCCGGCCATGATCGGTTGGGGCACGCTGATCTCGATCGAACTACCGCCCGACTGGAAGCAAGGCTTGTCTGCGGTCGTCGCCGATGCAGCCCGTCACTATCCCTTACCGGTCACCTTGAACGAAACGCTGCTGCCCCGCGAAGACTTCCTCAAGGACGCCATGTTTGTCGAAAACGCCTGCGGCTGCCGTATCGGTGCCTATGACCGGGATCCTGATTGGCCAAGAGACCAACGCATCAATTTTCACGGGCACCGCGTCAAATGCGCCTTGCCGACGGTGCGGGAAGAAAAGGATAGCGGCAGTCTCTGGACGGTCCGGATCGATATTATGGATGCGCCGG
>JAECRT010000079.1:5771-8947 GCA_016000085.1 Sphingomonadaceae bacterium
CGCCTGGCAGCGGGCGTGCGAGCTGGGCGTCACGCTGCCGCAGGCGCGCTCAGGGCTGGCGATCTGGCGGCCGCAGACCGCCGACGACTGTCATGGGCGAAGCAGCCGCATGATCGCTCCTGAAGGCGCAATGCTGATCGTGCCGGCGCTGGAGCCCGATATCGCGCAGGCGCTTGCGCTGGCTCGGGGCAAACCGCCCATTGAGGATGTGCAACTCGTCGAGGCGGAAGACGCGCTGCAAGGCTACGCCTGGTATGACACGCTCCCGGTGATCAGGGATATTTCCCTGCGCATCGACCGGGAAGGCTCCGTCCATCGCTATGACGACGACATGTGTCTCCCCGCCGATTTCGCTTGTGGCCTGGTCGACCGGATCGTCATCGAGCTGACGGTTTGTGAAACCGGTCGCACGGACGCGCCACACAGCTTCCATTCCATCGAAATCCCGGCGCTCGTCTGCCGCAATGGCGGTTGGGATATTGCGGAGGCCATAATCCTGGCCACGCGCGATGATGGTATCACCCCGGACAGACTGAGCCGCATGATCTATGCGACGATCTTCTGTGGGGCTGATGATGGCGACTGCGACAGCTGGGACACCCAGTCGCGATCCTTCGAACGCGAGGCGCGGCAGCACGCTACGCATATCCTCCTTGGGGAGGACGCTGCCACCCTCGAAGCCATCAACATGAGCGCCTGGGATAATCTGAGCTGGCTGATCCCGCTCGATCGCAAGATCGTCATTCACGCCGAGCGCGGTGCCATCACGGTCGATTTCTTGCCGAATTGAAAGGGTGCCCGAGTTTGCTCGCCGCGCCTGTCGCCCCTGTCCCAACCCAATCAAGGAGACCGGCCATGCGCCGCTTCCCCGTCTGCGCCTGTTCGACAGCGCATCTTCCGTGCGCCGAGCATGACGCCATCGACCGGCTGATCCAGCACGCGCCGCGAAGGAGCGGCCGGATCATCGTCGATCATCCGATCTTGTCGATCGAGGCCCACCAATATGGCTTCTGGGTCCATCTTGGCTTTATCGATGACTGGCCCGACCGCCCCGATGGGCTTTCGCCTGAATTCTGGGCTTTGCTGTCGGACGCCCGCAAGGCTGGAGCGAATTGGCTGAGCTTCGACCGTGATGAACCGCCTTCCGATCGGTTCCCGGTCTTCGCGGCCGGGCAGGGGGAGGCAACGGGCGACGTTGGGGAATCGGTCAATGCCGCAAACCCCGCTGCCAGGATCACGATCCGCTGTTCTGCATGTGGCAGCGCCGAGGTGATGCGCGATGCCTGGGCGCGCTGGGACGATGATGCCCAGGACTGGGCGCTCGGCGCTGTGTTCGACGCAGCTTTTTGCGAGGCCTGTGAAAAGGACGCCACGCTCTCCGAACAGTCGATCGAGGGATCGCAGCACAAGCATCCCTGATCGCCAGGCCGCCAGCCACTTATCGCGTCAAGCCCATTCCCTCGACCAGCATCTCCGGCCGCTCTGCGCGACGCCGGGTGAAGAAGGACATCAGATGACCATCGCCAACCATGATTTCACCCGTGACACGAAAGTCCCGCTCGGCCGCTCTTCAACGGGTCCGCTCGAACTGGATCTCGGCAAGCTGATGTCGGGGCGCTGTCTGATTCAGGGATCTTCGGGTGCGGGCAAAAGCCAGACGCTGCGCCGGATCATTGAAGAAGCGTTCGATTATCTCACCACCATCATTGTCGACCCGGAAGGCGAGTTCGCCAACCTTGCTACGCATATCGGCGCAACGACGGTCATCGCACGCGAATATGCCAATGATGGTCTCACAGCGCTCGCGCTGCGAACGCGGCAGCATCGTATCGCCCTCCATCTCGACCTTACCGATCTGGAGCCCGATCATCGCATCGAGAAAGCTGCGGCCTTCTTTGCGGGCCTGCTCTCGACACCGCGCGAACATTGGGCTCACACCGTGCTGGTATGTATCGACGAGGCGCATCTGCTCGCGCCGCATATGGCAGCCTCGGCCCGCGACGCGGAAACCCGCCGCCTCGGGGTCGCCACCTTGACGGATATGTGCGCGCGGGGTCGCAAGCGCGGCATTGGCACGATAATCGCGACCCAGCGCCTCGCCAAGCTTGCAAGTTCGGTGGTTTCCGAACTGCACAATCATCTGATCGGCCTCAATGTCTTCGACCGCGATGTTGCGCGCGCTGCCGATCTTCTCGGGTTCGGCAGCGATCAGGCGGCGCTGCTGCGCCAGCTTCCGCCCGGCGAGTTCTTCGCCTTCGGACCCGCGCTCGCGGCAATCCCGGTGCTGGCGAAGATTGATCAGACAATCACACCCCATATCGGGCGCACGCCCGATCTCGTCGCTGCCGCCGATCTTGATGCCGATGAAAGCCGGACCCTGCTTGATCTTGACGCCCTGCGCGAGGTCATGCCGACAAAGGGCGATCGGGTGACGATGCGAGGCCAACGTGCGCTCGACGCCTTCCTCCTCGATCCCGCCGCCCCCGCCGCAGCCCGCATTGTCGGCGCACTGGGCAGCATAGCGCCCAACGCCACCACGGCGGACGATCTGGTGCGGCACCTTGCCCTGCCTGCGAACGATATCGATGCCGGGCTCGACCTGCTCGCCGCGATCGGTGCGTCCGACACGATGCCGCGCGGCGATACGCGGATCGCGCGGCTGTCTGCCCGGTTGCGCCTGCGTGTCGTCGATACGCCCGTCATCGGCCTGGTCTGAACGGAGCGTGCCATGAAAGAGACAAGCTTCGATCTCGACGCTGATATCGTCGAACTCACCCCGTTCGTCCCTGACCAGCAAACAGGTACAACCGCGCCACTTGCCGAACTGGCTTTCCGTGCCGACGCATGGCTCCCCGATGAAACGCTGCGTTTGCGCGCCGCCTTCGCCGATGACTGCACGCTAGAGGAGATTGCCACAGTGCTGGGCCGATCGCGTGCCAGCATCGCCACGCGTATCTATGATCTTGGCCTCCGCCGAAACTCGCGGCGATCCTGGATCGCGTGGGAGGATGAGGAACTGGCGCGCTGCTATATGCACGAACCAACCGCGACACTGGCTGCCCGCCTCGGCCGCGCTGTGAGCGCCCTCTATGCCCGTGCGCAACTGCTCGGACTCTCCGAGCCCGGATCGCCGCCCTATAGCGGTTGGGAAGATGCACAGCTTCGCGCCGGGTACG
>JAECRT010000080.1 GCA_016000085.1 Sphingomonadaceae bacterium
TATAATATCGCGCTGGGTGAACGCCGGGCCAACGCAGCCAAAAATTATCTCGCCTCGCTGGGCATCGATTCCAGCCGCATCAGCACGGTAAGCTATGGCAAGGAACGCCCCGCCGCGCTGGGTTCGGACGAAGCCGCCTGGGCGCAAAACCGCCGGGCCGTGATAGTCACCGTTCAATATTAAGCCTGTCGGGTCGCACCGATCATGGCCCGCCGGTCCTTCAGACCGGCGGGCCTTTTTCATGCCGGGTCGCACGCCTTGATCCGCCATCGGGTTGCCGTGTCCTATGGCCCAGCCCGCTCCACATAATCCAGCGCGCGCCACTCCATACCACCGGGCTGAGGGCTCGCTCCTGAACGCGATCGCCTAGGACCAACCGCCACCCAGCGCCAGGAACACGGCAATCTGATCCTGCACCAGTTGCGCCCGCGCGCGCGCGGCCGTCACCTCCGCACTGGCCAGGCTCCGCTGCGCGTCCAGCAGCGAAAGGAAGTCCCCCCGGCCAAAGCGGAACAGCTTGCCTGCCTGCCCCGCCGACACCGCTGCGCTGTCCCGCGCCCGGTCGAGCGCCGCCGCCTGCTCCGCGTCGCGCCGATAGCTTTCCAGCGCGCTCTCTGTCTGCCGCAACGCCTCCAGCACCGCACCGTCAAATCCCGCCAGACGCCCCTGGATCTGTGCATCGGCCTGCGCGATCCGCGCCCTGACGACCGGCCGGTTGGGGAAGGACCAGCTGATCAATGGCCCCAGACTGAATCCGAAGGCCGATCCCGATCCGAAATCCTTGAGCGGTCCGGTCAGTCCCACCGACCCGCCAAGGCTGACCTGCGGATAGAGGTCCGCCATCGCTACACCCAGCCGCGCGGTATCGCCCGCGATGGCTCGCTCGGCCTGCCTGATGTCCGGCCGCCGTGCGATCAGCGCCGCGCCATCGCCCACCGGCAAAGGCGCACCCAGCACAGGTAGCGCCGCGCAACTTTCCACCTCTTTGGGATAGTCGGCGGGCGGCCGCCCCAGCAAGGTCGCCAGCAGATACAGGCCATTCTGCCGCTGCGCCACAAAGGCGGGCAGCGCCGCCGCGCTGCTGTCCACTGCCGCCTGCGCCCGGCTGACGTCGAACGCCGTGCCGCGTCCGCCCTTCGCCAGCCGCCGCGTCGCGCCCAGCGTATCGCGTTGCAACGCCACGACGCGCTGGTTCACCGCCAGCGCATAATTGGCCGCGCACACCTGCGCATAGGCACGCGCCGTCGCTGCCGCCACGCTGACCTTCACATAGTCGCGCGCCGCCGCACTCGCTTCCACATCCGCATGGCTCGCCTCGATCGCGCGCCTGATCCGCCCGTTCAAATCCAGCGGATAAGAGGCGCTCAGTCCCAGGTCATAGCCAATCGTGCCGGGCAGATGCTGTCCCACGCCCGATGGCCGTGACAGCGTCTCGCCCCCGGCGATGCTGGTGGTGATGGCGCGTCCCGCCTCGGCTTCCTGCAACACCGCTTGCGCCAGCGTCAGATTGGCGTCGGCTTGGCGCAAATCGGCATTGGCGGCCAACGCCTGTTCGACCAGCCCGTCCAGCAGCGGATCGGCATAGAGCCGCCACCAATGATCGGGCAGTTCCCCCTGCGCGAATTGCGGCCCCTGCGCCGAATGAAAGGCGCCCGTCGCGCCCGGCGCCGTCGCCGCCGATTGTTCGGGCGGCCGATAATCCGGCCCGGCCGTCGCACAGGCGGACAGGATCAGCGCCAGCAGCGGCGTGGTCCAGCGCGTGGGCCACCCTTTAGCCATGACGGCACTCTCCGTTCTTCGCGCTGTCATGCGGCTGCACCGTCACCGTTGCGGTCCGCCCGGAAATCAGCCGCATCCCTTCGGGCACCTTTTCCAGCTTCACCCGCACCGGAATGCGCTGCGCCAGTCGCACCCATGAGAAGGTCGGTTCGACCGAGGGCAGCAGATTGCCAGCATTGCTCCGGCTGTCGTCGTTAATGCCATAGGCGATGCTTTCGACCCGGCCATGCACGTCCTGCGCCTCCCCCATCAACCGCACCGTGACCGGCGCGCCGACGCAGATCAGGCCCAGCTTGGTTTCCTCGAAATAGCCTTCCACCCGCAGCGAATCCTGGTCGATCAGCGCCAACGCCTGGCTGCCCGCGCCAACATAATCGCCCGGATGCAGGTCCAGGTTCGTGACGACACCATTGACCGACGCCAACACGCGCGTCCGCTTCAGGTTCAACGCCGCGCCCTCGCGCCCGCTCAGCGCCTCGGTCAATGCGGCTTGCGCTGTCTCTACCCGCGCCAGATTCTGCTCATGCGTCTCCGCCGCGACCAGATCGCCCAGCGCACCATCGCGCCGCGCTTCGCGCCGCGCCTGCCCCAGCGTCGCCTGCGCGCTCGCGATCCGCGCGTTCGCTTCGTCCAGCGCCAGCGCATAGCGGGGCGTATCGATGACGAACAACAGGTCGCCAGCCTTCACCCGCTGGTTGTCGCGCACCGCAACCGACGTCACCAGCCCGCTAATATCGGGCGTCACCCGCACCACATCCGCGCGCACCCGCCCGTCGCGCGTCCAGGGGCTGCCCTCATAATGGGTCCACAGGCTGATCGCGATCAGCACGGCGACAACAACGATGGCGATCGTGGCGGCGCTGCGGACCAGCGTGGCGGAAAGGCGGTTCATAGACGGATTCCAAAGGTGGGAACGAGGAAGGCGAGCGCGCCGAGCACCAGCACGAACAGGCTGAGATCGACGGCGGCACGATAGGCGAGGAAACGATAGAGGCCGAATGCCGCGATCAGCCGGACGACGCCCATCGTCAGCATCAACGCGACGAGCGCCAGCAACAGGAAGGTCGGCACATAGACGCCGCCCAGCGCGATTTCTCCGATCATGACGTCACGCTCCGATACTCCTGCGCCAGCGGAAACAGATTGCGGCGTAGGCTGACCAGCGCCAGCACCGCTTCGCGCCGGATCACTGCGCGCGGGCTGGCGGCCAGGTCGTCGATCGCCGCATCGATGTCGTTCAGCAACGCCGGGTCGGCGGGCGCAGGCGCATCCGGGTCCAGCGCGCGATAATGACGGCTCACCCCGCGCAGCACCTCGCCCAGCGGCGCGGCCTCGTCGCGCGGCAGGTCCAGCCGCAACTGGCGCAACTCGCCAATCGCCACGCCGGTACGCAGGTCGCGCAGCGCATCATAGAGCGGCTGGCCGCTATCAGCGCGCGTCGCCGCCAGACGCGGAGCGAGCAAGGCGATCCGGTCCAGCATCCGGTTGATCCATCCGCGCACATCCGGCGGCGACATCAACGTCGCGCGATTGGCGATGTCGGCCCATCCCGCCCGAATGGTCCGGCGGATCGCGCCTTCCACACCGGCCGATTGCAACAGCCCGGCCATGATGATCGCGAACCATATGCCAACGATCTGCGCCACCGCCCCATTGGTATAGCTGGCGAAGGCGTTGACATAATGGTCCGACAACAGCACCGGGCTACCCAGTCCCAACAGTGTCGGCAGCGCAATCCCCGGCCAGCGCGGGGACGCCATCATCGTGCCGAGCACCAGCAAGGCGGGCGCGTAGGCCGCCGCCAGCATTGCAAAACCATCCAGCCGGGGCATGATCGCATAGCCATAAAGCGCGCCGAGGACCGACGCCGCAATTGTTCCTATCAGAAAGCCCTTGAGCGGCGCGAGCGGATTATCGACCGCCGAAAACAGCGCCAGGAACACGCCCGCCAGCATGACGGCAGTGCCGCCATCCTTCCACCCGCTGCCGATCCATAGCACACAGCCGATCGCCACGGTGGCAAAAGCGCCGAATGCGCCCCGCAACGCCCCAGCATAATCACGATGCAGTTCACGGTTGCGCCGCCCCTCCAGCAGTTCAGCGACACGCGGGGTGACCGGCGACCGGCTATGCGTCGCCATCTGATCATACAAGTCACGACAATCGCGATGGACCGCGATCAACGTCGCGAGCCGGGCATAGAGGCTCAGCCGCATCATGCTGGCCCAGCCCATGTCAGGCGCGGCTTCCGGTTCCAGCGCGGCGCAACGATCGATCAGCGCCTGCGCCGCTTGCGCGCGGATCGCGCTGTCGGGCGTAGGCGAAGCCAGCCAGTCGCGCGCATCGGCGATCAGCGTCTCGACCGGGGTGGGGACGATCCCGCCATTGGCAGCCTTGAGCTGCGCCAGCCGATCCTCGACCGCCGCGCCCAGCGGCAACAGCAGCGACAATTGATCCTGCAATGCGCGCACCGTGCGCACACGCGGCGCCAGACGGCTGATGTCAAAGGGCAGATGCACCGACATCTGGTGCAATTCGGTGACATCCTGCGCCAATCGGCGGCGCTCCGCGTCCAGCCCATCCACCGGCTCGGTGGCGATGGCGTCGCGCGACCAGCGTTCGGCGTCGCGCAGCATCGCCTCTACCCGCGCCAGCAGAATGGCCGTGATCGAACCGGGGAAAACGACGCCATGCACCAGACTGCCGCACGCGATGCCAATCAGTATCTCCTGCACCCGCAGCGATGCGACGGTGAAGATGGTCTGGGGCGTGTCGACATCGGGAAAGACGATCAGGCAGGCGGTATAGCCCGCCAGTACGAACATGTAGGATCGCGGCGTGCGATCGAGCAGCGATATGAACACGCACAGGCCCAGCCATGACGCCATTGCCAGCACCAGCAATTCGGGAGCATTGACCAGCGGCGGCACGATCGCCACCGCGAACATTGCGCCGACCAGCGTGCCGATCGCGCGGAACAGCGCCTTGGAAATCACGGCCCCCGCCATCGGCTGCGCCACGATATAGCTGGTCAGGAACGCCCAATAGGGCCGCTCCAGCCCGATGCTGAACGCAACGTAAAGCGCCAACATCCCCGCCGCGAAGCATTTGAGGGAGAAGAGGGCGGCCGGCACGCCCAGCTTTTCTGTCATCGCCATTCGCTCATGGCACGCTACGTCGTTCCGCGATCCGGCGGCCGAGCAGGTCGAGCAGGCTGACGATGATCTCGATCGCCGCGTCCGGCACACCATCCAGCAACTCGCGCCGCATAAGGCCCAGCTTGGCCTCGATCCGTCCGACCAGTTCCTTGCCCGTCGGGGTCAACAGGATGTGGTTGGATCTTTTGTCATCCGGATCGGGCACGCGCTCGACCAACCCCGCCGCCTGGACCTGATCCAGCGTGCGGACCAGCGATGGCTGCCGGATGCCCAGCGAGTCGGCCAGTGTCGCCTGCCGTACATCGGGGCCAAGCCGATCGACATGGATCAGGCACCAGGCCGCGCTGTTGGACACGCCAAACTCCGCCAGCACCGTATCGGCCAGCTGCCGCCAGTCGCGCGCCACCTGCGTCATATGATGCGCCAGCGCGCGCTTGCTATCGGACAAAGGCATATTCATTAGATAGCTAACTAATGAAGGTGGTTCAAGACAATATAGACCTGGTATCTTCGCGATCGTCAGTCACGGCCCGGACATAGGCCGGGCCATGACTTTGCGACGATCAGACCCGCCGCGTTCCGTTGAAGGCCGACGCCCCAAACGCACCAAGCTGCATCGTGCCGGTGATCGCATCACCTGCAACACTGGCATCGCATTCCAGCGTCATTGGCATCGGCATGGTCATTTCCATTTTCCACGTCAGCGCGTCGCCGTCGACCTTGCCGTCGATCACGTCGAGCGATCCCATCATCCCGGCGAACGTGCCGTTGAAGCGATCGCCGCTGCTGATGACGGTGAATACGCCCTTCTGGTCGCCCATCGGCGTCTTGGCCACGCAGTCATAGGCGCCATCGACATTTGCCATTGCAGTCACTCCTTTACGTCGCCGTCAGTCGGCCAATGTCCCCATCTCCACCGGCAGGCCCACCGCGTCAAGTTGCGGCCGCACCAGCTTTGCGTCACCCACCACAACCCAGATCAACTGGTCGGCATTGATCGCCTCCCGCGCGGCCTTATCGAAGTCGGCAACCGTCATCGCCCGATAGATGGCAGGCAGCGTTTCATAGAAATCGTCCGCCCGGCCCAGCAGGTCGTTGCGCATCATGGCGGACAACAGGTCCGACGAGGTTTCGAAACTGCCCGGCAACGACAGGATCTGGCCGTTGATCGTCTGGTTGCGCTCGGCTTCCGTGGTGCCCTTGGTGGTCAGATATTCGGTGATGTCCTTGCGCGCGGCGATGATCGATTCGCCGGTCTTGTCGGTCTGCACCGGAGCATAGACCAGCAGCGGGATCGTCTCCTTCACGCCGGGCAGCCCGGTCCCCGCGCCATAGGCCCAGCCTTTTGCCTCGCGCAGGTCCATGGTCAGGCGCGAGGTGCTGCTACCGCCCAGCACTTCATTGGCGGCCTGAAGCGCCACCGGATTGTCGGTGCCCTTCTTGGCCGTCAGCACACCCGCCAAAATCATCGACTGCGGGCTTTGCGGCTTGTCGACCAGGATGATCCGCGCCGGGCGCGCCATCCGGTCCATACGGAACAGCTTGGTCCCCTTGGCGATAGTCGGCGCCTTCCAATCGCCAAAGCGCTTTTCCAGCAGCGGCATCAGCTCCGCCAGCGTCGTGTCCCCGGTCACGAAGATCCGGGCATTGTCCGGTCGTAACCAGGTGTCGTGGAACGCCACCAGGTCAGCGCGCGTCACCGCTTTGACTCCGCTTTCCGTGCCGGACCCGGTGAAAGGAATGCCATAGGGATGCGCCTTCCCATAGAGCAGCGGCGGCAACAGCCGCTGGGCGATCGGCATCGGCTCGGTCTTTTCCGCCGCGATCCGGGTCAGCATCTGTCCACGCAGCCGTTCAACCTCGGTCGGGGCAAATGCGGGATTTCGGATCACATCGGCCAGCAGGCCCAGCGACGCATCCAGATTGGGCTTGAGCGCGAACAGGCCCACGGTCGTGCGATCCATGCCGTTGGCGGCGCTGACACCCGCGCCCAAACGCTCTTGCTCCTCGGCGATCTGGAGCGCGCTGCGGCTGGTCGTGCCTTCGTCCAGCAGCGCGGTGGTCAGCGCCGCCGTGCCCAGTTTTGACTTGTCATCGGCCGCATTGCCCGCGTCAAATGCCACCGACACCCGCACCGTCGGTACGGTCGCCCGCCGGGCAAACGAAACCTTTATGCCATTTTTCAGCGTGGCATGTTCCACCGTCGGGAAATCCAGGTCGGCGACCGGCTCGATCGGCGGTTCGGCAATCTTGGTGGGTGCTGGCGGCGTCGCGGCGGCAGGCGCCTTGCCCTTGGGATCACGGAAATAGGCAGGCTTCATCGTCGCATTGCCCGCCAGCGCATTGTCCGCCGCCGACCGTTCGCCCGGTGCTACCGTCAGGCGGAAGACCGGCCGACCCAGCCATTTGCGCGCCGCCTCTCCCACCTGCTGCGGGGTCGCAGCGGCATAGACGGCCAGATCCTTGCGGTATTTTTCCGGGTCGTTCGAATAGACCGCGCCCTCGGCCAGCGTCACCGCCTTGCCCGAAAAGCCGCCGACCTGCTCCAGCCCGGAGATCGTGCCCGCCACCTGCTGCGTCGCGGCGCGCTGCACCTCGTCCGCGCTCGGTCCCTTGGCGAGATAGTCCGCCAGCAGCGCGTCGAGCCGCTTGCCCACCGCTACGGGGTCCGCGCCCGGCTTCACGTCGACGGTGATTTCAGCAAAGCTCAATTTCTCGAACGGCTGAATGCTGGCCTTCACACCCACGGCAACCTTCTCGTCGCGCACCAGCGTATTGTAGAGGCGTGAAGACCCCAGCCCGCCAAAGACCGACAGGGCCAGGTCGAGCGCCGGCAAGTCCGCGCCATTGACGCCGGGCACCGACCAGTTGCGATAGAGGCGGGTGGCCGCGACATTATCCTGCATCACCTTCTCGACATCCTTGTCGAGCGTGGGGACGGTGGCGTCCACATCCTTGGGCGGCGGACCTGCGGCGATATTGCCGAACCAATGTTCGACCTTCTTCTTCGCGGTCGGCACATCGATATCGCCCGCCAGTACCAGCACGGCATTGTTGGGGCCATAATGCGTCTTGAACCAGCTTTGCACATCGGCAAGGCTGGCGCTGTTCAGGTCCGCCATCGAACCAATCGTGGAGTGACGATAGGGGTGGCCTTCGGGCAGCAAAGCGGCGAGTTGCGCATATTCGACCAGCCCATAAGGCTCATTTTCGCCCATGCGCTTTTCATTCTGCACCACGCCGCGCTGGGCATCGAGCTTCGCCTGCGTCACCGCGCCCAATAGATGCCCCATTCGGTCGGATTCCAGAAACAGCGCCCGGTCGAGCGCGCCGGTCGGCACCGTTTCGAAATAATTGGTCCGGTCAAACCAGGTCGTGCCGTTCCAGTCGGTCGCGCCAATATCCTCCAGCCGCCCGAAGAAGGGACCATCAGCATTTTCCGATCCATAGAACATCAGATGTTCGAACAGATGGGCAAAGCCGGTCTTGCCTGCCGGTTCGAAGCGCGACCCGACATGATACCAGATCGACACCGCCACCACCGGCGCCTTGCGATCGGTGTGCACGATGACGCGCAGGCCGTTTTTGAGCGTGAATTCCTGATAGGGAATGTCGACTGCCGACACGAGGCTGGAGAGTGGCGCTGGCGCAGCGCTAGCGACGGCAGGCGCCGTTCGCGCCACGGCCTGCGTTGCCGGGATCAGGGCAATCGCGGACAGGCCGATGAGCAGGGACGGGCGGCGCGACAGGAAGGAAAGGGTCATGAAAGGCCTCTGGCAGGAGCGACGGACCATGCGACCCATCGGAG
>JAECRT010000018.1:0-4560 GCA_016000085.1 Sphingomonadaceae bacterium
GAACGCAGGCCATGCCATGGTGCTGGATGCTGACGCGCTGACATTGTTGG
The DNA here is from genome assembly GCA_016000085.1 of Sphingomonadaceae bacterium. Taxonomy (GTDB): domain Bacteria; phylum Pseudomonadota; class Alphaproteobacteria; order Sphingomonadales; family Sphingomonadaceae; genus Sphingobium. Next base: position 51 of record JAECRT010000018.1, read on the forward strand.
GGGATGGGGGCGACATTCCCGCCAACGCCATTCTGACGCCGCATGAAGGCGAATTTCAGCGGCTGTTCGGTCCCTTGCCCGGCAGCAAGATCGATCGCGCGCTGGCCGCTGCATCCCGCTCCGGGGCCGTGGTGGTCTATAAAGGGGCCGACACCGTGATCGCAGGCCCGGATGGGCGCGCGGCGGTCGCCAATGGCGCAACGACCTGGTTATCGACAGCCGGAACGGGCGATGTATTGGCGGGGCTGGCGGCGGGGCGACTCGCGGTGACGGGTGATGCTTTTCGCGCGGCTTGTGAGGCTGTGTGGCTGCATGGCGATGCGGCGCGCCGGGCGCTGCCGGCTTTCATCGCCGATGATTTGCTTGCGACACTGCCAGCGGCTATCGCCGCGCGATTGTGATTCAGACAGACCCAGACCTCATCATTCGCGTCGCTGCCAAGGGCGATGGCGTCACCGCCGACGGTCGGCATGCGCCGCTAACGGCTCCGGGCGACCGGCTGCTGGCCGATGGCGAAATCGTCCCCGGCCCACATCATGCCGATCCGCCCTGCATCCATTTTCCCTCCTGCGGCGGGTGCCAACTTCAGCATCTCGACGATGCCAGCTATGCCGATTTCGTGGCTGCCCGGGTGGCGGGCGCGCTGGCGGGACAGGACGTGACCGCACAAACGCTGCTGCCGCCTCATATTTCGCCCCCCATGACCCGGCGGCGCGCGTCGTTACGCGCCGCACGCGCCGGCAAAAACATCACCATCGGTTTTGCCGAAGCGGGCAGCCACAGCCTGATCGACCTGTCCATGTGTGCGGTGCTGGACCCGCGCCTGTTCCGCCTGCTGGCGCCGCTGCGCTCCCTGTTGCGGACCATCTTGCCGGACAAGCGAGCGGCGCATGTGCGCATGTCCCTGACCGATCAGGGTGTCGACCTGCTGTTGGAAGGCGTGCGGGTCGAAGGATTGGCGGCCGATGAGGCGCTGGGCGATTTTGCGCGCAGGCACGAACTGGCGCGCCTGATGATTGACCAGGGGGACGGACCACAGGCGCGCTGGGAGCCGGAAGCGGTGACGGTGAGCTTTGGCGGCGTGCCGGTCGGCTTTCCGTCCTTTTCCTTCTTGCAGGCGACGCCGGATGGCGAAGCGACGCTGGTCGGCGCGGTGCGCGATGCCTTGCCGGCAACGGGCGCCATTGCGGATCTGTTCTGCGGGCTGGGCACCTTTGCGCTGGCCTTGGGCGCGACACGCCCGGTTTACGCCGCAGAAGGCGCGCGTGATGTGCTGCTCTCGCTCAAGTCGGCCGGACAGCGTACCCAACGGCGCATGGTGGCGGACCATCGCGATCTGTTCCGTCGCCCGCTCACCCCGGAGGAACTGAACCGCTTCGCCGCTATCATACTCGATCCGCCTCGCGCGGGCGCGCGCGAACAGGTGATGCAGGCGGCCTCTTCCACCGTGCCGCTCATCGCCTATGTGTCGTGCAATCCGGGCAGTTTCGCCCGCGATGCCGCGCATCTGATCGCGGGCGGCTATCGGTTGGAGAGCGTTCGCCCGGTGGGGCAATTCCGCTGGTCGACCCATGTCGAGCTGGTCGGCATCTTTCGCCGATAAATTTTGTCCCTCGCCGCAGGGGGAGCGGCGAGGGACAGGCATCCTCTCCTGAAGGGGAAACCGAAAGCGGCTTTACCCCAGCTTGATGACATTCCCGCGACGGCGCACCGGAACCGGTTCGGCATAAAGGCTGGCCATCGGCTCATCTTCAACCTCGATCGTCGCTTCCGACGTGAAGCCATTGAACCCGGTCCGCATTGCTGCACCATAGGCGCCCAGCATCCCGATTTCGATATAGTCGCCGACCTTCACGTCCGCCGGGAGCATGAAGGGACCGACCATATGGTCCATATCGTCGCAGGTCGGACCATAAAAGGAAAAGCCTTCCAATTCCGCTTCGCTTTCATCTTCGCGCAGCAGCGCGACAGGGAAACGCCAGCCGATATGTGCCGCGTCGAACAGCGCGCCATACGCGCCGTCGGTGATGTAAAGTTCGGTGCCGCGACGACGCTCCACACGCACCACGACCGAGCTATATTCGGCCGAGAGCGCACGGCCGGGTTCGCACCACAGTTCCGACGAATAGCTGACTGGCAGGCTTTCAAAGCCGCGATGGATGGCTTCGAAATAATTTTCGAGCGCAACCGGCTCCATGCCCGGATAGATGGACGGGAAACCACCGCCGACATCGATGATGTCGACCGTGACGGCCGCATCGACGATCGCGGCGCGCACGCGTTCGATCGCATCGCTATACGCCTGCGGGCTCATCGCCTGGCTGCCGACATGGAAGCAGATGCCCAGCGCGTCGGCTGCCTGACGAGTCGCCATCAGCAATTCGCGGGTTTCACCCAGTTCCGCGCCGAATTTCGACGCAAGGCTGAGTTCGCTATGTTCGGACGATACGCGCAACCGCACGCACAGCTCCAGATCGGTCGCGTCGCCAGTGGCGCGCATGATCTTTTCCAACTCGTCGATCGTATCGAGCGAGAAAGTGCGCACGCCATGGCTGTGATAAGCCTCTGCAATCGCTTCCTCGGCCTTGACCGGGTGCATGAAGCAGAGCTTTGCCTGACCTTCCAGCGTCTCGGCGACCAGTCGTACTTCAGCGATCGAGGCCACGTCGAAATGCGTGATGCCCGATGCGAATAGCGTACGGATCAGATCAGGAGACGGATTTGCCTTGACCGCATAGAGCGAGCGACCCGGAAACTTCTCTACGAAGAATCGGGCGGCCCGAGCCGCGGCTTCGGGACGAATCAGCGTTACCGGTGCTGCCGGTTTGAGGGTGGTCGCTACCCCCAGCGCGCTAGGATGCTTGTGCAATTCAAGGGACCTCCAGTGTCGTTCATGGGCATAAGAAGCTGCCTTGCGGTGGAAGTCCCATGGGGCAGCGGACGGTCGATATATGCGTAGGGGTCCCCCCTGTAAAGCGCATGTGTAAAATTTGTTGCGCCAGGGGCCATGAAGCGTGCTTCAGGAGAGACGGGATTTGAAATCCTGATAGGAAAATGACCGAATTTCCGTGAGTTCGTCGTTTTCTGAGTTCCACAACCAGATGGCGGGCAGCGGCACGCCATTGAATGTGTTGGTCTTGACCATCGAATAATGGGCCTGATCGAGAAAGGCGATCCGCGCACCCGGTTCCGCGCCGCCGGGGATTCGATAATCCCCGATGATGTCGCCCGCCAGGCAGGAAGGGCCACCCAGTCGCGTGAGCGCGCCTTCGTCCGGCTCATGCAGCATGGCGGGGCGATAGGGCGCCTCGATCACATCGGGCATATGGCAGGTGGCGGAAATGTCGGTGATCGCGACGGCCATGCCATTGTCGATCACGTCGAGGATTTCGCCGATGAGGATGCCCGCGTCGAGCGCCATCGCCTCACCCGGTTCCAGATAGAGGGTAAGGCCCGTCTGCGCCTTGATCTTCAGGAGGAAGTCGACGAGCGCGTCCCGTTGGTAATCAGCGCGGGTGATGTGATGGCCTCCGCCGAAGTTCAGCCATTTCAGGCCGCCGACATGCGGCATGATGCGCGATTCCACCGCTGCCCATGTGCGCTCCAGCGGCAGGAAATCCTGCTCGCACAGATTATGGAAGTGCAGCCCGTCCACCCCCTCCAGATGAGCCGCCGTCAACTGATCGATCGGAAAACCAAGGCGACTGTGCGGTTGGGAGGGGTCATATTTGGGCGTCTCCCCTTCGGCATGGAGAGGATTGATGCGCAGGCCGATGTCGAACTGGCGTCCTTCCGCGCGCGCCGCGTCGACCTGCGGCTTCATCCGCGCGATCTGGCCGGGGCTGTTGAAGATCACATGGTCGGAGATTTTGAGGATTTCGGCCAGGTCGTCGGGTTTATAGGCCGCGCAATAGGTGGCGACCTCACCCTGATATTCCTCCCGTCCAAGGCGCGCTTCATACAGGCCGGACGCGCAGACGCCGTCGAGATATTCGCCGAGCACGCTGCCCAGCGACCACATGGAAAAGGCCTTGAGCGCGCCCAGCACCTTGATGCCCGCGCGGTCGCGCACATCGGCAAGGATCGACAGATTGCGCCGGATCGCGGCCTCATCCACCACGAAAGCGGGCGAGGGGACGCGATACAGATCAAAGCGCGCAAAGGCGCCGGGGTCACCGGCTTTCGTTTCCATGGGCTATTTATCCTTGTCGGCTGCGATCGGCCGGATGGTTTTGATAAGGGCCGCAAGCATGTGGCCGGGTTCTTCCAGCATCGGCAGATGGGAAGAATGGTTGAACCAGACAATGCCCTTGCGCGGGGCTTGCAGGGCGGCGAGCCAGCGGTCGGCAATGACCGAAGGCGTGGTATAATCGTGTCGGCCAAGGAACAGATAGGTGGGCACCTTGAGCCGTTTCGTGCCGGTAAAGTCGATGTCGGCCAGCTTGGGCCACATCGTCTTCATGGTCATGGCGCTGCCATCGTCCCACGCCTTGCGATCTTCCGGCCTGTA
>JAECRT010000018.1:4660-10945 GCA_016000085.1 Sphingomonadaceae bacterium
GTGGCGGGATCGTTCAACAGGTAGGATCGCCCGGCGCCCCGCTGGTCCCACTGGACCACGGTGAAGAAATCTTCCCACGGTCGCTGGAACGACCAACTGATCGGCATTTCCACGGCGCCGGGATCACCATGAACGAACAGCAGGATCGGGTTGGCGCGATCCGCGCCACGCACGGTAATTACCTGCTTCGCGCCGCCCAGCACGACCTCATGCGTTTCCTGTACGCCGTTGGGCGTGACGATGCGGCCCAGTTCGGCAAGGATCGCCTTGCCCGGCGCATAGGGGTCAGCGGATGGCGCGTCCTGCGCCAGCGCAATCCCCGGCAGCAGTGCCGCCAGGGTTGCCCAGAAACGGAACGCGATCCCCATCAGAACGCCAGCGGTGCGTCCAGTTCCTTCACCTGCCACGGCAGGCCGTGCTTGTTCAGCATGTCCATGAAGGGATCAGGGTCCATCTGTTCGATATTGAACACGCCTTCACCCTTCCACGCGCCGGTCAGCATCATGGCGGCGCCGATCATCGCGGGGACGCCAGTGGTGTAGCTGACTGCCTGATTGCCGGTTTCGGCATAGGCGTCTTCATGGTCGCAGATGTTGAGGACATAGACGGTTTTTTGCACGCCATCCTTGGTGCCGGTGGCGATGTCGCCGATATTCGTCTTGCCCTTCGTCGTGGAACCCAGCGACGACGGTTCGGGCAGAACGGCCTTGAGGAACTGGAGCGGGATGATCTCCTTGCCCTCATAGATGACCGGATCGATGCGGGTCATGCCGACATTCTGCAACACTTCCAGATGCTTCAGATAAGCGTCGCCGAACGTCATCCAGAAGCGGATGCGCTTGATCTCAGGATAGAATTTGGCGAGGCTTTCCAACTCCTCATGATACATGAGGTACATGTTCTTCGGTCCGACCTGGTCGAAATCGAAGCTTTGCTTGTGGCTCAATGCCGGACCTTCGACCCATTTGCCGCCTTCCCAATGGCGCGACGGCGCGGTCACTTCGCGGATGTTGATTTCCGGGTTGAAGTTGGTGGCGAAATGCTGGCCATGGTCGCCGCCATTGCAGTCGAGAATGTCGAGCGTGTCGATGGTGTCGAGCAGATGCTTCTTGATGTAGCTGGCGAACACGCTGGTGACACCGGGGTCGAAGCCCGAACCCAGCAATGCCATGATGCCCGCTTCCTTGAAGCGCTCCTGATAGGCCCACTGCCAGCTATATTCGAATTTGGGCGTGTCACGCGGTTCGTAATTGGCGGTGTCGAGATAGTCGGTCTTGGTCGCGAGGCAGGCGTCCATGATGTTCAGATCTTGATAGGGCAGCGCCAGATTGACGACCAGCTTGGGCTGCACCTTTTCGATCAGGGCAATGGTCGCGGCGACGTCATCGGCGTCGACCTGGGCCACGTCGATGGTGACGCCCGTGCGCGCCTTGACCGATTCGGCGACCTTCTCGCAACTGACGATGCGGCGGCTGGCGAGCGTGATATGGCTGAAAATGTCGCTGTTCATCGCCATCTTGTGAACCGCGACCGACCCGACGCCGCCTGCGCCGATGACAAGAACCTTGCTCAATTCACTGCTCCATCCTGATGCCGCGCCCGACGCGCGAAAGCGCCCATATAGGGACTTGGCGTTACAGCGCAAAGTCAGTGTGATGCCTTCGCATTGCGGCTTGTAATGACTTCATGTCGGATTAGTCTGCGCGGCGTGACAGACGGCGACCTGCATGATGAGGATGATGGCGCGCGCGCCCGGCTCGCTATCGCTTTGTCGCGCGTGGCTCAGCAGGATCGGGCCGCCTTGCGTCAGGTCTATGAGATGACGTCTGCGAAACTATTCGGCATCTGCCTCCGTATCTCTGGTGACAGGGAAGGCGCGGAGGATATTTTGCAGGACGTCTATATCAAGGTGTGGCGACGAGCCGGGCAATATGATGCCCTGCGCGCCAGTCCGATCACCTGGTTGGCGACGATTGCGCGCAACAGCGCCATCGACTGGCGGCGCGCCAACGGGAAAATGTTGACCCTGCCCGAAGAGGCCGCCGTCGACATCGCCGATGAAGCACCGCGCGCCGACGATGCGCTGGTAGCGCGGGAGGGCCGCGCCCGCATTTTCGAGTGCCTCGATCAACTGGATGACAGAACGGCGCAGGCGATCCGCGCGGCCTTTTTCGGCGGGCTGACCTATGCTGACATTTCGGACCGCGCAAAGGTGCCACTGGGTACGATGAAAAGCTGGATACGGCGCGGCCTTTTGCGCCTGAAGGATTGTATCGGCGATGGATGATCCGCTGACCCCACAGGAAGAACAAAGCGCGCAGGCGGCCGAACTGGTGCTGGGTCTGCTCGATGGCGTGGAGCGGGCGGCGGCGCTGCGGCTGCAATTGTCCGATCCCGCCTTTGCCGATCAGGTGCGCGGCTGGGAAGCGCGCCTGGCGCCGCTGCATGGCCAATGGGATGCAGTGACGCCGCATGACGCGGTGTGGGATGCCGTGGCGGCGCGGATCGGCGATCCTGCCACGGATCGCACGGCGTTACGGCGCTGGCGAGCAGGGGCGATCGCCAGCGGCGCACTGGCTGCGGGTCTGGCCATGCTGCTGCTGGTGCGGACGGATGTTCCACAGCCGCCCGCGGATGCAGCGCCGATGGCGATCGCGCAGATGGTCGGGACGGCAGACAATGGCCCGCTGGTGAGCGCACGTTACGATCCCGCCGCGACCCGGATGGTCGTGCGGATGGCCGGGCTGACTCCGGGTGCGCTTTCGCCTGAATTGTGGATTATCCCTGCGGGTGGCGCGCCCGTATCGCTGGGTGGCCTTGCGCATCTGGGAACGATGGTCGTGCCACTGTCCGACACGCAGAGACAATTGCTGGTCGAAGGGGCGACGCTCGCGGTGACGCTGGAGCCGGCCGAAGGCATGCCCCATGCCGCACCCAGTTCAGCACCAGTGGCGGCGGGAAAAATTTCCATTCTTTAGATGTGCAAAGCATCTATGCGTCGCATCCCTTCGTAGCTGAAACCGCATCCCTTTCCCCCGGGACGCGGTTTTAGGAAGGAAGTCATCATGAAGCTTTCCAGCATCTCGCTGTCGATCGCCGGCGCTCTCTTGATTGCCGGTGGTGGTGTCGCTCTGGCGAAGAACCCGATGGTCGGTGGCGCGGCCATGTATCCCACCAAGGATATCGTGGATAACGCCGCCAACTCCCAGGATCACACGACGCTGGTCGCGGCGGTCAAGGCCGCTGGCCTTGTCGATACGTTGAAAGGACCAGGGCCGTTCACCGTGTTCGCGCCCACCAACGCAGCCTTCGCCAAGCTCCCTGCGGGCACCGTCGACAAACTGGTCAAGCCGGAAAGCAAGGCGATGCTGACCAAGATCCTGACCTATCATGTCGTGCCGGGCCGCATGACGGCGACGGATATCGCCGCCAATGCCAAGGCGCATGGCGGCAAGGCGAAGTTGACCACGGTGCAAGGCGAAACGCTGACTGCCTGGCAAAAGGGCAAGGACTGGTATCTGACCGATGCCAAGGGTGGATCGGCCAAGATCACCATCGCCAATGTCATGCAATCCAACGGCGTCATTCACGTTATCGACACGGTACTGATGCCCTGAACCGTGCCATGATGTGAGGACCGGCGGGTCGGCGGAGATGGTTCCCTCCTCCCCGGCCCGCCGTTTTCGTTTCAGAAGCTGGCGCCGTCGACATGCTGGATAGTGAGCGACGCAATGTCGACTTCGGGCACACAACGTAGGTTGATGGCGCGCATCGGGCCATTGGGCGACTTGCCAAGCGCAAACGGCTGCGTGCCGCAGGTCTTGCAAAATTGATGCGTGATGTTGTGCTTGTAGAACAGATAGTCGGTGATCCGATCTTCACCGCTATTCAGGGCGAACTGATCGGCGGGCACGAACGTCAGGACCAGGCCCTTTCGGCTGCAATGCGAACAATTGCAGGTCATCGCTTCGGTCGGCGGATCGGCATCCACACTGAACGTCACTGCGCCGCAATGGCAGCTTCCTTGATAGGTCATGGTCCTTCTCCGTCTATTCTTGATGGTTCAGCTTATCATCCGCCTCAAACCTTCGATACGGTCAGCTTCATGCGCGGGTTTGTCGCGGCGGATACGGGCGATGCGGGGGAAGCGCATGGCAAGGCCGGACTTGTGGCGCTTGCTGTCGTGGATGCTGTCGAAGGCGACTTCCAGCACCAGTGATTTCTCGACCTCGCGCACGGGGCCGAAGCGGTTGACTGTGCTCGTCCTCACGAAACGATCCAACCATTGCAGTTCCTCGTCGGTGAAGCCGGAATAGGCTTTGCCTACGGGCAGCAACTCGCCATCCTCCGTCCAGCAGCCGAACGTATAGTCCGAATAGAAGGATGATCGTTTGCCGTGGCCGCGCTGGGCATACATCATCACGCAGTCGGCGGTTAGTGGATCGCGTTTCCATTTATACCACAAGGCCGCCTTGCGCCCCGCGACATAGGGGCTGTCGCGACGCTTGAGCATCACGCCTTCGATCGCGGCGTCGCGCGCGCCCGCGCGAATGTCGGCCAGCGCTTCGAAATCGGGCGCGTCGATCAAGGCGGACAGATCGAAACGATCAGGATCGAGTGACGTCATGAAGCCTTCGAGCCGGGCGCGGCGCTCTGTCCAGGGCAAGGCGCGCAGGTCTTCGTCGCCGTCGAGCAATATGTCGTAAAGGCGCACAAAGGCCGGATAGTCCGCCATCATCTTGGCCGAGACGGCCTTGCGACCGAGCCGCTGCTGGAGGGCGTTGAAGCTGGCAGCCTCGCCACCCTGAAATTCGCCTTTGACCAGCAATTCGCCGTCCAGCACTCCATGGCCGGTAAAGGCGCTCGCAATGTCCGGAAAGCTGCCGCTAATATCGTCACCGGCACGGCTGTAGAGGCGCGTCTCGCTTCCATGTTCCGGGCCAGTGCCGACGACCTGGATGCGGATGCCATCCCATTTCCATTCCGCCGCATAATCGGTGAGATCGACGCTGTCCGCTTCGAGGGGGTGGGCCAGCATGAACGGACGGAAATAAGGCGTGCCTTCGGGATCGGGACGGCCGTGCCGCCCCTCGGCCCAGTCGAACAGCGCGGCATAGGGTGGCGAGAGGGCGTGCCAGACCTGCTCGACATCATCGACGTCCAGTCCGAACGCTTGGGCAAAGCCAGTCTTGGCCAGCCGCGCCGATATGCCGACACGCAGGCCCCCGGTGGCAAGTTTCAGCAGGGCGAAGCGGCCGCTGGCGTCGAGATGATCCATCATGCCGGCGAGCGTATCGGGCGCGGCGGCGCGGCTTACGGCGTGGAGGCGCTCGACCGCATCGGCAAGGCCGATCGTGGCGTCATCCACACTCTCGGCGAACGGCCACAGTAGCGCGACCGTTTCGGCGAGGTCGCCGACATAGTCCCGGCTCATGTCGAACAGCACGGGATCGACGCGGGCGCGGATCATGTCGCCAATGGCGGACGCCTTGACCGCCTTGATATCCAGATTGCCCGTCAGCGCGGCCAGCGCCCAGCCGCGATCGGGATCGGGTGCGGCGCGCATATAGTCGGCGATCAGAGTGAGCTTGCCGTTGCGCGAGCGGGTATAGACGAGGCCGTCGAGCAGTTGCGAAAAGGCGCGCATCAGCCTTCCTCCTCATCTTCGCGGCCGACGAGCGCGAGCGCGCGGGCACGCATCTGATGGGTCATGCACCAGTGGAGCAGGGCTTCCTCACGGCCGTGGGTGATCCAGGTTTCGCTGGGCGCAACTTCGCGCAATGTGCCGGTCAACTCGTCCCAGTCGGCATGGTCGGAAATGACGAGCGGCAGTTCGACATTGCGTTGCCGCGCCCGCTGCCGGACGCGCATCCAGCCTGAAGCCATGGCGGTGATCGGATCGGGCAAGCGGCGGCTCCAGCGATCGTTGAGGGCAGAGGGCGGGGCGACGACGATCGCGCCGCGCAAATCCTTGGCCGGGACGCCGGTGGCGGGGCGCAAATCACCAAGCGGGATGCCGAACTGGGTATAAAGGTCGCACATGCGCTCCAATGCGCCATGGAGATAGATGGCGTCAGGATAGCCGCGTGCGCGGATTTCGGTGATGACACGCTGCGCCTTGCCCAGGGCATAGGCGCCCACCAGCACGCAGCGATCCGGGTGGGCGAGGCGGGCGGCGAGCAGGCGGTCGATTTCGCTGCCGGTATCGGGATGACGGAAAACGGGCAGGCCAAAGGTCGCTTCGGTCACGAAGATGTCGCACGGCACCGGCTGAAACGGCAGGCA
>JAECRT010000018.1:11045-13156 GCA_016000085.1 Sphingomonadaceae bacterium
ATCCACGCATCGGCGGGACGGACATAGATGCCGGTGGGGTGGGGTTCGATCCAATGAGCCATGCAGGATAGAAGATGCGGGCCATGCTGTCGGTTCCGCAAGGGGGTTCATTGTCCGGTAACGCAACCGTCACCGGCGCGACACGCGATTGCCCTATCGGCGCGACATCGAACCACGAGCGAGGAGTCGCGAGAGCATGGCCGCATCAGCCCACCGGAACGTCACCCAGGCCGTCCATCGCCACCGCCATCTGTCGAAGCAGGGGTTGCTGGAACGCGCCTTCACCTTCGCCTTCCGTGGCCTTGTCTATGCCCAGATCTGGGAAGACCCGGCGGTGGACATGGAAGCGCTGGCGATCAAGCCCGACAGCCATGTCGTGACGATCGCATCGGGCGGATGCAATGTGCTCAGCTACCTGACGGCTGACCCCGCGAAGATCACGGCGGTCGACCTCAACACCGCGCATATCGCGCTCAACAAGCTGAAAATCATGGCGGCGCAGACCTTGCCTGACCATGCCGCCTTTCATCGCTTTTTCGCGCAGGCCGACAGCAAGGATAATGTCGCGGCCTATCGCAATTTCGTCGCCCCCCATCTGGACGAAGAAACGCTGCGTTACTGGGAAGGGCGCGACCTGATTGGCCGTCGCCGTATCGGCGGGTTCGCACGCGGCATCTACAAGCATGGCCTACTCGGCCGCTTCATCGGCGCGGCGCATCTGCTCGCGCGGCTGCATGGCATCAATCCCCGGCGGATGCTGGACGCCCGCACGCGCGAGGAGCAGCGCGAGATTTTCGACCGTGAAGTAGCGCCGATCTTCGACAAGGGCTTCGTCCGCTGGCTGACCAGCCAACCCGCCTCGCTCTTTGGCCTGGGCATCCCGCCCGCCCAGTTCGAGGCGTTGGCCGGAGACGAGCGGATGGACACGGTGCTCAAGGCGCGGCTGGAGAAACTGGCTTGCGACTTTGACCTGAAGGATAATTATTTCGCGGTGCAGGCGTTTGGGCGCGGTTATGAAGGCGGCGAGGGGGCGTTGCCGCCCTATCTGCAAGCGGCCAACCATGCCGCCGTGCGAGCGCGAGCCGACCGCGTCGATGTGCGCCATGTCAATTTCACCGATTTCCTGAGCGACCAGCCCGCTGCATCGGCGGATCGCTATATCCTGCTCGACGCGCAGGACTGGATGGATGACGATCAGTTGAACGCGCTGTGGGCGCAGATCACGCGGACGGCCAAGCCGGGCGCGCGGGTGCTGTTCCGCACCGCGGGCGAACCGACCATCTTGCCGGGGCGGGTACAGGATGACGTGCTGTCGCGCTGGGATTATCGGGCCGAAGCCTCGCTGGATTACACCGCGCGCGACCGTTCGGCCATTTATGGCGGCGTGCATCTCTATGTGCTGAAAGGTTGAACCGTGGCGGATGGCCATGGCGGGTTGATGGATGGTGTCTATCGCTATCAACGGCACATCTATGATGCGACGCGCAAATATTATCTGCTGGGCCGCGACGGACTGATCGCCGATCTGTCGCCGCCGCCCGGTGGCACGGTGCTGGAGATTGGCTGTGGCACCGGGCGCAACCTGATCGCGGTGGGCAAGGCATGGCCGCAGGCGCGACTGTGTGGCGTCGATATTTCCGACGCCATGCTGGACACGGCGCGCGGGTCGGTGGCGAAGGCGGGCATGGGCGCGCGCGTCGTGCTGGCGCAGGGCGATGCGTGCGGCTTCGATCCGACGGCGCTGTTCGGGCAGGCGACGTTCGACCGGGTGTTCATCAGCTATGCGCTCTCGATGATCCCCGACTGGGAGGCAGCGTTGATACAGGCGGCGTTATGCGTCGCGCCGGGCGGACGACTGGAAGTCGTGGATTTCGGGCAGCAGGAAGGCTGGCCGAGCCTGTGGAAGCGGACGCTGTTCGGTTGGCTCGCGCAGTTTCATGTGTCGCCGCGCCGGGAACTGGATGCCGCGATCGAAGATGTCGCCCGGGTCATCGGCGGTCGCGCGCATAGCCGGGCGCTGTATCGTGGCTATGCGATGCGGGGTGGGGTGGTACGGGTTTGAGGACTTTCAAACCGCTTCTACGGCCTCCGTTCGTCCTGAGCTTGTCGAA
>JAECRT010000018.1:13256-32996 GCA_016000085.1 Sphingomonadaceae bacterium
GTTTGAGGACTTTCAAACCGCTTCTACGGCCTCCGTTCGTCCTGAGCTTGTCGAACAAACTACTGATCGGGCATGACTGTCCATGCCTATCTGCTGCGATGTCGTGACGGTTCCTTTTATGCGGGCCACACAGAAAATCTGGAGTTGCGCATTGCCCAGCATGAGCAGGGCGTGACTGGTGGCTATACTGCCACACGTCGACCGGTGGTTCTGGTCTGGACGGAAATTTTGGGACACGGGATGAGGCGCTCGCTGCCGAGCGCCGTATCAAAGGGATGGAGCCGGGCTACGAAGCAGGCATTGATCGACGGCGATTGGGAGCGACTGAAACGGCTCGCCCGTAATCGGCAAAATCAATGAGAGGGCGCAATTGCGCGTCCTTCGACAGGCTCAGGACGAACCGAGGTGGGGTGCAGGCTCGCTACTCCTCACGCACGCCTTAAGCCGCCTGCCGCTCCGCCTTTTCCAAATCCAGCCGGTCCCAGATTTCCACCAACGCGCTCACCAGGTCGCGCATCATCTGCTCGCTATGCGCCGGTCCCGGCGTGAAGCGCAGGCGTTCGGTGCCGCGCGGGACGGTGGGGTAATTGATCGGCTGCACATAGGCGCCATATTCGGCGAGCAATATGTCGCTGATCCGCTTGGCCTTGACCGGATCGCCCACCATCAGCGGCACGATGTGGGTGACGGACGGCATCACCGGCAGGCCCGCGTCGGCCATCATCGCCTTGAGCATCGCGGCGGACGCCTGCTGCCCTTCGCGTTCTTCGCTGGAGCCTTTGAGGTGGCGCACGCTCGCCAGCACGCCTGCGACCAGTACGGGCGAGAGCGACGTGGTGAAGATGAAGCCGGGCGCATAGCTGCGGATCACGTCGACGATCATCTGATCGGCGGCGATATAGCCGCCCATGACGCCGAACGCCTTGCCCAGCGTGCCCTCGATGATGGTCAGCCGGTCGGCGACCTCATCGCGTTCCGAAATGCCGCCGCCGCGTGCGCCGTACATGCCGACTGCATGCACTTCGTCCAGATAGGTCAGCGCATTATATTCGTCGGCCAGGTCGCAGATCGCAGCGATGGGAGCCACGTCGCCATCCATCGAATAGACGCTTTCAAACGCGATCAGCTTGGGCGCGTCGGGATCGGCGGCTTCCAGCAACTCGCGCAGATGATCGACATCGTTATGCCGGAACACCTGCTTTTCGCAGCCCGAATTGCGGATGCCCGCGATCATCGAGGCGTGGTTCAGCTCATCGGAAAAGATGATGCAGCCGGGCAGCAGCTTGGCCAGCGTGGACAGCGTCGCTTCGTTCGAGACATAGCCCGACGTGAAAATCAGCGCGGCTTCCTTGCCATGCAGGTCGGCCAGTTCGCCTTCCAGGTCGATATGATAATGGGTGTTGCCGCCGATATTGCGGGTGCCGCCAGAGCCTGCGCCGACATCGTGCAGCGCTTCTTCCATGGCGGCGATGACCTTGGGATGCTGGCCCATGGCAAGATAGTCGTTGGAACACCATACGGTAATCGGCTTGGGACCGTTATGACCGTGGAAGCAGCGGGCATTGGGGAAGTTACCCCGATTGCGCAAAATGTCGATGAACACCCGATAGCGACCTTCTTCATGCAGACGGTCGATCGCTTGTGCAAAGATATGCTTGTAGTTCACCTTCGCCCTAGTCCCTATGCTGTTACCGCATCCTGTGGATTGCGGCATTTACCGGCAGTTGGCCGCTATTACCAGTGCTAACCGTTCGCATCCATAGGCAGAAATACCGATGAGAGATATCGGACCTTTTGTCCTATGCGCGCGAATTCAGAGCGGCTCGATCCGGTCCAGGCCATAGCGCGCCAGCGCCGGCGCGAGCGCGCGGACATCCGTATCGAGGCGCGTGAAGACGGCGATTCCGGGGGGTGGCGTGTCGGGCCAGGGCTGGTCTTGCGTCAGGAACGCAATGCGCCGGGCGATGCCTTCGCCGCCATGGACGAAGGTCAGCGCGCCGCTGCCAAGGGCTTGGGCGGCGGCGCTCAGTTCGGCCTCCACCAGCGGGAAATGGGTACACGCCAGTGCGACGACATCCATGCGGTCGCCGCCCGGCTGATCGAGCAGGCCCGCCAGCGCCGTCCGGGCAATGGCGGGATCGAGCGTTTCGCCGCGCAGCTTGGCTTCGGCCAGTTCGACCAGCGCGGCGCTGCCATGGCGCAGCACGATGCAGTCCGCACCATGTTCGGCCGCGAGCCGATCGACATAGGGCTGGCGCACGGTGGCGTCGGTGCCCAGCACGCCGAACACCCGGCTTTTGGAGAGCAAGGCGGCGGGCTTGATCGCCGGGACGGTCCCGACCACCGCAATGTCGAGCGCCGCGCGCACATGCCGCAGCGCGATCGTTGATGCCGTGTTGCAGGCGATGACCGCGAGGCGCGGGCGATAGCGCTCCACCAGCCGACCGAGTAAGGCGGGAACGCGCGCGGCGATTTCCGCTTCGCTCTTCGTGCCATAGGGAAAGCCCGCGCTGTCGGCGGCATAGACGACCGGCGCATGGGGCAGCGCGGCGCGGGCCGGGGCCAGAATGGACAGGCCACCGACGCCGGAATCGAAGAACAGGATGGGAGCGTCTGGGGCAACCGTCATGGCCCGCTGTGTCGCGGGCCGGGGCGAAGCTGTCAACATGTGCATTGCCCCTCTCGTCTGTCACGCTATGGTCGCGCCGATATTCTATCGGCGAGATATATGACCCCCGCTTTGCTCCTTCCTTCGTTCATCCTGATCTTCGGCTATCTGCTTGGCTCCATCCCCTTTGGCCTCATCCTGACCCGTGTGACGGGCGCGGGCGACCTGCGACAGATCGGGTCGGGCAATATCGGCGCGACCAATGTGTTGCGCACCGGACGCAAAGGGCTGGCGGCGGCGACGCTGCTGCTCGATCTGGCGAAGGGGGCGGCGGCAGTGCTGATCGGCGCGAGCCTCGTCGATGGCGGCGGGCCGATGGCGGGCGCGATGGCCTTTATCGGTCATTGCTATCCGGTCTGGCTGCGCTTTGCCGGGGGCAAGGGCGTGGCGACGATGATGGGTGTCGTGACGGCGCTGTTCTGGCCAGCGGGCTGCATCTTCGCGGCGGTATGGCTGGGCGCGCTGTTCGGCACGAAATGGTCGTCGGTCGGTGGCATGGCGGCGGCGGTCAGCGCGCCGGTGGCGATGGCGGCGTTTGGGCGTATCGATCTCGTCCCGGTCAGCCTGGCGCTGGCGTTGATCGTGCTGTGGCGGCACCGGGCCAATATTGCGCGGCTGATGAAGGGCACCGAACCCAAGGTCGGGGCTTCCAAAGAGTGAGTGAGACGGAGCGGTTCGACCGTCTGCGCCTCATCCGTTCGCCCCGCATCGGTCCGGTCAGCTACCGTCAGTTGCTGGCGCGATTCGGCACGGCGAGGGAAGCGTTGCGCGCCATTCCCGATCTGGCGGCGCGCGGCGGCGGCAAGGCGAGCGTGGCGGACGCGGGCGCAGTCGAGCGGGAAATCGCCGCCAGCCGGGCGCTGGGCGCGCGTTACCTGTTGATGGGCGATCCCGACTATCCTGCCCTGCTCGACCAGATGGACGGCGCGCCGCCTGCGCTGATCGTGCGGGGCGACGCCGATCTGGCGACGCGGCAATGCGTGGCGATGGTTGGCGCACGCAATGCGTCGGCGGCGGCATGCCGCTTCGCACGGACGTTGGCGCAGGATCTGGGTCAGCGCGGCGCGGTGGTCGTGTCCGGCCTTGCGCGGGGGATCGACACCGAAGCGCATCGCGGGTCGATCGACAGCGGGACGATCGGCGTCATCGCCTGTGGCATCGACATCATATTTCCGCCGGAGAACAAGGATTTGCAGGCACAGGTGGCGGAACGCGGCCTGCTCGTCACGGAGCATCCGCCCGGGACGCAGCCGCTCGCGCGCCATTTTCCCGCGCGCAACCGCATCATCGCGGGGCTTGCCATGGGAACTGTGGTGGTGGAGGCCGCGCCAAAGTCCGGCTCGCTCATCACCGCGCGCCTGGCCGGCGAGGCGGGGCGTGAAGTGATGGCGGTGCCGGGATCGCCGCTCGACCCGCGCGCGCAGGGATGCAACCAGTTGATCCGTGAAGGCGCCATCCTGATTCAAAATGCCGCAGATGTTCTGGAGGCGGTGGGCACCCTGGACCCGCGCATGGTGCGGCAGGGCAGTCTGGATTTCGCCGGGCAGCCAGTAAGCGCCGATGTCGCGGCGCAGGAGCGTGTGGCGGTCGTCGCCCTGCTGGGTCACGCCCCGGTGCCGGTGGACGAACTGGTCCGCCTGTCGGGCCTGTCGCCAGCGGTGGTGCAGACGGTGCTGCTGGAACTGGAACTGGCCGAGCGGCTGGACCGGCTGGCCGGTGGACGCGTGTGCCTGCGATGATCGAGCAGGAACCGATCTGCGTGGCGGCGCTGTATCGCTTCACGCCGTTTGACGATTGCCCGGCGATCAAGGCGGCGCTGGCAAAGCTGTGCTGCGGGCGCGGCGTCAGGGGGCTGCTGCTGATCGCGCATGAAGGGATTAACGGCACGATCGCCGGGTCGGACGAGGCGATTGCCGCTGTGCTCGCGCATATTCGAACGCTGCCGGGGTGCAGCGATATTCAGGTCAAATATGCGCGCGCGGCCACGATGCCCTTTCACCGCATGAAAGTGCGGATCAAGCGCGAGATCGTGACCATGGGTCAGCCGGACATCGATCCGCTGACCGATGCGGGTCATTATGTCGCGGCAGGGGACTGGAACGCGCTGATCGCCGATCCCGATACGATCGTCATCGACACACGCAACGATTATGAAGTGGCGGTCGGCACCTTTGCCGGGGCCATCAATCCGGGAACGACGGCCTTTGCCGATTTCCCCGACTGGTTCCAGCGGGAGCGGGCGACGTTGCTGGGCGATGGTGCCCCGCGCAAGGTCGCCATGTTCTGTACCGGGGGGATCAGGTGCGAGAAGTCGACGGCTTATCTCAAGGCGCAGGGGGTGGAACAGGTTTACCATCTGGAGGGCGGTATCCTGAAATATCTGGAAACCGTCTCGCCGGATGACAGCCTGTGGGAGGGGGAATGTTTCGTCTTTGACCAGCGGGTGACGGTGGGGAATGGGCTGGCGCCCGGTACGCATCTATTGTGCCACGCCTGTCGCAGGCCGGTATCGCAAACGCAGGCCGGATCGCCGCTCTACGAAGCGGGCGTGAGCTGTCCGGCCTGTCATCACGAGCGCAGCGACGCGCAGCGGGCGGGCTATCGTGAGCGGCATCGTCAACAGGGGCTGGCGGAACGGGATGGGCAGACGCATATCGGTGCGGCCTTCGCGGCGGCGCGCCAGGATGACGCCTGAACCGATATGGCGAAGATGCCAGGATGGGAAGCACCAGGATGGGAAGGCACTGGCGCAGAGCGGCCAATATGCCTACATCACGCCCTGCTTGACGCTTGCCGTCGTCGCCTTCCACACTCGCGCGTACGTGTGAGGCAGTCAATTTCGGGGCCATAATGCAGCTTGTCATCGTAGAATCGCCGGCCAAGGCGAAGACCATCGAGAAATATCTGGGCGGCGACTTTCATGTGCTCGCCAGCTACGGCCATATCCGCGACCTGCCCGCGAAGGACGGGTCGGTGGACCCGGATGACGGCTTTGCCATGTCGTGGGAAAATTATGGCGACAAGGGCAAGCAGCTCAAGGCCATCAGCGACGCGGCCAAGGGCGCGACACGATTGATCCTCGCGACTGACCCTGATCGCGAAGGGGAAGCCATCAGCTGGCATGTGCAGGAAGTGCTGCGCGCCAAGAAGGCGCTGCCCGCCGTCGTGGACCGGGTGACGTTCAACGCGATCACCAAGACGGCGGTGCTGGACGCGATGGCCAAGCCGCGCGCGCTGGATGAGGATCTGATCGACGCCTATCGCGCGCGTCGGGCGCTCGATTATCTGGTGGGCTTCACTTTGTCGCCCGTGCTGTGGCGCAAGCTGCCCGGCGCCAAGTCGGCGGGCCGCGTCCAATCGGTCGCGCTGCGGCTGGTGGTGGAGCGCGAGCGCGAGATCGAAAGCTTTACGCCGCAGGAATATTGGTCGGTGGCCGCCGAAATGGAGCAGGGCGGGCAGGGCTTCACCGCACGCCTCGTCCGCTGGAAGGGCGAGAAGATCGACCGCCTGACCATCGGCAAGGAAGGCGACGCCATGGCCGCCAAGGCCGATGTCGAAGCTGGCCGCTTCACCGTCGACCGGGTCGAGACAAAGCCGGTCAGCCGCAATCCTCCCGCACCGTTCACGACATCGACGCTGCAACAGGAAGCCGCGCGCAAGCTGGGCTTTTCCGCCAGCCACACGATGCGGATCGCACAGCAGCTCTACGAAGACGGCGCGATCACCTATATGCGAACCGACGGCGTGCAAATGGACGGCAGCGCCATTTCCGCCGCGAGACTGGCGATTTCGGATCGCTATGACGGCGGCTATCTGCCCGAAAAGCCGCGCCAATATCAGACCAAGGCCAAGAATGCGCAGGAAGCGCATGAGGCCATTCGGCCGACCGAATTTACCCGCGACAAGGTGGGGTCGGGCGACCATGCGCGTTTGTACGACCTGATCTTCAAGCGCGCGCTGGCGAGCCAGATGGCGTCGGCGCGGCTGGAACGCACAACGATCGATCTGGTCGACGGCAGCGGCAGCCATACGCTGCGTGCGACTGGGCAGGTGGTGATCTTCCCCGGTTTCCTCGCGCTCTACGAAGAAGGCCGCGACGACAGCGATGACGAGGATGGCAAGCTGTTGCCGCGCATGGCGGAGGGCGACACGCCCGCGAAGAAGTCGGTCAGCGCCGACCAGCATTTCACCCAGCCGCCGCCGCGCTATTCCGAAGCCTCGCTGGTGAAGCGCCTGGAGGAACTGGGGATCGGGCGTCCGTCCACCTATGCCTCGACGTTGCAGGTGCTCAAGGACCGCGATTATGTGCGGATCGAGAAGAACCGCTTCTTCGCCGAGGAGGGCGGGCGACTGGTTACGGCGTTCCTCGAACGCTTCTTCGAACGCTATGTCTCCTATGACTTCACGGCGGGCCTTGAAGACGAGCTGGACGATATATCCGGCGGCCGCGCCCAGTGGCAGGCGGTGCTGGAAGCCTTCTGGAAGGACTTCAAGCCCAAGACCGCTGAGGTGATGGAGCAAAAGCCGTCGGACATCACGGCGGCGCTCGACAAGTTTCTGGAACCGATGCTGTTCCCGCCCAAGGCGGATGGGTCCAACCCGCGCGCCTGCCCGCTGTGCGCGGATGGGCAGTTATCGCTGCGCGGCGGCCGGTTCGGGGCGTTCATCGCCTGCTCCAACTATCCCGAATGCAAGTTCACCCGCAAATTCGGCCAGCCCGGCGGCAGCGATGGCGCCGATAGCGGGCCGGAAGTGTTGGGCCAGCATCCCGAAACCGGGCAGGACATCGTCAAGAAGTCCGGCCGCTTTGGCCCCTATATCGAGATGGGCGAGGGCAAGGAGGCCAAGCGTGGCTCCATTCCCAAGGATCTGCCCGATGGCGAGATGACGCTGGACTGGGCAGTCAAGCTGCTCAGCCTGCCGCGTGAAGTGGGTCTGCACCCGGAAACCGGGCTGCCGATCGTGGCGAATATCGGGCGCTTTGGTCCCTATCTGCTGCACGACGGCAAATATGGCCGCCTGTCATCGACATCGGAGATTTTCGAAGTCGGCATGAACAGCGCCGTGGTGAAACTGGCCGAGGCGGCGACGCGCGGCGGGCGTTCGAGCGGCGGGCGTGAGCCGTTGAAGGTGCTGGGCGCGCATCCGCGCACGGAACTGGAAATCAAGCTGATGGAGGGGCGCTATGGCGCTTATGTCACCGACGGCACCACCAACGCGACCTTGCCCAAGACGGTGGACAAGGACGCACTGACGCTGGAGGAAGCCGCACAATTGATCGACGCCCGCGCGGCGGCGGCTCCGGCGAAGAAGGGCGCGAAAAAGAAAGCTGCACCGAAAAAGGCGGCGGCGAAAAAGCCTGCGGCCAAGAAGGACGGCGAAACCGTCAAGAAGCCTGCTGCCAAAAAGGCTCCGGCAAAGAAAAAGGCAGTGGCGGCCGAATAAGCCCCGTCACCAACCACGCCGCCATCCTGACTTTCGTCGGGATGGCGGCGGTTGGAAAACCCTTACTCCACCCAGTCCAGCCCGATGTCGCGATAGATACCGCGATCATCTTCCCAGCCTTCCTTCACCTTGACGTGCAGGTAGAGATGGACCTTCACGCCCAGCAGGGTCGAAAGCTCGGCACGGGCCTTTGACCCGATTTCCTTCAGACGCTGACCACCCTTGCCCAGGACGATGGCGCGCTGTGTGGGACGTCCGACCAGGATCTGCTGGTGGATTTCAACCGACCCGTCGTCGCGCTCCTTATATTGCTCGGTATCGACCGCAGCGGCATAGGGCAGTTCGGCGTGCAACTGGTGATAGAGTTGTTCGCGGGTGATTTCGGCAGCCAGCATCCGGTCGGTGGCGTCGGACACCTGATCTTCGGGGAAATGCCATGGCCCATCCGGCATCGCGGCGGCAAAGGCTGCTTTCAGTTCGGGCAGGCCGTCGCCGGTCTGGGCCGATACGAAATAGGTTTCGGCAATGTCCAACTTTTCGGTCAGGCGCTGGGTATGGAGCAGCAGCTTTTCCTTGATGGAAATATCGACCTTGTTGAGGATCAGCCACTTGCGTTCGGTGCGGTGCTTCAACGATTCGATGATCGGTTCCAGCTTGGGGCCAAGGCCCGCCCTGCCGTCCACCACCATGGCGATCAGGTCCGCGCCTTGTGCGCCGCCCCAGGCGGCCTGCACCATGGCGCGGTCGAGCCGCCGCTTGGGCGCGAAGATGCCGGGCGTGTCGACCAGCACAAGCTGGGCGTCCCCCTCGATCGCTACGCCCATTACGCGAGTGCGGGTGGTCTGCGCCTTGGGACTGGTGATCGCCACCTTCTGTCCCACCAGTGCGTTCACCAGCGTCGATTTCCCTGCATTGGGCGCGCCCACGACGGCAATGACGCCACAGCGCTGGGAATTTGTTTCAATCGTCAAAAAATGCTCCGTTCGCCCTGAGCCTGTGCGGCGGGCTTCATGTGTAATGCAAAATGGGCGGTGAGGACAGGCTCAGCCCGCCAACAGGTCCAGCAGCGCCTTGGCCGCCGCCGTTTCGGCTTCCTGTTTGGACCCGCCGGTCGCGCTGGCCTCGCCCGCGCCCTTGATCGTCACGGTGACTGTGAAGCGCAGCGCGTGATGCGGGCCGGATCGGTCCTTGAGTTCATATTCGGGGGGCTTGCGCCGGTTGGCTGCCGCCCATTCCTGCAACGCGGATTTGGGATGGCGCGGCGCGGCCGTCTGGGTATCGACCCGGTCTGCCCAGAGGCGACGCACCAGATTACGCGCTTCGTCCAGCCCGGCTTCCAGATAGAGCGCGCCGATCAGCGCCTCCATGACGTCGCCCAGTACATTGTCGCTGTCCGCCGCGCCATCGTCACGCGCCTGCTTGCCGAGCACCAGATGGGTTGCGACCCCGGCCCCGCGCGCGATTTCCGCACAGGTTTCGCCCGATACCAGCGCGTTGAAGCGGCGCGACAGCTTGCCTTCCGGCTCGCCCGTAAACCGTTCATAGACCCATTCCGCGACGATCAGGCCCAGAATGCGGTCGCCCAGAAATTCCAGTCGTTCATAATTATCCGGCTTGGCGCTGCCATGGGTGAGCGCTTGCGCGAAGCGATCGGGCGCGTGGGGCGCCCGACCGATCAGCTTTTTCAGCCAGCCTTCGGTGTCGGGCCGGGGGGATTGTCCGCTCAAAAACCTTCTCCGATGCGGCTCCAGCGCGCAGCGGTGAACCAGGTCCAGGGCAGCAGCCAGTTGGCGCTACCGTCGGTGGAGAAGACCGAAATCATCGCCTTGCCCACCAGATTTTCTTCCGGCACCAGCCCGATGCCGCCGCCTTCCACCGCCGGGAAGCGGCTGTCGGCGCTGCGATCGCGATTGTCGCCCATCATGAACAGATGGCCTTCCGGCACCAGCACCGTGTCGCGATCGTCCGCCGCGCCGTCGGGCAGCAGGTCGAGGACGTTGTAGCTTTTGGCGGGATAATCCTTGCCCGCAGGCAGGGTTTCGCGGAACTGGGGATAGCGGCATTGCTTGCCGCCGCCGGGCGCGGCTTCCTCGAAATCCGGGCGATAGCAGGACGACACGCCGCCTTCGCGCGCTGTGGCTTCTTCCATATTGGGCGTCACGGGAATGACGAGGTCGGCGACCTTCTGCTTGGGGATCGCCTGACCGTTCAGATAGACGGTGCCGCTGCGCACGGCGATCATGTCGCCGGGCAGGCCGATGACACGCTTGATATAATCGTTCTTCTGGTTTGGCGGCGCCTTGAACACCACCACGTCGCCGCGATGGGGCGTCGATGCCAATATGCGACCGGGGATCAGGGGAATGCTGAACGGCAGCGAATAGCGCGAATAGCCATAGGGCCATTTGGCGACCAGCAGATAGTCGCCGATCAGCAATCGGGGCTGCATCGATTCCGACGGAATATTGAACGGCGAAATGATGAAGCTGCGCAGGATGAAGACGAACAGACCCAGCTTGGCGAGGAACCAGATAAAGTCCCGCGTTTCGGATTTTTCAGTCATGGGTGGTCGTCTTGTCCTCTGGATGCGCCAACAATGCGGCCGTGGCGGCTTTTGAGGCCTGATGCAGGGCGCGTCAAGCGCGTCCTTGGCGATGCAAAAGGCGAACTTATTGGCTAAAGATAGGGAGAATCGACCGGTGCAGCGTCGATGTCGACCAACGTCCTAGGGGATTTTCGCATGCCCAGTTCTGCACTGGCGGCTATCGCCGCGCTTCCGCAAGCCGATCTGAAGACCATTTTCGCTACCGATCCCGGCCGACTTGACCGGCTGGTGTTGACCCAGGGATCGATCCGCTTCGACTGGTCGAAGACCCATTTGACCCAGGAGATGCTGAGCGCGTTTCAGGCGCTGGCGCAGGAACAGGGCTTTGTCGCGCGTCGCGATGCGCTGTTCGCTGGGGAGGCGGTCAACAACACGGAAGGCCGCGCTGCCGAACATCCTGCCGAACGGGGCGAGGGCCATCCCGACAGCGTCGCCTATGCCAAGATGCTGCATACGCGGATGCGTGGCCTGATCGACGCGATCGAGGCGGGCGCGCTGGGCGAGATCCGCCATATATTGCATATCGGCATCGGCGGGTCGGCACTTGGCCCCAAGCTGATCGTCGATGCGCTGGACGGTGACGGCGTGCGCTATGACGTGGCGATTGTGTCCAATGTCGACGGCACCGCGCTGGAGCGGGCGCTGGCCGATTTCGACCCGCAAACCACGCTGATCGCCATCGCGTCCAAGACCTTCACCACCAGCGAGACGATGCTGAACGCGGCGAGCGCGATCAACTGGATGGTAGAGGGCGGCGTGGACGACCCCTATGGGCGAGTGATCGCCCTGACCGCCGCGCCGGACAAGGCGATGGAATGGGGCGTCGACGAAACGCGCATCCTGCCTTTTTCCGAAAGCGTGGGCGGTCGTTATTCGCTTTGGTCCTCGATCGGCTTTCCCGCCGCGCTGGCGCTGGGCTGGGATGCGTTCGAAAGCCTGCTGGAGGGCGCGGCGGCGATGGATCGCCATTTCCGTCTGTCCGATCCGGCCGAAAACGCGCCACTAATCGCCGCCTTTGTCGATCAATATTATACCCGCGTGCTGGGGTGCCAGACCCGCGCGCTGTTCGCTTATGACGAGCGGCTGGCGTTGCTGCCCTCCTATCTTCAGCAACTGGAGATGGAGAGCAATGGCAAGGCGGTGCAACTGGACGGATCGCCGGTCGATGGTCCGACCGCGCCGATCACCTGGGGCGGAGTGGGCACCGATGCGCAGCACGCGGTGTTCCAGTTGCTGCATCAGGGGACGATCCTGACGCCGGTGGAGTTCATCGCTTCGATCGAGCAGGGCCATGCGCTGGACCCGGCGCATCACCGCGCGCTGCTGGTCAACTGCTTTGCGCAGGGCGCCGCGTTGATGCAGGGCAAGGAGAATGCCGCCGATCCGGCGCGCGCCTATCCCGGCAATCGGCCCTCGACCACGATCCTGGTGGACGATGTGACGCCCCATATATTGGGCGCGTTGCTCGCATTTTACGAACATCGTACTTTTGCCAATGCGGTGCTGATGGGGATCAACCCGTTCGATCAGTTCGGCGTTGAATTGGGCAAGGAAATCGCGAAATCCATCGAGGCGGACGGGCCACAGGGCTTCGACCCGTCAACGATGGCGCTCATGGATCTGGCGCTGGGCGATGGCTAACGCGCGGAACTGTTTGTAACTCCGCTGGCACGCCGCCATATGCGGGGCGTACCCAGCGGAGGCCAAGCATGAGCGAGTTTGATTTCGACCTTTTCGTCATCGGCGCAGGATCGGGCGGTGTACGCGCGTCGCGCGTGGCGGCCGCCCATGGCGCGAAGGTCGCGGTGGCGGAAGAGTTCCGGGTCGGCGGCACCTGCGTCATTCGTGGTTGCGTGCCCAAGAAGCTGCTCATCTATGGCGCGCATTTTGCCGAAGATCTCGCCGATGCGCGCCGCTTTGGCTGGAACGTGCCGGATTGCGCATTTGAATGGACGACGCTGCGCGACAATGTGCTGGGCGAGGTCGATCGGCTGGAAGGCCTCTACAAGAATACGCTGGGCAGTCATAAGGTCGAGCTGATCGCGGAGCGCGCGACCGTGACCGGGCCGCATTCGGTCAAACTGTCCGGCGGGCGCGAGGTGACGGCAAAATATATATTGGTGGCGACCGGCGCATGGCCGATCACGCCGGACGTCGAAGGCGCCGAACATGGGATTACCTCGAACGAGGTCTTCCATCTGGACGAATGCCCCAAGCGCATCGTCATCGTCGGCGGCGGCTATATCGCCAATGAATTTGCCGGCATCTTTCATCAGTTCGGCAGCCATGTGACGATGGTCAACCGGGGCAGTGACCTATTGCGCGGCTATGATGAATCGATCCGCGATCGCCTGCTTCAGATTTCGATGACGAAGGGGATCAATTTCCGCTTCAACGCGCAGATGGAGCGGATCGAGAAGAATGACGACGGCACGATGTGCGTGCGCTTCAAAAGCGGCGATCCCGTGGCGGCCGATGTCATCCTGTTCGCGACCGGGCGCAAGCCTAATACGGACGGGTTGGGGCTGGAGAGCGCCGGGGTCGAACTGGACGACAAGGGCGGGATCAAGGTCGATGACTACAGCCAGTCGAGCTGCAACAGCATTTATGCGGTCGGCGATGTGACCGACCGGTTGCAACTGACCCCGGTGGCGATCCGCGAAGGCCATGCCTTTGCCGATACGGTGTTCGGCGATAATCCGCGTAAGGTGGACTATGGCTGCGTACCGTCCGCCGTGTTCAGCCATCCGCCGCTCGCGGGCGTGGGCCTGACCGAAGCGCAGGCGAAGAACAAGCTGGGGACGGTGAAGGTCTATACGTCGGACTTCCGGCCGATGAAGAATGTGCTGGCCGGGCGGGATGAGCGGGCGCTCTACAAGATGGTGGTGGATGCCACCACCAACAGGGTGGTTGGCCTGCACATGATTGGTCCCGATGCGCCGGAAATCTTGCAGGCGGCTGCGATTGCGGTGAAAGCGGGCCTCACCAAACAGGATTTCGACGACACCGTGGCATTGCATCCCAGCATGGCCGAAGAACTGGTGCTGCTGAAATAAACCTCTGGAGCGGCTGAGCCGATGCGATCGGATCAACCGCTCTGGTCGGCCGCCACGAACGTCACGACCAGCGCATCGCGCCATGCGGGCGCAGCAGGGTCGACAGCGTGGATCTCGGTGACGCCATGAAGGATGCGATGATCGTCGATCAGCATGGCGTCTCCGGCATCGGCCAGCATGAACTCGCCCATCGGCGTGCCATCGGGCGCGCCGATGCGGGTGATGCCTTCGCGCACATTGCGGCGCTCCACCAGCATGACGAAAACCCAATCGACGCCGTCGCGATGCAGGCCTTCGGGTGTCGGACGGCCCACTGCGCCCGGTTTCGCCTCGATGCGAAACTGGTGCATCTCGACATGGGTGGGGCCACCTAGCGGAAACTGCTGCGCACAAAAATGCAGGATGGCCTGCATCGTCGCATGATCGATCGTGGCCTGCTCGACTGGATCGAACCAGCGCTGCACATCGCCGTTCAGCGCATTATAGTCGCGACTCTGATAATGGGGCTGGTGCGGTTGACGGGTGAAGTCGCCCTCTTCCCAGCGGAAGGTTGCATGGCGGCGACGGCGGTAACGTCCGCCGTCGGCCATATAGAGGTCGGGACCAAGGTCGTGCCAGCTTGCAGCGAAACCAGCCCAGTCCGCCGGTTCGATACCCAGCGCGGCGCATGTTTCTGACCCGGCGAGCCGGGCATAGCCATGCGTGGCCAGTTCGTGCTGCAAGGCCGGTTCGAAAAGGGCGCTGTCGATCATCTATCCAACCTAACGGACTGAATAGACGAGCGACAGGGCCATTTGCCTCCAGCCGGATCGCGAGCGAGCGTCAGGCGATGGTGGGGATCATCCCGCCTTCGACGCGGACGGCTGCGCCGTTGGTGGCGGCGGCCAGCGGGCTGGCGAGATAGGCCGTCATCGCGCCCACTTCATCGGCGTCGATCAAGCGCTTGATGAGCGAGAGCGGACGGAGCTTGGTGAAGAATTCCGCCTCGCGATCGGCTTCGGATGCGTCCTTATTCTCGACCACCGACCGGATGAATTCGACGATGCCTTCCGAACGGGTCGGACCGGGCAGCACTGAATTGACGGTGACGCCGGTGCCGCGCGTATGTTCCGCCAGGCCGCGAGAGATCGACAGTTGCGCTGATTTCGTCATGCCATAATGGATCATTTCGGCAGGCGGCAGCAGTCCGCTTTCGGACGCGATGAACAGCACGCGGCCCCAGTTCCGGGCGAGCATGCGCGGGAAATAATGCCGCGACAGGCGCGCGCCGCTGACGACATTCACTTCGAACAGATGGTGCCAGTCCTCGTCGCTGATGTCGGTAAAGTTCTTCGCTTCGTAAATGCCCAGATTGTTGACCAGAATGTCGGTGTCGGGAACAGCGGCGATCAGGGCGGCGGCGCCTTGTGCAGTGGCGGGGTCGGCCAAGACCGGGACGATCCTGCCTGCCTGCGCCAGTTGCGCGACGGCTTCGTCCAGCTTGGCCTGGTTGCGGCCGGTGATGACGACTTCCACGCCTTCTTCGGCCAGGCGTTTGGCGATCGCAAAGCCGATGCCGGCGGTCGATCCGGTGACGATGGCGGTCTTGCCGGTGAGTTTCAGGTCCATGACGATATCCTTCGATGGGGCATTGCGTTGGACCCAAGATAGACTATCGCCGATTGATGATTAGAATGCGCTTCATCATTTCAGAAGTGATTTCAAATCATGGATAACCGATTCGGCGATATCGAGACATTCCTGACGGCCGCGAGCGAGGGCAGCTTTGCGGCGGCGGCCAAGGCGCTGCGCCTGACCCCCTCGGCGGTCAGTCGCAGCATCACCCGGCTGGAGGCACGGCTGGGCGTCCTGTTGCTGCGCCGCACGACCCGCGCGCTGGCACTGACGGGCGAGGGGCTGGCCTATCGCGATCGGATGGCGGCGCTGCTGGCGGACATGGTCGATATCGAAAGCGGGCTGGGGCAGGAGGCGCAGGGGCCACGCGGGCGGCTGCGCATCAATGCGTCGGTGTCGTTCGGCACCGAATGCCTGTTGCCGGTGTTGCCCCGCTTTACCGAACGCTATCCGGCAGTGACGATCGATCTGGCGCTATCCGATACGATCGTCGATCTGGTCGAGGAACGGGCGGACATCGCCATCCGCATCGGTCCGTTGCGCGACACGCGGCTGGTGGCGAAGAAGCTGGGCCATAGCCGCATGGTTCTGGTCGCCAGCCCCGATTATCTGGCGCGACGGGGCATGCCTGCCTCGCCGGACGATCTGGAGGCGCATGATTGCCTGCGCTTCAGCTTTCGCCGGTCGGTGGATAGCTGGCCGTTCAGGATCGGCAAGCGAGTGGTGCAGCGTCCGGCAGCGGGGCGGTTCTTCGGCAATTCGGGTCAGGTTGTGCGGCAAATGGCGATTGCGGGCGGCGGCATCGCGCGGCACGGGCGCTTCCATGTCGCCAGCGACCTGCGCGCAGGGCGGTTGGTGGAGGTGCTGGCCGATTATAATGCGGGCGATGGAGAGGATATTCACGCCCTCTATGCGCCGGAGGACCGGTCCGCGCCCAAGGTGCGGGCGTTTCTGGACTTTCTGGATGAGGCCGTCCGCATAGAGGGGTGAGCGGTCAGCTGGGCGTTTCGACCAGTTCGACAATCTCGAAGACATGGCTGCGCCAGCCCCGCATCTTCGCCGCATCCTGTGCCGGGCCGCGCTTTTTCTGCGCCTCGGCCAGTGATTTGGCATGGCCCCAGAAGACTTCCGTCTTGCCATTGTCGAGCATCGCCACGATCCGCCAATAATGGGTGAAGGGGTCGGCCGTCGGGCCGATCGTCTTCACATAACCGTCCGGCAGCGTCGCCGTCAGATACCGCTTCTTTCTAGCCATGTTGCCGCCCAACGTCCTTCAACGTCATCCGATCCAGTAGGGAATGATCTGCCTGTTGTCCGGGTCGACATGGATCGGTCGGTCGGCGGGCGGAAAGGCGCGCTGGTCGCAGCTTTGGCGCGAACACAGGCGACAGGTGATGCCAATCGGCGTGGCAGCGCCTTCATCCTCCAGGCGCAGGCCATCGGCATAGACGAAGTTACCCGCATGGGCCGTTTCGCAGCCGAGCACCACGGCGAAGCGGCGCGGTGTGCGGCTGTAGCTGCCCGAAGGTTTCACCAGCCCCTTGGCCATGGACACATAACGCACGCCATCGGGTGTCTCGCCCAGTTGTACGTTGATGCGATCGGGGATGGCGACGGCTTCATGCACGTTCCACAGCGGACAAGCACCGCCGAAACGGGCGAATTGCAGCCGGGTCGCGCTGTGCCGCTTGGTGATGTTGCCGGCCATGTCGACGCGGCAGAAGAAGAAGGGGATGCCGCGCAAGCCGGGGCGCTGGAGCGTGGACAGCCGGTGGCAGGCCTGTTCAAAACTGACGCCAAAGGTGCGGGCGAGCCGGTCTATATCGTGACGCATA
Organism: Sphingomonadaceae bacterium; assembly: GCA_016000085.1. GTDB lineage: Bacteria > Pseudomonadota > Alphaproteobacteria > Sphingomonadales > Sphingomonadaceae > Sphingobium. The sequence goes on from JAECRT010000018.1 coordinate 30,480, forward strand.
GTACGCGCCATCTCGCGGAATGGGGCATAGGGCATCAACAGCGCACCGGCCGCATAATTGCCCAGACCGATGGCGAGCAACCGGTCCGCGCCGGGAACGTGCAGCGCCGCCTTGCGCACGACATCGGCGATCACCGCCTGTCCCTCCAGCATCATGAGCTGGTGCGCGAGCATGAACTTGCGGCTTTCAGTGGGCAGCGCGGCGTTGACGAACAGGCGTTTTTCGGCCGCGCTATAGGAACGCAGCGCGCTGTCGGGCGTATCGGCGATCAGCGTTTCGATGCCATGGCGGCGGGCCAGCGCTTCGACCAGCATGCCTTCGTCCAGTGCCTGGCCCGCCGTGAAGCTGGCCGCCATATCCTCGGCCAGACAGTCGATCACATGGACATAGTTGCCCGCTTCATGGAACCAGTCGCGCACCGCTTCCCACGGCAGGCGCGCCTGCACCGTGCTGTCGTTGGCGATTGCCTCCTCGATCATGTTGATGCGCTCGTTCGCGCGGACATGGGCGTTGTAGAGGTCGAGGTAGCGGGCCGCGAATTCGGGAAATTGCAGGTGCAGCTTTTCGATCCGCTCAGGTTCCAGCGCGGTGCCTGGCAGTTCGGGATGCCCCAGCGCAAAGGTGAAGGCGCCCAGCATCTGTTCGTCTTCACGGGCATCGAAGCTGGCCCAGTCGGTGGGAAAGGCGTTGGCCAGCGCGGCCTTGACCTTAGCGGTCAGGGGGCGGTCGTCATTTTCCATCTGGCTGAGATAGGAAACGGAAATGCCCAGCGCCTGCGCCATCGTCGCCTGGTCCATGCGATGGTCCAGACGAAGCTGTCGGAGACGTGGTCCTGCGAAGATACGATTGCCGCGTGCCATGTTCCGCGTCTTAATTTGCGAAGTCGTGATTTGCAAATTGGCAAATTCGCATTTGCGAAAATTGCAAAAGATGGGAAGAGAGGCGCTATACGTCGTCCGCGCAATGACCGGAGAGAAAGCCTTTATGTCGAAGCTCGCCATTATCGAACAGCTTGAAGCCAAGCGTGAGGCGGCCCGGATGGGCGGCGGTCAGCGTCGGATCGACGCCCAGCACGGCAAGGGCAAGCTGACCGCGCGCGAGCGGGTCGAAGTGTTGCTGGACGAGGGCAGCTTTGAAGAGCTGGACATGTATGTCGAGCATAACTGCACCGATTTCGGCATGGACGATCAGCATATTCCGGGCGATGGCGTCGTCACCGGCTCTGGCACGATCAACGGCCGCCTGGTGTTTCTGTTCAGCCAGGATTTCACCGTCTATGGCGGCGCGGTGTCGGAACGGCACGCGATGAAAATCTGCAAGATCATGGACATGGCGCTGAAAGTCGGCGCGCCCGTGATCGGCCTCAACGACAGCGGCGGCGCGCGGATTCAGGAAGGCGTGGCCAGCCTTGCGGGCTATGCGGAGATTTTCCAGCGCAACGTGCTGGCGTCGGGCGTCGTGCCGCAGATCAGCGTCATCATGGGGCCATGCGCAGGCGGCGCTGTCTATTCGCCCGCGATGACCGACTTCATCTTCATGGTGAAGGACAGCAGCTTCATGTTCGTGACCGGGCCTGACGTGGTCAAGACGGTGACGAATGAAGTGGTCACGCAGGAGGAACTGGGCGGTGCGGTGACGCACACCACCAAGTCGGGCGTTGCAGACCTGGCGTTCGAAAACGACATCGAGGCACTGCTGGCGGTGCGCGATTTCGTCGATTTCCTGCCCGCATCCAACCGCGAGCCCGCGCCCGAACGTCCGAGTGCGGACGCCTGGGACCGGATCGAACCGAGCCTGGACACGCTGATCCCGGCCAATGCGAACCAGCCCTATGACATGCACGAACTCATCCGCAAGATTGTGGACGAGGGCGATTTCTTTGAAGTGCAGCCTGCCCACGCCGGCAACATCCTGTGCGGTTTCGGCCGTATCGAAGGGCGCAGCGTGGGCATCATCGCCAATCAGCCGATGGTGCTGGCGGGCGTGCTCGATATCAATTCGTCCAAGAAGGCGGCCCGCTTCGTGCGCTTCTGCGACGCGTTCGAAATTCCGATCGTGACGCTGGTCGATGTGCCGGGCTTCCTGCCGGGAACGGCGCAGGAGCATAATGGCATCATCAAGCATGGCGCCAAACTGCTGTTCGCCTATGCCGAAGCGACCGTGCCCAAGATCACGCTCATCACGCGCAAAGCCTATGGCGGCGCTTATGACGTGATGTCGTCCAAGCATCTGCGTGGCGACCTCAACTATGCGTGGCCGACCGCCGAAATCGCCGTGATGGGCGCCAAGGGCGCGGTGGAGATCATCTTCCGCGGCAAGACCACCGACGAGATCGCAGAGCGCACCGCGGAATATGAAGCGCGTTTCGCCAACCCGTTCGTCGCCGCGTCAAAGGGCTTTATTGACGAGGTGATCCAGCCCCATTCGACACGCCGCCGGATCGCTCTGGGTCTGCGCAAGCTGCGTAACAAGAGCCTGGAAAATCCCTGGAAGAAGCACGACAATATTCCGCTGTGA
>JAECRT010000018.1:33096-50426 GCA_016000085.1 Sphingomonadaceae bacterium
GACATGAAACTCGGCCGTTTGAATCATATCGGCGTCGCCACGCCGTCGCTCGAAAAGAGCATCGCTTATTATCGCGATGTCATGGGCGCGACGAAGATTCACGAACCGTTCGACCTGCCCGCGCAGGGCGTGAAAGTGTGCTTCGTCGATACGCCCGGCGAAAACGGCACCAACGGCACGCAGATCGAACTGATCGAACCGTTCGATGAAAGCTCGCCGATCACTGCCTTCATCGCCAAGAACCCGGCCGGTGGCCAGCATCATATGTGCTATGAAGTGGCCGACATTCTGGAAGCCAAGGCATGGTTCGAGGGCAAGGGCGCGCGCGTTCTGGGCGAACCACGCATCGGCGCGCATGGCACGCCGATCTTCTTCGTGCATCCCAAGGATATGAACGGCGTGCTGACCGAGATCATGGAAACGCCCAAGGACGGCGCGCACTAAGCATGACGCGCGCGCCGTGCCTTCTCCCCATTCCTGCCGTGCGGCTGGCGACCTTGTCGCTGGCCTTGCTGGCGGGCGCGTGCGGGAGCGGGACGGAGCGTAAAACCGACAACGGCGCACAGGGGACGGCCAATTCCGCCAATGAGGCCGCTGCCGCCGCACCCTCGACCGAAGGCATGAATCAGATCGCGGCGGAGCGCGTGACCGAGCAGGAAGCGGTCATCGCCAGCAGCAAGAGGATCAACGCGCCTTTCGGTCCGGTGGAGATTGTCGAACATTCCTTCCCGGATGCCTCCCACGCGCAGTCCGGCGAAATCGACGTCAGCTATTTGCGCAAGACGGGCGACGGCACGGTGGTGGCAAAGCATTTTCCGGCAACGGTCAGGCTGGGCAGCTTTGGCAGCATGAGCGACTGGTCGGTGGACAATCGCTTCGCCCGCTATCCGGTGATCGTCAGCAATGGCGGCGGCACATGGCAGGGGCAGACTTGTAGCTGGACCGTGCTGACCGAACTCAGGCCGGAAGGGCCGGTAGAACTGGTCAGTTTCGAAAACAGCTATGACAATAGCGGTTATATCGGCGACGATAACAAGAATAGTGAAAAGGCCACATCCGTCGAGAGCGAGATCGACGGGATCGAGAAGGATAAATCCTTCACCGTGCGCTTCACCGGCACGCAGAATTTTACGGCGCGCTATGTACGTCAGGGCGACAAATACCGCCTCGACGGGGGCGAAGATCATCAACTTTCAGGCTGCTGAAGCGACCAATCGGGACGAGCATAGTTTATGACCGACGACACAAAGCCAACGCTGGACCAATGGGCCGCCGCTGCCGACAAGGAAGTGAAGGGCAAGGATCTGACCTGGGCGACGCCCGAGGGGATCGACGTCAAGCCGCTGTACACGGCGGAAGACGTCACGACCGATCCGGGCCTGCCCGGCTTTGCGCCGTTCACGCGCGGCGTGAAAGCCAGCATGTATGCGGGCCGTCCCTGGACAATCCGCCAATATGCGGGTTTTTCGACCGCCGAAGCCTCCAACGCCTTCTATCACCGCAACCTGAAGGCAGGACAGAAGGGGCTTTCCGTCGCCTTCGATCTCGCCACCCATCGCGGCTATGACAGCGACCATCCCCGCGTCACTGGCGACGTTGGCAAGGCTGGCGTGGCGATCGACACGCTCGACGACATGAAGATCCTGTTCGACGGCATCCCGCTCGACAAGATGTCCGTTTCCATGACGATGAACGGTGCGGTCATTCCTATCCTCGCCTTCTTCATCGTCGCGGGCGAGGAACAGGGCGTCGATCGCAAGCTGCTGGACGGCACCATTCAGAATGACATTCTGAAGGAGTTCATGGTCCGCAACACCTATATCTACCCGCCCGAACCCTCGATGCGGATCATCTCGGACATTTTCGGCTATACCAGCCGCGAGATGCCCAAATTCAACAGCATCTCCATTTCCGGCTATCACATGCAGGAAGCCGGCGCGACGCAGGTGCAGGAATTGGCCTTCACCATCGCCGACGGCATGGAATATGTGAAATATGGCGAGGCGTCGGGCCTCGACATCGACAAGTTCGCCGGGCGCCTGAGCTTCTTCTTCGCCATCGGCATGAACTTCTTCATGGAAATCGCCAAGCTGCGCGCTGCGCGCGTGCTGTGGCACCGGGCGATGACGCAACTGGGCGCGAAGGACGAGCGCTCCAAGATGCTGCGGACGCATTGCCAGACCAGCGGCGTGTCGCTGACCGAGCAAGACCCCTATAACAACGTCATGCGCACCACGATCGAGGCGATGGCCGCGATGCTGGGCGGCACCCAGTCGCTCCACACCAACGCGCTGGACGAAGCCATCGCGCTCCCCACCGATTTTTCCGCCCGGATCGCGCGCAACACGCAGATCGTGATCCAGGAAGAAACCGGCATGACCAAGGTCGTCGATCCGCTGGGCGGCAGCTATTATGTCGAGGCGCTGACCCAGCAACTGGTCGACGAAGCCTGGGCAATCATCGAAAAGGTCCAGGCCGACGGCGGCATGGCGAAGGCCGTCGCAGCGGGCTGGCCCAAGGCGATGATCGAGACGGCGGCGGCGGCACGGCAGGCGCGGGTCGATCGCGGCGATGACGTGATCGTGGGCGTGAACAAATATCGCCTTGCCAATGAAGACCTGCTCGAAACGCTGGAGGTCGACAACGCCGCCGTGCGCGAAGGCCAGATCGCCCGCATCAACAAGGTGAAGGCGGAGCGCGATAGCGCCAAGTGCGAAGCTGCGTTGCAGGCCTTGCGCGACGGCGCGGCGGCACCGGCAAGCCTGGAGAATAACCTGCTCGCTCTCGCGGTCGAATGTGCCCGCGCCCGCGCGACGCTGGGCGAAATATCTTCTGCCATGGAGGAAAGCTTCAATCGTTACGGCACACAGCCGACGCCGGTGAAGGGCATCTATGGCGCGCCTTATGAAGGCGACAGCCGCTGGCAACAGGTACTTGATGGCGTGCAGGCCGTTGAGCGGCGCCTCGGTCGCAAGCCCAAATTGCTCGTCGCCAAGATGGGGCAGGATGGGCACGACCGGGGCGCCAACGTCATCGCCTCCGCATTCGGGGACATGGGGTTCGATGTCATATCGGGGCCGCTGTTCCAGACGCCGGACGAGACGGTGGTGCTGGCGTTGCAGAGTGATGTCGACGTTGTGGGCGCCTCTTCGCTTGCGGCGGGCCACAAGACGCTGATCCCCGAACTCATCGGCAAGCTGCGCGAAGCGGGCCGGATGGACATCAAGGTGATCGCGGGCGGCGTCATCCCGCCGCAGGATTATGACTACCTGCGTGACGCGGGCGTTCAGGGGATTTATGGACCGGGTTCCAATGTCGTGGAGTGCGCCGCCGATGTGCTGCGCCTGCTCGGCCACAACATGCCCCCGGCGGGGCTAGAGGAAGCCGCATAATGACCAATACCGCCCGCACCGACTGGACTCGCCAGGAAATCGCAGCGCTGTTCGACCTGCCTTTCAACGACCTCATGTTCGAGGCGCAGTCGATCCATCGCGCGAATTTTCCGCGTAATCAGGTGCAACTCTCCACCCTGCTGTCGATCAAGACCGGCGGTTGCCCGGAGGATTGCGGCTATTGCAATCAGTCGGCGTCGGCCGAAAGCGGCCTCAAGGCCGAAAAGCTGATGAGCGTGCAGGCGGTAATGCAGGCGGCGGCGCAGGCGAAGGACGCAGGCAGCTCGCGCTTCTGCATGGGCGCGGCCTGGCGCAATCCCAAGGAGCGGGACATGCCCGCCATCGTTCAGATGGTGAAGGGCGTGCGCCAGATGGGCATGGAAACCTGCATGACGCTGGGCATGCTCGACGAAAAGCAGGCCAAGACCTTGGCCGATGCGGGCCTCGATTATTACAACCATAATATCGACACCTCGCCCGAACATTATGAGAAGGTCATCACCACGCGCACGTTCGGCGATCGGCTGGAAACGCTGGAAAATGTCCGCAATTCGGGCATCAACGTGTGCAGCGGCGGGATCGTGGGCATGGGCGAAACGCGCGAGGATCGCGTCGGCTTCCTCCATGCGCTGGCCGTGCTGCCGGTTCATCCGCAGAGCGTGCCGATCAACGCGCTGGTGCCGGTCAAGGGCACGGTTCTGGGTGATATGCTGGCCGATACGCCGCTCGCCAAGATCGACGAGATCGAGTTCGTGCGCACCGTCGCGGTGGCGCGGATCGTAATGCCGGACAGCATGGTGCGGTTGAGCGCCGGGCGTGAAAGCATGTCGGAAGCGTGCCAGGCGCTCTGCTTCATGGCGGGCGCGAACAGCATCTTCACCGGCGACAAGCTGCTGACCACCGCGAACGCGGGCGACAATGCCGACGCGGCGCTGTTCGCCAAGCTGGGCGTCGTGCCGATGCAGGCCGAAGTGAAGGTCGAACTGGAGGCGGCGGAGTGATCCTGATCCTGGCCGCCGCCGCTGCCGCTTGCGCCAATCCTCAAACGCAGACCGACATGACGCGTTGCGCCGCTGCGGATTACGGGCGCGCCGATGCAGCGATGGCGCGGCAATGGAAGACGACATACGCCTATATGAAGGGCCGCGATGCGCAGGTCACGTCGCGCGGCGGTGGTTTCGGTTATGCCGCGGCGCTTCTGGCCAGTCAGCGGGCCTGGCTGAAATATCGCGATACGCAATGTGTGATCTCCGCTGGCGAATTTGCGGGCGGCTCTGTGCAACCCATGGCCGCCGCGCGCTGCAAGCAACGCCTGACGGATGTGCGGACGAGCGAATTGAAGACGCTGGTGTGGCGTCGCTGACGACGCCTGAACGGGCGATAGTTATAGGACTGGGGCAAGGATAAGTAATGGCAATCACGAAGATCCTGATCGCGAACCGTGGCGAAATCGCGTGTCGCGTCATGCGCACGGCCAAGAAGATGGGTATCAAGACCGTTGCGGTCTATTCCGATGCCGACGCGCGCGCGCCGCATGTCCTGATGGCGGACGAAGCCGTGCATATCGGCCCGTCGCCCGCCGCCCAATCCTATCTGATCGCTGACAAGATCATCGAAGCGTGCAAGGCGACCGGCGCGGATGCCGTGCATCCGGGCTATGGTTTCCTGTCGGAGCGTGAAAGCTTTAGGCTGGCGCTCGACGCAGAGGGCATCATCTTCGTAGGCCCCCCTGCCAACGCCATCGCCGCGATGGGCGACAAGATCGAATCCAAGAAGCTGGCCATGGCAGCGGGCGTCAATGTCGTCCCCGGCTTCGTCGGCGTGATCGACGACACCGAACATGCGGTGAAGATCTCCAACGAGATCGGTTATCCGGTGATGATGAAGGCGTCGGCCGGCGGTGGCGGCAAGGGTATGCGCCTGGCCTATTCCGAACAGGATGTCCGCGAAGGCTTTGAAGCGACCAAGCGCGAGGGGCTGAACAGCTTCGGCGACGACCGCGTGTTCATCGAAAAGTTCATCGAAAGCCCGCGCCATATCGAAATTCAGGTGCTGGGCGACCAACATGGCAATATCGTCTATCTCAACGAACGCGAATGTTCGATCCAGCGTCGCCACCAGAAGGTGGTCGAAGAAGCGCCGTCGCCCTTCGTGTCGCCCGAAATGCGCAAGAAGATGGGCGAACAGTGCGTCGCACTCGCCCGCGCGGTCGGCTATTTCAGCGCAGGCACGGTCGAACTGATCGTCAGCGGCGAGGATAAGACCGGCGACGGCTTCTACTTCCTGGAAATGAACACCCGGCTTCAGGTCGAGCATCCCGTCACCGAGGAAATCACCGGCGTCGACCTGGTCGAACAGATGATCCGCGTCGCCAATGGCGAGGCGCTGTCGTTCAAGCAGGACGATGTGAAGATCAACGGCTGGTCGATCGAGAACCGCGTCTATGCCGAAGATCCCTATCGCGGCTTCCTGCCTTCCACCGGTCGCCTGATCCGCTACAATCCGCCCGAAACCGGCACGGATGAGAATGGCGCGTTGATCCGCGTCGACGATGGCGTGGAGGAGGGCGGCGAAGTCTCCATCTTCTACGATCCGATGATCGCGAAGCTCATCACCTGGGCGCCCACGCGCCTTGAAGCGATCGACAAGCAGATCGCAGCGCTCGACCGGTTCGAGATTGAGGGGCCGGGGCATAATATCGATTTCGTGTCCGCGCTGATGCAGCATGAGCGTTTTCGGTCGGGCAACATCACCACGGGCTTCATCGCGGAGGAATATCCCGAAGGCTTCGTCGGCGCACCGGCCTCGCCCGAACTGCTCAGGAAACTGGCCGCCATCGGCGCTTTTGCCGCCATGGCGCAGGCCGACCGCGCGCGCCGGATCGACGGGCAGTTGGGCAAGCGCCTCGCGCCGCCGACCGGCTGGCAGGTCAGGATCGGCGACACACTCCATGACGTCGAAATCGACGGCGACGATGTGACGGTCGATGGTGAAACGCTCGACATGGCGCTGGAATATACGCCGGGCGATCGTCTGATCGAGGCCGAGTTCGGCGAGGAAGAACTGGCCGTCCGGATTGCGCCGGTCCGCTCCGGCTTCATGCTGACCGCGCATGGCGCGAGCCACAAGCTGCGCATCCTGCCCGCCCATGCCGCGCCTTTCGCCGCGCACATGATCGACAAGATCCCGCCGGATCTGTCGCGCTACCTCATTTGTCCGATGCCGGGCCTGCTGGTCGCGCTGCACGTCAAGGAAGGCGACAAGGTTGAGGCGGGGCAGCCCCTCGCCGTGATCGAGGCGATGAAGATGGAGAATATCCTGCGCGCGCAAAAGGCGGGCGTGGTGAAGAGCGTGTCGGCGGCGCAGGGCGAAAGTCTGCCCGTGGATGCGGTCATTCTCGAAATGGAGTAAGGGCCTGGGCGCTTCGGCGCCCGGCTGTTCCGGCAAAAAAGGCCGCCCCGTTTCGTGCGTGGGCGGCCTTTGTTATTTAATGTTGCCATCCGGCCCGGCCCGCCGATGACGCCTTGCCCACGCCTGCGCGCTTCCCCTAGCAATCCCGCCCATGAAAGCCATGCGCAAGACGATCGCAGCCCTGGGGGCCATATTCACCACCGCGCTGGCGGCCGTGCCGGTCCATGCCGCCACCAATGACGAGCAATTTTGGGTGCAGGCGATCGGGCAGGGGGCGATCGCGGGCGACCTCGTCTATTTCGCGGAAGTCCAGTCGCGCTTCGGCACGGGCATGGAGGGGTTGGACCAGATGTTGATCCGCCCGGCTATCGGCGTGAAATTGTCCCATCGTCTGACCGTCTATCAGGGCTATGCCTATGTGCGCACGCCCCGGTCCGGCGGTGGCGAAACGCACGAGCATCGATCCTTTCAGCAGATCAACTGGTCGCTGGCGCGCGTGGCGGGTGGGCCGCTGTCATCGCGCACGCGGATCGAACAGCGCTGGCTGTCGAACGGCGATGATATGGGTTGGCGGCTGCGTCAGATGCTGCGACTGGCCGTGCCGCTGGGTGACAAGGCTGGTGGCGTATCCGCGCTGGGCTATGTGGAAGGGTTCGCTGCGCTCAACGACACCGATTGGGGCGCGCGCAAGGGGTTCGACCGCCTGCGCAGTTTTGCCGGACTGGAATTGGCGATGGCGGGCAAGTCGACCGTGGAGGTCGGCTATCTCAACCAATATGTGCAAAATCGCGGCCGCGCCGACGACAGGGATCATGTGCTTCTCGTGACGCTGCAATTACGGCATTAGGGTCGCCATGCATCTGAGCCATGAACCCGCCGCCCCCGCCGCCGACCTGATCGGCTTCGATGATTTTCTGAAAGTCGACATTCGCATCGGCACGATCTTGTCGGCAGAACCTTATCCGCAAGCGCGCAAGCCCGCATTTAAGCTGTCGATCGATTTCGGCCCGGCCATCGGTATCAAAAAATCGAGCGCCCAAATCACCGAAAATTATACGGTGGAAACGCTGCCGGGACGTCAAGTGGCAGCCGTCGTCAATTTTCCGCCGCGCCAGATCGGCAAATTTCTGTCCGAAGTGCTGACGTTGGGCTTTGCCGATGCCGATGGGGCCGTGACGCTGTTCGCCCCCGACACGTCGGTGCCGAACGGGTCGCGCCTGTTCTAGGCGCGACGCTCGTCCTTACTGCCGCAACCGCTCGATCGCCTGTGCGAGCGCGACGTACAGCTTGCCCATGTCGGACGACAACACGGCGACGCCCAGCGCATTGCCGTCGCGTGCCGACAGGATGATCCGCAGCATCGATTCGAAATCATGGATGTACCGGTTCACATGATCGCGAAATTCCAGGTCATTGTCATAGTGCAAGGCGATTTCGCGCGATTCCCCGGCGTCCAGCAGCTTGACCGCACGACGGGTGAACACGCCGCGATCGCCCTTCAAATAGGATGACCAAGCCGAATCGGTAACGTCGTTGGACAGGATTTTCGCGACGTCGATCGCCGTACTGTTCAGCGATTCGATCAGCAGCGCGGAACGGCGGGCGAAATGGTCGCGATCGCGATTTTCCGATGCCCGCTCGGCTTCCTCGATCCGCTGTTCGACGCTGGCGCTCGTATCGGCGATGGTCAGCAACTGGCGGGTCAGGCGATCCGACGCCTGATGCGCGGCCTTCACCGCTTCCTCGGCCACGCGCGCGACCTGTTCGATCTGCGCCGTCACCTTGTCGCCAATGGCCGTCTGCATCGCCTGTTCGCTGGCGTCGGCCAATGCTTGCGCCGCATCGGGGATCGCACGGCCTAGCGCTTGACGCGCGCGCTCGGCGGCCTGATCGGCGGTATCCTTGACGCGCAGCAGCGCCGTGACGAGCAACGGTCCCGCGCCTTCGGTGATGCGCGTGGCATCCTGATGCGCGCCGTCCAGCGCAACCCGCAGCCGGTCGACCAACTCGCGATTGGCCTCCAGCCCGCCCTGCGTGCTTTCCAGCCATTCGGTCAGGCGACGACCCTGGCCGCGCAGCATCTCCTCCGCTTCCTCGGTCCGGCCGACCAGCGATTGCGAGATGGCTTCGAGCCGTTCGATTTCGGGCGCAGCGCTGCCCAGCAACGCGCTGCTCTTTTCCAGCCGTGCGTCGAAGCGTTCCAGCGCGGCAGGGTAGGTTTCATCCAGTTCCCGCACGCTGGAATCGAGCGCGACCAGCAGCGTTTCCGCGCAACCGATCAGCTTTTCGGCCGTCAGCCCACCCGATTCGAGGGCGTCGTCCATCCGCCGCGTTTCCGCCGTCAGCCGCACCAGCGCTTCGGCCAGCCGCTCGCTGCGCGCAATGGCATTGTCCTCCATCGCGGCAAAGCGGCCTTCGGTCGCCGTAATCGTCTCATCCAGATGGCTATGCAGGCCCGCCATCAACGACCGCTGCCCGTCCATCATCTCGTTGATATGGTACAAGCGGCTTTCCACGTCGCCGATCGTGTCGGAAAGTCCGCTGACCGTCTCCTTGCTGATCGCGGTCAGGCTTTCGCGCGAACGGGCGATCAGGGCGTCGAGATTGTCGGACTGGCTGCTCAGGTCCGAATCGGTGCTGGCCAGCGTCATCTGCGCGCGTTCCAGCGTCGCATTGAGCCGCTCGCGCAGGTCGACTTCGATCTTCCCCATATCGCGCGACAGCACGGCCAGCATATTCTCGCTGGCGCTGTTGATGCCGGCCTGCGTGGCGGTCATCAGCGCTTCGAGCTTTTCGGCGCGACGGGCCAGCCCTTCATCGGTGGCAGCCATGGTGGCGCGCACATGCTGGAGCGCGCCGGACAGCCGCTGACGCAGGTCCGCGTCGACCTCGTCCAGTTCCTGAACCAATGTCGTACGCACCGTCTCGCTGCTGCTCGCAACGCCGGCTTGCGCAGTTTCGACAAGAGCCGTCAGCGCCGAGGCATGGGCGTCCAGATCCTGCCGGGTGCGTTCCATCGCCTGCCGTGCGCTCTGCGCCGTGGCGTCGATGCGTCCGGCGGCAATATCCGCCATGCCGGTGACTTCCTCATTCGCCGACCGGGTCGTTTCCTGCAACTGGGTGAGCTGGCTCGACAGGCTCTTGGTCGCAGACAAGGTGCGCGCCCGCGTATCGTCCGACAGTTCCGCCAGCGCGTGCAGCCGCGCTTCGAGCGTATCGATCCGCTCGGCCAGCGCATGGCCATTGTCCATGATCTGCGCCGCCATCCGCCCGGACCGGTCTTCCAGTTCGGGGATCGATCCGATCAGGGTATCCATACGCTCGACCAGCGCCGCGCCCGCGCGTTCGGCGGCTTCGGCGCGATCGACCGTGGTCTGCGCCCGGCCTGCGATCAGTTCGGCCGATGCCTCCATGTTGCTACTGGCGGCCGCGCCATAGCTGTCGAGCAACTCGGCCTGGTCCTGCATCGTCTGCCGCGCCGTTTCCAGCCGCGTGGTGATTCGCCCCAGGCGCAGTTCCAGCAGGTCCGCTTCCGTACGCAACGCGCGCGCCGTGTCCAGATAACGTCGCGATTCGCTCTGGCTGTTGCGGACCAGCAATATGTAGATGACGCCGATCAGGACCAGCGGCACGAGCAGCGTCGCGATGGTTCCCGCAATGGCGGCAGGGGCCGCGCTCAGGTCATCCGACTGGAACGTCGCCCATCCGGCAAAGCCGATCCAGCCGATCGCCAGCAGGCTCAGTCCTATCCTGATGCGCTTGATCCCGGCGTCGCCCACGCCATCGTCCGAAACCGGTTCGTCGATGTCGGGAACCGCCTGGTTCAGCACCAGGATGTCGTCCATTTCCGAATCCATGTCGGCCGCCTTTGGCTGGTCGCGCCAGAATTCTACGATTGTGCTGCCCCCTGTCATAAAAGCATCCTAGCAGCTTTTCCGCGCGGAGAAATGCCCTGTTACCAAAACTTAACCTATGCCCGATAGCGTCTGCCGCATGTCCTATGATCCCGGCGCCCTTCATGCTGCCCTGGCTGCGGCTGTCGGCGAAGACAGTGCGCTGATCGCCGACCTGCGGGTCGCCTTCATCGAAAGCGCCACGCGTCAGATCGACTTGCTCGGTCGCGCGCGCTGCGACGCCAACTGGGAACTGGCCGCATGGCGGCTCAAGGGACTGGCGGCGAGCTTCGGCGTGACCGCATTGATGGCGTTGGCGGACGAGGCGGCACAGGCTGCGCCGGGCGATCCGCGCGTGTTGCGCCGCCTGCACGCGGCGCTGGCCATGCTCGAGCAGAATTGAATCGCGTCGGGATCGCGGCATTGCTTGCGCGAAGCCGCCCACCTTGCGAAAAGGTCGGCCCAACAGCAACCGGGTCGACATTATAACGATATGAGTTTCGCCGCTATCCTCAGCGCCAGCCGGACTTCGGGCGATTCGTCCGCTGGCCTGCGCGCCAGCCTGCATTTTGCCGGGCAGACCCTGGTTGAATATCAGGCGCGTCAGGCGGCGCGCGCGGGTGCCGACCGCATCATGATTCTGGTCAGCGTGATTACGCCGGCATTGTCCCAGGCGGTCGACCGGTTGAGCGCCGATGGCATTCCCGTCGCGCTGGTGCGTGATATGGTGTCGCTGGTGCGCGACGCGCCGCGCGACAGCGACATCATGTTGATGGCTGACGGCGCCATCATGTCGCAAGGGCATGTCGAAAGCCTGGCGCAGGTCGAGGGCGACGCCCTGCTGGTCATGGACGACAGCCGGGCCAGCGCGCCGTTCGAGCGGATCGACGCAGGGCAACGCTGGGCCGGTCTTGCCCGGATCAGCCCCGCCTTGCTGTTCGATACGATCGACATGATCGGTGACTGGGATCTTTCGCTCACGCTCGTTCGGGCCGCCGTGCAAAAGGGCGCTCGCCGCATCACCGTGGCGCAGGATGACCTGCTGGAGGGTCGGGTCGCTCTGGTCGATAGCCAGCAGCAGGCCGATCTCGTGGCCCAGGTGGTGACATCCGCCGGTTCCGGCACGGGTGCCGTTCAGGCACGGGGCGGCGTCGAGCAGGCGCTGCTCGCGCCACTGGTTCGGGCGGTCAGTCCGGCACTGATGCGGATGCAGGTGCCCGCCATGCAAGTGCGGATTGCGGCCATGGCGTTGGGCGCCATTGCTCTGATGCCGATCGAACTGACATGGGTTTTGACCGGGTTCTGCCTGTTGCTGGTCGCCCTGCTGCTCGCGCAAGTGGCCGACCGGTTGGAGGAACTGGCTTTGCGCCCGCGTCCGATGGGCTGGTTCGCCTTTGTGACACCGGTCATAGCGTCGATCGGCATCCTGCTGGCGGGCGGCACGCCGTTGGCGGTCGACCTTGCGCTGCTGCTGGCGATCGTCGCAGTCGCGGACCGTTGGCAACGGACGGGCGGCGCGCGGCCATGGATGATCGTGACGCCCGCAACGATGCTGTTGCTGCTGCTGGTCGCCGGTCTGGCGGGGATGCTGGCGCAGGGTTTCAGGGTGGGCATGATCGCCATGATCGCGTCCGTTGGCGCTGTTATTTTGCGTCCACGCGCCTGAGATATTTACGCCGGACGGTTTAGTTCATTTTAAGGACGTGCGATTATGCTGTCCTGCATGAGCGCCTATTCGTCCCTTGCTGGTTCAACGATGGTGGATAGCTGGCCTATGGCGGATGTCATGGCTGGCATGTCCGCTGTGCCGGTCGGCCATGCCATCGATCTGGCCTTTTTCTTCCCGGTCGAAGCGCGGCCACGCCATGACGCGCTGATCGCGGAAACGCGCCGGCATCTGGGCGGTTGCCTGACTGCCATCGAAACTGCGCTGCGCGTATCGCTCGATCATACGCCTGCGGTGGCCGCGGTGCTGGCGCGTTCGCCCGACCCGGTCTGCTGGCCGACCGTGCGCGCACAACCCACGCTACTCAGCCCGGCCGTGCTTGCCCATATGCAGATGCGGGCAGGGGTCAGCCTGATGCTGCGCCAGTTCGGCCAGGCCGATGTCGAGCGGGTGGAGGAAAACCCGCCCGAGCCGCTATTGCGCGCGGATGATCCCGTCTTCGGTGATGCCGTCGCCGCACTCGCGCTGGCGGAGGGCCGCTGGATCGCCACGGGCGGAGAAGATCAGCCGATCCGGCCGGATCTGCCCGCCGAATATTTTGCCGAACTGGTGTGGACGGCTTCCGCCTGCCTCGCCGCCGTTGCTCAGCGCGCCGCGCCCGATGCGGCCGACGCGATGCTGGTGGCGTTCGAACGCTCCGGTTGGGCCTTGCTCGCGGATCATGACGAAAGCGTCAGCCCGATCGTAGAGGTTGACCGGCTGGTGCGGCGGATGGGCCACCATGCCGATGCGCCCGCACTGCTTGGTGCGGCGCTGAGCGAGCGGCGCTTTTTGCTGTTCGCCGCGCTCGTGGCGCACCGGTTGCGCATGAACGTCATGCAGGCGACCGACATATTGCTGATGGGTCCGGTAACGCAGTTGGCGGCTCTGTGCCGTTCGCTGGGGGGATCGGACACCGATTATCGCTACCTTCTGCTGGCGCTGCGCCCCGTGCGACCCTCGCTGTCGGACGCAGCCATCGTCGCGGAGGCCGAACGCTATCAGGCGCTGGACGAGCAGGAAGCCGACGCTACCGTCAGTGCGCTGCGCACTCCTGCGCCGTTCAGGGCGAAGCTCGATCATCTGGCGGGGGTCACGCGCGCGTGAACATGCCGTCGCATCCTGCCATCATTCGCGCGGACCTGTCCGCCGATGGCTTGTTACTCAGTGCCGATCCGCTCCTGTTGGATTTGCAGCATGAGGCGGGAAGCGATCTCGGATCGGCCATCGCGATTCCTCAGTTGGCGGCGATCGCTCGCCTGTCTTCGCGATTGGGTGTGGCGGTGTCGCGCCCCGTCGTCGCGGCGTCGGAACGCGGCGATATCGATATGTGGGTACGGGCGCGGCCCGATGGAGAGGGCATCGCCCTGTCGATCATCGACTGGCAGGAGCGGCCCGTTGCCCGGCAGGGCGCCGATCATATCCGGCGTGAGGCCGATATCGCCGTCCACGCCGAAGGCTGGACATGGCAGATCGACATGCAGTTGCGGTTCCAGATGGTGTTGGAGGGCAGCGATATTCAGGGCGCATTGCCGCCCGATCCGCCAGTGCCCGGATCGCGCTTTTTCAGCTATTTTCAGCTTCAGGCCGACGAAGACGGTGACATGGCCATGCTGCGCGGCGTGGCACAGCGTCGCGCTTTTCGCGATCAGGGCGCTGCATTGGCGCGCGACGCGTCGCGGCGGTTCGATCTGTCCGGCTTTCCGCTGTTCGACCTTGGCGGGCAACTGACCGGCTATCGCGGCACGGCCTTCCCGATGGAACGCGGCGTCATCGCGCCGATGGCGCAAGAGGAGCCCGTTACCCTCTATCCCGCCGAATTTGGCAAGCGACTGGACCGCTCGCTGCGTCAGCCGCTGGGCCGGATCATCGCCAATGCCGACACGATCAGCGCGCAACTGGAAGGTCCGCTGCGCCCTGACTATGCTGAATATGCGCAGGACATCGCCTCGGCCGGGCGACATCTTCTGGGGTTGGTGGACGATCTGGCGGATTTGCAGGCGATCGACCGGCCGGACTTCAGCGTCGCGGAAGAGGATGTCGATCTGGCCGATCTTGGCCGACGGGCTGCGGGGCTATTGGCGGTAAAGGCGCTCGACCGGCGCATCACGATCATCGCGCCGGAACCCGATATCAGCATCATGGCGGTGGGCGAATTTCGCCGCGTACTGCAAATTTTGGTCAATCTGGTCGGCAACGCCGTGCGTTACGCACCCGAAGGCACGCAGATACAGATCATGACCGCCCAGGACGGCGCGTCGGCGCAGATCATGGTCATCGATCAGGGGCCGGGCGTGGCAGGAGCCGACCGGGAACGCATCTTCGAAAAATTCGAGCGTCTGGGTCGTGACGATTCCGGTGGCAACGGCCTGGGCCTGTATATTTCCCGCCGCCTTGCCCGCGCGATGAAGGGCGACATTCGCATCGACGGTGCGCCGGGCGAAGGCGCATGCTTCATCCTGTCCTTGCCGGGCATGGCATAGAGGTCATGGCGTGCATCCCGGCCGATCATTGGCCCGGATCTGTCCTACTTCGGATGTGACTGCTAGGTAGGATATCATTCCAGCCTACTCCTCAGCCATCGCTGGCAAATTGTAATATTATTACCATAAATACTTATAAAAAATCACAATTACCGGGAAATGTGCGAAGTTAAGGGCTGAGCGGCGTAATTGGTCGTCCAACGAAAAACGGCGCCCCTGACAGGGCGCCGCCTTTCATGTAACCATCAGCGCGTTGGATCAGCGCTTGTCGACCGGCACATAGTCCCGCTCGGTGGGACCAGTGTACAACTGACGCGGGCGACCGATCTTCTGTGCTGGGTCCGAAATCATTTCATTCCACTGCGCCACCCAGCCGACGGTCCGCGCGAGGGCGAACAGCACGGTGAACATTTCGGTCGGGAAGCCGATCGCCGACAGGATCACGCCCGAATAGAAGTCCACATTAGGGTAGAGCTTCTTTTCGATGAAGTAAGGATCGTTGAGCGCGATCTGCTCCAGTTCCTTGGCGACGTCGAACACGGGATCGTTGACGCCCAGCTTCTCCAGCACGTCCTTCGCGGTCTTCTGCATCACGGTCGCGCGCGGATCGTAATTCTTGTAGACGCGATGGCCAAAGCCCATCAGGCGGAACGGATCGTCCTTGTTCTTGGCGCGGGCGATATATTCCGGGATCTTATCGACAGTGCCGATCTCGCGCAGCATGTTGAGCGCTGCTTCGTTCGCACCACCATGCGCCGGACCCCACAGGCAGGCGATGCCGGCCGCGATGCACGCGAAGGGATTGGCGCCCGACGAACCGGCCAGACGCACGGTCGATGTCGATGCATTCTGCTCATGATCGGCATGCAGGATGAAGATCTTGTCCATCGCATCCACGATCACTGGATCGGGTTCATATTCCTCGGCCGGGACCGAAAAGGTCATGCGCAGGAAATTGGCGGTGTAGCTCAGGTCGTTGCGCGGATAGACGAAGGGCTGTCCGGCCGAATATTTGTATGCCATCGCAGCGATCGTGGGCATCTTCGCGATCAGCCGGTGGCTGGCGATCGTGCGCTGGGCCGGATCGTTGATGTCGGTCGAGTCATGATAGAAAGCCGACAGCGCGCCGACCACGCCGCACATGATCGCCATAGGATGCGCGTCGCGACGGAAGCCACGGTAGAAGGTGGTCAGCTGCTCATGCACCATGGTGTGGCGCGTGATCGTCGTGATGAACTTGTCCAGTTCGCCCTTCGACGGCAGTTCGCCGTTGAGCAGCAGATAGCAGACTTCCATGAAGCTCGACTGTTCGGCCAGCTGGCCGATCGGATAGCCGCGGTGCAGAAGGACACCGGCGTCGCCGTCGATATAGGTCAGCCCAGAATCGCAGCTTGCGGTCGAGGTGAAGCCAGGATCATAGGTAAACATGCCGGTATTGGCGTAGAGCTTGCGAACGTCGATGACCTGTGGACCGACGGTGCCGTCCATGACGGCATAATCCTTCGTCGCTCCCCCGACGGTCAAACTGGCATTACTATCCGACATATTATTCTCCTTGTGTCGTATCAACCGACCGTTGCGTGCCCTGCATCGGTCAGCCGTTCCAAGCTCTCCTCTTTCCCCAGAAGGAAGAGGACATCGAAAATACCCGGCGATACTGTGCGTCCGGTGAGCGCCGCACGGAGCGGCTGTGCTACCTTGCCCAGAGCCAGGCCGGCGTCCTCTGCCACGCGGCGTATCACATCTTCGATCGCTTCGACCGTCCAGGACGGAATGGTCGAGAGAGCGTCGGCTGTATTAGCCAGCAACGCGCGCGATGAGTCGTCTAGCAGACTGGAGGCCTTTTCGTCAAAATCCAGCGGGCAATTTTTGAACAGAAATTCGGCGCCCTCGGCAATTTCATTAAGGGTTTTGGCTCGCGGCTTGAGCGACGCCATCGCCTTGCCCAAAAGTACCAGGCCGCCGTCGGGCAGGGAGCGGTTGAGGCGAGCCTCCACTCTGGGAGCGACCAGCGCGGCAAGGCGGGCGTCGTCGGCTTCGCGCAGATAATGGCCGTTCAGATTTTCCAGCTTCTTGATATCGAAGCGCGAGGGGGAACGTCCCACCCCACCAATATCGAACAGTTCGATCGCGCGGGCGACCGGAATGAACTCTTCGTCGCCATGCCCCCACCCCAGGCGAAGGAGATAGTTGAGCACCGCTTCAGGCAGTATCCCCATCTCATCGCGATAGGCGTCTACGCCCAGCGCGCCGTGGCGCTTGGAAAGCTTTGCCCCGTCCGATCCGTGGATCAATGGGATATGGGCATAAACCGGTTCTTCCCAGCCACCCTCAATCTCGGCCATCGCCTTGATGATGCAAAGCTGGCGAAAAGCGTTGTTCAGATGATCGTCGCCGCGAATGACATGGGTGATGCCCATGTCATGATCGTCGACCACCACCGCCA
>JAECRT010000018.1:50526-64911 GCA_016000085.1 Sphingomonadaceae bacterium
GTTGCATAGCATTTATAGGCGTGGCCGCCTGCCAGCATCTGGTTGGCGACCTCGGCATGGCGCGGCGTGCGCTCAAACTGAAATACGGGCGACTCGTCGCCGCCCAGGCCCAGCCAGTCGAGGCCGTCGAAGATCGCGGCAACGGCGGCATCGGTGGAACGGGCGCGATCGGTATCCTCGATGCGGAGCAGGAATTTTCCGCCATGGTGCCGTGCGAACAGCCAATTGAAAAGCGCTGTGCGAGCGCCGCCAATATGCAGGAAACCGGTCGGTGACGGGGCGAAACGGGTCACCACCGGCTTGTTCATTCCCGTTGCGTTCACCGACATATTCCCTGACATTCGCCTTACTGACTTATGGATGCGACGCCCCCTAGCATGGCTTTTGAGCCACGACAAACCTCCCATGGCGGGAAGGTCGGCGTGGCTGTGCGCGCGGGATTTGCGGGGCTTGAATCCTGGCTGGAAAAGGAACGCGAACAGATAGCGTTGTGGGCGCCAATCGGGCTTGGGGCTGGCATCGCGGCATGGTTCATATTGCCAGATCGGATGGCCTGGCTCGCCTTTCTTTGCGGCATGTTGGCTCTGGCCTGTTTGGGCTTGTTGTTGCCCGATGGTACGCGGTTTCGGCGGATCATTGTGACCGGCGGGATGCTTGCGGCCATGGGCTGTATGCTGATCTGGGGCAAGGCGGCCTTATGGGGCGAGCCGCCGCTGGCGCGCGCGGTCTTCACGACGGTGACGGGGGAGGTCGCCTCGGTCCGCGCCGTTCCGGCCGATCGGATGGTGCGGGTGATGCTGCGTCCGGTCGATGCGCCAGGGCTTCCCCATCAGATTCGGGTGAATATTGCCGAAACAGATATTCCGGCGGGGCTGGGGGAGGGCGCCATCATCCGCTTTCGCGTCCGGCTGATGCCACCTGCACCTGCCAGCGTGCCGGGCGGCTATGACTTTGCCGCGCGCGCCTATTTTCTGGGGATTGGCGCGACGGGCAAGGCGCTCAGGCCCATCGAGACGATCAAGCCTTCGATCGCAATCCCGCCTCTGCGCGGACGCCTGTTCGCGCATATACTGGATCGGGTAGAAGGCCCGGCGGAAGGTATCGCCGCTGCGCTGGCGACGGGCGATCAGGGCGCTATTCCCGACGCGGACGCTGAAGCGATGCGCCGCAGCGGCCTGGCGCATCTATTGTCGATCAGCGGCCTGCATGTGACGGCGCTTATCGGCGCGGTCATTTTCCTGCTGATGCGGTTGATGGCGCTCAGCCAGCGGGCGGCGCTGAATTGGCCATTGATGCTGATTGCGGCAGCCGGCGGGGCGTTGGCGGGCGTGGGCTACACCCTGCTGACGGGGGCGGAGGTGCCGACCATCCGATCGTGTGTCGCCGCGCTGCTGGTATTGGGCGGGTTGGCGCTGGGGCGGGACGCCATCACGTTGCGGCTGGTGGCTGCCGGGGCGCTGGTCGTGCTGGCCTTCTGGCCCGAAGCGTTGGTTGGGCCGAGCTTCCAGATGAGCTTCGCCGCTGTCACCGCCCTGATCGCCCTTGCCGAACATCCTCGCTTTCGCACTTTTGCGGCGGGGCGCGATGAGCATTGGATGCGCAGGATCGGGCGCGCCCTTGTCGCCACATTGCTGACCGGCGTGGTGGTCGAACTGGCGCTGATGCCGATCGCGCTATTCCATTTTCACAAGGCGGGCATGTTGGGCGCTTTCGCCAATCTGATCGCGATTCCCATGACGACATTCATCGTAATGCCGATGGAGGCGTTGGCGCTGTTGCTCGACCTGGCGGGCCTGGGTGCGCCTGCTTGGTGGGTTACGGAACAGGCGCTCAATCTGTTGCTGCTTCTTGCCCATGGAGTTGCGGCCAGTCCACTTGCTTCGGTGCTTACCCCGACCGTGCCGAAACTGTTGTTCGCGTTGATGATCGTGGGGCTGCTCTGGTGCATGCTCTGGCGCAGCGGTTGGCGCTGGCTGGGGCTTGGTCCGGTGGGGATTGGCGTAGCAGGCGTTCTGGCACTTTCGCCGCCCGACATATTAGTGACGGGCGATGGTCGACATGTCGCGGTGCGCACGGCAGGCGGCATGGCGATCCTGCGCGAGCGTGCCGGCGACTATGTGCGAGACACGCTGTCGGAAGGGGCCGGATATGATGGCGCGCTGTCGGCGATGGCCGCCTTGCCGCAGGCACGCTGTTCCACCGATCTGTGCGCGCTTAAACTGCCTGCGAACGGACGAAGCTGGCGCTTGCTTGTGACCCGGAGCACCATGCTCGTCGATCGCGCGCAATTCGCGCCGGAATGTGCCGCCGCCGATATCGTCATATCCGACCGTGCGTTGCCGGGCTGGTGCCGACCGCAATGGCTGAAGATCGATCGCCGCTTGCTCGCGCGAACTGGCGGCATCGCGATCAACCTCGACAGCGGGCAGCTATCAACCGTTCGCGACGACCGTGATGCGCATCCGTGGGTCATCCGTCCCACCGCGCGATGGCGCGATGATAAGGCTCAATTATATCGACGCAGCAATCCGGCCAGCTTGCCTTGAATCCTGACCTGACGCGGATCATAGACTTGTGGTTCATAGGCACTGTTCGCCGGATCGAGCCGGACCCTGCTGCCATCCCGGCGGAAATATTTAAGCGTAGCTTCGATCTCGTCGATCAGCGCGACCACGATCTGTCCCTCGCGTGCGATTTCCGTGCGCTGGATCAGCGCGAAATCGCCATCGAGAATACCCGCCTCGATCATCGAGTCACCAGATACTTCCAGTGCGTAATGATCGCCCGCGCCCAGCAGCGCAGCGGGAACCGACAACATATTCTGTCCTTCCATCGCCTCGATCGGGACGCCTGCTGCGATCCGGCCATGCAGCGGGATTTCGATTACGTCATTGGCCGCCGTCGGCAGCATCGGCGGTTGAACAGCAGCGATCGCCGGTCGGGGCACGATGATTGGTGCGGTGGCGCGGTGCATCGCATCGGGCAGCTTGAGCACTTCCAGCGCACGCGCACGATTGGGCAGGCGGCGAATGAAGCCGCGCTCCTCCAGCGCATTGATGAGCCGGTGAATACCGGACTTGGAACGCAGATCGAGCGCATCCTTCATTTCTTCGAAAGATGGCGACACGCCGCCTTCTTCCAATCGGATTTGAATGAAGCTGAGCAATTCCTGCTGCTTGGGCGTCAACATGCCTGCGGTCCTCCATGGAACGTATGAAGAACGCATAGGAAACGGAAGGGGATGAGTCAAGCGTGGCTGATCAATCCAGTGGAAGGATTGTCACGGTCGAACCCGCCGGTGCGGGAGGGGATCCGGCCGGGCGCAAAATCAGGCAATCGGCCGTCGCCATCGCCACGGTAGCGGCGCTATCCTGCGATGTGACGGTTACCACGCCACCTTGCCCGCGAAAGGCGCGCAGATAGTCGTCACGCTCGCCGGTTGCGGGCAGTGGAGAGGCCAGCGCCGCTTGCATGAAGGAGGGCAGGGGCGACGCAGCGCCCGCTACATGGCGCACCAGCGGCAACAGGAACAAGGTGCCGGTGACAAAAGCCGAAACCGGATTGCCCGGCAGGCCCAGAAACAGCGCATCGCCCAGTCGCCCGGCCATCAGCGGCTTGCCCGGGCGCATGGCGATCTTCCAAAAATCGAGCGTGCCGCCTGCCTGGACAAAGGCAGGGCGTACCAGATCATGATCGCCGACCGACGCGCCGCCGGTCGACACGATGATGTCGGCCCTCGCCGCTCGTTTCAGTGCTGCGGTCATGGCGTCCAGATCGTCCGGGACGATGCCGATGTCGATCACATCGCAGGGCAGGCCCGCCAGCATAGCGGCCAGCATCGGTGCGTTGGAAGAAGGCAGGCGTCCGGGCGGGGTCGGCGCGCCCGGCGGCACCAGTTCGTCGCCAGTGGATAATAAAGCAATTCGGGGACGGCCACCGACCGGCAGCACGCCATGGCCGCTGAGAACGGCCAGCGCGATCTGTGCCGGACCAAGGCGGCTGCCCGCCTTGAGCAACGTTGCGCCCTTGGTAAAATCCGAACGGGCCCGACGGACATGAAGGCGCGATGGTATTGGATCGTCGCTGCCGGTCAGCGTGTCGCCGTCGCGCGTGGTGTTTTCTTGGATCAGGATCGCGTCGGCGCCAACAGGGAGCGGCGCGCCGGTAAAGATGCGGCAGGCTTCTCCTGGCAGGAGCGGCGCGGGCATTGATCCTCCGGCCTGACTCGATCCGGTGACGTGCCATGGTCCGGGGGCTTCGACGGCGCGGATGGCGTAACCGTCCATCGCGGAGAGGTCTGCCCAGGGTTGCTCGCGCAGGGCCATCACGTCGCGCGCCAGCCAGCGACCCGCACATTCGACGACGGGTACCTCCTGCGACGGCAGCCGATCGGCCAGCGCGAACAGCCGGGCCTGCGCCTCTGCGACCGGCAACAGGCTCATGGGCTGCGTCGCCAGTCGCCTGACTTGCCGCCCGTCTTCGCAATCAGTTGTACACTGCGGATTATCATGCCCTTGTCCAGCGCCTTGGCCATGTCATACACGGTCAGCAGCGCGACGGAGGCGGCGGTCAACGCCTCCATTTCCACTCCCGTCTGCCCGGCGGTGCGGGCCGTGGCGGTGACGGTTACGCCACTGGCGTCGAGGTCGAAATCCACCGTCACGGCGGTAAGCGCGATCGGGTGACAGAGCGGTATAAGATCGGCAGTGCGCTTGGCGGCCATAATGCCTGCAACCCGCGCGACGGCCAGAACATCGCCTTTTTTCACCAGTCCGGCGGCGATGGCGCTGGCGGCGTGCGCACTCATGTCGATGCGGCCGTTCGCCACGGCTTCACGGGCGGTAACGGCCTTGGCGGAGACATCGACCATGCGCGCTGCGCCATCTTCGTCCAGATGGGTAAGGCCAGTCATGCGCCGGTGAGGAGGTTGTGGGTCGCGGCCTCAACATCGTTCTGACGCATCAGCGTCTCACCAACCAAGAAGCAGCGCACGCCATGATCTGCCATGGCGGTCAGGTCGGCATAGCCAGTGAGGCCACTTTCCGCGACAAAGGTGCAACCAGCGGGCGCCTGGCCCACCAGTTCATAGGTGCGGGCGAAATCAACCGAGAAATCGCGTAGGTCGCGGTTATTCACTCCGATTAGGCGCGATCGCAGTTTCAGCGCCCTTTCCAGTTCGGCCGCGTCATGCACTTCGATCAACGCGTCCATACCAAGGCCCAGAGCGGCATCTTCAATCTCGGCCATCTGCACGTCGTCCAGGGCGGCGACGATGATCAGGATGGCGTCCGCGCCCAGTGACCGGCTTTCCAGCACCTGCCAGGGATCGACGAGGAAATCCTTGCGCAAAACGGGCAGCGGACAGGCGGACCGGGCGGCCATCAGATAATCGTCATGCCCCTGAAAATACGGCTCGTCGGTCAGCACCGACAGGCAGGCCGCGCCGCCCGCAGCATAGGCGACGGCATGGGCTGGCGGATCGAAATCGGCGCGGATCAGACCTTTGGATGGGCTGGCCTTCTTGATTTCCGCGATCAGGCCAAAGCCGGAACGGGCGGCGTCATCAAGAGCACGGCGAAAACCGCGCGGGGGAGTCTGTTCCGAAGCGCGGGCGTGGAGCGAGGCCACCGTCGTGGCGGCTTTGCGGCGCGCTACATCTTCTCGTTTGAAGTCGCAGATTTCGATCAGCTTGTTGGTCATGAATAAGCAATCCAGCAATTGAGCAGCGCGTTGGCAAGGCCGCGATCGATGGTTTCGGCCGCTTCCTCCACCCCTTCACGCAAATCGGAAACGGCATCCGCCACGACAAGGGCGGCGGCGGCGTTGAGTAGCACCGCGTCGCGATATGGCCCCGGCTCGCCTTGCAGCAGGGCGCGCAGGGCGGCGGCATTATGAGCCGGGTCGCCGCCACGGATTGCGTCGACCGGATGGGACGACAGGCCGATGTCGGTGGCGGACAGGCGGCGCATGGCAACCAGCCCATCGCCGGTGACTTCGGCAATATCGTTGCCGCCCGCCAGCGACAGTTCGTCCAGCCCTTCGTCGCCCGATACAATCATCGCCCGGTCCGCACCCAGTTCCGCCAGAGCCGCCGCATAGATGGGGACATAGGCAGGGCGGGCGATGCCGACGAGCTGGCGGCGAACATGGGCGGGGTTGGCGAGTGGCCCCATCAGGTTGAAGATGGTGCGTTGGCCGATGGCCTTGCGGATCGGGCCGAGGCGTTTGAGGGCGGGATGGTGTTTCTGGGCGAACAGGAAGCAGATGCCGAGATCGGCCAATGTCGCTTCCGCCGTTTCCGCTGCACGATCGAGGTTGAGGCCTAGCGCTTCGAGCGTGTCGGCGGCACCCGCTTTCGACGAGGCGGCGCGGTTGCCATGCTTGGCGACGGGCACACCGGCGGCGGCGACCACCAGCGATACGGCGGTCGAAACATTGAGCGTATGATGGCCATCCCCTCCGGTACCGCACACGTCGATCGCGCCGGGCGGGGCGGTGATTGGGATCATGCGGGCGCGCATGGCGCGGGCGGCCGCAGCGATCTCGGTCGCGCTTTCGCCGCGCTGGGCCATCGTTACGAGGAAGGTGGCGATGTCCGCTTCGGGCAGGTCAGCGTCGAACAGCAGATCGAAGGCGTGAGTAGCGTCTTTGGCAGACAGCGGTGCGGACGGATCGGGCAGGCGGGTCATGGTCCCGCCTTAATCATGCCGGGGCGGGCAAGTCGAGGGCTAGTCCACGCTTAACTTCGCACTATTCCCGGTAATCTTGTAATTTTATTGCGCAATCCCGTTTCCCGGCAGATGGTGACGCTGTTATAAGGCAGGGCCAGCACCGTAGGACAGCGGAAGATCAGGCCGCTTCGCGTGTCCGTACCGGCAGGCCCGCGATACCCAGGAAATTGGCCAGCATGTCATGGCCATGTTCGGTGGCGATACTTTCGGGGTGAAACTGGACCGAATGGATAGGCAGCGTGGCATGGCGGAAACCCATGACCGATCCATCCTCGCTGGTGGCGTTGACCACCAGAGAATCGGGAATGTCCTCGACGATCAGGGAGTGGTAGCGGGTCGCCGTGAAAGGGGATGGCAGTCCTTTGAACAGGCCGGTGCCGTCATGGGCGACGGGGGATGTCTTGCCGTGCATCAGGCCACCGCGCACCACCTTGCCCCCGAAATGCTGGCCGATCGCCTGATGGCCCAGGCACACCCCCAACAAAGGCGCGCCCGCGTCGGCACAGGCGGCGACCAGGTCCAGGCTGACGCCGGCCTCGTTAGGGGTGCAGGGACCGGGCGAAAGCAGGAAAGCCTGCGCGCCGCTCGATAGGGCCTGTCCTGCCGAAATGGCGTCGTTGCGGACGACCTCCACCTGCGCGCCCAGTTCCATCAGGTAATGGACAAGGTTCCAGGTAAAGCTGTCATAATTGTCGATGACGAGGATCATACGGCAAGCCTTAGCGCGGGATGTGCGCGGGGGGAAGCGGGCTTGCATCACGGGGCCAGAAAGGAGGCGACCCTGTGCAGTGTCTCTGCTACGGCGGCGGCATCGACGCGAACCCTGCCTGCAAGCATTCGCGTGACCGAGAGACAATTGCGCTCCCGCTTGCCCGCAAGGAGCCTGCCTGTGAGCCGTGTCATCAATCTGAACGCTGCTGTGAGTGAAGTGCAAACGCTGTGCGACCGCCATAAACTCGCCATTTCCACGATCGAGGAACTGACGTCTGGCGGCACCCGCGTGGTGATGCTCAACCCTGACGGGGCGGAGCGGATGCGCGTGTTGATGAAGGGGAAGATGATCGACAGTCCGGTAGTGCGCTCCTCGCTCTATCTGGCGCGGCAACCGCGTTCGTCGCTCCGCTAAACTATGACGGCCAGGTGAAGCGGATCGTCGTTTCACCGGCCGGCTTGGCGCTGCTGTCAAAGCGGCGTTCGGCGATCACGCCGTTTCCCGCACCATCAATGGCGACGATCGTGCTGCATCGCGTACCATAGACGGCATTGCGAATGAAGATGGGGGAGGCGGCGGCTTCGTCCGGAGCATCCGACGGCGTGGCCGGGGCGATGCCTGCGTCGGGCAGGCTGTCGCGGCCCAACGCATCGAACAATGCTGCCGGCTGAACGGCGTCGGCAATCAGCCAGTCGAGCAGATCCGCTTTAAGCGCCAGCGTCTTGGGCCATGGCGCATCGAGCGTCCCGTTGGACAAGCCGTAAAGGCCGGGCGTCAGCGCGGTGCGAAACGGGGCAGGGCGGTTGGTCAGGAAATGCGCCCGATCCCGATCGACCAGGATCAGATTGAAGGGGTTGAAGTCGCCGAGCGCCGCTGCCCCTGCATCGCCATAGCGGCCATTGCCCGCCACCACATCCGTAACCAGCGCGCCGCGGGAGGCCCGGTCGGGCTGCGGCCCGCCATAGCCGCGCAAATTCGTTACGATTGCCACGCGCCCTGCTTCCGACACGCCCAGCCATGTTCCACCCGATTGCTGATCGCGCCCGGCGATGACGCCCGGCCGGTCCGCCCAGCGCGCGAGGGGCGTTGCAGGGCGTGCATGATATTCGTCGCGATTGCCGATCAGAATCAGTTGCCAGCGCGGATGCGCGTGCCAGGCCATCGCCATGATGCACATTGTTATCGATCTCCCTGCGCCGCCGACTTGATAAATGGCGCATTCCCCTCCATATAGGGGCTGCCGGGTTCGCCCGGCTATGGTGATAAATTGTGTCGTGTAATAGACGCAGCGGACCCGGGGGCAGTACCCGGCGGTTCCACCACATATCCCGTTTCGATCGTAGGATCAGGACGGGATGTCTGACGGGGCCGAACTAGGATCGACGTGTGTTCAAAGGCGATGTTTTTACCCGGCCTGTGTAAGCCGTTAAACTGTGCAAAACTCACAAGTGCCAACGATAACGAAGCACTCGCCATTGCAGCGTAATTGAGGGCCTCACGGCCTGACATTATTCTAAAATAGCGCGGTTGAACCCACCGGGCAACAGAAGGGAATTCAGCGGCCCCCGGAGGCGCCGGACAACAGAAGCCTCCGGACTTTCCATATATGATGGCGTGCACAGGCGATTGCCTGGCCCCTTATCCTCATTCCACACGGACTTGATCAATCAGCGTTGGGCGTCACCCTGCGTCTGCATTGGCGTGGCGCAGCAGCTACAGTCGCGCGCTGTCGAGGTGATTCGAATCAGGTGGAAATCTACCTGTTTTTTCGATTACGCTTTTATGACAGTCTTGTGTAAAAATCATAAGCCATTGAAAATCATGGAATGAAAATAATTTTTCGCGCCTAATGCGTTCTTGCTCCCTTGTCACCTAAATGAAATACTTCTGGCTATATTAGGAAGTTTTTCTTGGGAGAAATGAGATGAAAAAGGCCGCTGCAATGATCGGACTGGCGCTGGTCGCCATGGTGCCGGGCGTGGCCTGTGCGGAGCCTGACAATGTCGTCGTGATCGGTGTGCCCGATGGCGGGCTGGCCGCCAAGGCCCTGTTGGCAGGCGATTTCTCCAAGGCTGTACGCAAGCTCCAGCCGATGCGCGTCGATGGCGCCAATGATCCGGCGCGCCTTATCAATCTGGGCAATGCTTATGCGGGCGTGGGGCGCATGGCAGATGCACGCGAAGCCTATCGATCGGCGCGCTTTGCACCTGATACCATGCTGGTCCTGGCCAACGGTACCGAAGAATCGTCGCGTGACGTCGCGGTGCGCGCGCTGGGCCGTCTCAATCCGCACTACGCCATGCGTTGATCCTGCCGATAGAATGAAGCATGAAGGGGGCGTCGTTCCAGTAGAGCGGCGCCCTTTTCCTGTGGCTGACACCATGATTGTCACATCGTTGAAATGATTGTCATTGAACTGTCATTTTAGAGACGTTGATCAGTCACAAAATGCCAATCAGGCTGTCATGTGACGCGCCTAACTGCCGCTGTCGAGGGCGACAGGGGGCGTTGTCCGATTCGAAATTCCCCTGCGCTCCGCACTTCAACAATCCCGGTAATTGCCGGAGCGGAGACGACATGGCCAAGATTAACCGTATCCACACGATCCTGATGGCGGGCTGTGCCTGCGCAGCGCTGAGCGCTTGCGGCGCCGACGACATCGCTTCGCCGGGCGAAGGCACCATCGTCATTCCCGCGCCGACGCCCACGCCGACCCCCACGCCTACGCCGACGCCCACGCCGACCCCGACGACCGTGACGCCCGCCTCGGCATGCCCGACCATCGCCGGTCCGGACCAGTTGCAGGCCCAGGGCACGATCACCAACTCGGTGACCGGCGACTCCTGGCTCAACTGCGCCTTCCCGGCGCGCTTCACTGCTTCGACCGCGATCGCCAAGACCGCTGGCGTGATCTACTCGCTGGCCGGCCGCGTCGATGTCGGCACCGATCAGGGCGCAGCCAGCACCAACACCGTCGCCACGCTGACCATCGATCCGGGCGTCAACATCTTCGCCAGCACCGGCAACGCCTATCTGGCCGTCAATCGCGGCAACCGCATTAACGCCGTCGGCACTGCCACCGCGCCGATCGTCTTCACCAGCCGCGAAAACGTGCTCGGCACCGCGACCGACCAGTCGTCGGGCCAGTGGGGTGGCGTCGTGCTGCTCGGCCGTGCGAAGATCACCGACTGCCAGGCACCTGCGGCCGCTCCGGGCACCACGGCGTGCGAGCGTGACACTGAAGGTACCAGCAACGCTCTGTATGGCGGCGCGACCGACACCGACAATTCGGGCCGCATGAGCTATGTCCAGATCCGTTATTCCGGCTTCGTGCTGGCCGACGGCAAGGAACTGCAGGGCCTGACCCCATCGGGCATCGGCACCGGCACGCAGCTGGACCATATCCAGGTTCACAACAGCTCTGACGATGGCATCGAAATCTTCGGCGGCGCGGCGAACCTGAAATATCTGGTGCTCACGGGTAACGAAGACGACAATCTGGATACCGACGTCGGCTTCCGCGGCACGGCCCAGTTCATCATCTCGGCTCAGCGCGAAGGTAACAATATCGGCGATACCTTCCTCGAAACCGACTCGAACGGTTCGACGACCAACACCAACGCCGGTGAAGATGCGCTGCCCCGCCAGTATCTCAAGGTCGCCAACTTCACGCACATCCAGCGTTCCAACACCGGCGACGACGGTGCGTCGATGCTGCTGCGCGGCGGTGCTGACCTGGCGCTGGTCAACGGCATCATCATCAGCCCCAACCAGAGCTGCCTGCGCATCAACAGTGCGGCCACCGTTCGCGATGCTGACACGGCCCTGCAGGACGCCGGCAAGCCGCGCTACATCTCGGTTGTGATGCAGTGCAACAGCACGCCTTACAAGGGCACCGGCGGCGTCGACGTGGCGCTCGTCCAGTCGATCTTCGAAGCCGGTCCGAACAGCACGATCGCCTACACGCCGTCGCTGACCGGCCTGTTCATCAACGGTGCGACCGAAACGGCCCGCACTGCGGTTGACCCCAAGACGATCGATGCCGCCTTCACCACCACCAACTATATCGGTGCGGTCAAGGACAGCAGCGACACCTGGTACGCCGGCTGGACCTGCAACTCGGTGACCGCCAGCTTCGGCACCACCAGCAAGAACTGCACGGCCATCCCGACCACCTGATCGGCCTGACTCAATCGGGGCGGGGGAGCGTGTGTTTTCGCTTCTCCGCCCTCATTGCACTGAATTTCTTAGGGGAATCTTCATGTCGAAGCCGTTGAGCTTGGCGCGCCTGCTTCTGATTTCTACAGCGCTGGTCGCGCCTGCGGCCATGGCGCAAACAACGCCGACAGGGTCTGAACCGGGTGGTTCGGCGACGTCCGGCGTGCCCACCGCGTCCGAAGAGGCGGATGCTGCGTCCGGCAATGTCGACGTGTCGATCCCCGGTGCGGACATCGTCGTGACCGGCCGCCGCACGGCCAATATTTCGCAGAACGCGCCGCAGGTCGTGAACGTCCTGTCCGCCGCCGACATCAAGCGCACGGGCGAAGGCGACATCGCCGGATCGCTCCAGCGCGTCACCGGCCTGTCGGTCGTGTCGGGCGGCTTCGTCTATGTCCGCGGTCTGGGCGATCGCTACTCGCTCGCGCTGCTCAACGGTTCGCCGCTTCCCAGCCCCGAACCGCTCAAGCGCGTCGTGCCGCTCGACATCTTCCCCACCAGCGTCATCGCGTCGACCCTGGTCCAGAAAAGCTATTCGGCCAACTTCCCCGGTGAATTTGGCGGCGGCGTCATCAACCTGACGACCAAGGCGATCCCGACGGAAAGCTATTTGGAATTTGGCGTCGGCAGCTCGGCCAACACCGAAACGTCGGGCCAGATGGGCTATACCTATTATGGCAGCAAGTCCGACTGGACCGGCTTTGATGACAGCTCGCGCGATGTGCCGCCCCTGCTCAAGCAGGCGTTCGGCAGCGGCGTGCCCTTCGCCAACATGGACCGTTCGGAACTGCAGGATATCTCGATGCAGTTCCTGAACGCCAAGACGTCGGTGCTTCAGCGCACCAACAGCTTGCCGTTCAACTTTTCCGGCTCGATCAACGGCGGAACGGCCGTCGATGTCGGCAGTGATGGTCGCCTGGGCATCATCGCCACTGCTTCCTACAGCAACAAGTGGCGGACCCGCGACAATATCCAGCAGGCGTCGATCGACCTGACACAGGCGACGCCGGGGAAGACCGTCGAGCAGATAACCACCGACAACCAGGTCACCGTCAATGGCTTGCTGGGTTTTGGCCTGGAACTGGGTGACCAGAAGATCCGCTGGACCAACCTCTATATCCGCGACACGTTGAAGCGCGGCGCTTTGTCGGTTGGCCAGAATGACGGCGGCATTGAAGGCGCCGATTACATGACCCAGAATACCGCATGGTATGAGCGTCAGTTGATCGACACGCAGTTGACCGGCGAGTTCAAGCTGGGCGATTCGCTGAGCCTGGATGTGCGCGGTGGTTATGCCAACTCGCAGCGTGAAGCGCCCTATGAGCGTGAATTCACCTATGTCCGCACCAATCGCGACCTGGCGATCGATCCGGTCGGCGATCGCTTCATCAACGCCCTCAATCGTCAGCGCGGCGATGCGTCGATCACCTTCAGCGACCTGAACGAAGACCTGTGGTCGGGCGGCCTGGACCTGTCCTACAAAATCTCGCCTGCGTTCACGGTCACGGCGGGTTATGCCTATACCGACACGAAGCGTACGTCTTCGCGGTATGAACTGCATTTCGACGCGACCAACCTGCCCATTCCGGTACAGCAGTTGCGGCCCGACTATCTGCTGTCCGACGCGACGATCCAGCTCTATGATCTGGGTCTGCTCGATTTCTCGGGCAATTATCCGGTCTATGATGCGGCCCTGCGGGTCCATGCCGGCTATGGTCAGGTCCGGGGCGAAATCATGCCCGGCCTGTCGTTCGACGCCGGTGTCCGTTACGAACAGGGCAATCAGTCGGTCACGGGTCTGGACGTTTACGCGACCGGTCTGGAGCCGGTGAACCGGATCAAGAACGACTATTGGCTGCCCGCCGTCACGCTGACGTTCGAAGCCTCCAAGGGGCTTCAGTTCCGTGCGAGCGGTTCCAAGACGATCGCCCGTCCGCAGTTCCGCGAACTGATCGCCCAGCCCTATGTCGATACCGACTCCAACCGTTTCTATCGCGGCAACCCCTTCCTGCAGGACAGCGAACTGTGGAACGGTGAAGTGCGGGCCGAATGGTATATGGGTCGCGACGAGCGCATCACGGCGGCGGCCTTCTACAAGAAGATCGACAATCCGATCGAAACCTACACCACCATCAACGACAGCTATGCGGTGACGACCAGCTTCGCCAATGCTCCGCAGGCGACGCTATATGGTGCGGAACTGGAAGTGCAGAAATATATCCCGCTCGACGGGATGAATGGCGATTTCTTCCAGACCCGCCGCGTGGTGCTGATCGGCAACTACACCTACACCCAGTCCAAGCTGAAGGTGAAGGATGGCGATACGACCACGCCCTACACCTACACCACCGGCGACCTGCCGGCCGCATCCGACTATTTCATGAACGGGGCGCCGCTGACTGGCCAGTCGGATCATCTGGTCAACCTGCAACTGGGTCTGGAAGACACGGACAAGTTGTCGCAACAGACGCTGTTGCTGACCTATGCCAGCGACCGCGTGACCAGCCGTGGCCCGAACCTGCAACCGGACATCAAGGAACGTCCGGGCCTGACGCTTGACTTCGTGGCGCGTCAGGGCGTCAAGCTGCCCGGCGGGATCAACAGCGAGGTGAAGTTCGAAGCCCGCAACATCACCGGCCGCAAGTTCCAGGAATTCCAGGAACTGGGCGCCAATCGGGTCTATTATAACCGGTACAAGGTCGGCACGACCTTCTCCGCTTCGAT
>JAECRT010000081.1:0-1089 GCA_016000085.1 Sphingomonadaceae bacterium
TCCCGCCGATCGATCGGCCATCCCGCATCACGATGCGCAGCGCCCGGCCATAGCGGTCCGTGTCCCGGTCGCCGCTCTCCAGCGAAAAAGCGCCATCATTCAGCAGCGCCTGCAAACGCTGCGTCGCCTGCTTGCCCAGCGCCGCTTCCGCGTCGCAGCGCGGCCCGTGGGTTTCGGGCGTGTCGATGTCCGCGATCCGATATTTCTCGCCGCGAAACCAGAAACTATCGCCGTCGATCACGCAATTGGTCCCGCCGCCGCTGTGGCAAAAGCCGAAATCGGCCGATAGCGGATCGGCCCGACTGCTAGGGTGCGCGGTGTCGATCGAAAGCGGTATCGTCCCCGGCTGCTTCACGCGGCTCATCCAGACCGGCGCGTACCAGCCGATCAACAGGCCGAGGCACAATATAGATAGCAGGGCGGGGCCGCTCATCCCGTCGCGCCGCCGCGTCCGCGCCGATCGCAATGGCGTGCGGCCCTTCCCCTGTTGTTTGCGCGACGCTGTCTGGTCGCCCGATGGCCTTGTCATCGTGCCACGATAGGCGGCCATCGGCAGGCGGCGTCCTAAACCCGCTCCGTCTTTGCGCCGATCCGGCGCGATCGGCATTTGACGCCGATCAAAGACGCGCGCGCGTGGCGTGTCATGCTGGGCCAATCCTTCCAAAATGGAGCCAGTCGATGAACGCCGCCGCGCCGCCCAGCCCCTATGCCCGCATGGGCGGCGACCCCGTGGTCGGCGCCATCGCCAACCGCTTCTATGATATCGTGACGCAAGATCCGGTCTATGCCGAGCTGCGCGCGCTCCATGCGGCGGACCTGACGGCGGTGCGTCATGGCCTGACCCGCTTTTTGATCGGCTGGCTTGGCGGGCCGCGCGATTGGTTCGAGCGCGGGCCGTGCATCATGTCGCTGCACCGCGCCTTTCCGATCACCCCCGCGCTGGCCGATCAATGGGCGCTGGCGATGACCTGCGCCATTGCCGGGCAGGAGGATCTCGACCCGGCGATCGGTGACGCCATGGCGGAGGCGCTGGGGCATATGGCGCGCGGCATGATCAATTTCGGATTGGCGGATGCTTCCGCCGCCTGA
>JAECRT010000081.1:1189-8223 GCA_016000085.1 Sphingomonadaceae bacterium
TCGGTCGTGCCGAAGCTGTCCTCCTCATCATCCATCTGCGGCTCGCCGGCATAGGCGTCCATGTCGATCCGGCCGGACCGCTCCATCGCGTTCATCCGTTCGACGAGATCAGGCGTGTCGTCGGGGATGATCTGCGCAGGATTGGCCCGTCCACCGCGCACGCTATCCTCCGACAGGTCGGTCGATCGGGTGCGCGCTGCTTCTGCGACGCTTTGCGCCTGCGCGTCGGCGTCGGCCTGTTCGCTATTCTCTTCACTGTCGATGTCGTGGTCAGGGCGATCCATGGTCTGTCTCCTTGGGGATGATCCTTGCCTAACGGTCCATCCTGCCGTGCCGTTCCCCTGATTCCTCTGGACAGCGCCGGGTCAAGGGCGCAAAGGCCCGGGTGATCCTTTTCGCACTGCAGCAGGAATCTCCATGCCCCGCCAGCTCATTTCGTCCGGCTCGCCCTTCGAGGCGCAGGTCGGCTATTCGCGCGCCGTCGTCCAGGGCGACTGGTGCTTCGTCGCCGGCACCACCGGCACCGATCCCGAAACCAAGACCATGCCCGACAGCGTCGTCGATCAGGGCGTCAACGCGCTCAAGGTCATCGGCAAGGCGCTGGAAGATGCCGGTTTCAGCTTTGCCGATGTGGTCCGTGTGACTTACTACATCACCGACCCGGCCTATTGGGATGATCTGGGCGAGGCGACTGCG
This sequence comes from Sphingomonadaceae bacterium, assembly GCA_016000085.1. Taxonomy (GTDB): domain Bacteria; phylum Pseudomonadota; class Alphaproteobacteria; order Sphingomonadales; family Sphingomonadaceae; genus Sphingobium. The sequence goes on from JAECRT010000081.1 coordinate 1,886, forward strand.
CCTATTTTCGGCGCGACCCGCCCTGCCGCCAGCTGCGTGGTCGTCGGCCTTGTCAAGCCGGAAATGAAGATCGAAATCGAAGTCACCGCGTTCAAGGGATAAGTCGCCATGATTACCATGTACGGCATCAAAAATTGCGACACGATCAAGAAGGCCCGCAACTTTCTGGATAATGAGCGCGTCAGCTACAATTTCCACGATTACAAGGTCGCCGGCGTGGACAAGGCCAAGCTGGAAGAATGGGTGATGGAGCATGGCTGGGAAACGATTCTCAACCGCTCCGGCACGACCTTCAAGGCGCTGGATGCCGGTGACAAGGCGCATATCGACGCGGACAAGGCGATCCTGCTGATGATCACCAACCCTTCGATGATCAAGCGCCCGATCCTCGACACCGGGAAGGGGACGGTCATCGGCTTCAAGGCGACCACCTATGAAAATGCGCTGCAAGGCGTGACGGCCTGATGGGTGGGGGCGTGTTGCGCATCTGCCTGCTGCTGCTGATGAGCCTTGCCCCCCTTGCCCCCGCCATGGCGGAACCGATCATCATCGCCCATCGCGGCGCCAGCGGTGAGCGGCCCGAACATACGCTCGCCAGCTATGAGCGGGCGATCGACCAGGGCGCCGATTTCATCGAGCCGGACCTGGTTCTGACCAAGGATGGCGTGCTGGTCGCCCGGCACGAAAATGAGATAAGCGGCACCACCGACGTTGCCGACCATCCCGAATTTGCCGATCGCAAGACCAGCAAGACGATTGACGGCGCGGTCATGACCGGCTGGTTCACCGAGGATTTTACCCTTGCCGAGTTGCGCACCCTGCGCGCGCGCGAACGGCTGCCCGACCTGCGCCCCGCCAACCGGCGTTTCGACGACCTGTATCTCATCCCGACCTTTGAGGAGATATTGAAGCTGGTGCGCGCGAAGGAGGCCGAGAGCGGCCGCCGCATCGGCCTGTATCCCGAAACCAAGCATCCCAGCTATTTTGCGGGCATCGGCCTGCCGCATCAGGCGGCGCTGCTCGATCTGTTGACCCGCTATGGCTATCAGACGGAAGCCGATCCGGTTTTCATCCAGTCGTTCGAGGTCGGCAACCTCAAGGCGTTGCGCGCCGTGTCGCGGCTGCGCCTGATCCAGTTGGTGGATGGCGAGGGTGGCCCGGCGGATATGCCCGGCACGACCTATGCCGACATGCTGAGCGTGCAGGGGCTGAGCGCGATCGCCGACTATGCCGACGGGGTGGGACCGGCGTTGACGCAGTTGATCGATGCCGATGGCCCCACCGCGCTGGTCGGCCGCGCCCATGACGCCGGGTTGCAGGTGCATGGCTGGACGCTGCGGATGGAAAACAGGTTTCTGCCTGCCCAATATCAGCGGCCCGACGACCCGCAGGGGCGGGGTGATTTCGCAGGCTATGTCCGCGCCATTGCCGCAACCGGGGTGGATGGCCTGTTCAGCGACTTTCCGGGGCAAGCGCGCGCGGCGTTGACGCCCGCCCCCTGATCCGTGCAGGCGGCTTGTCAAATGCGCATCTTGGGCGAATAACGGACCCATGTTGTCCCAGAAGACCCGTTACGCCATCCGCGCCCTTCAACATCTTGCCGACCGCTACCGCCAGGGGCCGGTGCCGCTGAACGAAATCGCCACGCGGCAGAATATTCCGGGCAAGTTCCTGACCGTCATCCTTTCCGAACTGTCGCGCGAAGGGCTGGTCGCGACCCAGCGTGGGCGGGATGGGGGCTATTGGCTGGCGCTGGCGCCGGTCGACATCAGCTATGGCGATATTGTGCGCCTGACGCGCGGTTCGCTGGCGCTGACCCCGTGCGCCAGCCGATTTGCGCATGAAAGCTGCACCAACTGCCTGCCCGAATCGGAATGTCGCCTGCACCGGGTGATGTTGCGGGTGCGGGACGAGACGGCCAAGGTGCTGGACAGCATCAGCCTGGCCGAACCCTTTGCCGCGATGGACGAAGCATAGACCTTGCGCCGCGCGCGTGGCTTCGCCACATCTGCGCCCATGACCAACCCGCCGCTCAAAGCCGCCCTGATCCCCGTCACTCCGCTTCAGCAGAATTGCACGCTGCTATGGTGCACCGAAACCATGCGCGGCGCCTTTGTCGATCCGGGCGGCGATCTGCCCGTGCTCAAGCAGGCGGCGCAGCAGCATGGCGTGACGATCGAGAAGCTGCTGGTGACGCATGGCCATATCGACCATTGCGGTCAGGCAGGTGTACTGGCGCGCGACCTGGGCGTGAAGATCGAAGGGCCGCACGAGGAGGATCGCTTCTGGATCGAGCGCTTACCCGCCGATGGCGAGCGCTGGGGCGTACCGGGCGAGAGTTTCGAGCCGGACCGCTGGCTGGTCGATGGCGATCAGGTGACGGTCGGCAACCTGACCTTCGACGTCATCCATTGCCCCGGCCATACGCCGGGCCATGTCGTCTTTCATCATGCCCCCAGCAAGCTGGCCATTGTGGGCGACGTATTGTTTCAGGGGTCGATCGGCCGCACCGATTTCCCGCGCGGCAACCATCAGGATCTGATCGACGCCATTACCGGCAAGCTGTGGCCGCTGGGCGGCGACACCGCCTTTGTTCCCGGCCACGGCGCGATGAGCAATTTTGCCCATGAGCGCCGCACGAATCCCTTCGTCGCCGATTCCGTGCTGGGTTAAAGCAGGCTGCGTTAAATCCTACGCACTGCGCAGGCCGCAATTTTCTCTACGCGGAGAGGGCTGGCGGCGCGGGTATCTCGCGTGTGGCGGTGTAGGCGATCGTCAGCGCGGCGATGGCCATGGCGACCATGACGACCCAGGTGACGAGTGCGCCGCCTGCGCGCCATGCCGTGGGTTCGTCGGCATCCATGCCGAACGCATGGGCTACCCGTGCCACGATATAGGCCAGCGCCGCGATCCACAGCCATAGCGACGCGCCGATCGCCATTTCGACCAGCGCGAACAGGATCAGGACGATCGGGGTATATTCGATATAATTGGCGTGCGCCCGCATCCGCCGCGCCAGCAGGCTATGTCCGGCATCGCCGTGCAGCAGCTTGTCCTTGATGCGGATGCGCGCGCACCGAGTCGCGATCCACAGGTTGAGCAGCGCGCAGGCCGCGGCAAAGGTCAGCGTGATCGGCAACAGCATGGACATCCCCCTGGTTTCAATGGCTCGCACCCTAGAGCGAGCTGCCGTGCGGGCAAGGAAGGACTTGCGCGTCGGACAAAAAGCGCTATAGGCGCAGGGCTTCGCGATCAACCGGGCCGCATGGGTCTGCGGCGCTTTTGGCGTCGGCATCCAAACGGAAACCGGCAGGTCGCATAACCAGATAATATACGGAACAAGGTGCCGACATGGCTGTCCCCAAAAGGAAAACATCCCCGTCCAAGCGCGGTATGCGCCGCAGCCATGATTCGCTGCGCGTCGAAGCATTCCAGGAATGCTCGAACTGTGGCGAACTGAAGCGCCCGCACAACCTGTGCGACGCCTGCGGCCATTATAACGGTCGTGAAATCGTCGCCGTCGGGGCGTAAAGACTTTTCGATCTCCGCAAAGAGGTGATCCAGGTGTCCAGTCAACCGCGAATCGCCATTGACGCGATGGGCGGGGATGAAGGCGTGCGCGTTATGATGGCGGGTGTGGCGCTCGCCCGTCGCCGTCATGACGGGTTGCGATTCACCCTGTTCGGGGACGAAACGCGGATCAAGTCGGCGCTCGACCATCACCCGAATCTTCGGGCGGCGTCGGAAGTCGTTCACTCCGACACGGTAGTCGACGGGTCCGAAAAGCCCAGCGTCGCCATTCGCAAAAAAAGTAGCTCGATGAGCATGGCGATTGCCGCCGTGAAATCGGGGCAGGCGGGCGCAGCTGTGTCCGCCGGCAATACCGGCGCGCTGATGGCGATGGCGAAGGTGGCTTTGCGCACCATGCCGGGCGTCGATCGGCCTGCATTGGCGGCGATGCTGCCAACGCTGGGCGATAACGACGTCATCATGCTGGATCTGGGCGCGAACACTGAGTGCGACGCCCGCAATCTCGTGCAATTCGCGGTCATGGGCGCGGCCTATGCCCGCATTGCCTTTGACCTCGACAAGCCGCGCGTACGGCTGCTCAACATCGGCACCGAAGACCTCAAGGGCACCGATCAGATTCGGGACGCCGCCGCCGTGCTGCGCGCCGCCGATACGCTGCCGTTGCGGTTCGAGGGCTTTACCGAAGGCGACAAGATCAGCCGCGGCGATACCGACGTGATCGTGTGCGACGGCTTTTCCGGCAATGTCGCGCTCAAGACCGCCGAAGGCACGGCCCGGTTCGTGACCGACGTGCTGCGGCGCGCCTTCACCAGCTCGATCCGATCGAAGATCGGCTTCCTGATCTCCAAACCCGCCATGTATATGCTCAAGCATCATCTCGATCCCAACAATCACAATGGGGCGGTGTTTCTGGGCCTGAATGGCGTGGTGGTGAAAAGCCATGGCAGCGCGGATGAAAAAGGCGTGGCAAATGCCGTCCACGTCGCCGCGCGGCTGGTCGAGGAAGATATTACCCGCCGGATCGCCGCAGACATGGCCGGTGTTCAGGCCCTGTCTGCCGCCGCGTCCAAATTGGAGCAGGCCGTCAAGTGATCCGTCGTTCGATTCTCATGGGGACGGGTTCGGCCCTGCCCGCGCGTATCGTCAGCAATGCCGAACTGGCCGAGACGGTCGACACCAGCGACGCCTGGATCGTCGAGCGTACCGGCATCCGCAGCCGCCATATCGCAGGTGAAGGCGAAACTACCGCCAGCCTGGCGACCGACGCTGCGCGCGCGGCGCTGGATGCTGCGGGTCTTGTGCCGCAGGACATCGACCTGATCGTGCTGGCGACCGCGACCCCGGACCAGACCTTCCCCGCCGCCGCGACCAAGGTGCAGGCGGCACTGGGCATCAATGATTGTATCGCATTCGACGTGGCGGCGGTCTGTTCGGGCTTCCTCTATGCGATCACGGTTGCCGACAGCATGATCCAGTCGGGCGCGGCGCGGCATGCGCTGGTGATCGGGGCCGAAACCTTCAGCCGCATCCTGGACTGGGACGATCGCGCGACCTGCGTGCTGTTCGGCGATGGCGCGGGCGCGGTCGTGCTGGGCGTGGAAGAAAGCACGGATGGCGTGCGGGGCATATTGGCGTCGAAGCTGCATGCCGATGGCCGCCATAATCAGTTGCTCTATGTCGATGGTGGACCGTCCACGACGCAGACAGTGGGCAAGCTGCGCATGAAGGGACAGGAAGTGTTCCGCCATGCCGTGAAGAATCTGGCGTCGGTGCTGGGCGAGGTCATGGCTATGGCCGACCTTTCACCCGCGGATATCGACTGGCTGGTGCCGCATCAGGCCAATGCCCGCATATTGGACGCCACGGCGCGCAAGCTGAAATTGTCGCCCGATCGCGTGGTGATGACGGTGGATCGCCACGCCAACACCTCCGCTGCGTCAGTTCCGCTCGCGCTGGATGTTGCGATACGGGACGGACGGATCAAGACGGGCGACCTTATCGTGCTGGAAGCGATGGGCGGCGGCTTTACCTGGGGCGCCTGCGTCCTGCGGGTCTAGAGCGCGCTGGGTTAAATCCGACGCGGGGCACATGCGCCAGTTCTTTGTCGTCGCATCGTTTTTGTACAAAAGTGGTTCCTACTTTTGCGTAGGATGCTTCAGGTTACGACGCTGTTATTCCTGACGTCTTCCGCTTGCCGAATCGGTGTCAATCAGTCACATTTCATTTCGTTCATCTTTTGGGATGGGCAACGGGGGAAGACATGAGGGGATTGGCGATGATCGAGAACGGGACTTTGACGCGCGCCGACCTTGCGGAGAGCCTCAACCGCCATGTGGGTCTTTCACGGGCTGAGGCGGCGACGCTGGTCGAATCCATCCTTGATCATATGTCCGGCGCACTTGAGCGCGGCGAGAATGTGAAGATCTCCAGCTTTGGAACCTTCGTCCTGCGCGACAAGACGCAGCGTATGGGCCGCAATCCCAAGACGGGCGTGGAAGTGCCGATCGAGCCGCGCCGTGTCCTGACGTTTCGCGCCAGCCAGACAATGCGCGACCGGGTCGCGTCCGCCTAGGTCATTGTCGAAGCAGATGGCATCATCTGCTGGCCCGGAAAACGCGCAAAAACAAAGATAGAGAGGGGGTGATCCGGTTCAGTATGATCGGATTGCCCTTTATGCCCTTATTTGCCCGTTTTTTCAGCTTAATAGTTATTCTGCCATAGTTGACGTTTGCGCATCTCCGGGTGCAACATCAGTGTCATGAAAAAGGCAGAGGGTGCATTTCTGACCATCAGCGAATTGGCGGATG
>JAECRT010000019.1:0-10611 GCA_016000085.1 Sphingomonadaceae bacterium
CGGCGATCGACACACCGCGCCTTGCGGTGTCCGAGGAGCGGCGCATGCAGGTGCGAGCCTATAATTATTGGGCCTCGTTGCTGGGGGACCGGGCGCTGCCGTCGATCGAGGATCTGTCGCCCGACCAGATGGAGGATTTCGGCCCGCATAGCGTGCTGCTTGATTTCAGCACCGGCCTGGACAATCCGGCGATCGTCTATCTGGGCACCGCCCTGCGCCAGGAATGCGATATCGATTCGAGCATCGAATTTATCAACGATGTCCCAAACCGGTCGTTGCTGTCGCGCCTGACCGACCATTATCTCCAGATCGTCGCCAATGCCGCGCCAATTGGTTTCGAGGCCGAGTTCGTCAACCAGCGCGGATCGGAAATCATGTATCGCGGCATATTGATGCCCTTTTCATCCGATGATGAAACGATCGACTTTGTGTTCGGCGTCATCAACTGGAAGGAACTGGCTGGGCACGCCATGCTGGAAACGCTGGAACAGGAAGTCAGCGAAGCGCTGCGCACCGCGCCAGCCACCCGTTCGGTCACGCCGATCTGGGCCGATGGCCCTGCCATCGACGACGCAGCGCCGGACGACGATTTCGATACCGACGCCATGATGGAGTCTGCCGAGCCGCAGGATGAAGCGCTCGACCTGACCGGCATGGAAGCGCCGACCGAGGATGCGCCGCTCGCCGACTGGTTGGCGATCGCGCGCGACGGCGCGGAACTGGTCCGTGCGAGCGAGGCGCGCAGCCATGCCGCGCTCTATCGCGCCATTGGCCTTGCCTATGATTTCGCGCTGGTCGCGCAGGCCCGTCCCGACGATTATGCGGAGTTGCTGGCCGATTCCGGCATGAAGGTGCAATCGCGCAGCCCGATGACGGCGATCATCAAACTCGTCTTCGGTGCGACCTATGACAAGACCCGCATCACCGAATATGCAACGGCGCTCGACCATGGCTGGGCCATCGGCCTGAACGTGGGATCGCTCGCCACCTATCTGTCCGCTTATGCGGGCGGCCTTAAAGGGCTTGTGCGTGACGAACGTGAGCACCGGCGCGCGCATGCCCCCGCAAAGCCCGATCGCCGTGAGAATGCGCGCAATGCGATGAAGGCAGCCGCTGCAATCAATCCGGTCGCGATCGTGACCGATCTGGACGGGTTGGCGGTGGTCATTGCACGGCGTGAAGCCGATGGCACGCTGGCGATCGTCGCCGCGCTGCCCGAAGGTTCCGACCTTGGCCACAAGGTGATCGTCGCCGCCGCGCGCTGATCCGGTTTGGGGCGGCATAGCGCACCGACAAGGCGCACATGACCGCCGTAAAATGCTTGCCATGGCGCATGATCGGCGCTCGACATCCGGTATCCGCGCAGCGATAGTCGATATGGACGCCATGCCCCCGCCCCACCGCGTGGGGCGTGCTGCGCTGCATCATAATATTTCAAAAATGCGACACTTTATTTCGTTATAAAGGTTGAGCCGCCCTGACGTCGGGCGCATATAGACGCCCCAAGCCGAGGAGTCGTGTGGCGACGATCCAGCGCCTCCTCTATAATGATCGACACGGGAAACATCCCGTTGTGAGAGGTGAGCGAATGACGGCGCTGGCTGAAGCGAAGACCAAGGAAGTCGATACATTCATTCGTGAGGCGCTCGAAGCAGCGCTGGCACGCGGCGCGCTGCCCGGTGAGCGGGAAGGATTTGACGAAGCGGCCGTGGCCGCCGCCGCCGCCTTCCTGGGCCGCACCGCCAACGGGCGCAAGCCGGGCCACCCCGCCATCGCGATCGAAACGCTCGGCGAAGGCGCCAATGGCCGCTACATGCGGGTGGCGATCGCCAATGACGACATGCCGTTCCTGGTCGATTCCATCGCCAATACGCTGGCGGCGGCAGACATCACCATTCACCGCCTGCTGCACCCCGTCCTGTCGGTAAAGCGCGACAACAATGGCGCGCTCGCCGCGATATTGGACGATGACGCGCCGGGTGAACGCCGCGAATCGATGATCTATATCGAAGCAGATCGGGTCGACGCCAAGGGCCGACGCACGCTGGAAAAGGCGTTGCAGGACACGCTGGGCGACGTACGCGCGGCGGTGGCCGACTGGGGACCGATGCAGGCGGCAATGGCGGCCGATGCGGATGCAGTGCCGGACGAGGAAGGCGCGGCGCTGCTGCGCTGGTTCCTGGCCCGCCATTTCACCCAAACCGGCCACGAACTCTATCACCGCGATGGCACCAGCAGCACGCGGCTGGGCATATGCACCCTGCATGACAAGCCGCTGATCGCGCCCGCATCGCTGGACGCCGCCTTCTCCTGGTTCGAGGAAGGCAAGCGCACCCCGCTCATCATCAAGTCCAGCCGCATCTCGCGCGTCCATCGGCTCGTGCTGCTCGACCTCATCATCATTCCCGTGCGTGAAGGGAAGGAAGTCACAGCGCTGTCTATCCATGCGGGCATGTGGACCAGTTCGGGCCTGTCGGCGACGCCGGACAAGGTGCCACTGCTGCGCTCGGCCCTGTCCAGCCTGATGGACAAGTTCGACTTCGATCCGCAGGGCCATGCGGGCAAGACGCTGGTCCACGCGCTGACCGCCCTGCCCCACGACATCCTGATCGGGTTCGACCGGGAAACGCTGGAGCGGCTGGCGCTGACCTTCATGTCGCTGACCGACCGACCGCGCCCGCAACTGGCGCTCGCCACCAGCGCGCTAGCCCGCCACCTCTATGCCTTCGTCTGGCTGCCACGCGACGAATTGTCGACCGCGCGCCGGGTGTCGATACAGGACATGCTGTCGAAGGCGGCGAACGGCAAGGTGCTGAGCTGGTCGATCGCGCTGGAGGAAGGCGGCCTTGCCCTGCTGCGCATTACGCTAGACCTGCGCGATGGCGGCGTGGTGCCTGACGACGCGGTGCTCGACGGTCAGTTGAAGCAGATGGTGCGCGGCTGGGTTCCCGCCGTCGAGGAAGCGTTGGCACAAAGCGAAGAGCCGGGCCGCGCGGCCGCACTGGCACAGCGTTTTGCGCCCGGCTTCCCGCTGGTTTATCGCAACGGCGCCGGTCCGGCCGAAGCCGCTATCGACATTCGCCTGCTCCACGGCCTGGCCGGGGCATGGGACAAGTCGATCCGCATCTATCGCAACCCGGAAGACAGCGCCGAGCGACTGCGCCTCAAACTCTACAGCCATGACGCCATCGCCCTGTCCGAAGTCGTCCCCGCATTCGAGAATTTCGGATTCCGGGTGATCGAGGAAATGACCACCTCGCTCAGCAATGGCGCGGGCGACAATGGCGCATTAGGCCATGTCCAGCGCTTCGTGCTGGAACTGCCGGCGGGCGGCGATGCGCAGGCCGTGGTGGCGCGCGCCGACATCGTCACCGAAGCGATCGCGCAGGTGTTGGAAGGCCAGGCGGAAAATGACCGGTTCAATGAACTGATCGTCACGGCAGGTCTTGTACCGCGTTCCGTGGTGTTGTTCCGCGCGCTGTTCCGCTATTTGCGCCAGACCGGCATGGCCTATGGCATGGCGACCTTTGCCGAAACGCTGCGCCACGCGCAGGGCGTGACCGCAAACCTCATCACCTTGTTCGAAGCGCTGCATGATCCGGCGAAACGGGACGGTGCGGAGGCGCGTGTCACCGCGGCGCAGGCAGAGATAGACGCTGGGCTGGAAAAGGTCACCGCGATCGACGAGGATCGCGTGCTGCGCCTGTTGCGGGCCGTCGTCGCCGCCACGCTGCGCACCAATTTCTACAGCGATGCCGCTGGCGAAGCGCTGGCGTTCAAGCTGGACAGCGTACAAGTGCCCGGCCTGCCCGCGCCACTGCCCTGGCGGGAAATCTGGGTCTATTCCCCGCGCGTCGAGGGTATTCACCTGCGCGCCGGGCCGGTGGCCCGTGGTGGGCTGCGCTGGTCCGACCGGCGCGACGATTTCCGCACCGAAATATTGGGCCTGATGAAGGCGCAGCGGGTGAAGAATGCCGTCATCGTGCCGACCGGTGCAAAGGGCGGATTCTATCCCAAGCAATTGCCCAGCCCGCAGGTCGATCGGGACGCCTGGTTGGCCGAAGGCACCGAAAGCTATCGCATCTTCATTCGCGCGCTGCTGTCGGTCACCGACAATATCGTCAAGAACAAGGTGAAGCATCCCGCCGACGTCGTGATCCATGACGGCGACGACCCCTATTTCGTGGTCGCCGCCGACAAGGGCACCGCGACGTTCAGCGACATCGCCAACGCCATTGCGCTCGACCGCAAATTCTGGCTGGGCGACGCCTTTGCCAGCGGTGGTTCGAACGGCTATGACCATAAGGCGATGGGCATCACGGCGCGCGGCGCATGGATTTCGGTCCAGCGCCACTTCGCCGAAATGGGCATCGATGTGCAGAACGAACCGGTCAATGTGGTCGGCTGTGGCGACATGTCGGGCGACGTGTTCGGCAACGGGATGTTGTTGAGCAAGGCGATCCGGTTGGTCGCCGCGTTCGACCATCGCCATATCTTCTTCGACCCCGCGCCCGATCCGGCAAGAAGCTGGGAGGAGCGCAACCGCTTGTTCGCGCTGCCCCGGTCAAGCTGGGACGATTATGACAAGGCGTTGATTTCGCAAGGCGGCGGTGTCTTTTCCCGCGCGTTGAAGCGCATAGCCCTGACCCCGGAAATGCAGCAGATATTGGGCGTGACGGACACGGAAATGGAGCCGACCGCGCTTATTTCCGCGATCCTGCGCGCACCGGCCGACTTGTTGTGGTTTGGCGGCATCGGCACTTATGTGAAGGCCGCCGCGCAGAGCCATGGCGATGTGGGCGATCCTGCCAATGATCGCCTGCGCATCAATGCCGAACAGTTGCGCGTCAAGGTGATCGGCGAAGGGGCCAATCTGGGCGTTACCCAGGCGGGCCGCATCGCCTTCTCACTCAAGGGCGGGCGCATCAACACCGACTTCATCGACAATTCGGCCGGCGTCGATTGTTCGGATAATGAGGTCAACATCAAGATCGCGCTGAACAAGGAAATGGCGGAAGGCCGCCTGCCCTTCGACGATCGCAACGTCCTGCTGGAAAGCATGACCGACGCGGTCGGCGGTCTCGTGCTGGAGGATAATCGCTTGCAGGCGCTGGGCCTGTCGATCGCGGAAAGCGGCGGCGCGGCGGATCTGGCCAGCTATGTCCGTTTGATCGAGACGTTCGAGGAAACGGGCAAGCTCGACCGGCAGGTCGAAGGGCTGGCCGCCAACGACCAGTTGCTACGGCGCGGACAGGATGGCCAAGGCTTTACGCGGCCCGAACTGGCGGTGCTGTTGTCGACCGCCAAGCTGGCGTTGCAGGACGCCATCGAACAGGGCGAACTGGCCAGCGACGACAGCATGGGCGCAGAACTGATGGCCGCCTTCCCCGCGGCGATGCAGGAAAAGGAAGCGGACGCCATTGCCGCCCATGCGCTGCGCAAGGAAATCATCGCGACCAAGGTGGCGAACCGCATCGTCAACCGGTTGGGGATCATCCATCCGTTCGAACTGGCGGAGGAGGAAGGCTGTTCTCTGGCCGACCTGGCCAGCGCCTTCCTGATCGCGGAACGCCTGTATGACATCCGCACGCTGTGGGCGGATATCGACGCGGCGGAGATGTCGGAAGCCGCGCGCCTTGCCCTGTTCGGCGACATCGCCAGCGGGATGCGGGCGCAGATCGCCGACATATTGCGCTGCCTGCCTGCGGGCGCCTTGCCCGGTGCGGGTCATGCGCAACTGGCGGCGGGCGTCAGTGCGCTGGCAGGGCAGGTCGATGATCTGCTGACCAGCGAAGCCCAGCGCCGTACCAACGCTGTGACCGAACGGCTGTTGGGACTGGGCGCACCCGAAGCGCTGGCGCACCGAACCGCTGGCCTGTTCAAGCTGGACGGCGCGGTCGGCATCGCGGCGCTGGCCGGGCGGATGCAGGTGGACGAAATCGCGCTGACCCGCGCCTTCACCCACTTGGGCGAAGCGGTCGGCATCGATTGGGTCCAGTCGGCGGCGGCACGCATGGAGCCGACCGATCCGTGGGAGCGGCTGCTGATTTCCGGCGTCGCGCGCGACATGCAGCAGGTCCGGCTCGATTTCCTGGCGCAGGGCGGCAAGAACAAGGATGTCGCTGCGCTGGTCGAGGAATGGCTGCAACGCAAGGGCGAGCGCGTGCGTCAGTTCCGTACGCTCGTGCAGCGGGCCAAGGCGGCCGCGACGCCCAACGTCGCCATGCTCGCCGAAATTGCGGGTCAGGCGCGCGGCTTGCTGGGCCGCTGATCGCTCCATAAACAAAAAAGGGCGCCATCCCGATTGGATGGCGCCCTTTTTGTTCTGCGATGATACGCGCTTATGGTTGTGGCGCATCCGTGACAGGTTCGTCGGCATCCGCTCCATCGGGGTCGGGCAGCGTGATTTTGGGCGCGTCCTTCTTGCCAGGGGTCGGAATGGATTCGCCATAGATATGCACGATCGGTTCGTCCGATACGCGGCCGTGCAGCGCATCGATCTCCGCCTGCCGCTGTTTGAGATACATCGTCTTGTAGACGGTATAGGGGTCATCCTCGTTACGGATCGCCTGTATCGTTTCGTCGAAGGCCGCGCGCTCACCCAACTGGTTCAGGATCGTGGCGGGAATGACGAATGCAGGCGAGTTGAACGGCTTGCCCACGGCAAACGGCAGGATCATCTTGTCCACCGTGTCGCCGATAATGTCGCGCAACGTGGTCGGCCCGACGATCGGCAGATACATATAGGGGCCAGGCTTCACGCCATAATAGCCCAACGTATTGGCAACGCCATTGTCGCGATGCGGCAAGAAGAAGGGCTTGCGCTTGGCGACATCGAACAGGCCGACGAAACCCAGCGTCGAATTGACGGTAAAGCGTCCCGCCGTCTCCACAGCCTTGCCTGGCTTGAATTGCAAAAGATAGGCGGCCGCTACGACCGGTTCCTGCAAATTGGAGAAGAAGTTGCGCAGTCCCTTGCGCACGGGACGCGGCAGACCCTTGTTATAGGCCTTCGCCACCGGCTCCACGACAGCCTTGTCGACGGCCTGCACCGTCTGGAAACTCTTGGCGTTGAGCTGTTCCAGCGGATCGCCCTTGGGCGGACCGCTGTCGCCGGTGACGACGATGTCGTTCACATCATCAGCCGGATTGGTCTGAACCGCCGGACTGGATGCGGGCGAAGGCGCGACCGCCCCAGCATCAGGTGCACCGACCTGTGTATCGACCGGCAGTTGAGGCGTTTCGACAGTCCCGTCCTGCACGCCCAACATCATCATTCCAGCAGCGACGGCCGGTATCAGCATATGTATATCCCTTGCGGTGGCCGATCGCCCAGAAGCGGGACAGGCCGGTCCAAACCCACGACGTCCCGGCAATTTCGTCGCCGTGTCACACAGGGTAAATAGGGCGGCTAACCGGCATGACACCCCCCGTCAATGGCGTGAACGGCAAAGTCCGGCGGGACGCCACGCTTTCCGTAAGAGCGTGGCTTTGCCGTCATACATTTTGTTACAAAATTCTTCCTGCGACTCGTTTGCAATTGCGAGTCGTTCGCGGTATGCGGCGACCTCATTCATTGCAGGACCAGTCCCCCTTTCGATGCACGGAACCGCCCGCACTCAGACGTCCAAAAAGAAGAAGGGCGCCAAGGCCTTTTGGCTGAAGCAGTTGCACACCTGGCACTGGGTCAGTTCCGCGATCAGCCTGATTGGCCTACTTCTGTTCGCCTTTACCGGCATCACCCTGAACCATGCCGCCGATGTCGAGGGTTCGCCGCAGACGGTAGAAAAAAGCGCGGTCCTGCCGGCCGACCTGCTGAAACAGGTGGCCGCCGACGACAAGCCGGACAGCAAGAAACCCCTGCCCGCCCCGATCACCGCATGGGTCGAAAAGGCCATCGGCCAGTCCGGCACCGGCGAGGCGGAATGGTCGGCCGACGAAATCTATCTGGCCCTTCCCCGCCCCGGCGGCGACGGATGGGTATCGATCGACCGGCATGACGGCACCGTGTCGAGCGAGGCGACCAGTCGCGGCTGGATCAGCTACCTCAACGACCTGCACAAGGGCCGCAACTCCGGCACGGTATGGAAATGGTTCATCGATATTTTCTCGGTCGCCTGTTTCGTCTTCGCGATCACCGGGCTGTTCCTGTTGCAGCTTCACGCCAAAAAGCGACCGATCACCTGGCCGCTGGTGGCCATGGGCCTGGCGCTTCCCGCGATCCTCGCCATCGTCTTCATCCATTAAAGGGGGAATAGATTCATGCAGATCAGCCATCGCCTGCTGCTATCCGGTACGGTAGCGCTGGGGGCAGCGGGCGCCGTCACCGCGCCAGCCAGCGCCCAGACGCTCAACCTGTCCGTCACCATCCCGCGCCTGACGGTCGCCGAATATCACCGGCCCTATGTCGCCATCTGGGTCGAGAAGGAAGGCGCCACCCCTCGGTCGCTGGCGGTCTGGTATGATTTCGACAAGGCCAAGGGCGAAGGCACCAAATGGCTGCGTGATGTGCGCCAATGGTGGCGGGCGTCGGGTCGCACGATGAGCTTCCCGGCCGATGGCGTGACCGGCGCGACCCGTGCGCCGGGCGAACAGAAGATCGCCTTTACCGCAGGCAAAGGTCCGCTCGGTGCGCTGACGCCGGGCAACTACACGCTGCTGGTGGAATCCGCACGCGAAGTCGGCGGGCGCGAAGTCGTACGCCTGCCCTTCGCTTGGCCGCCAAAGCCCGGCGCAAGCGTCAAGGCGCAGGGTAGCACTGAACTGGGCGCCGTCGCCCTCACCTTCGGCAAATAAGGGGAATGACCATGAAGGCCAGAATGTTGATTGCGGGCGCTCTTGCCGCCCTGATGCTCTCCGGCGCAGCACAGGCTCATCGCCAGTGGATGATGCCTTCTTCCACCACCCTGTCCGGCACCGAAAGCTGGGTGACGGTGGATGCAGCGGTGTCCAACGATCTCTTTTATTTCGAACATTTCCCGATGCGTACCGATGGCATCATCGTGACCCAGCCTGACGGCAGCGAAGGTAAGATCGAAAATGCCGCGACCGGCAAATATCGTTCGACCTTCGACGTTCACCTGACCCAGCCCGGCACCTATCGCATCGCCAATGTTTCGACCGGCGTGATGGGCAGCTATATGCTGAACGGCAAGCAGGAGCGCCTGCCGCGCGGCACCACGAAGGACAAGCTGGCCACCGTCATCCCCGCTGGCGCAACCAATGTGCAGACCGCCGAAATGGCCAGCCGCAACGAGATTTTCGTGACGCTGGGCGCGCCCAGCACGACCATCTTCAAGCCTACCGGCGTCGGCATAGAACTGGTGCCCGTCACCCATCCCAACGATCTGGTGTCCGGTGAAGCCGCCAATTTCCAGTTCTTGCTCGACGGCAAGCCCGCCGCTGGCCTGAAGGTCACGGTGATCCCCGGCGGAATCCGCTACCGCGACGCTCTGGGCCAGATGGACCTGACTGCCGACAAGGATGGCAAGGTCGCCATCACCTGGCCCAATCCGGGCATGTATTGGGTGAACGCATCGGTCGGCGGCGGTCGTGAAGGCGGCCCTGGCGAAGGTGGTCCCGGTGCAGGCGCACCCGGCGCCGGCGCTCCTCCCCCGCCGCGCCCCTCCGCACCGGATGGTCCGCCCCAGCGTCGCGCGTCGTACATCTCCACACTGGAAGTGCTGGCGCCCTGACAACGGGCATCCGCATCGCTATCCCACCCGCTTTGTCGCCCGACCAGTTTGTCGGGCGGCGGCGGGTGGGCCGCGTCCTGACCCTGGGCGGCCCGACCATGGGCACCAGCTGGTCGGCGCAGATCGTCGATCCTCCTGCCGACTGTCATGCCTCGATCGAGGCGGTTCTGGCCCGCGTCATTGCCCAAATGAGCAATTGGGAGCCGGAATCCGACATCAGCCGTTTCAACCGGGTGCCCATCGGCGACTGGATGACGATCCCCGACGACATGGCGATGGTGCTGCGCGCAGGGCTGGATATGGCGCGCCTGTCTGATGGCGCATTTGACCCCGCCATTGGCCACATGGTCGACCAATGGGGTTTTGGTCCATCGGCCTCGGTAGCGCCTGCCCCCGCCACAGCCGCGCCATGGAAGTCCATCGAGATGGAGGGCAACCATGGGCGAAAGCTGGCCGCCATCGCGCTTGATTTTTCCGGCATCGCCAAGGGCTTTGCCGTTGATGCGGTCGCTGCCGAACTGCGCGCGCTGGGTGTCGCCAACTTCCTGATCGAAATCGGTGGCGAATTACGCGGCGAAGGCATCAAGCCCGACATTCAGCCCTGGTGGGTAGATGTCGAAGCACCGCCGGGCCTAGCTGTTCCGGTCCTGCGCATTGCCCTGTGCGGCCTGTCGGTCGCCACCTCCGGCGACTATCGCCGCTTCCGCATCGAAGGCGACCAGCGCCTGTCCCACAGCATCGATCCGTCCACCGGCGCGCCCATCGCGCAGGGCGTCGCGTCCGTCACGGTGCTGCACGACAGCGCGATGCTGGCCGATGCCTGGGCGACGACGATCACCGTGCTGGGTCATGATCGCGGCATGGCGCTGGCGACCCGTCACGGCCTCGCCGCGCGGCTCGTACGGCGTGATGGGCC
>JAECRT010000019.1:10711-58790 GCA_016000085.1 Sphingomonadaceae bacterium
TGGCGCTGGCGACCCGTCACGGCCTCGCCGCGCGGCTCGTACGGCGTGATGGGCCACGAGGTGTCGAATATATGACCCCCGCCCTTGCCGCTATGCTGGATTAAGACCGCTCAGGCGTCGGCCCAGCGGCGCAGCAGATTGTGATAGACGCCGGTCAGGCGGATCACTTCGGCATGGCCCTGCCCCAGTTCGGCGGCCACACCCTGCACGCTGCGATCAAGGTCGAACAGGGTCTGGCGCGCGCCATCGTCGCGGATCATCGACTGGAGCCAAAAGAAGCTGGCCACCCGCCGTCCGCGCGTCACCGGCTCGACCCGATGGAGCGAGGATGATGGATACAGCACGGCATGACCGGCGGGCAACTTCACCTGCTGCGCGCCGAAATTCGTTTCGATCGTCAGTTCGCCGCCTTCATAGGCTTCCGGCTCTTCCAGAAACAGGGTGACCGACAGGTCGGAGCGCACGCGAAAGCCTGTGCCAGCCTGAATCCGCACGCCATTATCGACATGCACGCCAAAGGCCTGACCACCAGCATAGCTGTTGAAAAGCGGCGGGAAAATCTTGAGTGGCAGAGCCGCCGCAATAAATAGGGGCGACCGGCCCAGCGCATCCAGCACCATCTGCCCCGCCCGCTGCGCCGCGGCGCAATCTTCGGGCAATTGCAGATTATGCTTGGCCAGCGCCGATTGGTAGCCAGAGGTTATATTGCCATCGACCCAGTCGGCGGCGTCAATATGCGCACGGATGGCTGCGACGCCATCGGCGTCGAGCAGGTCGGGAATAGCTATCAGCATGGCAGGCAATCGGTTCCGTTATGCGGCATCCGTCCGCAGGATGAAGGGTATTTCCACCAGCCCTTTTACCCGCACAGGCTGGCCGCCACGAATGGTCGGCCGCCAGCGCCAGCTCTTTACCGCATCGCGCGCGGCGTTATCGAGCCGGGAAAAGCCGCTGCTCTGGGCGATGTCGAGACTTTCGACCGCGCCGTCAATCCCCAGGATCAGCGACAGGACGACCGTCCCCTGCTCCCGTTTGCGGCGGCTTTCGACAGGATAACGTGGCGGCTTGCCCGACACCATCTGCGTGCCAAGATCACCGGCCTGCACGATACTGGGCGGCGCGGGCGGCGCGAAGGATGCAGGCGCCGGGCTGGGCGCCACGGCGACAGACGGCGCGGGTGTGGGAACAGGCATCGGATCAGGCGTCGTCTGTACCTGCTGGATCGGCGGCACGGGTGTCTGGACGATCGGCGGCGGAGCGACGACGGCGGGCGTCGATGGCGGCGGTGGCGGGGCTTCCTCCGCGGGCGGTGGCGGCGGCGTCAGGTTGACGACCGTCAGCTTGGCTTCCTGCGCGCGCAGCACATGGCTGCGCACCTGGATAAGGGCGCCGATCAGCACCGCATGGACGATAAGAATGATGACGATGACGGTGATATTGGGCCGCGAGCGTGCGCCATAGCGATCCACGGCAATGACGGCGGGACGCGAAATTATCGGAGCGGACAGTTGCGCCGGTGCGCTATCCTGTCCGAATTCGGATATAACATCATCGATGGGCTGGCTTGCGACCTGCAGCATGACAGCGCCTCCCTTTCCGCCACTAAGTTCGGGCTTACTAGCGTGAACCCTAATGCGAATCAATTGCGATATTTACGTAGCAACATCCAGAAAGATTTGGACGGGCAGCGATCCGAGGAGTTGGAGTAATCGCTGCCCGCCCGGCCCCCGGCCGGGACGTGCCGGGGAAGCCCGCAATCAGAACGTGTAGTTGAGGCTGAACACCGCCGACCGGGTGGGCGCAGGCTGTGCCCAGCTGTTCCCGATCGAGTTGCGCACCGTCGTCACATATTTCTCGTTGGTGAAATTCTGCACATTCACCTGGGCCATCAGCTTGTCCGTAATCGGATAGGACGCCATGAAGCGGTGGATGGTGTAGCTTGGCACATGATAGGCGACATAGGTGCCCGCCGTGAGCTGAGCCAACGTCGGCTGGTTCATCAGGAACTTGCCCTGATAGGTCAGGCCATAGCCCAGTTGCAGGCCAAAGCCGAAGCGGTAGGTCGTGAACAGGCTGCCCGAATGTTTCGGCGTGTTAGTGAGCGCGTAACCGGCCGTGGGATCGACGAAGGCCGCACTGTTGGCGCAGGTGCCTGCGGCGGTGCTGACCGAGCCGGGGTTGGCGAGGCAGAAGTCGGACACGCCCTGTTTGACTGTGCTCTTGAGGTACATGTAGTTGGCCGAGATCGTCCAGTTCGGGGTAATGTTGCCCGACGCGCCCAGCGAGATGCCTTCGACCCGCTGGAAACCATCGGTCGCCTGATCGGGCAGCGTTGGATCACCCGATACAGTCTTGATCTGATCGCGATCGTTGCGGAATGCGGCCACGGTCAGGAGCAATTTGGCGTCGAACAGATCCGCCTTGGCGCCGATTTCGTAATTTTTGGTGGTTTCCGGCTTCACGTTGCAGGTGCCACTGCCGCCAGCGGCATTGTTCGCGGTGCAACTGCCATCGACCGACGATTTTGAAGGCAGCTTCGAGTTGCCATAAGCGACGTAAAAGCTGGTATTGGACGTGGGCTTCACCACCGCGCCGACGCGGAAGGAGAAGAGCGTATCGTCGGTTTCGAGATAGACCGGATTGGTAGCGGGCGCTGTGGGCACAACCAACTGGCCGATCGCAGCGCCGGTCACCTGATAGCTGAACGTCCGGTTGAACCCCTTGACCTTCTCGTAACGGAGGCCGCCATTGATTTCGAACCAGTCGGTGAACTTCATCGTATCGAACAGATAGGCCGCATAGCTGGTCTGTTCGCCAATACCCCGGCTGGCCAGCGTGAAGTTGACCGGGCCGACATAATTATTGCTGCCATACACCCGAGCGAGGCCGGATGTCGCAGCTGGCCCGGTAATGATTTCGCCGGGATTGGCGATGTTTACGAGCGGCAGATAGAAACCCAGGCTGGCGGCGGCATTATAGGTCGCAGTCGCGGTGCCGTTGCCAGTGGCCGGCGCGGAGAAAGGCGCGGCATAGGGATCGAAACCCTGCGCCGTGCGGCCCAGGCTGCCCTGTAACTGCTGATATCGCTCCCACAAGGCCGACCCGCCCAGAACCAGCGTATGACCGATGCCGCCCGTGTCGAAATTCGCGCTCAGGTCGATTTGGTTATACGCGGTCTCATTGGTGATGAAGCGCTGATTGCCCCGGCCGCCCGTCGGAATATAATAACCCACCGGAATGGTGAGCGTCTGGCCCGCAGCGGTCGACCCGATACGCTGGGTGCAAGCGCCACCGGTATCGGGATTGAACCCGCCAGCCGTGCCGTTGTCAAGGCAGAAGACGCCGTTGGGCTGGCTCGTCACCGTGTCCTGCTTGATATGTTCATAGCGGGTCAGGTTGCGGATCTTCACCGTATCGCTGAAAGCGTGGCTGAAAATCGTCTGGAGCGACGTGGTCTTGCTGTTCTGCTTATCCAGATTGGCAAATCCATAATAGCCCGACCGATCGAAATCATCGGTGATGCCGCCGAGCGCCGGGAAGTAGCGCATGCCATATTGCGGCATCGCCCTGTCATCCAGATATTCGCCCTGGATGGTCAGGCTGGTCGGACCATCGATGCCGATGGTGACAGCGGGGGCGATGCCCCAGCGCTCATAATCCTCGACATCGCGCCCCGGCACATCGTTGCGGTGATAGACGCCGTTGATGCGCACCGCGATCAGGTCGTTGAGGCGCTTGTTGGCGTCGATGGTGGCGCGGTAATAATTGTCGGTGCCGATACCGGCATTAATAACCGTCGCATCGTCGGGCAACGGACGCTTGGTGACCAAGTTGATGGTGCCCGCAACCGAGCCTCCGCCATTCATCACCGAGTTGGCGCCGTTGGTAACCTCGACCTGCTCGATATTATAGACTTCGTTGCGGTTGAGGAACGCGCCCGACCGCACGCCGTCGACGGTCACGTCATTTTTGGCGTCCTGTCCGCGCAGGATGATGCGGTCACCATAGCCAAAGCCACCCTCGCCCGCGCCAAATGTGATCCCCGGAACGGTCTGAAGCACGTCGCGCAGGGTCAACAGATTCTGCTGCTGGATCGTCGCCTTGCCGATGACGGTGATCGTCTGGGGCGTGTCGAGCAAAGGCCGCGTGAATTTGGGTGACTCAGCCCGTTCTACCTTGACCTCGGATTGATCGATTGCGGTATCGGTAACGGTCATGCCGCCAAGGCGCGCGGTCTGTTCGCTTTGCTGTGCATGCGCGCCTGTAGCGAAGGCCATCGCCCCAACGCAGCCCAAAGCCAGGAATGACGGTACGGTTTTCGACATGGAACAAATCCCCCCTTGATGTGGGAGGGACTGCTATTGCGAGTCTATCGCAGAGTCAATGTTATTGCGAATAATTATCATCATTGTCGCAACGTGCTGCCGCCAGTTGCGCGAACAGCCAACAGCGGATCGCACTGCCAAGATTGGGAGGATGGGGCACAGCCATGCGTGCTACGTCGATCCGCGCGATCAGGGCGTTGAGCGGCAACGCCTCTCGATGCGCATGTTCGCGCAACGCGGTCCAGAACAAGGGTTCCAGGCTGATAGCGGTTTGATGCCCCGCAATGGTGACGCTGCGCTTCACCGGCGGCGCGAAGGGCGACCCCACAGGTTCTGCCGAACCAATCAAGAGGTCGCCATCGCCCATCAATACATATGCTGGCCGCCGTTGATCGACAGCGTACTGCCGGTTACGAAACCGCCTTCTTCGCTACAGAGGAACGCGACGCCACGCGCAATTTCATGTGCCTGGCCCAGACGGCCGACCGGAATCTTCGCCACGATCTTTTCCAATACCGCCGGAGGAACGGCGGCAACCATGTCGGTATCGATATAGCCGGGCGCGATGGCGTTGACGGTAACGCCCGCCTTTGCCCCTTCCTGAGCGAGCGCCTTGGTAAAGCCGTGGATGCCGGATTTTGCGGCGGCATAGTTGACCTGACCATATTGGCCCGACTGCCCATTCACCGATCCGATATTGACGATGCGCCCCCAGCCACGCTCGCGCATGCCGCCAAAGGTTGCCTTGGCCATGTTGAAGCAACCGCCCAGGTTAACCCGCATGACGTCGTTCCAGTCGTCGAAGCTCATCTTGGCCAGCACGCCGTCGCGGGTGATGCCCGCATTATTCACGACGATGTCGACCGGGCCAAGCTGTTCAGCGACGGCGGCGCAGCCATCGAGGCAGGCCTGATGGTCGCCAACATCCCATTTGAAGACGCTGACCCCGTTTGCTTCCGCGAACGCCTGCGCCTTGGCGTCATTGCCGGCATAATTGGCGGCAACGGTACAGCCCATGTCGCGCAAAGCCAGACTGATCGCTTCGCCAATGCCCCGCGTGCCGCCCGTCACGATCGCTACTCTCGACATATGCCTATCCTCTTCCTTGCACGTGGGCCATTAGATCCAACCCGACAGCTCGCGGCCGACCAATCCCCGATACAGAGTGATAGCTTCCGATGAGGCGTTTAAACAGGGCAAATAGGCAAATTTTTCGCCACCGTCGGTTAAAAAAACCTCTTTCGCTCGCAGGGCAATTTCCTCTAGAGTTTCAAGGCAATCCGCCGAGAATCCGGGGGTAACGACCGCAATTTTGCGGACCCCTTCGCGCACCAATTTGGTGAGTGTTGCCTCGGTTTCGGGTTCCAGCCATTTGGCCCTGCCAAACCGCGACTGAAAGCTGATATGCACCGGCAGCGACAGCCGCTCGCGCAGCAGGCGCACCGTCTTGATCGATTGGCAATGATAGGGGTCACCCAGATGCAGCGTGCGTTCGGGCATGCCGTGGAAACTGGCCAGCAGCGCGTCCGGCACGAAGTCCAGCGCGGCGACATGCTTGTCGATCGAAGCGCACAAGGCCGCGATATAGGCCGGATCATCATGATAGGGTGGCAGCGTACGAATAGCCGGTTGCCAGCGCATGGTGCGCAACGCTGCGAAAGCCGCATCGTTGGCGGTCGCCGTGGTCGCGGCGCTATATTGCGGATAGAGCGGGGCAAGCAGGATACGCTCGCACCCAGCGGCCTTCATCGCCGCCAATCGGTCCGCAATGGCCGGGTTGCCATAGCGCATCGCCCAGTCGACGATCACGCCATCGCCCATCGCCTGTTGCAGCGCGCGCGCCGTGTCGCGGGTATGGACGGCGAGCGGCGACCCGTCATCCATCCACACCTGTTGATAAGCATGGGCTGATTTTTTCGGCCGGGTGGTCAAGATGACGCCGCGCAGGATGGGCTGCCACACCAATGGCGGGATTTCGATCACGCGCCGGTCGGACAGAAACTCTGCCAGATAGCGCCGCACCGATTTGGCGTCGGGTGCATCAGGCGTGCCGAGATTGATGAGGAGAACGCCGACTTTCGATGGCGCGATGGCGGGATGATCGGACGGCAGCGTCATGTCGTTCCTAGTAAGGGCAGGCTCCGCAAGCGCTGTCCGGTCCATGTAAAGAGCGCGTTGGCGATAGCGGGCGCAACCAGCGGCGCGGCCAGATCGCTGACCCCGGCCGGGTCGGCGGTGCTGCGGATCAGTTCCACCGTGACTTCGCCGATATCGCCAAGGCGCGGCAGGTTCATCCGGCCCAAAATCGCACGCCGGGGCATGCCCCGCTGATAGGGGACGGACGCACCCATGGCATAGGCTAGACCATAGATCAGGCCGCCTTCAATCTGTTGTCGGGCAATGTCGGGATTGACCTGATCCCCCACATCGACCGCGGCGATGATGCGGTTCACGTTCAGCCGGTCGCCGCTCATCGCCGCTTCGACCAATACCGCGCCATAGGCGCCGTCCATCATATGTGCGGCGATACCCTGTCCGCTGGCCGCTATGCCCCCCTGCCAGCCGCCCATCGCCGCCGCCGTCGACAGGCAATGGGCAAGGCGCGGATTGCCACCCAGCATCTGGATGCGAAAGGACATCGCCTCCATCCCCGCCAGATGGGCGAGTTCGTCGACAAAGCTTTCGGTGAAGAAGGCGCTGTGCATATGCGCATTGCCCCGCGTGAAGCCGAGCGGCAGGCCGACGTCCGTGGGATAATGATCGATCGCCCAGTTGGGGATGGCATAGGGCGGCGCCATGCCCGCGACAGCCAACCGGGTCGCCTTGTCCGCCGCACCGGCCATCGCCTCATGCGGCAGCGCGCCATCGGCAATGCGCGCCCAGGTCTGGCTCATCGCACAGGGCACGGCGACCTTGGCCAGCCAGCCTTCTATCGCGCCGTTGCGCCCCAGTTTGGCCGCCATGCGCGCATGGGCCGGCGCGCTGGGCCGATCCTGGATGACATCCTCCAGCCGCGACCACAAAAGCTGCACCGGACGGCCCATCTCCCGCGCCAGCAGCGCCGCCTGCACGCCCGCATCCCAATCCATCCTGCGCCCGAACGATCCGCCCGCGTGCAACGGATAGAGCGTCACCGCGCCTTCCGACAGGCCCAGCGCGTCGGCGATGGCCGCACGGGCAAGACCGGGCGCCTGCGTCGCCATCCACACTTCCGCACCATCATCCGTGACGCGGGCCGTGGCGCCCATCGGCTCGATCGCCAGGTGCAGCCCGGCATCAACCTGATATTCGCTGGCAAGGATAGTCGCGCCCTCGAACACGGGAAGAAGATCGCCCTGCGCATAGAGTCGCCGACCGGCCGAACCGGAAAAGGCCGCCTCCAGCGCATCGTCGATGCCCTCGCTGCTCACGGGCTTGCCATGCAGGGTGAAGACCGGATCGGCCAGATCAAGCGCCTTGTTCGCCGCCCACCAGTTGCTCGCTACCGCCGCCACCCACCGTTCGCGCCGCACCAGCCGCAGGAAGCCGGTCACGCCGCTGGCCGACCGCTCGTCCAGCCCGGCGAGGATCGCGTCGCCGATCGGCCCCTGCCGGATGGAGGCATAGACCATGTCGGGTAAGCGGATGTCGGCGGTAAAATTATGACTACCGTCTATCTTCGAAGGCGTATCCAGTCGCGGCAGATCCTGCCCAGAGAGACGCCCGTCCTGCCCCTGGCGAAAGGGCAGAATATCGGGCAGGTCGAATTTGGCCGCGTCGCCCGCAACCTCACCAATTTTCAGCCGGCGTTCCGCGCCATCGGTCAGCAGCCCGTCCTGTATATCGCAACTTTCCCAGGCGATGCCCCAGCGCGCCGCCGCCGCCTTGCACAACAGCACCCGCGCCGCAGCGCCCGCTTCCCGATAGGCGTCGCGGAACATCGGAACGGATGTGCCGCCGCCGGTCAGCATCAATGCGTTGCGGGTCGCATATTGCCCGATCACCCAGTCGCCCGCATCGCCCATCAACCGCGTCCAGTCGCTCGCCAGCCACTCATGCGCCAACAGCGTGTTGGCGTAGAGCGGGCTGATCGGTGCGCTCTGCACCGCAATGGTGCGCCAGTCAGCGCCCAGTTCGTCCGCCAATATCTGTGGCAGGACCGTGGTGACACCCTGCCCCGTTTCCGTCTGCGGCACGATAACGATGATCTGGCCGGACCGGTCGATCTTCAGGAAGGCGTTGACCACCGTCTCGCCCGAACCGGCGTTGAGGTTGGGCCGATAGTTGCGCGGCCAGACGCCCCAGGCGAGCAACAACCCGGCCGCTGCGCCACCGCCCACCAGCAAGGTGCGCCGATTGACGCCCCTGCTATTTGCCAAATCCGGTTTCTTCCGCGAAATGCGCGCCATATCCGCCTGATAGAGGCGCTTTCCCACGATGCCTAGCGTTAATCCGCGCTAACCGGCGCCAAACCCAACCGGCGAATTTCAATGGCGGGGCAGTGATCCATGACGACCTTCAATCCCGCCGCTTCGGCGCGGGCGGCTGCCGCTTCGTCGACGACGCCCAACTGCATCCATACCGCCTTGGCACCTATGGCGATGGCGTCATCCACGACTTCGCCCGCTGCGTCGCTGCGCCGGAAAATGTCGACCATGTCGATCGGCACGCCGATATCGGACAAGCGGCCCCATACGAATTCACCGTGAATATGCTCGCCCGCAATCTGCGGATTGACCGGCAGGACACGATAGCCATGGTCCTGCAAGGTCCGCATCACGCCATAGCTGGGCCGGTCGGGCCGATCCGATATGCCGACGAGCGCGATCGTGCGGATTTCGGCGAGCAAAGCGCCGATGTCCTGCGGGGCGGTTAAGGGCATGATCGATCTCCGTTGGTCTGGCTGCATCGATGAGGACGCCGCCGGGCGCAAGACGTTCCCTCCGCATCGGCTTTATAGTAGCTAAATCGCATGTTCGCGATCCGACATGATGACCTCACCGGCGCGCCCACGCGCGCGCTGCTGGCGCTGCACCTGGCGGGAATGCAGGCGCATTCCCCGATCGATGGCGTGTTCGCGCTCGACCTGTCGGGACTGCAAAGCCCGGACGTCATCGTGTGGACGTTATGGGACGGGTCCGTGATAGCGGGCATCGCAGCGCTGCGGACGATCACGCCCGGCCATAGCGAAATCAAATCGATGCGCACCCATCCCGATCATCTGCGCAGGGGCGTGGCGGCCACGCTGCTGCGCCACATCATCGAACAGGCACGGGCGCACGGCATGATCCGGCTGAGTCTGGAAACCGGCAGCGGCCCGGCCTTCGAACCGGCGGTCGCCCTCTATCGCAGCCATGGCTTTGTCGATGGCGGCGCATTTGGCGATTATGTGCAGAGCAGGTTCAACCAATTTCTGCATCGCACGCTATAATCAGGCGAACCAGTCGGCGACCTTCTGGGCGATGGCACGGAAGATATCGGCATGTTCGCCTTCGCCCGCCGCGGGAGGATCACCCGCATCGGACCGACGGCGAATATCGATGGCCAACGGCACCCGGCCCAGGAACGGCATCGTCATTTCACCCGCTACCGCTTCGGCGCCGCCCACGCCGAACGGATCGGAGACTTCGCCGCAATGGGGGCAGGCATAGCCCGCCATATTTTCCACAAGCCCGATCAGCGGCACGCCCGCCTGATTGAACAGGCTGACCGCGCGCGTCGCGTCGATCAGCGCCAGATCCTGCGGCGTGGAGACGATCACAGCGCCCGCAGGCTTGTGCTTCTGAACCATGGTCAGCTGGATGTCGCCCGTGCCGGGTGGCATGTCGACGACCAGCAATTCCGTCTCGCCCCAATCGGCGTCGATCAGTTGCGACAGGGCATTGCCGACCATCGGCCCGCGCCACGCCAGCGCCTTGCCCGGTTCGACCAGATGCGCCATCGACAGCATCGGAATGCCCAGGGTGCCGGTAACCGGGATCAGCTTTTTCTCACGCGCTTGCGGTTTTTGATCTTCGCTGCCCATCAGCCGCGCCTGCGACGGGCCGTAAATATCCGCATCGACCAGCCCGACGCGGTGCCCCAGCCGATGGAGCGCGACGGCCAGGTTGGCCGACAATGTCGATTTGCCGACCCCACCCTTGCCCGACGCCACGGCGATGATGCGCAGCGGTCGCCGTTCGGCCGTCATCGCGATGCGGACGTCGCTTACCCCTACCACGGTCAGGCCGCCCTCGCGGATCGCGGCGGCCAGTCCGTCGCGCTTCTCAGGCGAAAGTCCGCCCACATCTAGCGCCAATGTCATCACCCCTTCCTTGACGCGCGGAGTACTCGCGCGACCATCGGTCAGGGCTGTCAGGCGGGCGGCGAAATCGGCAAGATCGGTCATGGCGACGCCCTGTAGGAAATAATCGCAGCCATTGGCACTGTTTTTCGTGAAAAAGCCTTCCTATAGAAGGTGCCATGAAAAGAATATTCGGGTGGATGCCCGGCATCGCAAGCATGACGCAAGGCCCCTGGGGCGGCAAGAATGACGGGCCGGAGGGTTCCGGCGGCAAGGGACGGGGCGACGATGGTGGCCCGCGCAACCCCTGGACCCAGCCGTCGCGCCCCACCGGGGCCAAGGGTCCGTCCGCCATTGAGGAACTGCTGCGTCGCGGTCGCGAGAGCTTTGGCCAGGGCGGCGGCGGTGGCGGCTTTGGCGGTCTGCCCCCTCGCGCGTCCGGCAAGGCGCTGTGGCCGATTGCGATCGGCATCGTCCTGATATTGTGGTTGGCCCTGACCTGTTTCCACCGCGTTGGCCCGCAGGAACGCGGCGTCGTGACGTTCCTGGGCAAATATAGCCGCACGCTGTCGCCGGGTATCAGCCTGACCCTGCCCGCGCCGCTGGAAAATGTGGCGACCGTGGACGTCGAGGAAATCCGCACCATCGACATCGGCTCCGCCAGTGCGGAGAGCGAAAATCTGGTGCTGACCGGTGACCAGAACATCATCGACCTCGCTTATTCGGTGCGCTGGAACATCCGCAACCCGGAACTTTATCTGTTCCAGTTGTCCGATCCCGATGCGTCCGTGCGCGAAGTCGCCGAAAGCGCCATGCGATCCGTGCTGGCCAGCGTCAGCCTGGACGATGCGCTGGGCGCAGGCCGCACCGCGATCGAACAGCAAGTCGAGCAGCGGATGCAGGAAATATTGGATGGCTACCGTTCGGGCATCCGTATTCAGGGCATCGCTATCAAGCAGGCCGATCCGCCAACCGCCGTCAACGATGCGTTCAAGGCCGTGTCCGCCGCGCAGCAGACGGCGCAGACCTACCTCAACGAAGCGCGCGCCGCCGCGCAACAGGTGACCGCCAAGGCACAGGGTGAGGCCGCGTCCTTCGACAAGGTCTATGAGCAATATAAGCTGTCACCCGAAGTGACCCGTCGCCGTATGTATTATGAAACCATGGAGGGCGTTTTGTCGAACGTCGACAAGACCATCGTCGAAGGTAACAATGTGACGCCCTATCTGCCCTTGCCCGAACTCAAGCGCCGGGCGCAGCCAGCGGCCCCGGCACAGGGCACGTCGCCCCAGGGCGCGTCGAACGCGACGGAGGGCCAGTAACATGCGCCATCCCATAGCTATCGCGCTCGCCATCCTGGCGCTGTTGATCATCGTCGGCAGCACCATCACCATCGTTCCGGAAACACGGCAGGGCGTGATCGTGCGCTTTGGCGATCCCAAGGCGATCATCAACCGCTATCGCGCGAACGAACAATTCGGCAAGACCGGCGCGGGCGTCATCCTGCGCGTGCCCTTCGTCGACCAGATCGTCTGGATCGACAAGCGCGTCCTGTCGGTCGAAATGGAGCGGCAACAGGTGTTGTCGACCGACCAGTTGCGGTTGCAGGTCGATGCCTTCGCCCGCTATCGCATCGTCGATCCGTTGCGCATGTATATCGCCGCGGGCAATGAGGAACGCGTCTCCGAAGCACTGCGCCCGATCCTGGGTTCCGCGCTGCGCAACGAACTGGGCAAGCGGCCCTTCGCTGCGCTGCTCAGCCCCGAACGGGGTCAGGTGATGCAGAACATCGAGGCCGGACTTGACCGGGTCGCTCGCCAATATGGCGCGGAAATCGTCGACGTGCGGATCAAGCGCGCCGATCTGCCCGACGGCACGCCGCTGGAAAGCGCCTTCACCCGCATGCGTACCGCGCGCGAGCAGGAAGCGCTGACGATCCGTGCGCAGGGCGCCAAGCAGGCACAGATCATCCGGGCCGAAGCCGACGCCAACGCCGCACGCATCTATGCCGAAAGCTATGGCAAAGACCCGTCCTTCTACGATTTCTACCGCGCCATGCAGAGCTATCGCTACACCTTCGCACCCGATAAAACGGGCCAGACCAACATCATCCTGTCGCCGAACAACGAGTTTTTGCAGCAGTTCCAGGGACGGCGTTAAGCCGTTCCGACATCATTACGGAACCAGCGTCATTCAATGAGGGTTAAGGGAAGGCGGCGCATTTCAAGGCTCCCCTGAGAGTCCCGCCTTTCCACCCCCTTCGCAGTTCATGAGAGGACCGTCACGAGTGCGTTACGCTTATGCCATTACCGGTGCCCTGCTGCTCGGCGGCACCGCCATTGCCGTCACCAGTTCCAATGTTGGCGCCCAGACCGCACAGAATGAGGCCCTGCAAGCCGCTGCCCCGGTTGGCGCGCCCGCAAGCCTCGCCGACATGGTCGAAAAGCTGCAACCCGCAGTCGTGAACATCTCGACCAAGCAGCGGGTTCAGGTCCAGAACCCGTTCGCCGGCACCCCTTTTGGCGATCTGTTCGGTCAGGGTCAGGGACAAGGCGGCCGCCCGCAAACGCGGCAGGCGCAGTCGCTTGGCTCTGGCTTCCTGATCTCGGCTGATGGCTATATCGTCACCAACAATCATGTCGTGTCCGCCGGTGCGGAAGGCGCCAGCGTCGATTCGATCACGGTGACGCTGACGAACAAGGAAGAATATCCTGCCAAGCTGATCGGCCGCGACCCCGCAACCGATCTGGCCGTGCTGAAGATCGAATCGACCAAGCCCCTGCCCTTCGTCAAGTTCGGCGACAGCAGCAAGGCGCGCGTGGGCGACTGGGTCGTCGCGATCGGCAACCCCTTCGCTTTGTCGGGTACGGTCACGGCGGGCATCATATCGGCGCTGCATCGTGGCACCGGCGGCACCTATGACAAGTTCATCCAGACCGATGCGTCGATCAACCAGGGCAACTCCGGCGGCCCGATGTTCGACATGCGCGGCAACGTGATCGGCATCAACAGCCAGATTCTGTCGCCATCGGGCGGCAATGTCGGCATCGGCTTTGCCATCCCGTCCGAACAGGCCGCACCGATCGTCGACACGCTGCGCAAGGGTCAGAGCATCAAGCGCGGCTATCTGGGCGTGCAGATCAGCCCGCTGGGCGAAGATCTGGCCGATTCGCTTGGCCTTGCCAAGAATCGCGGCGAGTTCGTGCAGGGCGTCGAGCCGGGCAAGGGCGCGGAGAAGGCTGGGATCAAGGCAGGCGATGTGATCGTCAGCGTTGCCGGTCAGGAAGTGACCGTCGACCAGAATCTGTCCTCGATCGTGGCAAATCAGCCGATCGGGGCCAAGGTGCCGATTGTGCTGCTGCGCAATGGCCAGCGCACGACCGTCACCGCCATCGTTGGTGAGCGGCCGTCCGAGGATGAACTGAACAGCTTCGCTCCGCAGCAGGATGAAGATTTCAGCCAGCAGGACCAGAATCCCGGTCAGGCGACGACCCAGACGCTCGGCATTTCGGCAATCCCGTTGACGCCCGGCATCATCCGCCAGTTGGGCGTGGCAGCCGATACACGCGGCGTCGTCATCACGGCGGTCGATGGATCGACCGACGCTGGCGCCAAGGGTCTGCGTCGCGGCGATGTCATCATCACCGCCAACAACAAGCCGGTCGCAAGCCAGGCGGAACTGGATGCCCAGACCAAGGCCGTTGCAAGCCAGGGTCGTAACGCCATCCTGCTCCAGGTGCTGCGTCGTGGCCAACAGCCGATCTTCCTGCCGGTACGCCTGCGGGATAAGTAAGCGGCGCTTGCCGGAATGCGTCCCTACTCTGTAGGGTGGGGACGCCATATCAGACCCGTTCGGGCTGAGCGTGTCGAAATCCTGTTCTTCTTTGTGATGAAGGAAGGCTCCTTCGACAGGTTCAGGGCGGACGGGTTTCTTTTTTGGGGAGTTCCATATGAGCGACGGCATCTTCATCGGCTTGGGCGCCCCGGAAAAGGATGGGGGCATTCCCCAGCTTTTGAACCTGCGCCGTGCCAACCGCCATGGCCTGATCGCGGGCGCGACCGGCACCGGCAAGACAGTGACGTTGCAGGGCATTGCCGAAAGTTTTTCAGCGCTGGGCGTGCCGGTTTTCCTCTCCGACGTGAAAGGCGACCTGTCCGGCATCGCCATGGCCGGCTCCCCCACTGCGAAGAATGCTGACAAGCTGACTACCCGCGCCAAGGAGATCGGCATTGCCGATTATGCCTATGCCGATAATCCGGCGATCTTCTGGGATTTGTACGGCGAACAGGGTCATCCCATCCGCACCACAGTCAGCGAGATGGGGCCGCTGCTGCTGTCACGCCTGATGGGCCTCAATGAGACACAGGAAGGCGTACTCTCGATCGCGTTCAAATATGCCGACGAGGAAGGTCTGCTGCTGCTCGATCTGGGCGATTTGCAAGCGATGCTGGCCTATTGCGCGGAAAATGCGGACACGCTTTCAGCCCGCTATGGCAATGTGACCAAGGCCAGCGTGGGGGCGATCCAGCGACAGTTGCTCCAATTGGAATCACAGGGCGGCGACCATTTCTTTGGCGAACCCGCGCTCGACATTCACGACATGTTGCAGGTGGACGACAAGGGGCGCGGCTATGTGAATATCCTCGCCGCCGACAAGCTGATGCAGTCGCCCAAGCTTTACGCGACCTTCCTGCTGTGGCTGCTGTCCGAACTGTTCGAGACGCTGCCGGAAGTGGGCGACCCGGACAAACCCAAGCTGGTCTTCTTCTTTGACGAGGCCCACCTGCTGTTCGACGACGCGCCCAAGGCGCTGACCGACAAGATCGAACAGGTCGTGCGACTGATCCGGTCCAAGGGCGTGGGCGTTTATTTCATCACGCAGAACCCGATCGACATTCCCGAAGACGTCGCGGGGCAGCTGGGTAACAGGGTGCAACACGCCCTGCGCGCCTTCACCCCGCGCGACCAGCGCGCGATCAAGGCGGCGGCCGAGACGTTCCGCATCAACCCCGATCTCGACGTCGAGACCGCCATCACCGAACTCAAAGTCGGCGAGGCGTTGGTGTCGCTGTTGCAGGAGGATGGATCGCCCGGCGTGGTCCAGCGCACGCTGATCGCCCCGCCCCGGTCGCGGCTGGGTCCGGTCGATGTGAAGGAACGGGCGATCATCCAGTCGATCTCACCGGTCGCTGGCAAATATGATGATGCGGTGAACCGGGAATCGGCCGAGGAAATTCTCGCCGCGCGTGGTCAGGCTGCTGCTGCGGCAGCGCAGGCGGACAAGGCGAAGATAGAGGCCGACAAAACCGCTGCGGTTCAGGCCAAGGTGGAAGCGAAGCAGCGCGAAGCGCAACTGAAGGAACAGGCGCGGCAGGATGCGGCCGCAGCGCGCGAGGCGGCCAAGCCCAGCGGTTTCGACAAGGCGATCCAGTCGGCAACCCGCGCTGCGGGATCATCCGTCGGACGGCAGGTCGCCAACGAACTGGGCAAAGCGGTTTTCGGCGGCTCCAGCCGCAAATCGTCGGGCGGCGGGATCGCGGGGAAGCTCGTCAGGGGTATATTGGGCAGCCTGTTCAAGTGAGGCGAGGCGCGTTATTGTCGGCGGTCTGACAAAGGGATGACGGGGATGCTGAAGGCGACGGCAAAATGGGCACTATTGGGGGTGTTGATGGTGGCAACGCCTATTCATGCCCAATCGGATATTGATCTGCACCAGGCGGTCGGTGCGGCGATATTGAGCGACGCTTCCCGCGACCGGCAGGCCGAGCGGGAGGCGCGGCGCCAGCCCTATATCTCGCCGGTTTATGGCAACATCACCACCGCCAATGGCGCGCGCAATGCCTGTATCGCCAAGGCGCGGGAACAGGCCGGGCCGGGCGCGAAACTGATCGGGCAGCCCATCGCCAGCACCATGTCCACCGGCTGGGAAGTCGAGGGCACCATTGCGCCAAGCGGCGGAGAGTCCATCCCCTTCGTCTGTTCCGTGCGCAACGGATCGGTCAGCGCTATCCTGCTGCAACGCTGAGCCTGTGACAACAGGCGGGATCGCCCCCGCCCAAGGCGCGGCATCGCGGTCCCAAGAAAAGCTGTCCGTCCACCCAGGCACGCCGGTTGCCTAGCGCCTGCACGCCCGGCTAAGGGCATTGGCCATGACCAACGCCATCCCTGCGCGCCACCCGCTGCATGTCGCCAATTTCCGCGCCTATCTGGTCGGTCGGCTGGCGGCGGTGCTGGCCCAATATGGCATGATGATCGTGCTGAGTTGGCAAGCCTATAATATCGCGCGCGAAACGATGACCACGGCGGGCGCGTCGGCGCAGTTGGGCCTGATCGGGCTGGCGCAATTCCTGCCGCTATTCTTCCTGACGCCCGTTACCGGATGGGTCGCGGATCATTATGACCGGCGCTGGATTTCCCGCATCACGCTGGCGATGCTGACGATTTCCGCCGGTCTGCTCGCCTTCGCCACGTTCGAGGGCTGGGTCAACCTGCCGCTGATCTTCGGCATCGCCGTCATCGTCGGCACCGCGCGGGCGTTCAACGGCCCGGCCTATGGCGCGCTCGCTCCCAATCTGGTGCCGCGCGAGGTACTGCCCAACGCCATCGCCATATCCAGCGTGGTGTGGCAGGCGGGCATGATCGCGGGACCGGCGCTGGGCGGCTATGCCTATGCCGCGACGCCATGGGGCGCCTATGCGATGGCGTCGGGCCTGTTCGGCGTGGCGCTGGTCGCGATGATGCTGATCGGGCCGGTGCCGCAACCGCCGCGCGACACGACCCGCCACCCGATCCGCCAGATGATCGACGGGTTGACCTATGTGCGCGGCAACCGGCTCGTGCTGGCGACGATCACGCTCGATCTGTTCGCAGTGTTGCTGGCGGGGGCGACCGCGCTGTTGCCAGTCTATGCCCGCGACATATTGCATGTCGGATCGGCGGGTCTGGGCCATCTGGCCGCCGCGCCGGGCGTGGGTGCCGGGTTGATGGCGCTGTGGTTCTCGTTTCGGCCGATGAAAAGCGAAGTGGGGTTGAAAATGCTCGGCTCCGTCATCCTGTTCGGCGTCGCGACCATCGTGTTCGGCGCCACCGCCTTCATGCCGCGCAGCTTCGCGATCGAGGTGGGCATCGGCGCGCTGGTCGTGCTGGGCGCGGCGGACATGATTTCGGTATTCGTACGCCAGTCCCTCGTCCAGTTGCACACGCCCGACGCGATGCGCGGCCGGGTGTCGAGCCTGTCACAGCTCACCATTTCCGCGTCGAACGAACTGGGCGAAGCGGAAAGCGGTTTTCTGGCGGCGCTGGTCGGTCCGATTGCCGCTGTTATCGGCGGGGGCATTGGTGCTATCGTCATCACCATCCTATGGGCGCGGATCTTTCCCGAACTGCGCCTTGCACGCACCTTCGACCCACCCGACTTAAGGGCGGCGGACATCAGCCAGGAGAAGGCTTAAATGAAAGTTGCCTCGATACTCGAAACCATCGGCCACACGCCCCACATCCGCATCAACCGGCTGTTCGCCGACGCGCCGGAAGGTAGCGAAGTGTGGATCAAGTCCGAACGATCAAACCCCGGCGGATCGATCAAGGACCGCATCGCCCTCGCGATGATCGAAGCCGCCGAAGCATCGGGCGAATTGAAGCCCGGCGGCACCATCATCGAACCGACGTCGGGCAATACCGGCGTGGGCCTCGCCATGGTCGCGGCGGTCAAGGGCTATAAGCTGATTCTGGTCATGCCCGAAAGCATGTCGATCGAGCGGCGGCGGCTGATGCTGGCCTATGGCGCCAGTTTCGACCTGACCCCGCGTGAAAAGGGCATGAAGGGCGCGATCGAGCGCGCGCTGGAACTGGTGGCGCAAACCGCGGACAGCTGGATGCCGCAACAGTTCGAGAACCCCGCCAATATCGACGTGCATATGCGCACCACCGCGCAAGAGATATTGGCCGACTTCGCCGCTTCGCCGATCGACGCGCTGATTACGGGCGTGGGCACAGGCGGCCACATCACCGGCACGGCGCAGGTGCTCAAGGCGCAATGGCCCCATATGAAGGTGTATGCGGTGGAGCCGACCCTGTCCCCGGTCATCAGCGGCGGCCAGCCCGGCCCCCACCCCATTCAGGGCATCGGCGCGGGCTTCATCCCGGCCAACCTGCATACGCAGTTGCTGGACGGGGTGATTCAGGTCGATCCGGCAGACGCCAAGGATTATGCCCGCCGCGCCGCAACGCAGGAAGGAATGCTGGTCGGCATTTCGTCCGGCGCGACGCTGGCGGCGATCGCCCAGAAGCTGAAGCAACTGCCCGCCGGTAGCCGGGTGCTGGGCTTCAACTATGATACTGGCGAACGCTATCTGTCGGTGCCCGATTTCCTGCCGGAATGAGGACGGCCCTGGTCCGCCTATGATGGATGGTATCTCCACATCGAAGCCGCGCCTGTGGGCGTGGCTCGTATGGGCCATGATCTTCGCGGGGCTGCCCGCGATGGTCGCCTCCTTCGAAGCCCGGCATGCGCCTGCCGACAACGCGCCGCGCTTTGCAGCGGCCGCCACCCGCGCCGCCGCCAAACGGGCGCAGCGTGCGGGCGCCCTGCCCCCGCCGGTCGAGCCGGTGGTGGTGCTGGCGCTGGATCGGGATCAGGCGCGGGCGTTCAACGCCGCCATCCCCTTTTCCTCCCTGCCCAACCCCGCGCCGCGCCCCTTTCTGTTCAGCGGCAACGAAGTCGATCTGGCCCGCGCGACCGATTGCCTGGCGGCGGCGGAATATTATGAGGCAGGCGACGACGCTGTGGGCCAACAGTCCGTCGCGCAGGTCGTTCTGAACCGCGTGCGCCATCCCGCTTTCCCCAAGACGGTGTGCGGCGTGGTGTTTCAGGGGCAGGAACGCGCGACGGGTTGCCAGTTCACCTTCACCTGTGACGGCGCCCTGACGCGCACGCCATCCCCGGCGGCATGGGAACGGGCGCGAGAGATTGCCCGCGCGGCGCTGGCGGGCAAGGTGTTCAAGTCCGTGGGACAGGCCACCCATTATCATACCGACTGGGTCGTGCCCTATTGGAGCGGCAGCCTGGACAAGATCGTCGCGGTCAGGACGCACCTTTTCTTCCGCTGGCGCGGATGGTGGGGCACGCCCCCGGCATTTGGCCGGGGCAGCATCGGCGGAGAGCCGCTGATCGGCAAGATCGCGCGCCTGTCGGCCGCGCATCAGGGCGGCGAAGGCGTGGGCTTCGATGGGCTTCCGCTGGCCGTCGATGGCGTCGGTGCGGCGGCGCTGGCGGCCCAGCCCCAGCAGCCGATCAGCGACGATGCGATCGGCCAGCGGGTGGCCGGCGTCAAACTGGTGGTGATCGGCCCGGACGACAAGGATTTCCTGGTCGAACTGGGTCGCGGATCGCCCCCCGACAGTTGGCCGGGGATTGCCCAGACATTTTGCGCCGGGCGCCCCGAATGTCGCATCATGGCGTGGCAACCGGGCGGAGCGCCCACGAAGCTGCCGCTGAGCGACGCGCAGATGGAAACCATGAGCTTTTCATACATCCACAATGTCGCCAGCGGATTGCAGCGGGCCTTGTGGAATTGCGGTCAGACGCCGCGCGCCAGTCGGGCTGAGTGCATGCGCCTGCGCCTGCCGATCCCGCCCGCGCCACCCGCTGCGCAGCCTTCGTCCGCGCCTGCCGCAGATGCGGGTTTGAACGGCGTGCGCCGCAAGGATCGATTCGAAACGGTGACGATCGCCCCGGTCACGGCGCCGCGACCCACAGCACCGTAAAACCGGTTGCCTGCCCTCTTCACAAAGCGGCCACATCGTCCTATATGGGCGGTTCGCAAGACGGCGCACAATTCCTTCCTGGGGTTATGTGCCGCGCCCGGATCGCTCGGGAGCCTTGACCGCTTTGCTCACGGTACATGGCAGGAATAGGGCGGTTTTCGCGGGTTTCACCAGATGCTGGCAGTGCGGATCGGACAGCCCCGACCCGCACTTTTTTGCGTGGAATATTGGGTGCGAATCACCCCTTATTCCATCGCGTTTCGGCTGAATTTGCGCTGTGATGCGACAAAATGCGACGAACGAAGGCAAGGATAACGCATGGCGACCAAAGCTATCTCCCCGATCTCCGGTAAGGGCATCAGCAACACCGGCGCGAAAAAGCGCATCCGTAAGGTGTTCGGTGACATCCACGAAGTGGTGCAGATGCCGAACCTGATCGAGGTTCAGCGGGAAAGCTACGAACAGTTCCTGCGTTCCGATCCGTCGATCGGCTATGTGTCGGGCCTGGAAAAGACGCTGCGGTCGGTATTCCCGATCCGCGACTTCGCCGGTACCGCCGAGATGGACTTCGTTCATTACGAACTCGAAGATCCCAAATATGACGTGGAAGAATGCCGTCAGCGCGGCATCACCTATGCCGCGCCGATGCGCGTTACCCTGCGCCTCATCGTGTTCGAAGTGGATCAGGACACCGAAACCCGTTCGGTCCTCGATATCAAGGAGCAGGACGTCTACATGGGCGACATGCCCCTGATGACGGGCAACGGCACCTTCATCGTCAATGGCACCGAGCGCGTCATCGTGTCGCAGATGCACCGTTCGCCGGGCGTCCTGTTCGACCATGATCGCGGCAAGACCCATTCGTCGGGCAAATATCTGTTCGCCGCGCGCGTCATTCCTTACCGTGGGTCGTGGCTCGATTTCGAATTTGACGCCAAGGACATCGTCAACGTCCGTATCGACCGCAAGCGCAAGCTGCCGGTTACGGCGCTGCTGTTCGCGCTGGGCCTGACGCCGGAAGAAATTCTGGGCGAATTCTACAACAAGGTGACCTTCGTGCGTGGCGAAGGCGGCTGGCAGATTCCGTATCTCGCCGAAGCATGGCGCGGCCTGAAGCCCGCCTTCGACATCGTCGACGCCAAGTCGGGTGAAGTGATCTTCCCCGCAGGCAGCAAGATTTCGCCCCGCGCCGCCAACAAGGCGGAAAAGGACGGCCTCGAAACCCTCTTGATCCCGACCGAAGAAGTCTATGGCCGCTACAGCGCCTATGACCTCGTCAACGACAAGACCGGCGAAATCTACATCGAGGCCGGTGACGAAGTGTCGCCGGAAAATCTCGAAAAGCTGGACAAGGTCGGCATCGATCGCCTCGAACTGCTCGACATCGACCATGTCACGACCGGCGCGTGGATCCGCAACACGCTCAAGGCCGACAAGGCCGAAGAGCGCGACCAGGCGCTGTCCGACATCTATCGCGTGATGCGCCCCGGCGAACCGCCGACGAAGGAAACCGCCGAAGCGTTGTTCGCCGGCCTGTTCTTCGACCCGGAACGCTACGACCTGTCGGCCGTGGGCCGCGTCAAGCTGAACATGCGCCTCGACCTTGATGCCGAAGATACGGTCACCACCCTGCGCGTCGAGGACATCCTCGCCGTGGTCAAGGAACTGGTGAACCTGAAGGACGGCAAGGGCGAAATCGACGACATCGATAACCTGGGCAACCGTCGTGTCCGTTCGGTCGGCGAATTGCTGGAAAACCAGTATCGCGTCGGGCTGTTGCGCATGGAGCGCGCCGTCAAGGAGCGCATGTCGTCTGTCGACGTGTCGACCGTGATGCCGAACGACTTGATCAACGCGAAGCCCGCCGTGGCGGCCGTGCGTGAATTCTTCGGCTCCTCGCAGCTGTCGCAGTTCATGGATCAGACCAACCCGCTGTCGGAAGTCACCCACAAGCGCCGCGTGTCGGCGCTTGGGCCGGGCGGTCTGACGCGTGAGCGCGCAGGCTTCGAAGTCCGCGACGTTCACCCGACCCATTATGGCCGTATCTGCCCGATTGAAACGCCTGAAGGCCCGAACATCGGTCTGATCAACTCGCTGGCGACGTTCAGCCGGGTGAATAAGTACGGCTTCATCGAAACGCCGTACCGCAAGGTCATCGACCATAAGGTGACGGACGAGGTTGTGTATCTCTCCGCCATGGAAGAGGCCAAGCACACGATCGCGCAGGCCAACGCCGAAGTCGATGCCGACGGCCATTTCGTCGAGGATCTGATTTCGTCGCGTGAAGCCGGCGAATTCCTGATGGCACCGCGCGACCACATCACCCTGATGGACGTCAGCCCCAAGCAGCTGGTGTCGGTCGCGGCGTCGCTCATTCCGTTCCTGGAAAACGATGACGCTAACCGCGCGCTCATGGGATCGAACATGCAGCGTCAGGCCGTGCCTCTGGTACGGGCCGAAGCGCCGTTCGTGGGCACCGGCATGGAAGGCACGGTCGCCCGTGACTCCGGCGCTGCGGTCGCGTCCAAGCGTGCTGGCATCGTCGATCAGGTCGATGCGACCCGTATCGTCATCCGCGCAACCGGCGACATCGAAGCCGGTCAGTCGGGCGTGGACATCTACACCCTTCAGAAGTTCCAGCGTTCGAACCAGGACACCTGCATCAACCAGCGTCCGCTGGTGAAGGTCGGCGACCTGATCGAAGCGGGCGACGTCATTGCCGATGGTCCCTCGACCGAATTTGGCGAACTGGCGCTGGGCCGGAACACGCTCGTCGCGTTCATGCCCTGGAATGGCTACAACTACGAAGATTCCATCCTGATCTCCGAGCGGATCGTGAAGGATGACGTCTTCACCTCGATCCACATCGAGGAGTTCGAAGTCATGGCCCGCGATACGAAGCTGGGGCCAGAGGACATCACCCGCGACATTCCCAATGTCGGTGAAGAAGCGCTGCGCAACCTCGACGAGGCGGGCATCGTGTACATCGGCGCGGAAGTAGAGCCGGGCGACATCCTGGTCGGCAAGATCACCCCCAAGGGTGAATCGCCGATGACTCCGGAAGAAAAGCTGCTCCGCGCGATCTTCGGTGAAAAGGCGAGCGACGTGCGCGACACGTCTCTGCGTCTGCCGCCGGGCGTTGCCGGTACGGTCGTGGAAGTCCGCGTGTTCAACCGTCATGGCATCGACAAGGACGAGCGCGCCATGGCGATCGAGCGGGAGGAAATCGACCGCCTCGCCAAGGATCGCGAGGACGAACGCGCCATCCTCAACCGTGCGACCTTCAACCGCCTGCACGAAATGCTGCTGGGTCAGACCGCGACTGCCGCGCCGAAGGGTGTCCGCAAGGGCATCGACATCGACGAGGCGCTGCTGGAGGAAACCGAGCGTCATGAATGGTGGAAGTTCGCCGTGGCCGACGATGGCCGTCAGGCCCAGATCGAAGCGGTCAAGGGTCAGTATGACGAAGCCGTGAAGTCGATCGTCGACAAGTTCGAGGATCGCGTCGACAAGCTGCAGCGCGGTGACGAACTGCCGCCGGGCGTGCTGAAGATGGTCAAGGTGTTCGTGGCGGTGAAGCGCAAGCTGCAGCCGGGCGACAAGATGGCCGGCCGCCATGGTAACAAGGGCGTCATTTCGCGCATCCTGCCGGTCGAGGACATGCCGTTCCTGGAAGACGGCACGCATGTCGACATCGTGCTGAACCCGCTGGGCGTGCCGTCGCGCATGAACGTCGGGCAGATCTTCGAAACGCATCTGGGCTGGGCCGCACGTGGCCTGGGCGAACAGCTCAAGCATGCGCTGGAAGACTGGCGCGACGCCAATCCGAACCCGTCGGCGGGCGACATGCCCGACGCGGTCAAGGAGCGGTTGCTGGCCTCTTATGGTCCACGCTATGCCGAGCAGATCGAAGCCCGTACGCCGGAACAGATCATCGATCTGGCCGAACATCTCCAGCGGGGCATCCCGATGGCGACGCCGGTGTTCGACGGCGCGCGGGAAGCAGACGTGTCGGCGATGTTGTCGCTGGCGGGTCTTGCGACTTCGGGCCAGTCGGACCTGTACGATGGCCGTACCGGCGACCGCTTCGACCGTAAGGTCACGGTGGGCATCATCTACATGTTGAAGCTGCATCACCTTGTCGACGACAAGATCCATGCCCGTTCCATTGGGCCGTACTCGCTCGTCACGCAGCAGCCGCTGGGTGGTAAGGCGCAGTTCG
The DNA here is from genome assembly GCA_016000085.1 of Sphingomonadaceae bacterium. Lineage (GTDB taxonomy): Bacteria > Pseudomonadota > Alphaproteobacteria > Sphingomonadales > Sphingomonadaceae > Sphingobium. Next base: position 35,287 of record JAECRT010000019.1, read on the forward strand.
GTGGCCAGCGCTTCGGGGAAATGGAGGTCTGGGCGCTCCAGGCCTATGGCGCGGCCTATACGTTGCAGGAAATGCTGACGGTGAAGTCCGATGACGTGGTCGGCCGCACCAAGGTCTATGAGGCGATCGTCAAGGGTGACGACACGTTCGAGGCCGGCATCCCCGAAAGCTTCAACGTGCTGGTCAAGGAAATGCGCTCGCTCGGCCTCAACGTCGAACTCGCTTCGCTGGACGAAATTCCAGAGGAAGACGGCGGCTTCGCGGCGGCCGCGGAATAAGGCTTTGCCGGGCGCTGCCTGCGGGTGGCGCCCCTGCCCTTCCGCCCGAGAATTTTGCCCTCATGAGGGAATACAACTATGAATGAACTGACCAACTTCGCCAATCCGGTCGCCAAGACCGAGACGTTCGACCAGATCCAGATCGGCCTTGCCTCGCCAGAGCGCATCCGGTCGTGGTCGTTCGGCGAGATCAAGAAGCCCGAAACCATCAACTATCGCACGTTCAAGCCGGAACGTGACGGCTTGTTCTGCGCGCGCATTTTCGGTCCGATCAAGGATTATGAATGCCTGTGCGGCAAGTATAAGCGCATGAAGTACAAGGGCATCGTCTGCGAAAAGTGCGGTGTCGAAGTTACCGTGAGCAAGGTGCGCCGCGAGCGCATGGGCCATATCGAACTGGCCGCTCCGGTTGCGCACATCTGGTTCCTCAAGTCGCTGCCGTCGCGTATCGGCCTGCTGCTCGACATGCAGCTTAAGCAGCTGGAGCGCGTCCTTTATTTCGAAAGCTATATCGTCATCGAGCCGGGCCTGACCCCGCTTGAGAAATATCAGCTGTTGAACGAAGACGAACTGCTCGACGCGCAGGACGAATATGGCGAAGACGCCTTCTCCGCCGGGATCGGCGCCGAAGCGGTCAAGCAGATGCTGATGGACCTCGATCTTGAGGGCGAGAAGCAGGTTCTGCTCGAAGAACTGGCGACCACCAAGTCGGAACTCAAGCCCAAGAAGATCATCAAGCGACTTAAGGTCGTGGAAAGCTTCATCGATTCGGGCAACCGCCCCGAATGGATGATCCTGGACGTTGTGCCGGTCATTCCGCCAGAACTGCGCCCGCTGGTGCCGCTGGACGGCGGTCGTTTCGCGACGTCGGATCTCAACGATCTGTATCGCCGCGTCATCAACCGTAACAACCGCCTGAAGCGCCTGATGGAACTGCGCGCGCCGGACATCATTGTCCGCAACGAAAAGCGCATGTTGCAGGAAGCCGTCGACGCCCTGTTCGACAATGGCCGTCGTGGTCGCGTCATCACCGGCGCCAACAAGCGTCCGCTCAAGTCGCTGTCCGACATGCTCAAGGGCAAGCAGGGCCGCTTCCGTCAGAACCTGCTCGGCAAGCGCGTCGACTATTCGGGTCGTTCGGTCATCGTGACCGGGCCTGAGCTGAAGCTGCATCAGTGCGGCCTGCCCAAGAAGATGGCGCTCGAACTGTTCAAGCCGTTCATCTACGCGCGCCTCGACGCGAAGGGTCTGTCCATGACCCTGAAGCAGGCGAAGAAGTGGGTCGAAAAGGAGCGCAAGGAAGTCTGGGACATCCTGGACGAGGTGATCCGCGAGCATCCCGTGATGCTCAACCGCGCACCGACGCTTCACCGTCTGGGCATCCAGGCGTTCGAACCCGTGCTGATCGAAGGCAAGGCGATCCAGCTTCACCCGCTGGTCTGCTCCGCTTTCAACGCCGACTTTGACGGTGACCAGATGGCCGTCCACGTTCCCCTGAGCCTTGAGGCCCAGTTGGAAGCGCGCGTCCTGATGATGTCGACCAACAACATCCTGTCGCCCGCCAACGGCAAGCCGATCATCGTTCCTTCGCAGGACATGGTGTTGGGTATCTATTATCTGTCGATGGAACGCGAAGGCGAGCCGGGCGAAGGCATGTTGCTGAGCGACATGCAGGAAGTGCATCAGGCGCTGTTCGCCAAGGCCGTGACCTTGCACAGCAAGATCATCAGCCGCGTGCCGCAGACCGATGAAGCCGGCAACCAGTATATGAAGCGGTTCGAAACGACGCCGGGTCGCATGCTGCTGGGCGAATGCCTGCCGCAGAACCACAAGGTGCCGTTCGACGCCGTCAACCGCCTTCTCACCAAGAAGGACGTCGGCGACGTGATCGACGAGGTCTATCGTCACACCGGCCAGAAGGACACGGTGCTGTTCGCCGACGCCATCATGGCGCTGGGCTTCCGCCACGCGTTCCAGGCTGGCATTTCGTTCGGCAAGGACGACATGGTCATCCCCGACAGCAAGGTGACGCTGGTTGACGAAACCAAGGCGCTGGTGGCTGACTATGAACAGCAATATCAGGACGGCCTGATCACCCAGCAGGAAAAGTACAACAAGGTCATCGACGCGTGGTCGGGTTGCGGCGATCGTGTCGCCAACGCGATGATGGACGAGATCCGTGCCCAGCCCAAGGACCCCAAGACGGGCCGGATGGCGCAGATCAACTCGATCTACATGATGGCGCACTCCGGTGCGCGTGGTAGCCAAGCGCAGATGAAGCAGCTTGCGGGCATGCGCGGCCTGATGGCCAAGCCGTCGGGCGAGATCATCGAAACGCCGATCATCTCGAACTTCAAGGAAGGTCTGACCGTCCTTGAGTACTTCAACTCCACCCACGGCGCCCGTAAGGGTCTGGCCGATACCGCGCTCAAGACGGCAAACTCGGGTTACCTGACCCGTCGTCTGGTCGACGTGTCGCAGGATTGCACGGTCGTCGAGGAAGATTGCGGCACCGACCGCGCTCTGGAGATGAAGGCGATCGTACAGGGCGGTTCGACCATCGCTTCGCTGGGCGAGCGCATCCTGGGCCGCACCACGGCGCAGGACATCGTCGACAGCAAGGATGGCAGCATCGTCATCCCCATCGGCACCCTGCTGGACGAAGCCATGATCACCAAGATCGAGGCGATCGGCACGCAGGCCGTGAAGATCCGCAGCCCGCTGATCTGCGAAAGCAAGATGGGCGTGTGCGGCAAGTGCTACGGCCGTGATCTGGCCCGTGGTACGCCGGTGAATATCGGTGAAGCGGTCGGCGTCATCGCGGCGCAGTCGATCGGTGAACCGGGCACGCAGTTGACCATGCGTACCTTCCACATCGGTGGCGCGGCGCAGCTCAACGAAACGTCGAACCTGGAAGCAGTGTCCGACGGTACGCTGGAACTGCGTGACATGCCCACGATCACGGACAGCCGTGGCCGTCGCCTGTCGCTCGCCCGTAACGGCGAACTGGCGATCATCGACATCGAGGGTCGCGAGCGTGCGGTCCATCGCCTGCCTTATGGTGCGACCATCCTGTTTGCAGATGGCGCGGCAGTGAAGCAGGGCGACCGGATTGCCGAATGGGATCCGTTCACCATGCCGGTCATCACCGAACGTCCGGGCATCGTGAAATATGTCGACCTGATCGACAGCAAGACGCTGACCGAACAGACCGACGAAGCCACGGGTATCGCCCAGCGCGTCGTGACCGAACATCGCGGCGCTGCCCGTACCAAGGAGGATCTGCGTCCGCGCCTGACCCTGCTGGACGACGGTTCGGGTGAAGCGGCTCGCTACATGCTGGCCGTTGGCGCGATGCTGTCGGTCGAGGATGGCCAGACGGTGCAGGCCGGTGACGTGCTGGCGCGTGTCAGCCGTGAAGCGGCCAAGACCCGCGACATCACGGGCGGTCTGCCGCGCGTGGCCGAGCTGTTCGAAGCCCGCAAGCCCAAGGACAATGCGATCATCGCAAAGGTCTCGGGCCGCGTGCAGTTCCTCAAGGACTATAAGGCGAAGCGCAAGATCGCCATCAATCCTGAAGATGGCGGCGAGCCGGTCGAATATCTGATCCCCAAGAGCAAGGTGATCGACGTTCAGGAAGGCGACTTCGTGAAGCGCGGCGATAACCTGATCGGCGGTTCGCCCGATCCGCATGACATTCTGGAAGTGCTCGGCATCGAGCCGCTGGCCGAATATCTGGTCGCCGAAATCCAGGAAGTCTATCGCTTGCAGGGCGTGAAGATCAACGACAAGCACATCGAAACGATCGTTCGTCAGATGTTGCAGAAGGTCGAGATCATCGAGTCCGGCGACACCACCCTGTTGGTGGGCGAGCAGGTCGACCGTGAGGAAATGGACGAAATCAACGCCAAGCTGGCGCCGGGCTTCCTGCCCGCTGCTGGTAAGCCAGTGCTGCTGGGCATCACCAAGGCTTCGTTGCAGACCCGTTCGTTCATCTCGGCAGCGTCCTTCCAGGAAACCACCCGCGTCCTCACGGAAGCGGCAGTCCAGGGTAAGAAGGACACGCTGATCGGCCTGAAGGAAAATGTCATCGTCGGCCGCCTGATCCCGGCGGGCACCGGTGCTGGCATGAACCGTCTGCGTGTCGCCGCTTCGTCGCGGGACGCAGCGATGCGCGCCGCGCTGCGGGCGTCGAGCCAGATCGACCTGATCGCGCCGTCCAGCGCAGCGGCCGAACATGCCGCCGAACTGGCGCAGGGTCCGGAAGCGGCCATCGGCGATGATCCGCTGGGTGCCGTGCAGGGTGAAGATTTCACCACGCAGGACATGGACTGATCCTTTGAAAGCATGGGAGCCGCTGCCTATATGGCATGTGGCTCCCAGCCGCTTCGCTCTCCTGTCAGGGGAATGAGGCTCGATTGACCCGCCGGATGCGCCATGCGCGTCGGCGGGTTTTTCTTTGGGTCCGCCTTTCGACAGGGTCGATGTGCGGGTGGGACATCGGGCGAGTTTCATCCCGCCCGTGGGTCGGCAGGCCGCAGGAAAGGTCGCGCATCCGCACTATCCCCGAATAGCCGATAAAAAAGGCTGTTCCGCCGCCGCGCGTGGCGATATGCCCGCGATTAAGGCGGTATGGGCGGAAATTCGGCCGCGCTTGTCCGGGGGATGTGAATGGATTGGTTGCATGCGATCGCCGGGCTGTTTGTCGGCGTCATGGTTGGCATGACCGGCGTGGGCGGCGGATCGCTGATGGCGCCGATGCTGATCCTGCTGTTTGGCGTGGCGCCGACCACAGCGGTCGGCACCGACCTGTGGTTTGCAGCCATCACCAAGGCAGTCGGAGGGTTCGTCCATCATCGCCATGGCGGCGATCATGGCGGACCGGACTATGAAGTCATCCGCCGCCTGTGCATCGGCAGCCTGCCTGCCGCCGTCGTCGTGCTGTTGCTCCTGTCGCAACTGGACACCCACCAGATCAAGAGTGGCCTCATCATGACCGCGCTGGGGGTGGTGCTGATCATGACCGCCATCGCCACGCTGATGCGCAGCCGTTTTCACAATTGGGCGCTCAACGCGCGCACCGACACGGCACAGGGCTTCCTGCGCTATCAGGCCGGGTTGACGATCGCGGCGGGTGCGATGCTGGGCGTGATGGTGACATTGACGTCGGTGGGCGCGGGCGCGCTCGGCGCGACGCTGCTGCTGGCGCTCTATCCGCTGCGAATGCGGCTGCAACGGCTGGTCGCAACCGACATCGTCCATGCCGTACCGCTGACGCTGGTGGCGGGCATTGGCCATCTGTTCATCGGCAATTTCAACCTGATGCTGCTGCTCAACCTGCTGGTCGGATCGATCCCCGGCATCGTCATCGGTTCGCTGCTGGCGTCGCGCGTGTCGGAAAAGATATTGCAGCCCTTGCTGGCCGCCGTGCTGATCTTTGCAGGATGGCGCCTGATCGCAGCCTGACGTTCAGGCCAGGAGTTCGGCCACCAGCGCGCGCCATCCGTCCGACACCGCCGCATGATCGAACCGTGCGATGCGATCGCCGGGGCGGATGCACGTGGCGGGATCGATCTGGCGCGCCATTGCCTGCGCCATCGCCGCCGGATCGGTCGGGTCCACCAGCAAGCCATAGCACCCGCCATCGCTTCCGGCATCGACCAGCAATTGCGCCGCATTGCCTGCACTGCGTGACACGACGCAGGGCGTGTTCACCGCCATCGCCTCCAGCAGGACGTTGGCCGACCCTTCCCACCAGGAGGGCAGCACGAACGCATCTGCGCGGGCCAGCCAGGGAAAGACGTTGGCGACCGTACCCGGCAGCGCCACATCGTCGGCAATCCTCAATGCCCGCGCCTGCGCCATCAATTGCTCGCGCGCCCGGTCCCGGCTTTCGCCCAGCAGGATGAGCCGGGCGGGCCGCTCGCCTCGCAACTGCGCGAACGCGACCAGCAACGTGCCGAAATTCTTCTGTGGCGCGAGCCGCCCGATCGCCAGGATGACCGGCACCGGACCGCCCAGCCAGGGATGCGGCGCATCACCGCCGACCCGCGCTCGCGCCGCCGCCGCATCGATACCGTTGGGGATCAGCCGCACCCGCCCCTCATCCGTGGCACCGCGAAAAGCGGGCGTATCGACCAGCGTCGGCGATACCAGCACCAGCCGGGCGGCATCCCCTGCGATCAGCCTCGCCATCATCCCCCGTGCCCGGCGGCGCAGGCCGCCCGACGGCGCGCCGGGGATGATCCGCATGATATCGTTGCTGATCCGATAGACGCGCGCCACTCCGGCGACCCCGCGGCTGCCACACCATATCGTCCCATGGCCATGATTGCCCGCCGAGATCAGGATGGCGGGTTTGATCGCGCGCAGATGCCGACGCAGCGCGATGCTCGCACGCAGTTTTTCCAACAGGCGCGATCCGCCTGCCCGCGCCAGCAAAGCATGATGGGCAACGCCCGGCGCGCCCTCCCCGCCCGGCAGCGCCGTCACCAATTGCACCTCATGGCCCTGCGCGGCGAGATCAGCGGCGATCAGGCGGGCATTGCGGACAACCCCGGTCGCCACCAGCGCATGCACATAGATGCAGATCAACGCTGCATCGCCCGCGCGTTGCGCCAGCGGTCGGTCGGCAGCGCCGCGAGATGATGACGATAGAGCGCACCCAGCCGCCCCCGCGCCAACCCCTGCCCGTCGACCAGTTGCAGGATGTCGGTGCCGGGATTCCAGTTGCCCTCGACCAGCGCCGGTCCCGCATCGGTCAGCCCGATATCCCAGCCGATCACTGTGAAGCCGGCGCGAAACGGACCATGCGCCCGCAGCGCCAGCGCGATCGCGGCATCCAGATCGGGCACCGGCACGCCCGTGATCGCCGCGCCTGTCGCGGGATGTCGGTCATGCAGGACTGGCACGCCCTTTGCGCCGCCCAGCCAGGCGGGACGACAGCAGCCTGCCTGATCGACGCCCAGCACCAGATTGCCTGCATTGAAATTGTCCACCGGTCGCGCCCCACCGGCCGACAGGCGCAGCGCCATTCCGCAGGCTTCCGGCTTTCCTGCCTCATTCAGGCACGTCACGACCCGCAACGTGGGCAACGCAGCGGGCGACAGGGCCAGCAAGGCGGCATGGGTCGGCAATCGCCGCTGTATGACGCCGCCCGCCCGCCACAGTGCCGTCAGCCGCACCACCAAGGCATCGCGCGCCAGCGTAACGTCCATCCCATGCCAGCGGTCCCCGACCCGCCGGAAGCGCTCGACGCCCTGCCCCTTGGACTGAAAGCTGGGTTTGGCGATGATGTCGTCCTGATCCGCGAGCCAGCCGGTCAGATCCTCCCGATCCGGGTCGCATCCTGTCGCCACCGGCAACCCGGCCTCGCCCGCCACGCGCGCAAATAGTTGCTTGTTCTTGAGCGGATTGGAGGCCAGCGGAAAGGCGCCGGGATTGAGTAGCCGGTGCAGCCCCTTGCGATCCCTCATGCTCAGACCATCACGGCGCACCGCTTCGGCCAACAGCCGCGCCTCTGCGCGCGACCAGCCACCCTGCCCCGTCGCCGCCAGCAACTGGCCAATCGCTCGTTCGCCAATGCCCCAATGCTGTTTCAGGCCATCATGATAGGCGGCGAGCAGATCATTGTCGCTGCGTCCCGGCAACGCTCGCAACGTAAGCAAGCGCTACTCCGCCGCCTGCGCAAAGGATATGCGTCGGGCCAGCAATTCTTCGGCAACGCCGTGCGAACGGGCATTGTCGACGTCGATCGCCACTGCCCCATCGCTGAGCACCACCGGCGCGATCGTCATGCGGAACCGGCGCGAAAAACGGGCGAAGGCCGCAGCCAGCGTGCCAATGCCGAACCGGAAGCGGATGAGGTTGACGACACCGAACGCGCCAACGATGCGCAACGGATGCTTCACGAACTGGCCGCCCGTCCGAAAGGTTTCGGCGGCGGCCAGTGCGGCGCGATCCTTCAGCCAATATGTGTTGCAGTTGGAATAGCTGTCATCGGCAAATTGATAGAATTTGCGCTGGCCCGTCGGATGGGCGGCCAGCACCGATGCGCGTCGGGTGAAGGCAACGGCCGCATCAGCCCCCTGCGCCGCGCAGCCCGCCTGCATTTCGGCCACTGCCTCCGGGGTCAGCAGCACATTGTCGGCGGTGGTGATGAGCAGCGGAAACTGCGCGCCATCGGCCGCAGACAGCACCGAATCCACCAGATTGGGCCGCGCAGCGACCAGCACCAGCCGCCCGCTGTCGATCAACCCGCGCAACTGCGGCAAGGCGCGCAGCACATCTCCATCCTCGATGGCGACGCGGATTTCGCCGATGCGCGCGCTGGCCGCCAGAGCATCGATGACATGCACCAGCATCGGCTCACCCGCCACCGGGACCAGGCATTTGTGCGTGACACCCGCCGCCAGCGCCAGCGGGTCGCTCGCGCCGTTGCGTTTCCCTGCCAACACCAGCGCGGTGGCGTGGCCCGACATCACGCCGCCACCCGGATCGGCGCCTGGCTCAACAGCCCCTGTCGCGCCAGACTATGCCCGACGATGGTTTCCACCAGCGCCGCATGATCGACCCCGATCGAGGCGGCGGACCGTGAGATCGTCTTTTTCGACCATAGGTTGCATGACAGGTTCACTTCCATGAACAACAGATCGTTGGTCGCGGGGTCATAGCGAAACTCGAACCGGCCATAATCGAACGGCCACAGTTCGGGCAGCAGGCGGCGGGTCATATCCTCCAGCCGCGCGCGCAGGTCGGCATCTTCGACCAGCACCAGCGGATCGTCGCCCGCTTCGACCAGACCGCGCTTTTCCTCATAGCTGCGTTCGCGATGCGGATCGGCGGGCACATACATCATCGGCGGCAAAATCCAGGGCTCCCCTTCACTGCCGCCCACCACCGGCACCGCAACATCCAGCAGCGGCGCCCATGCCTCGACCAGCGCGTCGTGGCCCAGGTCATGGAGATAATCGACATGGGCGCGCGCCTGCGCCCAATTGTCGACCATGGCCAGCCCCCAGGATGCGGAGGACGCATTAGGTTTGACCACCAGCCGATCGGCCCGGAATGCGGGTTCGACGGGCAGGCCGCCCCGCCGGAAAATCTGCGCGGGCATCGTGGGCACATCATGCGCGCGGGCAATCAGCTTGCTGAGATATTTGTCGTCGGACACGCCGCGCAGAATGGGGCTGGCGCCCAGGAACGGCATATCGTGCCGCCCCAGCAGCAGCGGGGCGAGCATCTCGCTATTCTGAAAGCCTCCGCGATTGAGCAGGGTCACGACAAAATCGACATCGGGCTGCTCGAACAACGCATCATAGCTGTTGGCGACCCGGACGTTCAGTCCGATTTCCTCCAGCGTAGTGCGCATTTCATGATGATAGATGGCGTGGTTGCCATCCACCGCATCGGCCGCGCCATCGGCGCGGGCATGCTTGGCGAGGAAGAGGACGCGGAGCCGGGCCTTGTCGGCCGGGGGAATGCGCAGCGTGCGGTCGATCTGGATCGGCATGGCGCTGGCAATAACCACGCCGCATGACACCCGTTTGACCGGGCAGTGACGGTCGCGCGACATGCGAAGGTAACGCGCGTGACGACGCGATGACCGATTGAAGTCAGTCCGCCAGAGATCAGGTCGTCATCGCCCGCGCCACCGCTTCGGCTACCTTGATCCCGTCGATCGCGGCGGACAGGATACCCCCGGCATAGCCCGCCCCTTCGCCCGCCGGGAACAGGCCCGTGACGGACAGGCTCTGAAAATCCTTGCCGCGCGTGATGCGGATGGGGGAGGATGTGCGCGTTTCCACCCCGGTCATCACCGCGTCGGGATGGTCATAGTCCGCGATCTGGCGGCCAAAGGCAGGCAGCGCCTCACGAATGGCATCGACCACGAAGCCGGGCAGGCATTGCGACAGGTCGGTCGGCGTCACGCCAGGCTTATAGGATGGCACGACCTCACCCAGTTGGGTGGAGGCGCGACCCGCCATGAAATCGCCTACGGTCTGCCCCGGCGCCCAGTAGGATGAGCCACCCGCGACATAGGCCATGCTTTCCCAATGCCGCTGAAATTCGATCCCCGCCAGCGGGCCATCGGGATAATCCCGCGACGGGTCGATACCGACGACCAGCCCGCTATTGGCGTTGAACTCGGCGCGGCTATACTGGCTCATGCCGTTGGTGACGACGCGCCCTTCCTCCGACGTGGCGGCGACCACACGGCCGCCCGGACACATGCAGAAGCTGTAGACGGTGCGCCCATTGTCGCAATGATGCGCCAGGCTATACGCCGCCGCGCCCAGATCGGGATGGCCCGCGCATTTGCCATAGCGCGCACGATCGACCCAGCTTTGCGGATGTTCGATCCGCACGCCGATAGAAAAGGGTTTGGGTTCGATAAAGACGCCGCGCCGGTGCAGCATCTCGAATGTCGGCCGCGCGCTGTGGCCCACCGCCATGACGACATGATCTGTTTCGATCATGCTGCCGTCCTGCAAGATGACGCCGCGCAATCGCTGTGATCCGTCGCCCTGCGGTTCCAGCGCCAGATCCTCGACCCGGTGCTGCCAGCGATATTCGCCGCCCAGAGCCTCGATCTGCTTGCGCATCGCCTCTACCATGGTGACGAGGCGGAAAGTGCCGATATGGGGATGCGCTTCCCACAATATGTCGTCGGGCGCACCTGCCGCGACAAACTCCTCCAGCACCTTGCGGCCCAGGAAGCGCGGGTCTTTCACCCGGCAATAGAGTTTGCCGTCGGAAAAGGTGCCCGCCCCGCCTTCACCAAACTGGACGTTGGAATCCGGGTCCAGTTCAGCCCGCCGCCATAGCGCCCATGTGTCCTTGGTCCGCTCCCGCACCGCCTTGCCGCGATCCAGAATGATCGGGCGGAAGCCCATCTGCGCCAGGATCAGTCCGGCGAACAGACCGCATGGCCCCGCGCCGATGACCACCGGGCGCAGCGCAGGGCCGCCCTGCGGCGCTTGGGCGACGAAGCGATAGGTCGTGTCGGGCGTGGGCCGCACGTCATGGTCTGCGGCCAGCCGCTCCAGCACGGCCGCTTCATCCGCCACCGCAACGTCCATCGTATAGACCAGCAGGATGGCGCTGCGACGGCGCGCGTCATTGCCGCGCCGTACGAGCGTGAAGGACAGCAGATCGGCGGCATCGATGCCCAACCGCGCGCAAATGGCGTCGGGCATTGCTTCGGCCGGATGGTCGAGGGGCAGTGTAAGGCCGGAAAGACGGATCATCGCCCGCCTCTAGAGCATTCTGAAGTCGGCTGGAACAGCCTAAGGCTTGCAGAATGCGGAAAAATAGCCCGGCGCCAAACCGCCCCCCCGCTCCAGCCCCTCGTCAGAAGCGAGCGCGCACCCCGCCATAGACGGCGCGCCGCTCGACCGGATAGAAAGCGGCCTGCCCGCTATAGAGCACCGCGCCAATATCGCCGATCGCGCGTTTGGCCGCCAGGTTGCGCGCGTCGAGGAACAGGGTAACACCGTCCCGCAACGCCGCCTGCGCGCCCAGATTGAACAGCGCATAGCCCCCGGTTCGCTTCGTATTGGCATAGTCCACCCACGCGCCCTGCGGCAGCCACTCGACCGCTGGCGAGACGCTCAGCGCATCCGTGCCCAGCCGCAATTCCGCGCGATAGGCATGGCGCGGCACCACGGGCAGGCGATTGTCGCCGAACTGGCTGTCACCCCGGAACCGGAAATCGCTATATTGATAGACTTGCCGCACCATGGCCCATGGCGTCAGCGTCAGGTCCAGCCCGGCCTCTACCCCCTGATGGCGCGTCCTGTCCGCATTGAAGGTCGCCGCCGGAATCACCCCCGGCGCAACGCTGAATTGCAGCATCTCGCCGCGCAGGTCCGCGCGATACAGGCTGACGTCCCAAGCGGCGATGCCCATCCGGCCGCGCGTACCGACCTCCGCGGTCCAGGCTTTTTGCAGGCCAACGGGCGTAAAGCCGGGCGCGCCGCCGCTGGGCGTCTGGCTCAGTTCGCCAAAACCGGGCAGTTCGACCGACCGACTGACATTGGCGTAGAACTGCACGGCCTGCGAGGGCTGATACAGCAGCCCTAACTTGGGCGCGAACGCATCGAAGCTGGCGTCCCCGCTACGCGCCGGGGCAAAGCGATTGGCGATCCGCCGCTCGCCATGGGTATAGATGCCGCCTGCGATTAGCCAGACATCGGGCAGCGGCGCGATCCGCGCTTCGCCATAGCTGTTGATCGTTTGCGCCGTCTGCACCGCATGGGCCATCGGCGCGCCTGACTTGCCCGCAACATTGGCGAACTGCCGGGCGACCGTGCGCCCGAAGCGCGCCTGGCTGCCCAGCGTCAGTTCGACCGGCATACCGGCCAGATCGCCCGTCAGATCGACGCTGGCGAACACGCCGCGATCCTCCGATTTCTGGTCGATCACCTGATAGATGGGATGGTTCAGCGCCTTGGCGTTGAAGAATAGTCCGAACGCGATCTGGCCGCCGTCCAACTGGACGGTCGTGCGATTTTGCAGCCGGATCGAATCGATATTGCGCCCCTGATCGCCCGCATAATTGCCCTTCTTCGGGTGGGACAGCGCATCGGCCTGCGTCAAAGCGCCCGACAAGTCCTGTCGGATCGACTGGGCGCTGGCATAAAAGCGCGTCTCTATCCCTTCGCCAAGCTTCAGCCCGACATTGGCGTTGAAGCGTAGCGCCTTGCGTGCGCCATGATCGCGGTCGCCATCCGATCGATCGGCCGTAACCGCCGCCCATATGTCGCCCCTATCATCGGCATGACCATAGGCCAGCTTGGCGCGCAGCGTTTCGAATGATCCGCCATCGACGCGCATCTCCGCCCCCGGCGCGCTACGCCCGGTCGGCGTTACGGCATTGATCGCCCCGCCCAACGTCGATCCGCCCAACCGCAGCGCATTGCCGCCGCGATACACCTCGATATGCTGAAAGACCTGCGGATCGAGTTCCTGAAAATCACCGTTATCGTCGGCCATGTTGATGGGAATGCCATCCTGCAACAGGGTCAGGCCGCGCATATGATAGCCGCGCGACAAACCCGATCCCCGTATCGAGATACGCACCTCCTGCCCGAATCGCGGTTGGGTATAGACGCCCGGCGAAAAGCTGAGCGCATCGCGCAGCGACACCGCGACCTTGTCTTCAAAGGATTCGGCCGCAACGACATCCACACCGCCGGGGGTGCGCTGAACGCGCGCGGCGGCGGCTTCGACGAACGGGCTGGCGGTCACGATGATCGCGTCCACTTCCTCGGCGAAGGCGGCGGTGCGCGACAGGGCGCAGGCAAGGACGCACAGCGAAACGCTGCGCAAGGCATGAACATAAGACATGGCAATACTTTCGGAAAAACAGAATGGGGCCGCGCCCGTTCATCGGCGCGTCCGGATTGTTCAGGCTTTTCAGAAAGTTGTGGGCGGCCCCGATGATGGCGGCGGCGGCGCGGCAAGCCGGGCGACAATGCCCGTTTTGAGCGCAAAGGCGATGACGCCGAACGGCCCCTGCCACGCGGGCAGCGTCAATTCCGCCAACGGTGCCGGCGGTACGACCGGCTGTACGGACGCGGCGAAGGGGCAATGGGTCTGCCCCGGCATGCCGTCATCGCGGCGATGGTCGCCCTTTTCCGGCGCATGCCCGCGATCGACGATGATATTGACAGCCCCCTGCCCGGTGCAGAGCGTAACGACTACGCCGTGCTCGGTGCGCACCGGCATGAAGCCTGCTGGCACCACGGCGTGCAGCGCCAGGACGAGCAACGCCAACGCGGCCAGCAAGCCACGCGCGCCTTCGCTCTGTCTGATCGCCCCCATCATGGCCCTCGCCCCTAGCGCCCGGCAATCATCCTGTCACCCGGACAAAAGGCCCATGGCCATCACTGACCTTGACGTTAACGTAAAGTCACCCTACATCCGGGCCATGGATAATCGCAGCAGCATCGCCGGCATTGAACTGCCCGACCACAGCGAACGGCAGAGTTACAGCATCACCGACCTGTCGGAGGAATTCGGCGTTACCGCCCGCGCGCTTCGATTCTACGAGGATGAAGGACTGATCGCGCCGGAACGGCAAGGACTGGCTCGTATTTATTCGCGGCGCGACCGCGCTCGCCTCGCCTGGATCCTGCGCGGCAAGCGGGTGGGTTTCAGCCTGACCGAGATTCGCGAGATGATCGACCTGTACGACGCCGACGAAGCGCATGACGCGCAACGCCGCGTGACCATGGACAAGTGCAAGGCGCGAATCGATCTGCTGACCCGGCAGAAGGACGATATCGACGCCGCCATTGCCGAACTGGCCGCGTTCGTCGCGACCATGGAACAATGACAACCCTGCCCCAAAAATAAAATCGCCTGGAGAAGATCATGCCCAGCTATGCCGCACCCGTTCTCGACACCCGTTTCGTCCTCGACCATGTGGTCGGGTTGGACCGCTACACCAATCTGCCCGGCTTCGAAAATGCGACACCCGATCTGGTCGATGCGATCCTGACCGAAGGGGGCAAGATCGCGGCGGAGCTGCTGTTTCCGCTGAACGCGTCAGGCGACAAGGAAGGCTGCACCCGCAACCCGGACGGCAGCGTCACGACGCCTGCGGGCTTCAAGGCGGCCTATGACCAATATGTCGAAAGCGGCTGGACCACGCTGCACGCGCCGGAACAATTTGGCGGCCAGGGTCTGCCGATGGTGCTGGCGACGGCAGTCGGCGAATATATGAGCGCCTCCAACCAGGCGTTCGAAATGTATTTCGGGCTGACCACCGGCGCGATCGCCGCTTTGCTGGCCAAGGGCAGCGACGAACTGCAACAGCGCTATGTGCCCCGCATGGTTTCGGGTCAGTGGACCGGCACCATGAACCTGACGGAACCGCATTGCGGCACCGACCTTGGCCTTATCAAGACAAAGGCCGTGCCACAGGCGGACGGCAGCTACACGATCACCGGCACCAAGATCTTCATTTCGGCGGGCGAACATGACCTGGCCGAAAACATCATCCACCTCGTCCTGGCCAAGACGCCCGGCGCGCCCGACAGCAGCAAGGGCATTTCCCTGTTCGTCGTGCCCAAGGTGATGGTCGGCGACGATGGCGCATTGGGCGATCGCAACGCCGTGTCCTGTGGCTCGATCGAACACAAGATGGGCATTCACGGCAACGCCACCTGCGTCATGAACTATGACGGCGCGACTGGATGGATGGTCGGCGACGAGAATAAAGGCTTGGCCGCCATGTTCATCATGATGAACGCGGCGCGGCTGGGCGTTGGCCTGCAAGGGCTGGGCCAGGGCGACATCGCCTTCCAGAATGCAGTGCATTATGCCCATGACCGGCGTCAGGGCCGCGCCCTGACCGGCCCCAAGGAGCCGGAGGAGAAAGCCGACACGCTGTTCGTCCATCCCGACGTGCGCCGCATGCTGATGGAAGCCAAGGCGATGACAGAAGGGCTGCGCGCGCTGATCCTGTGGGGCGCGCTGCAGGTCGACCTGTCGCACTATGCCGCGACCGAGGAAGACCGGCAGATGGCCGACGACCTGATCGGCCTGCTGACCCCGGTCATCAAGGGCTATGGCACCGACCGCGGCTTCGACATCGCGGTGAACTGCCAGCAGGTGTTTGGCGGCCATGGCTACATCTGGGAAAATGGCATGGAGCAATATGTCCGCGACGCCCGCATCGCCCAGATTTACGAAGGCGCCAACGGCGTGCAGGCGATGGATCTGGTCGGTCGCAAGCTGCCGATGAATGGCGGTCGCGCGCTTCAAGCCTTCCTCAAGATCGTCGCGACCGAAGTGGCCGAAGCCAAGGGCCATGAAAAGCTGACCAGCTTCGCCGAAGCGTTGGAAAAGGCGAGCGCCCAGCTTGGCGCGGCGACCATGTGGTTGATGCAGAACGCCATGAAGAACCCCGACAATGCCGGTGCGGGCGCGCATCATTACATGCATATATTGGGTATCGTCGCGACCGGCCTGATGTGGCTGCGCATGAGCAAGGCGGCAGTTACCCTGCTCGACGCCGGTTCGGATGATGCGCAGTTCCTGCAAGCCAAGCTGGTCACCGCTCGCTTCTTCGCCGAACGCATCATGCCCGATGCCGGATCGCTGCGCCGCAAGATCGAGGGCGGCGCGGACGCGCTGATGGAACTCGACCCGGACATGTTCCTGGCCGCCTGACACGCCCAGCATCGATAGTCACGCCAGGGGCGGCCTCCCACGGGATGGCCGCCCTTTTGGGCTATATCAGGCTGCGAGCCGCATCGGCTCTTCGAGCGGGGCAGGAATAGTGACATCGTGGGCCACCGGGGCGTGCGCCTTGGCGAGACCGGCAATGTAGCGCTCCGCGACGACGACATCACGGCGATAGGCGAAATAGAGCGACAGCAGGGAAAACATTGTAAAGCCTCGACGAGTAATTTGCTGCGTTGCAGCATCAGTATTCATTTGCGCGTTCGTCGCTTGTTTCGCAAATGCAATGCGAGGAAACAGGATTGCAGAAAATGGATGCGCGCAGGCCGATTGCGCGCCTGCGATCGCTGCCGGGACCACTAGCAATAATCGCGCCCACCCGTTAGCATCCGCCCATGCAAGCCCCCGACATCAGCGCATCTGCGGCTCGCTTACCCTCCCGGACATTGGGCCTCGCCGCGTGCATCGCCCTCGTCATGGGCAATATGATCGGATCGGGCGTTTTCCTGCTGCCCGCCGCGCTTGCCCCCTTCGGCTGGGATGCCGTGGCGGGATGGGGCTTCACCATCGCGGGATCGCTCGTGCTGGCCTTTGTCATCGCGCGGCTGACCATCGCTCTGCCCGATGCCAGTGCGTCACAGATGATCGCACGCGCGTTCGGCCCGCTTGCCGGATTTTCGATCGGCTGGATCTACTGGCTCTCGATCATCCTGACCAACGTGACGATTGCCGTCGCCGCCACGGCCAACCTGTCCAGCATCATGCCCTTGCTCGCCCAGCCCGGCGTGGGCGCGCTCTGTTCGATCGCCTTCCTCTGGATCATGGCGGGCATCAACCTGATCGGCGCGCGGGCGGCAGGCATGACCCAGTTGGCGACCACGGCGATCAAGCTGGTGCCGATCCTGGTCGTCATCGTGCTGCTGGTCATCACGGTCGGCAACGGCACGGCACAGGTCGCCCCCTTCCCGGAAAACGGACTGACCGGAGCGGGGATCACTGCCTCGGCCGCACTGTCGCTCTGGGCGCTGATGGGTTTCGAATCGGCCAGCGTCGCCGCCGACAAAGTCCGCGATCCCGCCCGCACCATCCCCCGCGCCACGCTGATCGGCACTGCCGCGACTGGCCTCATCTATCTCATCGTCTGCTCAGGCATTGCACTCACCCTGCCCGCCGCCGAAACCCAGACAGGATCGCCCTTCGGCGCCTTTGTAAGCCATTACTGGTCGCCCGGCCCCGCCAGTTTCATCGCGCTGTTCGTGGCGATCAGCTGCCTTGGCGCGCTCAATGGCTGGACGCTGCTGATGGGCGAAGTGCCGCTTGCGATGGCCAGATCGGGGGAATTGCCGCGTTGGCTGGCGGGCACGAATGGGAAAGGAACACCCGTCCGCGCGCTGCTGCTCTCCACCGTGCTGGCAAGCCTGCTGCTGGTCGCAAACAGCCTGCAAGGGCTGGTCGCGCTGTTCACCGCCATGGCGCTGCTCGCCACGTCGGCGACGCTGTGGCTCTATGTCGGTTGCGCGCTGGCCAGTCTGCGCTTTCGCCTCGTCATCCCCGCCGCGCTGCTGGGCCTTGGCTATGCGATCTGGACCTTGTGGGGCGCGGGAATCGTGGCGAGCGGCTCCAGCATCCTGCTGATGATGGCCGGCCTGCCCTTCTATTGGTGGGCGCGGCGGCAACGCCCCGCCGGCAGCTAGGCCCGTTCGCTTCGCACCTGTCGGGAAGCGAACGGGATCAGCCGCTTAGTCTCCCCACAATTCCTTGAGCTTCGAGAAGAAGCCGGTGGATTGCGGACATTCTTCGCCGGTTTCCGTCTCGCGGAACGCCTCCAGCAATTCCTTCTGCTTGGCGGTGAGGCGAGTCGGCGTTTCCACGTCGATCTGAACGACCAGATCGCCCTGCCCGCGCCCGTTGAGCACCGGCATACCCGCGCCGCGCTGGCGGAGCTGCTTGCCCGACTGGATACCGACCGGGATCTTGATCTCATGGCGAACGCCGTCAAGGCCCGGCACTTCGATCGTCCCGCCCAAAGCCGCCGCAGTAAAGCTAACCGGGCAGCGACAGAATAAGGTCGTCCCGTCACGCTCGAAAATCGAATGCCGCTTCACATGCAGGAAAATATAGAGATCGCCGGAAGGTGCGCCACGCGCGCCTGCCTCGCCCTCGCCCGACATGCGGATGCGCGTACCGTCATCGACACCGGCGGGGATGTTGACCGACAGGGACTTGGCCTTGTCGACGCGGCCTTCGCCCCGGCACGACCGACAGGGCTTTTCGATCACCCTGCCCGCGCCATGGCATGAAGGACAGGTCCGTTCGACCACGAAAAAGCCCTGCTGCGCGCGAACCTGACCATGGCCCTTGCAGGTGCCACAGGTCTTGACCCCGGTGCCGGGCTGCGCGCCCGATCCATCGCAACTGTCACAGGCCGCAGACACTTCGATCTCGATGTCGGTCTGCTTGCCATGATAGGCTTCGTCCAGACTGATTTCGAGATCGTAGCGCAGGTCAGCGCCACGCCGCTGCTGTTGCTGGCGCCCCGCGCCGCCAAAGCCCGACTGGCCGAAAATCGTTTCGAATATATCGCCCAGATCCGAAAAGCCGCCCGCGCCGCCATTGAAGCCGCCGCCGCCGCCCTGTTGCTGCTGCGTATAGGCAGCATGGCCAAAGCGGTCATAGGCCGCGCGTTTCTGCGGGTCTTTCAGGCACTCATAGGCCTCTGATACGGATTTGAACTTGGCTTCGCTGTCCGTGCACCCCCCGGTCTTGTCCGGGTGATATTTCATCGCCAGCTTGCGATAAGCGCTCTTGATGGCTCCACCGTCGGCGGTGCGCTCAATTTCGAGCAGTCCGTAATAATCAACTTCAGTCGTCATATCGCCCCCGGCCCCATCCCCCGTCACCCAGGCTTGCGCCGGGATGACGGTTGGAGGTCATGGCCTTAAGCCTTGTTGTCGTCCACTTCCGAGAATTCGGCGTCGACGACATCGTCATCGGCCTTGGGCGCGTCTGCGCCCGGAGCGGCGGCCGAAGCCTGCTCCTTCTCGTAAACCGCCTGGCCCAGCTTCATCGCGACCGTGGCGAGTTCCTGTGCCTTGGTCTTCATCACTTCAGCGTCGCCGCCTTCGATGGCGGACTTGGTCGCCGTGATCGCGGTTTCGATCTCGCCCTTGAGGCTGGCGTCGATCTTGTCACCATGTTCGGCCAGCTGCGCTTCGGTCGTGTGGACCAGGCTTTCGGCGTTGTTCTTGGCTTCCGCGCCTTCACGACGCTTCTTGTCGTCCTCGGCGAAACGCTCGGCATCCTTGACCATCTGGTCGATGTCGGAGTCGGACAGACCGCCCGACGCCTGGATGCGGATCTGCTGCTCCTTGCCGGTGCCCTTGTCCTTGGCCGACACATTGACCAGGCCGTTGGCGTCGATGTCGAACGTGACCTCGATCTGCGGCACGCCGCGCGGCGCGGATGGGATGCCGACCAGGTCGAACTGGCCCAGCATCTTGTTGTCGGCCGCCATTTCACGCTCGCCCTGGAACACGCGGATGGTCACCGCCTGCTGATTGTCGTCGGCGGTCGAATAGACCTGCGACTTCTTGGCGGGGATGGTGGTGTTGCGGTCGATCATGCGGGTGAACACGCCACCCAGCGTCTCGATGCCCAGCGACAGCGGGGTTACGTCGAGCAGCAGCACGTCCTTGACGTCGCCCTGCAACACGCCCGCCTGGATCGCCGCGCCCATGGCGACGACTTCGTCCGGGTTTACGCCGGTGTGCGGTTCCTTGCCGAAAAATTCCTTCACAGCTTCGCGCACCTTGGGCATGCGGGTCATGCCGCCGACCAGAACGACTTCGCTGATCTCGCTGGCCGAAACGCCCGCGTCCGCCATCGCCTTCTTGCAAGGCTCCATCGTGCGCTTGATGAGGTCAACGACCAGACGCTCCAGATCGGCGCGGGTGATCGTCTTGACCAGATGCTTGGGACCATTCTGGTCCGCGGTGATGAAGGGCAGGTTGACCTCGGTCGACTGTGCCGAAGACAGCTCGATCTTCGCCTTTTCGGCCGCTTCCTTCAGACGCTGGAGAGCCAGCTTGTCCTTGGTCAGGTCGATGCTTTCGGTCTTCTTGAAGTCGTCGGCCAGGAACTGCACCAGCTTGGCGTCGAAATCTTCGCCGCCCAGGAAGGTGTCGCCATTGGTCGACTTCACTTCGAACACGCCATCGCCAATCTCCAGGATAGAGATGTCGAACGTGCCGCCGCCAAGGTCATAGACCGCGATCGTCTTGCCGTCCTGCTTGTCGAGACCATAGGCCAGCGCTGCCGCCGTTGGCTCGTTGATGATGCGCAGAACTTCGAGCCCGGCGATCGCGCCGGCGTCCTTCGTCGCCTGACGCTGAGCGTCGTTGAAATAAGCGGGCACGGTGATGACGGCCTGCGTCACGGTTTCGCCCAGATAGCTCTCGGCGGTTTCCTTCATCTTCTGCAGGATGAAGGCGCTGATCTGCGACGGGCTGTAATCTTGGCCGCCGGCCTTTACCCAGGCGTCGCCATTGCCACCCTTGACGATGTCATAGGGGACAAGTTCCATGTCCTTCTTCGTCGTGGGATCTTCGAAGCGGCGGCCGATCAGGCGCTTCACCGCGAAAATCGTATTGTCGCCATTGGTGACGGCCTGCCGCTTGGCCGGTTGGCCGATCAGGCGCTCGCCATCCTTGGCGAAGGCGACGATGGAAGGCGTCGTACGCGCACCTTCCGCATTTTCAATCACCTTGGGCTTGCCACCGTCCATCACAGCCACGCAGCTGTTGGTGGTGCCAAGATCAATACCGATAACTTTTGCCATCTTTTCCTCTTTTAACCCCAAGTCACATTCAGCGGTTTACGGCCCCATACCTCACGAAAGCGCCAAGGCAAGGCCGGTTTGCGTTTGCGATATAAGAGCGCTTTTGCTTGGCACAAGAAGCAGCGACGATTAGGAACGCAAGCGACCGGAAACGAGACAGTCATGGAGTTGGTGATGCGCGCGTCTTTTGCCCTTTTTACCCTTGCCGCTTCAGCGACCCTTTCGGCCTGCGGCGACCCGGCGCCGACCTATATCGATCAGGCGTGGATTCGCCTCAGCCCGAACAAGGAAACGCCGTCCGCCGGCTATTTCGTCGCCCATGGCGGCGATGCAGGCGGGCAGTTGCGCGGCGTGCTGACCGACTATGCGCTCAAGGTCGAAATGCATGAAAGCATGACTGAAAATGGCATGATGACGATGAAGCCCATCGACCATGTCGACATCCCCGCCAAGGGCGAGGTCGCCTTTGCGCCAGGGGGCAAGCATTTGATGATCTGGGGCGTCAACGACACCGCGATCAGCCGGGGAAAGATGCAGATGACCTTCCTGATGGCCAATGGCGACCGGCTGCTGGTCGACACGGTGATCCGCAAGCCAGAGCCCGCCGCCGCGCCCGCAGCGGCCAAAGCCGGCGAGCATGACGGTCATTGAGCAGCCGCTCCCTGACATCTGAGGAAGTCGCGCTCGCCCGAAGCCTGTTCGGGTCGGCGATCGATTATGACAAGGTGCGCGTCCACAACCGAAAATATTGGCCGTTCCAGCCGCGCCGCGTGACGATGGCGCCCGATGGCGACTTGTGGTTCCATCCCGAAGGCGGCCTGTTCTGTGCCGATTTCTGCGCCAGCCCGCTGCATCTGCAAGGGTTGTTCGTCCATGAAATGACCCATGTCTGGCAGGCGCAGCGTTCGGGGAAATATTGGTTACCCCTGATGCGCCATCCCTTTTGCCGCTATGACTATCAGTTCGTGCCGGGAAAACCGTTCGACCGTTACGGCATCGAACAGCAGGCGGAGATCGTGCGCCACACGCTTCTGCTAAGGCGCGGCATTCCCGTGACGGGGAAGCCCGAACTGCAGGCCTATGAAGCGCTGTTGCCGTTCACACCCTGACCGTGGGGTCACCTGAACCGCGCGCTGCCCCACCACATGAAAAAGGGCGGACCTTGCGGCCCGCCCTCTTGTCCATTCACCTGACGGCGCGGATCAATATACGCGCGCCTTGGGCTTAACATATTCCGCTTCGTCGGTCATCGTATAGTCGTGGACCGGCCGGTAATCGAGCGTCACCTTGCCGCCCGAACCACCCCAGCCTTCGAACCAGCTGATGGTGTGCTTCATCCAGTTTTCGTCGTCGCGATTCGGGAAATCCTCATGCGCATGGGCGCCGCGCGATTCCTTGCGGTTGTTCGCGCCTTCCATGGTGCAGATCGCCTGCGACATGAGATTGTCCAGTTCCAGCGTCTCGATCAGGTCGGTGTTCCAGATCAGCGACCGGTCGCTCACCTTGACGTCCTGCAAGCGCTTGTTGACCGCCTGCATCTGCTCGACACCCTCGGCCAGCAGCGCGCTGTCGCGGAACACGGCAGCATGCTTCTGCATGGTGCGCTGCATGTCGAGGCGGATGTCCGCCGTCGGCGTGCTGCCGCTGGCGTTGCGATAATGGTCGAGCCGGCCCAGCGCCAGGTCGGCTGCATCTGCTGGCAAAGGCTTGTGCGGCGCGTTGGGCTTGAGATTGTCCTTGAGGAACAGGCCGGTTGCACGGCCGAACACGACAAGGTCGATCAGCGAGTTTGAGCCAAGGCGGTTTGCGCCATGGACCGACACGCAGGCCGCTTCACCCACGGCGAACAGGCCGGGCACGATGACTTCTGGATCGTCGCCCTTCTTCGTCACCACCTGACCATGATAATTACAGGGGATGCCGCCCATATTGTAGTGAACGGTCGGCGTCACAGGCAGCGGCTGGCGGGTCAGGTCGACACCGGCGAAAATCTTGCCGCTCTCGGTGATGCCGGGCAGACGCTCGGCCAGCACCTTGGGATCGATATGGTCGAGATGCAGGAAGATATGATCCTTATGCTCGCCGACACCGCGCCCTTCGCGCATTTCCATCGCCATCGAACGCGATACGACGTCGCGCGACGCCAGATCCTTCGCCGACGGGGCATAGCGCTCCATGAAGCGCTCGCCTTCGGA
>JAECRT010000020.1:0-34266 GCA_016000085.1 Sphingomonadaceae bacterium
ATCACCATCAGACGCCTTGGGTTGGCGCCTGCGAGGTCGCTGCCATTAGGTCGCAGCAACCTCGTTGGCAAGAACAAAATGACTTAGTTATCGTCGCTGTCGTCGTCGCCGGCAGCTTCGACGCCCAGGTCGTCATCACCGCCCAGATCGACGTCATTATCCGGCGAATCGCCATCGTCATCAACATCGAGATCAAGGTCCAGATCGTCATCGACGGCCTCTACCTCGCCATCGGCTGTTTCGACGACCTTCTTGGGCGCTTCCTCGTAAGGCAGCGGCTGCTTCGACTTCAGAACCGGCTCCGGCTCCCATGCCGCGTTGCAGTTAATGCAGACGACGGGATCATCCTTGCCCAGATCATAAAAGCGCGTTGCGCATTTTGGGCAGGTCCGTTTCGTGCCCCATTCAGCCTTCACCATGTCCGGCCTGTTCCTTCTTCAATACGCAGATAGAATTTCACGCAGCGCAACAGACGTTGGCCGCGAAACGTGGCGCGCCTTGCCATAGCGCAAGCGCGCTGTCAAAAGCCGGGCGCATTTTTTCGCTTCCCCGCATGGACGGAACCCACCTTGACCGCTTCCCACGAAAAGCCCCGCCCAATGACCTTCACTGCCGCACCCGCGCTGTCGGGCGACGTTACCGTGCCGGGGGACAAGAGCATTTCGCACCGGTCGCTGATGCTGTCCGCGCTGGCGGTGGGCGAAAGCCGGGTCGAGGGGCTGCTGGAAGGCGAAGACGTACTGGCCACGGCGGCCGCGATGCGGGCGATGGGCGCCGATATCAGCCGGGACGATGATGGCGTGTGGCATATCCATGGCGTCGGCGTGGGCGGCCTGCTCCAGCCCGAAACCGCGCTGGAGATGGGCAATAGCGGCACATCCACACGATTGTTGATGGGCCTGCTCGCCAGCCACGACCTGACCGCGACCTTCACCGGCGACGCATCGCTGAGCAAGCGTCCCATGGCGCGAGTAACGGAGCCGCTGGCGCGGATGGGGGCGACTTTCACGACCAGTCCCGGCGAGCGCCTGCCGTTGACGATGCGCGGCGCCTGCCCGGCGGTACCGCTGGACTATCGCCTTCCCGTGGCCTCAGCCCAGGTCAAGTCGGCGATCCTGCTGGCGGGCCTCAACACGCCGGGCATTACCCGCATCGTCGAACCGATCCCCACCCGCGATCATAGCGAGCGGATGCTCAAGGGCTTTGGCGCGGACCTGAAGGTCGAAGTCGAGGCGGACGGCACGCGCATCATCACGCTGGTCGGCGAAGCGGAATTGACGCCGCAACAGATTGTGGTGCCCGGCGACCCCTCCTCCGCGGCCTTCCCCATGGTGGCCGCGCTGCTGGTGCCCGGATCGCGCGTGACCATCGCAAATGTCGGCCTGAACGACACGCGCGCGGGCTTGATCGATCTGCTGCGCGAAATGGGCGGCGACATCGTCATAGACAATCCGCGCGAAGTGGGTGGCGAGCCGGTCGGCGACCTGATCGTCACCGCTTCGGCGCTCAAGGGCGTGGAGCCGGACCCCGCCCGCGCGCCGAGCATGATCGACGAATATCCGGTCGCCTTCATTGCCGCCGCGCTGGCGCAGGGACGCAGCGTCTTTCGCGGGCTGGAGGAATTGCGGGTCAAGGAATCCGACCGGATCGCCACCATGGCGGCGGGCCTGCGCGCCATCGGCGTCACCGTCGAGGAGCTGGAAGACGGGATCATCATAGAGGGCAGCGGCGGCGTAGCGCTGGCGGGCGGCGGGCCGATCGCAACCAGGCTGGACCATCGCATCGCCATGAGCTTTGCGGTGGCCGGCCTCGTGTCGCGCGATGGCGTGACGATCGACGACATGCGCCCGGTGGAAACCAGCTTCCCCGGCTTCGTGCCGTTGCTCCAGACGCTGGGCGCAATGGCATGACCATCGCAAGCGTGGATTGGGACTGGGCCAATGTCGTCGGCCTGATCGGCAGTGGGATGATGGTGGTCGCCTATGCCTATAGCAATATAGTGCAAGAGATGAACTTCACGCTGTTCAACCTGCTGAACTTGGTGGGGTCCGTGCTGCTGATCTGGTCGCTGACCGTGCATTTCAACATGGCGTCGATGGCGCTGGAGGTCGTTTGGGCGATCATCGCCCTGTTCGGGCTGTTCAAGGCCATCAGGAGCAAGTCCGCATGATTATCGCCGTCGACGGCCCCGCCGCATCGGGCAAAGGCACCATCGCCAAGGCGCTGGGTCGCCATTACCACCTGCCCGTACTGGACACCGGCCTGCTCTATCGCGCGGTCGGCCTGTCGGTGCTGAAACAAGGGGGCGACCCGGACCTGGAGGCGGACGCCCTGGCGGCGTGCGGCTTTGATGATGCGATACTGGCCGATCCTGCACTGCGCAACGAAGCGGTCGGCAGCTTGGCATCGCGCGTGTCGGTGCATCAGGCGGTGCGCGACGCACTGGTCCAGCGACAGCGCGATTTCGCAACGCAGCCGGGTGGCGCCATATTGGACGGACGGGACATCGGAACCGTGATCGCGCCGGACGCCGACGCCAAGATTTTCGTGACGGCCAGTGTCCATGTGCGGGCCGAGCGCCGGTTCAAGGATGCTTTGTCGCATGGCGGTCACCCCGACATGGATAGCCTGATCGCGGACATTCAGGCACGCGACACGCGCGACATGAGCCGGGACCATGCGCCGTTGAAAGTCGCTCATGGTGCGGACTTGCTAGATACGAGCGATTTGACTATAGACGCGGCCGTCCAGCGGGCTGTTGCGCTTGTGGACGCCCAGCTTGAAGGTCGCTGTAAAAGCTGACCCGTCAAGGCGCTTGGCAAAGCCACGCGCCCTTTTCGCTTTTCAACGCGGCGCGTTTCACAACCTCTAACCGGTTGGATACGCGCCGGATATTCGGTCCTGCGCGTGTTTTGGCCAAAGACCATCGGATACAACCGATTGGCCAGCAATGATGAGTGAAGGACCAACCATGGCCTCTACGGCATTCCCAACGCGCGACGATTTCGCCGCGCTTCTCAATGATTCTCTCGGTGGTGAAGACGGCGGCTTTGAAGGCCGCGTCGTCAAGGGCACCGTTACCGCCATCGAAAACGACCTGGCCGTCATCGACGTAGGCTTGAAGTCCGAAGGCCGCGTGCCGCTGCGCGAATTCGCGATGCCGGGCCAGAAGGCTGACATCAAGGTCGGCGACGAAGTCGAAGTCTATGTCGACCGCGTCGAAAACGCTCATGGCGAAGCCATGCTGTCGCGTGACCGCGCTCGCCGCGAAGCCGCTTGGGACAAGCTGGAAGCAGAGTTCACCGAAAGCGCGCGCGTCGAAGGCGTCATCTTCGGTCGCGTCAAGGGTGGCTTCACCGTCGACCTCGACGGCGCCGTGGCGTTCCTGCCCGGTTCGCAGGTCGACATCCGCCCCGTGCGCGACGTCACCCCGCTGATGGATATCCCCCAGCCCTTCCAGATCCTCAAGATGGATCGCCGCCGCGGCAACATCGTCGTGTCGCGTCGCGCCATTCTGGAAGAAACCCGCGCCGAACAGCGCAGCGGCCTCATCCAGACGCTGGCCGAAGGTCAGATCATCGAAGGCGTCGTCAAGAACATCACCGATTATGGTGCGTTCGTTGACCTGGGCGGCATCGATGGCCTGCTGCACGTCACCGACCTGTCGTACAAGCGCATCAACCACCCCAATGAGATGATCAACATCGGCGACACCGTTCGCGTGCAGATCATCCGCATCAACCGCGACACCCAGCGCATCAGCCTGGGCATGAAGCAGCTGGAAAGCGATCCTTGGGAAGGCGCGAGCGCCAAGTATCCCGTCGGCGCCAAGCTGTCGGGCCGCGTCACGAACATCACCGAATATGGTGCGTTCGTCGAACTGGAAGCTGGCATCGAAGGCCTGGTCCACGTTTCGGAAATGTCCTGGACCAAGAAGAACGTCCACCCCGGCAAGATCGTTTCGACCAGCCAGGAAGTCGAAGTTCTGGTTCTCGAAGTCGATCCCGAGAAGCGCCGCATCAGCCTTGGCCTCAAGCAGGCTCAGAACAACCCCTGGGACAGCTTTGCCGAGCGTCACCCGATCGGTTCGACCGTCGAAGGCGAAGTCAAGAACGCGACCGAGTTCGGCCTGTTCATCGGCCTGGACGGCGACGTCGACGGCATGGTCCACATGTCCGACATCGCATGGGGCATTTCGGGCGAAGACGCGCTGGCGCTGCACCGCAAGGGCGAGACCGTCGAAGCCGTTGTTCTGGACATCGACGTCGAGAAGGAGCGCATCAGCCTCGGCATGAAGCAGCTTGAGCGTGGCGGTCCGGCTGCTGGCGGCACCACCGCTGCTGCTGCTGGCCTCAACAAGAACGCGATCATGACCGTGACCGTTCTGGAAGTGCGTGACGGCGGCCTGGAAGTCCAGGCTGGCGAAGATGGCGCCACCGGCTTCATCAAGCGCAGCGACCTGGGCCGTGACCGTGACGAGCAGCGTTCGGAACGCTTCCAGATCGGCCAGAAGTTCGACGCCATGGTGATCGGTTTCGACCGCGCCAAGAAGCCGACCTTCTCGATCAAGGCGATGCAGATTGCCGAAGAAAAGCAGGCCGTCGCACAATATGGTTCGTCGGACAGCGGCGCGTCGCTGGGCGACATCCTGGGCGAAGCGCTGAAGGCGAAAAGCGAAGGCTAACCCTTTTTCTTTCTCCTATAGTTCAAAAGAACCCGCCGGGACGACGTTCCGGCGGGTTCTTCATTATCCTTAAGGGTTCGAAACGATCTTTTGTTGCCTGATTGTCAACCGTCTACCAAATCTCTATGAGGATAAGGAAGACCAGAAGGGCGCACCGGAGAACCGCATGATCCGTTCGGAATTGATCCAGAAGCTCGCCGAAGAAAATCCGGGGTTGAACCTTCAGGAAGTGGAGAAGATCGTCGATCTTTTCTTCCGTGAGATCGTCGACCGTCTTGCATCGGGCGGACGGGTCGAACTGCGCGGCTTTGGCGCTTTCACCACGCGCGCGCGAGATGCCCGTACAGGTCGCAACCCCCGCACCGGCGAGCAGGTGCCGGTGGACGCCAAGCGTGTCCCCTATTTCAAGCCTGGCAAGGAAATGCGCGAACGGCTCAATGCCGATCATGAGGTTTGAAGAAACCGGGCCGCAAAAACTGGGCTGAGGAAGGCTTGACCTCCTGAGTGTCAACCGTCAGGGATGCGGCGACGCGGACGTGGCGAAATCGGTAGACGCAGCGGACTTAAAATCCGCCTTCCCCTGGAATTGCGGGTTCAAGTCCCGCCGTCCGCACCACCTTTATTTTGCTCTTGAGCGCCGGCAGTCGCATGTGCCGGCCCTAGCTTCCTCGCATAAGATCAGGAAGCCGCTCGACCTTTCGAACTCTCATTGGTTCGGGGCTTTTTTCATGCTCGCGCGGCTGCCTAACCATTCGATCCCGCCAAAAGACTGGATATTTCGCTGCGTTGCCGCAATGATACCCCATGGCAGGTGCGATCAATCCCAATAGCTTCAGCGACTCACTGGTCATCCTGGGCGCAGCGGGGTTGGTCATTCCTGGTTTTGCGCGGTTCCGCATCAGCCCGGTGATCGGATTCATCCTAGTGGGGCTGGCGGTTGGTCCCGCTGGCCTGGGATCGCTGGTGGGGCAATATCCCTGGCTCTACCATGTCACCATTTCCAATCAGCAGGCGATCGAACCCTTTGCTGAACTAGGCGTGATCCTGCTGCTGTTCTCGATCGGACTGGAACTGAGTTTCCGCCGACTATGGACGATGCGCACGCAAGTGTTCGGGGTCGGCGCGGCGGAATTGCTGGGCAGCAGCGCGCTCATTGCATTGGGCCTCTATTTTCTGGGACAGGCGTCGGCGGGGGCGATCGGGCTGGGGCTGGCGCTGGCGCTATCCTCCACCGCCGTGGTGCTGCCGATGGTGGGCACGCAAAGCGCTGTCGGCAAGGCAGCCTTTTCCATGTTGCTGTTCGAGGATCTGGCGCTCGTCCCGATCATCTTCATGCTCGGCGCGCTGGCGCCATCGGTAGCGGCCAGTCCGGACGGGGCATGGAGCGAGATGGCCGGCACCTTGATGCGGGGAGGCATCACGATCGCCATCATGCTGGTGCTGGGGCGGTTCATTCTGCCCCATATCTTCAGCCAGGCAGCCCGCACCAAAAGCCCGGAAGTGTTCCTGGCCGCGAGCCTGCTGGTGGTGATCGTGTCCAGCCTGGCTACGTCGATCGCGGGCCTGTCGCCGATCGTCGGCGCGCTGCTGGCGGGCTTGCTGATCGCCGAGACGGACTATCATGGCGAGGTCGAAGTGATGACCGCGCCGTTCAAGGGGCTGGCGCTGGGCGTCTTCCTCATCACCGTGGGCATGAGCCTCGACATTCGGGTGATCCTGGCCAACTGGCCCAGTTTGATGATGGCGGTGGTGGGCGTGGTGCTGGCCAAGACGCTGGTGACGGCGGCGCTGCTGTACATATCTGGCGCACGCAAAGGCGTGGCGCTGGAGGTCGGCGTGCTGATGTCCAGCCCGTCGGAAACCACGCTCATCGTGCTATCGACGGCGGCGGCAGCGCAACTGATCCTGCCTTCGACGGCTGCCTTCTGGCAGATCGTCACGGCCATTGGCCTGACCATCACGCCGCTGCTCGCGCGGATCGGCCATGACATTGCCCGGCGACTGGAAATGGCGCTGGGCGAGGAACCGGTCGACCCGGTCGAGGAGCAGACCGAAGCCGCAGCCGTCGTCATCGGCTTTGGCCGGGTTGGGCGGATGGTCTGTGACCTGCTCAAGACCCATAAGCAGCGCTTTATTGTTGTGGAATCCGATCCCGACGTCGTCGCCGAAGCGCGGCGGCAGGGCTATCCTATCCTGTTCGGTGACGTGTCGCGGGCGGAGATGATGGACAAGTTGCGGCTGGGCCATGCCCGCGCGCTGATCCTGACGATGGACGATCCCGTGCTGTCGATCCGGATGACCAAGCGCGTGCGCGGATGGGTGCCGGACCTGCCGATCATCGCCCGCGCGCGCGATACCGATCATGCCGCGCAACTCTACAAGGCCGGGGCGAGCGATGCGGTGCCCGAAACGCTGGAAAGCTCGCTCCAACTGGCGGAAACGGCGCTGGTCGACCTGGGCGTGGCAATGGGGCCGGTGATCGCGTCGATCCATCAGATGCGCGAGGATCTGCGCGTCGGGATCAAAGATGCGGCACAGATGGAAACCGCGCCCAAACTGCGTCGGTTACGCGCCGACGAGGTAGGCTAGTCCCCCTCTTCGGGTGGACTGAACACCGACCATCCGGTGCGGCGCGCCAGTTCCTCCAGCGCCAAAGTGCCAAGCTGGCTATTGCCGCTCGTATTGAGGCCGGGCGACCATACGGCGATCGAAGCGCGCCCCGGTACGATGGCCAGGATGCCGCCGCCCACGCCCGACTTGCCCGGAATACCCACGCGAAAGGCGAAATCGCCCGACGCGTCATAATGGCCGCAGGTCAGCATGAGCGCATTGATGCGGCGGGCACGGCGCGGTGAAACCACCCTGCCCCCGCCCGGATGCCCCCCGTCGAGCATAAGATACCGGCCCGCCAGCGCAAGCTGACGACAGCTCATCTCGATCGCGCACTGATGGAAATAGCTGCCCAGCACCAGTTCGACCGGATGCCGTACATTGTTGAACGCGCGCATATAGTTGGCGAGTGCCATGTTGCGAAAGCCGGTGGCGGTTTCCGAAGCGGCGACCGCTTCGTTGATCGCGATCGTATCCTCGCCCGCCAGATATCGAATGAAGCGCAGCATTTCACCGATCGCCACGCGGGGCTGATGCCCGCCCAGATTGATGTCGGTTACGACGATCGCACCCGCATTGATGAAGGGATTGCGCGGGATACCCTGTTCATGTTCCAACTGGGTGATGGAGTTGAAGGCGTTGCCCGACGGCTCGCGCCCGACCCGGTCCCATAGCTGATCGCCGACCTTGCCCAGCGCCAGCGTCAGGGCAAAAACCTTGGAAACGGACTGGATCGAAAACCCGATGTCGGCGTCACCGCCCGAAATGAGCCGCCCGTCCGCCGTGGCGATGGCGATACCGAATTGCGCCGGATCGACTTTCGCCAGTTCGGGAATATAGCTGGCGACGGTTCCGCGATCATCCTCCTGAGCCATGGCGGCGATGATGTCGGTGACGATCGCGTCAAGATCAGGGGTCATGGGCTTTGGGCTGGTCCGGCGCGGGATGCTTCGTCATCGCCAAGCATAGGCCATGCAGCCCGCGCAGGAACAGGAAAATGTTCAGCGTTGTTCAGCCACGCTCATGATCGAGCAGCCAGATCTTGGTTTCCAGCCCGCCCGCGAAGCCCGTGAGCGCACCATTGCTACCCACGACACGATGGCAGGGCGCGATGATCGAGATGGGATTGCGGCCATTGGCGGCCCCCACGGCGCGACTGGCGGTGGGCTGACCGATCGCGGCGGCGATCTCGCCATAGCTGCGCGTCTCGCCATAGGGGATGGCAAGCAGGGCCGCCCATACCCGTTGCTGGAACGCGGTACCGCGAAAATCGAGCGGCAGGTCGAAGCTGCGCCGGGTGCCGTTGAAATAATCGTCCAGTTGCGATGCCGCCTGCGCCAGAACCGGATGGTCGGGCTGCTGCGTCGACGCTTCCAGCCGGACACGGCCCGGATAATCGTCGGGCCAGAGCACCGCGACCAGACCATGATCGCTAGCGACCAGGGTCAGATCACCGACCGGCGAGGGAAGGACCATAGTGGCGAGGGTCATATTCGTCTCCGTTCATCCTGTTGCTATTCCTAGCCCGGAATGCACGGAATGACCTCCCGCCACTTGCCGTCAAAGGCCGTTATTTTAGGCCACCGCCCATCGCGCGATAGACTTCGACCATGTTGGTCGCCTGCGTAAGCCGCGCGGCCAGCAGGGTCTGTTCGGCGTTGGACAAGGCGCGTTGCGAATCCAGCGTCGTCAGGAAGCCGTCCACACCGGCGCGGAAGCGGGCTTCCGACAGGGTGTAGGCAACCCGCGCCGAATCGCGCAGCGATGTCTGCGCCTCCAACTGCTGGTTCATCGTGCCGCGCCGCGCGAGCGCATCGGCGACTTCACGAAAGCCGGTCTGCACGCTCTTTTCATAAGTGGCGAGCATCGCATCATAGGTCGCCCGCGCGTAACGCAGATTACCCTTGTTACGCCCGAAATCGAAAATCGGCAGCGTCGCGGACGGGGCCACGGACCAGAATTTGCTGTCCGAGGTGAACAGGTTGGACAAGCCCGCGCTGAGCGTACCCAAGGCCGCCGTCAGCGAGATTTTCGGGAAGAACGCCGCCCGCGCCGCACCGATATTCGCATTGGCGCTGAGCAATTGATGCTCCGCCGCAGCAATGTCGGGACGACGCAACAGCACGTCCGACGCGATGTTGGCGGGCAGATTATCGATCGTTGCGCTGGTCGCCGGGAAAGCTTCCGGCAGATCCGCCGCCGTCAGCGTCGTGCCGGCAAGCAGGTTCAGCGCATTTTGATCCTGCGCGACCAGCGTTGTCGCTTCGGCAATGGCGGACCGGGCCGCATCATAGCTGGTCTGCGCCTGACGCACATCCAGTTCGGACGCGATCCCCTTGGCAAAGCGGTGCTTGTTGAGATCGAGTGTCTTACCGAAGGCGCTTTCCAGATCGCGGGCGATCCGCAGCCGCTCCTGATCCGCAGCCATGGTGAGCCACGCGCTGGCGGTTTCCGCGATCAATGCTGTTTGCGCGGCGTTGCGGGTTTCCACGCTGGCGAAATATTGCTCCTGCGCCGCCTTGCTCAGGTTGCGCACGCGGCCGAACAGATCGACCTCCCATGCGGAAACCCCGACCTGTGCCTGATACAGATCGATGCGGCCGGACCCGGCCTGCGAGAAGGGCTGGTCCTGATAAGTCGCCGAACCACTGGTCCCCAACGTGGGTAACAGGTCTGCGCGTTGCACCTTATACTGCGCTCGCGCCTGTTCGACATTGGCCAGAGCAATGCGCAGGTCGCGATTATTGTTCAGCGCCGTCTCGATCACACGGGCGAGGCGCGGTTCGGTAAAGAAGTCACGCCAGGCGGTATCTGCCGGAACGATGGCACCCGCCGCGTCGGTCGAGTCATAGGCCGGCCCCTGTGGCGTGGTCGCCGGGACGGGCAATTGTGGCCGCACATATTTGGGCGCCATGTCGCAAGCTGCAAGCGCCAGCGCGAGAGTGACGGCGCCCAGCGCCTTGATACGATGCATGTCTTATGCCTCCTGCGGCGCGCCGGGCGTTGCCGTATCGCCAGCCGCTTCATGGTCTGTATGTTCGCGGAACAGCCGCTTCACCACGGTGAAGAAGACGGGAACGAAGAATACCGCGAGCACCGTCGCCGACAGCATGCCGCCGACCACGGCCCAGCCGATCGCGTTCTGCCCGCCTGCCCCAGCGCCCTTGGACACGGCCAGCGGCAGCACGCCGAAGATGAAGGCGAAGCTGGTCATCAGGATCGGCCGCAAACGCAGCTTCCCTGCCTCCAGCGCCGCCGCGCCCGCCGACATGCCTTCGCGCATCTTCTCTTCGGCGAACTCCACGATCAGGATCGCATTCTTCGCCGACACGCCGATCGTGGTGATAAGGCCGACTTGCAGATAGATATCG
This sequence comes from Sphingomonadaceae bacterium, assembly GCA_016000085.1. Classification (GTDB taxonomy): domain Bacteria; phylum Pseudomonadota; class Alphaproteobacteria; order Sphingomonadales; family Sphingomonadaceae; genus Sphingobium. The sequence goes on from JAECRT010000020.1 coordinate 10,666, forward strand.
TTGTTGAGGCCCGCCAACATGGCCGCGACCACCGCGCCCAGCACGCCCAACGGCACCACCAGCATGACCGCGATCGGCACCGACCAGCTTTCGTACAGTGCGGCAAGGCACAGGAAGACGATCAGCATCGACAGCGCATAGACATAGGGCGCTTGGCCACCGGACGTCCGTTCCTCATAGGAAATGCCGTTCCAGCTAAAGCCTACCCCTGCGGGCAGCTTCGCCGCATGTTCCTCCATCGCCGCCATCGCCGTGCCGCTGGCTACGCCGGGAGCAGGCGCGCCCTGGATATTCATCGACGGTACGCCGTTGAACCGCTCCAGCTTCGCTGGCCCCTGCGTCCATTCCGTCGTGGCGAAGGAGGACAGCGGCGCCATCGTGCCGCCAGTGCCACGCACATGGAGCGCGCCGATCGAATCGGGCGTGGTGCGGAAGGCACCGTCCGCCTGGACGAACACCTTCTTCACCCGATCGCGATCGATGAAGTCGTTGATATAGCTACTGCCCAGCGCCGTGCTGATCGTGTCGTTGATGTCGGACTGTGCGATACCCAGCGCACCGGCCGCAGCCTGATCGACATTGAGCTTGAGCTGAGCGGTGTCTTCCAGGCCATTGGGACGGACCTGCGCCAGCCGCTTGTCGGCCATGGCCATGCCCAGCAACTGGTTACGCGCCGCCAACAGCTTTTCATGACCCAGATTGCCCTGATCGAGCAACTGGAAGTCAAAGCCGGACGCATTGCCGAGTTCCTGCACCGAAGGCGGCACGAAAGCGATGACCATGCCGGCGGAAATCGCATGAAGCGCCTGGTTAGCCCGTTGAGCTATCGCCGCCACATTATTGTCAGCGCCCTTACGATCCTTCCAATCCTTCAGTCGAACAAAAGCGATGCCGACATTCTGCCCCTGCCCCACAAATCCGAAGCCGGAGATGGTGAAGACGGCGCGGACATTATCCTTTTCCTTGTTGAGATAATAATCCCGCACCTTGGCCATGGTCCGCTCGGTTTCTTCCAGCGTCGATCCTGCGGGCAAGGATGCCTGATTGATCATGCTGCCCTGATCCTCTGCGGGCAAAAAGCCGCTGGGCAGGCGCAGGAAGATCACGGCCATGCCGATGGTGATCAGGCCGAAGACCAGCATGGTCCGGACCCAGTGCCGTTCAACCTTTTCCACGCCCTGACCATAGCGGGTCACGCCCTTGTCGAAGGTGCGGTTGAACCAGCCGAAAAAGCCCTTCTGGTTCGCATGGTCATGATGTCTGGCGGGTTTCAGGATCGTGGCGCAAAGTGCGGGCGTCAGGATCAGAGCGACGAGGACCGACAGGATCATCGACGACACGATGGTGATCGAGAATTGCCGGAAGATGACGCCGGTCGACCCACCGAAAAAGGCCATGGGCAGGAACACCGCCGACAGCACGAGGCCGATGCCGATCAGCGCGCCGCTGATCTCGTCCATCGACTTTTTCGCAGCCTCCTTGGGGCTGAGCCCCTCGTCCTGGATCAGGCGTTCGACATTTTCCACCACGACGATCGCGTCATCGACCAGCAGGCCGATGGCCAGCACCATGCCGAACAGAGTCAGCGTGTTGATGGTGAACCCGGCGACTTGCAGGATTGCGATCGCGCCCAGCAGCACGACCGGCACGGCAATGGTCGGAATCAGCGTAGCGCGCCAGTTCTGGAGGAACAGGAACATCACGACGAAGACCAGCAATATGGCTTCGACCAGCGTGTGAATGACCTGTTCGACCGACAGTTTCACGAAGGTCGAGTTATCGACCGGGAAGTCATATTTCACCCAGACGGGGAAACTCTTCGACAGAGCAGCGATCTGACTCTTGACCGACTCCACCGTGTCGAGCGCGTTGGCGCCCGGCGCCAGCTTGATGCCGAAGCCCGCCGCCGGATGGCCATTGAACCGCGCGCTGAAGCTGTAATTTTCCGAACCTAGGTCAACGCGAGCGACGTCCGACAGCAATACGACCGAACCGTCGCTGTTGCTGCGCAGACGGATCGCCCGAAATTCCTCGGGCGTGCGCAAGCGCGACTGGGCAGTGACCGTCGCGTTGAGCGCCTGACCCGCGGGCGAAGGCGTGCCGCCGATCTGACCGGCCGAAACCTGGGCATTTTGCGCCCGAATTGCGGCCTTCACATCGCCTGTGGTGACGCCCAGATTGGCCATCTTGTAGGGATCGAGCCAGATCCGCATCGCATATTGCGCGCCCAGCAACTGGGTATCGCCCACGCCGGTCACGCGGCTGATCGGATCTTGCAGTGTCGAGGCAATGAAGTCGCCCGCATCCTGCTGATCGTGAACGCCGTCATCAGCATAGACGGCCATGACCATCAGGAAGCTGGACGTCGATTTGGTGACGCGCAGCCCCTGTTGCTGCACTTCCTGCGGCAGCAACGGTGTCGCCTGCGCCAGTTTGTTCTGCACCTGCACCTGCGCGATGTCCGCATCGGTGCCCTGCTCGAACGTCAGCGTGATGGCGAGGTTGCCCGCGCCATCGCTGGTGGACGAGAAATAGCGCAGATTGTCGATCCCCTTGAGCTGTTGCTCAATGATCTGCGTCGTCGTGCTTTCCAGTGTCTGGGCGTTCGCGCCGGGATAGTTCGTCTGGATGCTGACCGTAGGCGGCGCGATTTCAGGAAATTGCGCGACTGGAAGCGAGCGGATGGCCAGAAGCCCCGCCAGCATGATGACGATAGCGATGACCCATGCGAAGATGGGTCGGTCGATAAAATAGCGGGCCATAATTTACTTCGCCCCGCCCTGAGCGACTGTAACCTGCTGCGGCGCACCGGGTTTGACCACCGTGCCGGGGCGCAGGTTGACCAACCCTTCGACGATCAGGCGATCGCCTGGCTTGAGGCCACCGGTGACGATCCATTTGTCGCCCACCGCGCGATCAATCTCGACCTGACGCATTTCGGTCTTGTTATCCTTGCCCACGACCATAGCCGTAGCCCGGCCGCGCGCGTCGCGGGTGATGCCCTGCTGTGGCGCGAGGATCGCCTGCTTGCGCTCACCCTCGACCAGCTTTGCGCGGACATACATGCCCGGCAGCAGCAGGCCGTCGGGGTTCGCAAATGTCGCGCGCAGAATGACGGAACCCGAAGTCGGGTCGACCGACACATCCGCAAATTGCAACCTGCCCTCGATCGGATAGGCCGTGCCATTGGGCAGCATCAGCGTGATGCGCGCGCCATTGGCTTCACTGACGCCACCGCTCTTCATCGCCTGCTTCAGGTCGATGATCTGCGCCGCCGACTGGGTCACGTCGACATAGACCGTGTCCGTCCGCTGGATCGTCGCCAGCGCGTCCGCCTGCCCTGCCTGCACCAGCGCGCCGGGGGTGAAAAACGAGCGACCGATCCGGCCCGAAATAGGCGCCCGGATGCGGGTAAAGCCCTGGTTGACCTGGGCCGACTGGAGCGCACCGCGCTGCGCCGCAACATCAGCGCGCGCCTGCTGTGCCGATGCGTCGGCATTATCATATTCCTGACGGCTGACGGCATTTACACCGACAAGATCCTTGTAACGCTGCGCTTGCAGCGTGGTCGAACGGATCGCCGCATTGGCCCGCGCCAGCGAGCCCTGCGCCTGCGCGACAGCGGCGCGATACGGTGCGTCCTCAATTTCGTAGAGCAACTGCCCCGCGGTAACATAGCCACCTTCGGTAAACAGGCGACGCCGGATGACACCACTGATCTGCGGACGCACTTCTGCCGTTTCCACGGCCGTAATCCGGCCCGGAAGCTCGTTAAGAAGGGCGGCGGTCTCCGTCTGGAGCGTCACCACACCCACAGAAGGCGGCGGCGGTGCAGGCGGCGGATTCTCGCCGCACGCACTGAGCGCCAATGCCGACGCGCATGCCAGCAATCCGGTAAAAAACCCCTTTTGCATCGCTTGAATTCCGTTCCGAAAGTATCATATTTATGGAATGAACGTTCATTCCGCTTGCGTGGCAAGTAGGATCGTGCGAGGGCGATTTCAAGTCAGAAAAAGGCCCAGGGGAAGAAAATGGTTGCAGTGCAACATGAAAAAAAAGACGCTGAACGATCCGGTAAGGCCCGGATCATGGCGGCTGCACGCGACCTATTCGACAGTCATGGCTTTCACCAGACATCTATGGCCGAACTTGCGACCGCCGCGCAAGTGTCGGTCGGACAAATCTATCGCCTGTTCAAGGGGAAGGTGGATGTCATAGAGGCACTGGTGCATGACGATGCCGACCAGTGGTGTGCCGAAATGGCCGCATTGCAGGACCGGTTGGAAGCGGGCGAACTGACGATCGAGCAGACGTTCGAGCAACTGATGTTGCACACCGTCGACGAAAAGAACGAAGCGCTGGCTTTCGACATATTGGCCGAGAGTTTTCGCAATCCGGCTGTGAGCGACACCGTCGCCGCCATGTGCGTACGGTTTCGCAGCTATATCCGCCACTTCGCCTGCGCCGCTAATCCTGATCTGTCCGGCGAGACACTGGCTGGGGCAGAAGAAGTCATCCTGGCTTGCCTGTTCGGCCTGGGCCATCGCAGCCTGTCACGCCCGACCCTGAATGCCGCGGCAACGGCGCAATTATCCGCCCGAATGATTGTCGCAGCATTGCGGGCAACCCGCTGAGACATGCGCCTATCCATCGGTTGTTGCAGCGGACCGCCGATGCGCTGCAACAATCGTCCCCAACGTTCCGTGCTATTTCACCGCGACGCCTTCGGGCAGCACCATCGCCGACCAGCTTTTGCCAGGCACCAGATATTTGGCCGCGAGCGCCTGCAACTGCCCAGGCGTGACGCTCAGCATATCCTGTCCCATATTCTGCATCGCCTGCACATAGCGGGGGTCATGCGTCGCGCCTTCCATCTGGTTCATCCAAAAGGCGTTGCCGGTTCCGGCCCGCATCAGCATCTGTCGCATGGGCGCAACCGCGCGCTGCAACTCATCATCGCTGACCGGCGTCTTCGCCAGATCGGCTGCCGTTTTCTTCACCACATCATAGAAATAGGCGATGCGATCGGGCCGGACCTGGCTCATCACCAAAATGTAGCCGCCGCTATCATAGCTGAACGGCCAGTTATTCTGGACGCTGGGCGAATAGGCCGCGCCTTCGGTCGAACGTAGCGTGTCGAACAGGCGATCGTTGAAAATCTGGGTGAGTATCTCCAATTGCCGCGCTTCTTTCCGGAGCGCAAAGCCGCCTGCCGTAGGCCATGCCACCACGGCGGCGGCCTGTTCCTTGTCGCCCTTGTGCCGCAGCACGACGGGGGTTTCGACATGAGCCGGGAACCGCATGGCGCGGTTCACGGCTGGCGCGGGCGTATCGGGCCGAGCGGGCAGCGCGCCGAAGGTGGCGGCAACGGCGGCGATGGCGTCGTCAGCCTTGACCTGACCGAAAATCTGTACCTCGATCGGGCCGGACGCCAGGATCGGTTCCCATGTGGCGCGGAACGCTTGCGGGGTCAGCCCATCAATTTCCGCGCGTGAGGGGGTGCGAAACCGCACGTCCTTGTCATGCAGCAGCCAGTTGAGATCACGCCCCAGCACAGCGTCGGGCGATCGCGACATGGCGTCATAGGCGACGGCCGCGCCCGTCTTGACCCGCGCGATCGGCGCTGGATCCCATCCCGGCGTCGCCAGCTTGGCCGCGAACAGACGAAGCTGATCCTTATAGTCGGCCGGGCGCGTTACCGCCTGAAGTTCAAAGGCGTCGTCGTCGATGCCGAAATCCATGCCCATGCGGCGGCCATTGGTCAGTTCGTCCAGTTCCAACTGGCCCAGCTTGCCGATGCCGCTGGCCACCAGCGCATAATCGCCGGCCCAGCTTGCAACCGGCTTCGTCGGCGAAAATGCCTGTTGGCCATGGCCGAAGCGGACATTGATCCGCACCTTTTCGGTTTCGGCGTCGTTGGCAAACAGCGTCAGCTTGACGCCATTGGAGAAGACTATGCTTTCCATGCCCGGCAGGCCGACCGGCGTGCGGGATACCACCGTGCCGGGCGTGCCCGGCTTGGGCAGGTCGTCCATCGTCACGGCGCGATCACTCAGTCGCGCGTTGGTCGCAGCCTTGACCGGCGCGGCGACGGCAGCGGCGAGTTTGGCGTCGAGGCCCGCCTGGACCTTGCCCGTCACGAGCAGCGCACGAAACACCCCGGCGGAAAACATCCGGCGGGTGGAAGCCAGTATCTTTGCAGGGGTCATGGTCGGTTTGCCCGACCGGAAAATGTCGAGCGCCGCCTGCGGGCTGACGGTCGTTTCGCGGATATCGACAGCACTTACCAGATCGCTGGCCTGCTTTGCGCCTGCTTCCGTGTCGGCATTTTCGACCTGGATCGCGAGCGCCGTATCCATCTGCGCATATTCGCGATCGATTTCCTGCTGGCTGGGCGGTGTCGTCTTAGCGTCCTCCACGATGCCGCGCACATCCACCAGTGCCTTTTCCCAATTTTCGCCACTGGGAATGATCGACATGAATGTGCCGTCGACCGATCGGCTGACATCCTGCTGCTCGACATTGGCCTGAAGGATGCTGCCCCCTGCCCGCGCGGTCTGTTCCAGTCGGCGGCTGATGATCTGGAGCGCCAGCATGTCGGTCAGCTTGTCCTGATTATAGACGATCGTATCAGCACGCGGCTTCCATGGGCGCAGCCACGCCATCGTCAGGCCGGTCGGCACGCCGGGTTCCACCATGACGCGCGTGGCAGGCAGTTTGGGGTCAGGTTCGCCGAAATCCGGCAGCGGTGCGGCCTTACCCTGCACCGTCCATGCGCCGAAATTATCCTTGATAAGCTGTTCGGCAAGCGCGGGATCGATATCGCCCGCAATCGAGATCACCGCATTTTCAGGCCGATACCAGCGATCGTGGAAGGCGATCATCTTTGCGGCGGTCGCGGCGTTAAGCGTGGCTACAGTGCCAATCGGGCTATGTTCGGCCAACGGCTGCCCGGCGAAGAAATGCAGACGGCTGGCATCGGAAATGCGCATCTGCGGGCCATCGCCCTCCCGCCGTTCCGCCAGCACCACCGCGCGTTCGGCATTGACCGCGCTGTCGACGATATTGGGATCGGCCATCATGCCCGACAATATCTTAAGGCTTTCGCCCAAAGTCTGTTGCGTCGCCTGTGGCAGGTCGAGCGCATAGGTCGTGCCGGTCGGCGTCGTCTGCGCATTGCTATCGCTGCCGAAGGTCACGCCGAGCCGCTGCCAGATGCGCTTGGATTCGCCATCGGGCACATGTTTGGAGCCGCGAAAGGTCAGATGCTCCATATAATGGGCATAACCCAGCTCGTCCGCATGCTCCATGAGCGAGCCTGCGTCGATCCTCAGCCGGACGGACACCTGCCCCGGCGGCACGCCGTTGCGGCGGATCGCATAGCGCAAGCCATTGGGGAGCGTACCGAACCGCCATGCAGGGTCGATCGGCACATCGCTATTTTCATAAAGCCACGGTCGGATCTGCGCCTGTGTCGACCCGGCAACGGGGGACGTCGCGATCGGCTCCCTCGCCGCGACAAGTGGTGCGGGCGAAGCTGCCAGCAACACGGCGAGAACACAGAGCGAAGCGGCCGGACGGCGGAGGGAAAAATGCATAGGCACGGAAGCCTAACGGCATTTTCCTGAATGGCCACTGACAAAGACCGTCATCGCAGAGCGATAAGACGGATCGCCGTCCGCTTCACGACGATGCGTGAAGCGGACGGTATCATTATGGATCAGCGCGGCGTGCCAGTCCGTTGAACCGCACCCTTGTGTGCGCCCACGGCGCCGGTGCGACGGCGGCGGAAAGGCCGCTTGGCTTCACCGCCCTCCGTCTCGCCACGATGCGCCTTGTCCGGGGCGCCACGCTGGGACTTCTGCCCGTCCTGATAACGACGCTGCCCGTCGGCGCGCTTGGCCTGCTGCTGCGGGGTCTGGCTCGGCCCCTTCTTGGGCGCGGCAGGCTTGGGCAGCTTGCGGACGGCTTCCATGAAGTTTTCCGGCAGCGGCAGCATTTCGAGCTTTACGCGCGTCGCGCGCTCGATGGCCTTGAGATAAGGACGCTCATCATCCGCAACGAAGCTGATCGCCACGCCTTCGGCACCCGCGCGCGCCGTACGCCCGATGCGATGGACATATTGTTCGGGGACATTGGGGATTTCAAAGTTGATGACATGGCTGACGCCCGACACGTCAATGCCGCGCGCGGCAATATCAGTGGCGACGAGCAACTTCACCTTGCCCTGGCGGAACGCCTGGAGCGCGGTCGTACGCTGGCCCTGGCTCTTGTTGCCATGGATCGCAAAAGCGTCGATGCCCGCGCCTTCCAGGAAGCGCACGACGCGATCGGCACCATGCTTGGTGCGGGTAAAGATGAGCGCGCGGTCGATATCCTCGCTCTCCAGCACCAGATGCAGCAGCGCCTGCTTTTCCGCCTGATTGACGAAAGTCGCCTGCTGACGCACGCGTTCCGCCGTGGTCGACTGCGGCGCGACGCTGACCTTGACCGGATCGTTCAGGAACTGCGCGGCCAGCGCCTCGATTTCCTTGGGCATGGTGGCCGAGAAGAACAGGTTCTGACGCTCGCGCGGCAACAGCTTGGCAACGCGCTTCAAGGGGTGGATGAAGCCCATGTCCATCATCTGGTCGGCTTCGTCGAGGACGAAGATTTCCGTGTGGCTGATGGTGAAGGCGCGCTGATCGATCAGGTCGAGCAGGCGGCCCGGCGTGGCGACGACAATGTCGGTGCCGCCAGCAAGCGCGCGGATCTGCTTATTGACCGGCACACCGCCGAATACGGTTTCGACCGAAAGCTTCAGGAAGCGGCCATAATCGCGGAAGCTCTGTGCAATCTGTGCAGCGAGTTCGCGGGTCGGCGCCAGCACCAGCATGCGGCAGCCCTTGATCGGCGTCACCTTGGGATTGCGAGCGAAATAATCGAGGCTGGGCAGCGCGAACGCCGCCGTCTTGCCCGTGCCGGTCTGGGCGATGCCGCACAGGTCGCGGCCTTCCAGCAGGACGGGGATCGCCTTTTGCTGAATCGGGGTCGGATCTACGTAATTTTTGGCGGCAAGCGCCTTCATGATGGGCTCAGAGAGACCAAGTTCATTGAATTGCATGAAAAACTCACAAGTCGGCCATGCGCCAACCTGTCTGCGGACGCAGCAAGGGCGCGAGGCGGGTTACGAAACGACCCGCGTGAAAAGGGAAGCCTCAAGCTTAGCGCAGACTGTCATTGGCCGGTCCGTGATCCCTGGGCGGCTGTTTCAGCCACTTGCGGTTGCGGACGATCACGCTGCCAATCGCTAGGGGACCATGAAGATCCATCTGCTGCGCTGCAGCGGCGTATGGCGAAGTTGCAGCAAAAAAGCAAGCGGCCGTGACGTTGTCGCCCCGGCCGCCCGACACACTCCTGCAACGGGGCGATTTTAAAGGGCTATTTCGGCGTGCTTGCTCTTCATCTCGTCACGCACATCACCGCCGAACATCCGCTTGAACACGCCCTTGACCGACAGGTCCGCACGCCAGATTTCCGCGTTACCCAAATCAAACCGCAGCATCAGCAGGTTGGGATCATTCCGTCCACCGGGATACCAGGCTTCCACCTCCTTCGACCAGTAGCGATCGATGACCACCGGGTCCGTCTCTGCGGCCAGCACGCCATGGATGCAGGCGAACAGATAATGATCCTTCGACATGAATTGCGCCATGGCAGGGCCACCCGGCGCGATGCGATTGGCGCGATTGGTGTAGAACCAGAAACAGTGATTGGCGTTGGGGTCGAGTTGCGCCGTCATGGGTTCACTATGTTCATGACTGCCCTGGAGGCCCACCATGAGAAAGGGGCTGGCGCACAAATCGGCCCAAAAACGGCTGCGAATGTCGGCTGTGTCGGTCATGGCCTGTCTCCTGCTGCTCTTTTCGAATATATCCTTCAATCAACAGGATGAAACGAAGTTCCGAAATGCTTGATCTCGGCCCTGCAAATCGCCACATGCGATCCATGCTGATCGAGACAGAACTTACGCCCAACCCGGCGACCATCAAATTCCTGCCCGGCTGCCAGGTCATGGGTGCGGGCACCCGCGATTTCGCGAACCCCGAAGAAGCGGAGGCATCGCCTCTGGCCGATGCGCTGTTTGGCCTGGGCGATGTGACCGGCGTGTTCTTCGGCGGAGACTTTATTTCGGTAACCATCGCGCCCGGATCGGAATGGCGCGACGTCAAGCCGGATGTGCTGGCCACGTTGCTGGAACATTTTTCGGCCAACATGCCATTGTTCACGCCCGGATCGGCTGCGGGCATCAGCGTGCCTGTCGATGAAGACAGCTTTGGCGACGATCCGGAGGACGCCGAAATCGTCGAGCAGATCCGCGATCTGATCGATACGCGCGTACGTCCGGCCGTCGCCAATGACGGTGGTGACATCATCTATCGCGGCTTCGACAAGGGCACAGTCTATCTCAAGATGCAGGGCGCCTGTGCGGGATGCCCATCATCCAGCGCGACGCTGAAGAACGGCATCGAACAGTTGCTGAAACATTATGTGCCCGAAGTGACCGAGGTCCGCGCGGTCTGAACGCCGCTTTTCCCGCATTTGCAAATGCCGTCGGATCGACTAACCGCTAGGCAGGTCCGCGCGGTGCGGAGACTTTCGGGGAATTTCGTTTGCGATTGCTGGTGATCGACACGGCGACACAGGCCCTGTCCGTAGCGCTGCTGGAAGAAGGCGTGCCGATCGGCCGTTTTCATGAAATCGTCGGGCGCGGCCATGCCGAAGCGCTGCTGCCGGCCATCGCTGCGCTGCCCGATGGTGGCCGCGCCGATGCCATCGCCGTCGATGTCGGCCCCGGCAGCTTTACGGGCGTGCGCATCGGCGTAGCCGCAGCGCGCGCGCTGGCGCTGGCCTGGAAATTGCCGCTCCATGGCTATACGGCTCCCTCGCTGATCGCGGCGATGGCTGCGCGCGATCATGGCGAAGGCCCGATCGCCGTCACGATCACCGGCGGCCATGGCGAGCTATTCTGGCAGTGCTTCGCCGCCGACGGACGCAGCGCGACCAGCGCGATCGCCTCCACGCCGATCGCGACGCTGGCAACGCAATTCGACGTCACCACCATCTATGGCACCGGCGCCGAAGCATTGGTCACGGCTCGCGGCCATGGCACAGCGATCAACCTTTATCCCGACGCCGCCGACCATGGGTTGATCGCCGGCCTGCCCTCCTTGCCGCCCACGCCGATTTATGGCCGGGGTGCGGACGCACAAACCATGGCGGAGCGCGCCGCATTATGATGCCCAACCTGCTTCTCGACACCTATGAAAATGGTGATCGCAATGCTCTGGCGGATGCCATGACCGTCATGGTTTCCGCGTTCGACCCGTCGTTTGGCGAAGCCTGGACGCTGCCTCAACTGGCCGGCGTGATGATGATGCCCGGCACCTGGCTGACGATCGCTCGGGTCGACGCTGCTTCGCTGGGCTTTGCGCTGGTACGCTCGGTACTGGACGAATGCGAATTGCTGCTGCTCGCGGTCGATCCAGCGTGGCGCGGGCGCGGCATCGGGGCAACGCTGTTACGCGACACGCTACGCACGGCGCGGCGCAAAGGCATCATCTCCATGAATCTGGAAGTACGCGCTAATAACAATGCGATTAAACTTTATGAAACTATAGGCTTTGAATACGTCCATCGTCGCCCCGGTTACTATCGCGGTAATGATGGTCAACTTCATGACGCCCTGAGTTTTCGCTTGGATATGCGTCCCTGAGAGCATCATCCCTTGCGAAATTGGTGCCTAGCGGCTAACAAACCCGCACCGCTCCAGAAGTCAATTCCTTCGGGCGGGTCGCAAAAGAATATAGCCACCGTAGGAAATAGAAAAATGGAAACCGAATCGGCCCAGAGCGAGCTGCTCATTACTTTGACGTCAGATATCGTCGCTGCGCATGTCTCCAATAACAGCGTTTCCGTCTCCGACGTTTCGGCACTGATCCAGAATGTCCATGCTGCGCTGGCTAATCTCAGCCAGCCTGCGCCCGCACCGGAAGTAAAACCAGAACCGGCCGTGTCGGTTCGCTCTTCGATCAAACCGGATTTCATCATCTGTTTGGAAGACGGGAAGAAGTTGAAGATGCTCAAGCGGCATTTGATGACCCATTACCAGATGACGCCGGACGATTACCGCGCGAAATGGGGCCTGCCCGCCGACTATCCGATGGTCGCACCCAATTATGCCGAACAGCGCCGCACCCTTGCCAAGAAAATTGGCCTGGGCACCAAGCGTCGCCGCACCCGCGTCGCAAAATAAGGCGCGCCCGGCTTAAACGGGCTTGTGGAAAGGGGCACATGTCGCCATGTGCCCCTTTACCCGACCGGAAAAGCCGCTAGGCTTTACCGCGATCCAGCCCCCAAAGCCTGCGAGCATCCATGAACCGCAAAATCGACGTTGAAGCCCTGTGTCATGAAAAAGGGCTGCGCATCACCGAACAGCGCCGGGTCATTGCCCAGGTGCTGAGCGACGCCATTGACCATCCCGATGTCGAGGAATTGCACAAGCGCGCTTCCACCATCGATCCGGGCATTTCGATCGCGACCGTCTATCGTACGGTCCGCCTGTTCGAAGAGGCCGGCATTCTGGAACGCCATGATTTTGGCGACGGGCGCGCCCGCTATGAAGCGGCACCCGAATCCCATCACGACCATTTGATCGACGTCGAAACCGGCAATGTCATCGAATTTGTCGATCCGGAACTGGAGCAACTGCAAAAGCAGATCGCGGAAAAGCTGGGCTTCCGCCTGGTCGATCACCGCATGGAGTTGTACGGCGTCGCCCTCGACCGCAAAAACTGACGCGCTGACGACCCTGGGTCGCGGCGTGCGATATTGGGCGCGCATCGGCGCGCTCCTCACCAGCCTGTTATTGTGCCTGATCCCGCATCTTGTGTGGCGCGTGTTGCGCCGACCTTCCCCCTGGCCGCGCCATTTTCTGGCGCTGGCCGCGCGATCGGTCGGAACCCGGATCAGCGTCGTCGGCCAGCCCCATGATGGCGACATATTCATTCTGGCCAATCATGTCAGCTGGATCGACATATTGGCGCTGGGTGGCACGACCGGCGCTGCCTTCGTCGCGCATGACGGGATCGCGCGCTGGCCGCTGATCGGCTGGATGGCGGCGCAAAACCGGACGATATTTGTCGCGCGCGACCGGCGCGCCATGCTGACGGGCCAGATCGATGCGCTGCGCGGCGCGATGCTGGGCCATCAGCCCGTCGCGCTTTTCCCGGAAGGCACGACCAGCGATGGTCGGGGACTGCTGCCGTTCAAGCCTGCCCTGCTGGCCGTGCTGCTGCCGCCGCCACGCGCCGTCATGATCCAGCCCGTGCATATCGATTATGGCGCAGCGACCAGCGAAATCGCCTGGCATGGCGACGAACCCGCAGGTGGCAATGCCAAGCGGTTGTTGCAGCGCAAGGGGCGCATCGACGTGACACTGCGCTTTCTGGAGCCGTTTGATCCGGCATCCTGCGCCGATCGCAAGGTCATCGCCGCACTGGCGCGCGAGCGGATCGCTGCGAGCATATCGCTGCACCAGCACCCTTCCGCTTCCTCTCCGCCGCCTGTATAGCTGAACCGCATGAATCGTAACGACGCCTCCCAAGCCCCCAAAACGCCCGCGACATTTCACGTCAAATCGTTCGGTTGTCAGATGAATGTCTATGACGGCGAGCGCATGGCCGAAATGCTGGGCGCGCGCGGCATGACCCCGGCGGAAGGGGCTGAGGCCGATCTGGTGATCCTGAACACCTGCCACATTCGCGAAAAGGCGGTGGACAGGGTCTATTCCGACATTGGCCGCATGACACGCGACGATGGCACGCGGCCGATGATCGCCGTTGCAGGCTGTGTCGCGCAGGCCGAAGGCAGCGAAATCAGCCGCCGCGCCAAGACCGTCGATATCGTCGTTGGCCCGCAAGCCTATCATCGCCTGCCCGACCTGATCGAAAAGGCCGGGCGCGGCGAAGAAGCCGTCGACACCGACATGCCCGCCGCGTCGAAATTCGCCGCCCTTCCCGGCCGCACGAAGCAGGCGCGGCCGACCGCCTTCCTGACGATCATGGAAGGGTGCGACAAATTCTGCACCTATTGCGTCGTACCCTATACGCGCGGTGCGGAAATCAGCCGTAGCTGGACCGCCATCCTTGATGAAGCGAAGGCGCTGGTCGATGGCGGGGTCAAGGAAATCACCCTGCTGGGCCAGAATGTGAACGCCTGGACCGGAGACGATGACCGGGGCCGCGCACAGGGAATGGACGGCCTGGTCCGGGAACTGGCGAAGATCGAAGCGCTACACCGCATCCGCTATACCACCAGCCATCCTAACGACATGAGCGACGGCCTGATTGCCGCCCATGGCGAGATCGACAAGCTGATGCCATTTCTGCATCTGCCGGTGCAGTCGGGCAATGACCGCATCCTCAAGGCGATGAACCGCAGCCATGATGTCAGCAGCTATCTGCGCATCATCGAACGCGTGCGCGCGGCGCGGCCCGACATTGCCGTATCGGGCGACTTCATCGTCGGCTTCCCCGGCGAAACGGACGCCGAGTTCGAGGATACGCTCAAGATCGTCGAGCAAGTGCGGTACGCGCAATGCTATTCGTTCAAATATAGCCCCCGCCCCGGCACGCCCGCGGCCGACATGGACGGGCAGATTCCCGCCGAGGTGATGGATGACCGCCTCGCCCGGCTCCAAGCCGTCATCAATCGCCATCAGGTGGATTTCAACACCGCCACCGTGGGCCGCCGCGCCGACATCCTGCTCGAACGCAAAGGCCGCTATCCCGGCCAGCTGATCGGCAAGACGCCCTGGCTGCAATCCGTTCATGTCACCGCTCCCGAATTGTCCATCGGCGACATGCTCGAAGTCGATATCGTCAGTGCCGGCCCGAACAGTCTGGCCGGCGAACCCAGCAGGAGGAAAGCCGCTTGAACCAAAGCCTCGTCATTCCCGTGATCATGGGAACACATCTTCCGATCCCCCGGCATCGACCGGATGTTGCAGGATGGATGACGAGCAAGGGAGGCTTTTAAATGGCGAAGAAACCGCATCATCCCCGCACCGACATCGTCGAGCGCGCGCGACTGGAAGTCACCTTCGAAAAACCGCATCTGCTGGGCGCGCTGTTTGGCCAATATGACCAGAATCTGGTCGCCATCGAAAATCGCCTGGGCGTCTATATCGCCGCGCGCGGAAACAAGCTCCAGATCGAGGGCGAGGCCGAAGCCGCCGCCCGCGCACGCGACGTCATGACCGGCCTCTATAATCGCATCGTGGCGGGGCAGGAAATCGACGCCGGCGCGGTCGAGGCGGTGATCGCCATGTCGTCCGAACCGACGCTGGACGGCATCATCCGCCATGACGTCGCCGAACCGCCCACGGTGATGATCCGCACGCGCAAGAAGACGATCGTGCCGCGCAGCGCAACGCAGGTCACCTATATGGAAGCGTTGACCCGCAACGACATCATCTTCGCGCTCGGCCCGGCAGGCACGGGCAAAACTTATCTGGCGGTGGCGCAAGCCGTCAGCCAGCTCATCACCGGCACGGTCGACCGCCTCATCCTGTCGCGCCCCGCGGTGGAGGCAGGCGAGAAGCTCGGCTTCCTGCCCGGCGACATGAAGGAGAAGGTCGATCCCTATCTCCGGCCCATCTACGACGCGCTGCATGACACGCTGCCCGCCGAACAGGTGGAACGGCGCATCGCGAGCGGCGAAATAGAAATTGCGCCTATCGCTTTCATGCGCGGGCGGACACTGGCCAATGCCTTCATCGTGCTGGACGAGGCACAGAACACCACCATCGCTCAGATGAAGATGTTTCTCACCCGCTTTGGCGAAGGCAGCCGCATGGTCGTGTGCGGTGATCCCAAGCAGGTCGATTTGCCGCAACCGGGCACCTCTGGCCTGGCCGACGCGGTTGGACGGCTGGAGGGGGTGGAAGGCATTGCGATCGTCCCCTTCGGCATTGGCGACGTCGTGCGGCATCCGGTCGTGGGTCGCATCGTTCAGGCTTATGAGGGGCCGGATGCCTGACAGGAACGGAGATTGCCCGCATGATTGAAGTCGCCGTCTTACATGAAGAAGGCTGGCCCGGTGTCGATTGGGAAATGCTGGGCCAGCGCGCGGTGGCGGCTGCCATCGCGCACAGCCCCTATATCGCCTTCGCAACCGATCAGGCGCTGTACGAAGTCGCGGTCAAGCTGACCACGGACGAGGAAGTGCATCAGTTGAACCGCGCCTATCGTGACAAGGACAGGCCGACCAATGTCCTGTCCTTCCCGATGGTGCAGCAAGATCTTTTGCAAGGCACCGGCAATACCGACGATGGCGAGGTTTTACTGGGCGATATTGTGCTGGCCGAAGGGGTTTGCGCCAGCGAAGCAGCAGAAAAAGGCATCAGCATTGCCGATCATGCCGCACATTTGATCATTCACGGGACTTTTCATTTGCTCGGATATGATCATATGGACGACAATGAGGCCGAGGCCATGGAAGCGCTGGAAGTCGCCGCGCTGACCAGCCTCGGGCTTTCCGATCCCTATGGGGATCGGCAGGCTGGTTGATTGTTCGCGTTTTCCGAGCCAGCAGACGGTCCGCCGGCTTCGAAAACGCTCCATAGGGGATTGAGACAGAAATGGCTGAAGGCAGCCCGAAGGACAGCGCCGGTTCAAAGGACCCGGACAGTAGTAGCAATGACGGCGGCTTATGGAGCGGCATAAAGTCGCTTCTGTTCGGCGAGAATGAAGCCACCAGCCTGCGCAAGGAGTTGGAGGAAGCGCTCGACGACTATGATGAGGAGGAGCAGGACGAAGGCGCCTCTCCACCCGCGAAGGGCGACCTGTCGGCGATCGAGCGCCAGATGGTGCGCAACCTGCTCCATTTTTCCGAACATACGGTCGACGACGTTGCCGTGCCCCGCGCCGACATCATCGCCATCGAAGAGAAAGCGAGCTTCGCCGACCTGTCCGCGCTGTTCGCGGAAGCGGGGCACAGCCGTATTCCCGTCTATCGCGACACGCTCGACACGATCGTCGGCATGATCCACATTCGCGATGCCTTCGCCATCCTGGCCGGCAAGTCGCCGGTCCCCGACACGCTGGAACCGCTGATCCGCCAGCCGCTCTATGTGCCCGAAAGCATGGGCGCACTCGATCTGCTGGCCGAAATGCGCGCCAAGCGCACCCATCTGGCCATCGTGCTCGATGAATATTCCGGCACCGAAGGGCTGCTGACGTTCGAGGATCTGGTCGAGGAAATCGTCGGCGACGTCGAGGACGAGCATGACGACGCACCCGAAGCGATGCTGGTGCCGCTCGATGGCGGCCTGTGGGAAGCGGACGCCCGCGCCGAACTGGACGATGTGGCCGAGGAAATCGATCCAAGGCTGGCCGACGTCGAGGAGGATGTCGACACGCTGGGCGGCCTTGCCTTCGTCATTGCAGGGCGCGTTCCCGAACCGGGCGAAATACTCGACCATCCCGAAAGCGGCTGGAAGCTCGAAATCCTGGCGAGCGACGGTCGCCGGGTCAGCCGCCTGCGGCTGCACCCTCCGGTCGACCGTGCAGAGGACGCAGGCTAAGGGACCGATCCGTTAACAATGAGCAAAACTTGCATGGTGACGGGAAATATTAAGAGCTGAACGGTAGCATCCCGCGCAACGGAAGGTGTGCGACGGCGATGCGGAACGAACGGATCAGGGTGAAGGGCGCGAACAGCGCCGACATGCTGCTGGCTGCACCATGGACCGGCGTGGAAAAATTGTTGTTGGCGGCGATCATCGTCGCCACCCTGTTCTTCACTCTGATAACCCCGCCCTTTCAGGCGCCCGACGAAAATCAGCATTATATGAAGTCGCTGTCCTTGTCGGAAGGCCATATGCTGACCGAACAGCGTGGCGGCGTGATCGGCGCGTCCTTTCCCCGCGCTGCCGTTGATCTGCATATCGTCGATTTTCCGACCGATGTGCCACCGACGCTGCGCCGGTTCGACAAGGCCATGTTGGAACAGAGCCGGACGGCCGATGCCGGGCGGCCGGCGCAACGCTTTGCCGAATTTCCCAATGTCGCCAGCTATGCGCCGACGCTCTATGCGCCGGGCGCCGCCGGGCTGATGCTGGGGGACTGGCTGGGCCTGCCCCGGCTGGATAGTTTCTATACCGGGCGCATGGTCAATGCGACGACGGCGCTGGCGTTGCTGTGCGCTGCGCTGGCGCTGCTGCCCTTTGGCCGCAATGCGTTACTGGTGACGGCGGCTCTGCCGACCTTTGCCTATCAGAGCGGGTCGCTGTCCCCCGATGCCGTCATCAACGGCCTGGGCTTTCTCGGCCTGGCGTTGGCGCTGCGGATCGGCTTCATGGGGGCAGGTCCGGCACGGTCGACGGGGCTGATCCTCATCGCGCCGCTGCTGGCGCTGGCCAAGGGCGTCTATCTGCCCCTGATGGCGGCCGGACTAAGATGGCCGCACCAAGGCCAAAGAGTTCGATTGGGACTGACCCTGGCTGCCCTGGTGTTGGGCGCGGCAGCATTTGTGGCCTGGATGAAATTTTCGGGCGGCAGCCAGGCGCTTTATCATATCCAGTCGCGTCGGACGGGCGAGACGGTCATGACCGCACCGCTCGCCGAACAGCTGGCGATCATCCTGCGCGATCCGGTCGCCTATATCCATATTCTGACGAGCAGCGTCATCGAACGCGCGCCAGTCTATGCACTTCAGATTGTCGGACGATTCGGCTGGAACGCGATCCTGCTGCCGTTGCTGGCCTATCCGCTGGCCCTGGTCATGCTGGCTGCGGGCGTGGCGAGCGGCGCGGGCGCGCGGTTCGGCATCGGTCAGCGGCTTTGGTGGCTGGCGGTGGCGGCGGGCGTGGCGCTGTTGATCGAAACCGCCATGTATCTGACCGGCACGCCGCTGGGTGCGGACTTTATTCAGGGGACGCAGGGCCGCTATTTCCTGCCGGTCCTGCCGCTTATCCTGATCGCGTTATCCCCCGACCAGCCGGTGCGCGGGTCGCAGAGATTGGTGCTGCTCACGGGCCTGCCCCTATTGTTGATCGCCGGGGCGTGCGTGTTCGACAGTTTCTGGGTCCATGGCTTCATCACCAGCGACGGCATGCCGCCGCATGAGAGCGTGGTCCGCGCGCTCACCCTGCCCTCCCCGCGTTGGTAACCAGACGCGGCACAGGGCGAGCCAGCCCAACCCCTCGATCCACCCGGCCGTCACGTCGCTGGGCCAATGCACGCCCAGCCAGACGCGGCTGACGCCGATCGATGCGATCATCAGGCCCGCCGCGACCGTGACCGAACGGCGCGCCGCCAGCATTGCCACCAACCCAAAAAACATCATGTTCCCCGCCGCGTGACCGCTGGGAAAACTATAGCTGTGGACGATGTCGAGATGCGGCAACAGATCGGGCCGCGGCGCAGCAAAAATCTGCTTCAACCCCAGATTGAGCAGCGTGCCTCCGGCCATCCCAAGGGCCAGCCACGCCGCCGCTTGGCGCCTGCGAATATAAAACAACCAGCCCAGGATCAGCGCCAGCATGATAAGCCGCCCGCCTGTGTCGCCGATCACCGACGCCAGCCGCATATAGGAGGTCAGATGTTGACCGATCACGCCTTCGCGCGCGCGACCGGCCTGCCCCATCAGCCCAATGTTGAGGTCATCAAGCCAACCCGCCCGCTGCGCCAGCGCAATCCCCAAAACGCAAAAAAGCGCGAGAGCCAAAGCCCCCGCGCCTTTTTGCCATGACGGCCGATCAGATATGGATGGCGCGGCCATAAGCGGCCAGCACGCTTTCATGCATCGATTCCGAGATGGTGGGATGCGGGAACACGGTGTGCATCAATTCCGCCTCGGTCGTCTCCAGCGTCTTGCCGATGGTATAGCCCTGGATCATCTCGGTCACTTCCGCGCCGATCATGTGCGCGCCCAGCAATTCGCCGGTCTTGGCGTCGAACACGGTCTTGGTGAAGCCTTCGGATTCGCCCAGCGCGATCGCCTTGCCATTGCCGATGAAGGGGAACATGCCGACCTTCACCTCATAGCCCGCTTCCTTGGCCTTCGCCTCGGTCAGGCCGACGCTGGCGATCTGCGGATGGCAATAGGTGCAGCCCGGAATGTTGCGCACATCCATCGCGTGCGGATGCACATCCGTGTTGCCCAGCGCCTGTGCGATCGCCTCGGCGACGATCACGCCTTCATGGCTCGCCTTGTGCGCCAGCCATGGCGGCGCGGTGACATCGCCGATCGCCCACATGCCATCGACATTGGTGCGACCATAGGCGTCGGTCTTGATGTGATAGCGCTGGTCCGGTTCGATGCCGACATCTTCCAGCCCGAGATTTTCGACATTGGGGACGATGCCGATGGCGACGATGACATGGCTATATTCGACTGTCGTGTCCTTGCCCGCCTTGTCCTTGATCGTCGCGGTCACGCCCTTGTCGCCGGTCTCGATCTTTTCGATCTTCGCGCCGGTCAGCACGGTCATGCCCTGCTTCTTGACGGCCTTCTCCAGGAAGGCGGAGACGTCCGCATCCTCGACCGGGACGATGCGGTCCATCATCTCGACGACCGTGACGTCCGCGCCCATGTCGTTATAGAAGCTGGCGAATTCGATGCCGATCGCGCCCGATCCGACGACCAGCAGCTTGGTCGGCATTTCCGGCGGGGTCATCGCATGGCGATAGGTCCACACCCGCTTGCCGTCGGCCTTGAGCTTGGGCAGATCGCGGGCGCGCGCGCCGGTGGCGATGATGATATGCTTGGCGGTCAGTTCCTCGGTCTTGCCATCGGCCGTGACCGACAGCTTGCCCTTCGCCACCAGCTTGCCATCGCCCATATGGACGGTGATCTTGTTCTTCTTCATCAGGTGGGTAACGCCCTGATTAAGCTGCTTGGCGACGCCGCGCGAACGCTTCACCACCGCTTCGATGTCGGCGCTGATCTTCTCGGCAGCCAGGCCATAATCCTTGGCATGCTGCATATAGTGGAAGATTTCCGCCGACCGCAGCAGCGCCTTGGTCGGGATGCAGCCCCAGTTGAGGCAGATGCCGCCCAGATTCTCGCGCTCGACGATCGCCGTCTTGAGGCCGAGTTGCGCAGCGCGGATCGCCGCGACATAGCCGCCGGGGCCAGATCCCAGAACAATGACATCATATGTTTCAGCCATGGTCACTCTCGCTTATTGTCTTTGACAGGTCATTCGCCCTGAATGGGCGGAACGGAACGGGGTTGACGATCCTCGCCGATCGCCACGAAAGTAAAGGTCGCCTGGGTCACGCGATAGGACCGGTCGTCATGGCGGGCACGACGCCACGCTTCGACGGCGATCTTCATCGACGTGCGACCGACCGATTTGAGCGAAGCGAACACTGACACTTCGTCCCCCACGATCACAGGGCGCAAAAAGGCCATGCCATCGACGGCAATCGTCACCGCGCGTCCGTGACTGTGCCGGGCAGCAACCGATCCGGCAGCCGAATCCATCAGGCTCATCAGCCAGCCGCCGAAAATATCCCCATAGGGATTGGTATCGGCAGGCATGGCGATGACGCGGATTGCCGGACTATTTTCCGGCGGCTGTTCGTCGACAAAAGCCATCAGGCCAGCATAGCGATCGGGTTTTCGACCAGCTCCCTGAATGCCTTCATCAGGCGGGCGCCGTCCGCGCCGTCAATGGCGCGATGGTCGAAGCTGCCGGTCGCAGACATGACGGTCGCGATCTGGAGGCTGTCATCGACCACGAAAGGCCGCTTCTCGCCCGCGCCGATCGCCATGATCATCGCCTGGGGCGGGTTGATGACCGCTTCGAACTGCTTGATGCCGAACATGCCCATGTTGGACAGCGACGCCGTGCCGCCCTGATATTCTTCCGGCTTGAGCTTGCCGTCCTTGGCGCGGCTGGCCAGATCCTTCATGGCGTTGGAGATGGCGGCCACCCCCTGGTTGCCCGCATCCTTCACGATCGGCGTAATCAGCCCACCGGGGATGGACACCGCGACCGAAATGTCGGCGCGCTTGAATTGCAGCATCTGATCGCCGGCAAACTGGACGTTACATTCCGGCACCTGAGCCAGCGCGACGCCCAGCGCCTTGATAAGCAGGTCGTTGACCGACAGCTTGATCTTGCGGCTGGCGAGGCCCGCATTGAGTTCGCCCCGCAGCTTGAGCAGCTTGTCGAGCTGAATATCGACCGTCAGGTAGATGTGCGGCACCTGCTGCTTGGATTCGGTCAGGCGACGCGCAATCGTCTTGCGCATGCCGCTCAGCTTCACAACATCGTGCGGGATGCCGAAATCCTGCGCGGCGCTGGCGGCGGCAGGCGCTGGTGCAGGCGCGGCAGGGACAGCGGCAGCGGCCTTGGCAGCCGGTGCAGCGACGCCTTCCTTCGCGCCGTCCAGATCGCCCTTGACGATGCGACCATTGGGGCCGGTGCCGGACAAGGCTGCCAGATCAATGCCCTTCACCTCGGCCAGACGGCGGGCGAGCGGGCTGGCCTTCACCCGGCCATCGCCGGACTTGGGAGCGGGAGACGATGCGGGCGTTGCATCCGCTTTGGGCGCTGCGGCAGGCGCGGCGGCTTCCGCCTTGGCGGGAGCAGGGTCGGCCTTGGGCGTGGGAGCAGGCGCGGCTTCGGCCTTGCCACCACCGGCGGCTGCCGTGGCCACATCCTCACCCTCTTCCGCGATGATCGCGATGACCGTGCCGACTTTCACGCCTTCGGAACCTTCAGCGATGAGGATCTTGGCGACCACGCCTTCATCGACAGCCTCGAACTCCATCGTCGCCTTGTCGGTTTCGATCTCTGCCAGCAAATCGCCGGACGCAACCGTGTCGCCCTCCTTGACCAACCACTTGGCCAGCGTGCCTTCTTCCATGGTGGGGGACAGAGCGGGCATCTGGATCGTCTTGCTCATGCGTTGGGAGCCTCTTCTTTTCTGGCTGTACGGCTGTCGCCATTTGCTGTTCGTTTTCACCCATTCGCCGGATCGGTCAAGGGACGGCTTGCCACAGGCATGATTATGGCCCACATTTCACCTCTATGGTTAGTTGGGCCATGCTGACCATGCGTCCGAGCCATAATGTAATGCGGGGGCAACACGAAGTGCGGACATATCTGGTTGTTGTGGACGAATCGCCCGAAGCAGAAACCGCGCTGCGCTTCGCCGCTCGTCGCGCTGCCAAGACCGACGGCGCCGTTCGCATCCTGGCGCTGATCCCGCCCGCCGAATTCGTTCAGTGGGGCGGCGTACAGGCGACGATGGAGGATGAGGCGCTGCAACGCGCAGAAGCGCTGGTCACAAGCGCGGCCGGCACATTGACGGACGAATCCGGCATACGCCCCAGCATCACCGTGCGGCAGGGCGATGCCGTGACCGTTGTCCGCAAGACGCTGGACGAGATGGATGGGGTTGCGGCGCTGGTGCTGGGTGCAGCTGCCAGCGGCCCGCCGGGCGCGCTGGTGTCGCACTTCGCCGGCGCAGATGCAGGCAAGTTGCCCTGCCCGATCATGGTCATCCCCGGCGGTCTCGATAGCGAGGCGATCGACCGGCT
>JAECRT010000020.1:34366-58334 GCA_016000085.1 Sphingomonadaceae bacterium
AAGAAGCCGAAATTCTGGACGCCGGTAATGCGCGCCTTGACGATTTCGCCGACATGGGCGGACAGGAAGGCCGCGACATAACGGTCCACGGTCTCCCGCTCCGCTTCCATCGCGCGGCGCTCGTGCTGGCTGATCATTTCGCCGACGCGGCCCATATTCTCGTAATCCTCGGTGCTGAGCGAGGATCGGTCTGGGATCATGCTATCCTTGGGCGCTGGCAGTTCCAGCCCATGCGCACCGACCAGCGCCCGGTGAACCAGCAAATCGGCATAGCGGCGGATCGGCGATGTGAAATGGCCGTAGGAACCGAGCGCCAGCCCGAAATGCCCCATATTCTGCGGGCTGTAATAGGCCTGGGTCTGGCTGCGCAGGATCTGGACCATGATCTGCTCCTTCTCCTCCGCTTCGTCGATGCGCTTGATGAGATGGTTGAAGGTCGCGGGCCGGATCACCTGTCCCAGCGCGAAATCGATGTCGAAGGTCGCGAGATATTCCTTCAGCGCGACCAGCTTGTCGCGACTGGGCGCCTCATGCACGCGGTACATGACCGGCGCCTTCTTCTGTTCCAGCGCCTTGGCCGCCGCGACATTGGCGGCGATCATATAATCTTCGATCACCATATGCGCGTCGATCCGTTCGCGCACAGCGACACTGACGATTTTGCCCCACTCGTCCAGCACCACTCGCCGTTCGGGCAGGTCCAGCGCCAGTGGGTCGCGCGCGAGCCGCGCCTTGTGCAACAGCGCCCAGCACGCCCAGAGCGGCCTAAGCGCCGGTTCCAGCAGCGCATGATCCTTTTCGCCGTCGATCGCCGCCTGCGCATCTTCATAGGCCAGCACCGCCGCCACGCGGATGATCGCACGGGTAAAGCGCCACGCCGTTACCTTCCCCTGCGCGTTGATCGTCAGATGACAGGCCATCGCCGCCCGGTCCTGCCCCGCACGCAGTGAGCACATGTCGGACGACAATTGGTGCGGCAGCATCGGCACGACCAGATCGGGGAAATACACGCTGTTGCCCCGCTTGCGTGCTTCCTTGTCCAGCGCGCTGCCGGGGCGGACATAGTAGCTGACATCGGCGATGGCGACGATCGCCTTATAGCCACCGACATTGGATTCATCCTCGTCCGGCGTCGCCCAGACCGCGTCGTCATGATCGCGCGCGTCCACCGGGTCGATCGCCACGATCGGCAGATGGCGCAGATCTTCCCGCTTGTCCTCATGCAAGGGCAAGGCGGATGCGGCGACCGCTTCATCCTCCACCCGTTCGGGGAAGACGTTGGGGATGCCGTGCTTGTGAATCGCGATCAGGCTGAAACTACGCGGGGCAAAGGGGTCGCCCAATATGTCGGTGACGCGCGCGCTGATACGCGGCGGGCGGCCAGTCGGCTCGGCCAGCACCAGATCGCCCTTTTTCGCCGTTCCCGCGTCGCTGATCGGCGTATCCTTGCGAATGCGCTTGTCGACGGGCCGCAGCCACAGCTTGCCGTCGGCCATTTCTTCGACCACGCCCAGCAGCATCTCGGTCGATTTGGCGAGTTTCTTCATCGGGTGGGCCAGCCAGCCACGCCCCGCTTCCTCGGTCCGCGCAAGGATACGATCGCCAACAGTCAGCGCACCACGGCCACCGCGTTCCACCACGCGCAGGCGCGGCGCGGGCTGTCCTTCGGCTTCCCACCGTTCGGGCGTCGCGATCAATGTCGTGTCATCGACATCGACGATCCGCAGCACCGTCACCTTGGGCACGCCGCCCATTTTGTGAAAAGCGCGGGCCGGACCGATGTCGATCAGCCCTTCGTCCGCCATGTCCTTGAGCAGCGCCTTGAGCGCGATCTTCTCCTGCCCTTTAAGGCCGAACGCCTTGGCGATCTCTCGCTTGCCCGCGGCCTGATCGGTAGAAGTAATGAAGGCCATCACTTCGTCACGGGTGGGGAAGCCGGCCGGTCGCACTTTCGAGGGTGCGCGGGCGGATGTGGAGCTTTTCTGCTTTTGGGTCGATGCCATGTCATGGCTATAGGGAGCGCGCCGCCTGCGCGCCAGTGGCATGGCGGAGAGGCTTGTCATTCGCCGTGCCACAACGCAATCTGACGCGATGCAGAATTTACTGTCCCCCGGCCAGGCCGTGCCATGGTTCCACGGAACCGCGCTGAGCGGCAATCCCCGCTATGGCTTCAGCACGGCGGGCGGCCGTTGGATTCTAATGCTGCTCATGGGCAGCGGCCGGGACGCCGCGACGCAGGGTGCGTTGCGGCTGATTGCCGAAAATCGCGCGCTGTTCGACGACAGCCAGGCCTGCTTCTTTGGCGTGTCGATCGACCCACAGGATGCGGCACAGGAACGGATCGCCCAGCAACTGCCCGGCATTCGCTGGTTTCTGGACTATGACCACGCCATTTCCGCCCAGTTCGGCGCGGTCGAAACGCAGGATGGCCGGGTCCGCTATACGCCCCACTGGTTGCTGCTCGACCCCATGTTGCGCGTGGTCCGCCGGGCCGGTTTGCAGGACGGGCCTTCCATCATCGACACGCTGCGATCCCTGACCGCCGCGCCCTTGCCGGACCTCAATGCGCCTGTGCTGGTCGTGCCGGGGGTCTTTTCCCCGACCCTGTGCGCCCAACTGGTCGACCTCTATCAGCGGGAGGGCGGCGAAGAATCCGGCTTCATGCGCGAAGAGGACGGGATGACCGTGGTGAAGGTGGATCACCGGCACAAGCGCCGCGCCGACCATAATATTCAGGATCCGGCCCTGATCGGCCAACTCAAGACGCATATGGTCCAGACGCTGCAACCCATGATCCGGCGCGCCTTCCAGTTCGAAGCGTCCCGCGTCGAACGCTTCATCATCGCCTGTTATGATGCGCGGGACGGCGGCCATTTCCGCCCGCACCGCGACAACAGCACAAAGGGGACGGCGCACCGGCGCTTCGCCTGCACCATCAACCTGAATGCCGACGATTATGAAGGCGGGGATCTGTGCTTCCCCGAATTCGGGCAACGCACCTATCGCGCGCCGACCGGCGGTGCGGTGATCTTCTCCTGCTCGCTGCTACACGAAGCGCGACCAGTGATGCGCGGGCAGCGCTATGCGTTCCTGCCCTTTTTCTATGACGACGCCGCCGCACGGATCAGGGAGCAAAATCGCGCATTCCTGACGCCCGAACTGGCGCAATATGAATCCGGCCTGCCGCCGGGAGGCTGACGCCCCCGTTTGCAGGCTTGCATTTGTTCCCTTTATGTTCTAATTTGTCGCATGGCTGTTGAGAAAGGCAGAGGCGCAACGCAGAACGGCGAAAGCCGCCGGTTCAATCTGGCCGAACGCACCGCTGACGGCGACTGGCTCGATGCCATCGCAGCGATCGACGGCCCCGCCCCCCGTCGCCGAACGCAAGTGACGCTGGAACATCCCCGCACCATCATCGCCCGCAACACGTCTCCCGATATCGGCTTCAGCCAATCGATCAACGCCTATCGGGGCTGCGAACATGGGTGCATCTATTGTTTCGCCCGGCCCAGCCACGCCTATCACGACCTGTCCCCGGGCCTTGATTTCGAAACGAAGCTGTTTGCCAAGCCCAATGCGGCCACGTTGCTCCGCGCGGAATTGTCGAAACCGAATTACAGCGTCGCGCCGATCGCAATGGGAACCAATACCGACCCCTATCAGCCCATCGAGAAGGACTGGCGCATCACGCGCGACTGCCTTGAACTGCTGGCGGAATGCAGGCACCCGGTCTTCATCACCACCAAATCGGACCGTATCCTGCGCGATATCGATCTGCTGGCCGACATGGCGCGCGATACGCTGGTATCGGTTGCCATCTCCGTAACCTCGCTCGATCCCGCCGTGGCGCGCACGCTGGAGCCGCGCGCACCCCATCCATTGCGCCGGGTGGAGGCTATCCGGCAGTTGGCGGAAGCCGGGGTGCCGGTCCATGCCAGCCTGTCGCCGATCATTCCGGCCATCACCGATCATGAGATCGAGTCGCTCGTCGCACGGGTCGCGGCGGCGGGCGCGCGCGAAGTCACCTATATCCCCGTGCGCCTGCCGCATGAGGTAGCGCCACTTTTCCGCGCATGGCTCGACGAACATTATCCCGATCGCGCGGCCAAGGTGATGGCGATCATCCGGGACATGCGAGGCGGGCGCGACAATGATTCCGGTTTCGGCAGCCGCATGCGCGGGCAAGGCGTGTGGGCCGACCTGATACGCGCCCGCTTCGTAAAGGCGCGCAAGCGTGCCGGCCTGGGCGCCGAGCGACTGACATTGCGGACCGACCTGTTCCGCCCGCCCGAAGGCGCACAGCTACGGCTGTTCTGACGGCTGCTTAGCTCACGAGGCGCAGAGGCAAGCGCCGTGTGCGTGTGCGATAGCCGTCCTGCTGAACGTCCATCCGATCGAAACTGTGGATGGCAAGACCGGGGATAATCGAAATGGCGTCCACTTCGTCAGCACCGAGCAAATAATCGTCGCCCAGGAAAATCCGCACGGCCTGCCCATTGCCGACCGGCGCGCGCAGGAACAGTTCGCATCGCCCGCCCCGGCTGCGCGCCGTCAGATCAGCCAACGCCTGCGCCGCCGCCGGATCGCTCGCATCGATCACCAGTTCCATGCGCGACGCATTGGCGACCTGCTTGAACGGTTCGATCTTGCGAATGGTCACGCGCGGCGTTTCTTCGCCAGGCAACCGGTCCAGCTCGACATAGAGCAGGGCGCAATCGCCATCGCGCGCCATGTCCTCGATCGCTTTGCAGGCGTCATCCTCAAAACAGCTTGCCTGGAATTGACCGCTGCTGTCCGAGAAGGTGGCGTTGGCATAACGCGCGCCACGCTTGGTCTCGCGCCAGCGCACATCCTCCACCATGGCAGCCATGACGGCGGTGTTCCGATCGCCCGCCATCGGTTCGGTACAGATCGCGCCATAGCTTTTGGCACCCCGTGCATCAGCCAGATGGCGGAAGCGATCCACCGGATGGGCAGAGAAGTAGAAGCCGAACGCTTCCTTTTCCTGCGCCATGCGATCCGCCACCGACCACGCCTGATGCGGGGGAATACGCACGTCGGCATGGGGCGTTTCGGCGTCGCCGAACAATCCGCCTTGCCCGCTTTCACGCGCTTGCGCATTGCTGGAGGCGACCGACAGGATCGTCTCCGCCGTCGCATGGACCCCGGCGCGGTCGGCCAGCACGCCGTCAAACGCGCCAGCAGCCGCCAAACTTTCCAGTTGTCGACGGTTGAGCATCCGTGGCTCGATCCGGTCGGCGAAATCATCCAGGCCCTTGAACGGACCACCCACATCCCGTTCGGCGACCAGTTGTTCCATCGCCTTTTCGCCCACACCCTTGAGGCCGCCCAGCGCATAGCGCACGGCATGTCCCAGACGCGGATCATCGCCCTCATGATCGACCGGCTCGACCGAGAAATCGGCCAGGCTGCGGTTGATGTCAGGGGCAAGGCAGGTCAGCCCCATGCGCCGCATATCATCGACGAACACCGTCAGCTTGTCGGTCAGGTGGATGTCGAACGCCATCGACCCGGCATAAAATTCCGCCGGATAATGCGCCTTGAGCCACGCCGTCTGATAGGCGAGCAACGCATAGGCGGCGGCGTGCGACTTGTTGAAGCCATAGCCAGCAAATTTGTCGATCAAGTCGAACAGTTCGTTCGCCTTGGCGGGCTTGATGTCGCTGGCGGCGCATCCATCGACAAAGCGGGAACGCTGCGCGTCCATTTCCGCCTTCACCTTCTTGCCCATGGCACGGCGCAGCAAGTCTGCGTCACCCAGACTGTAACCCGCCAATATCTGGGCGGCCTGCATAACCTGTTCCTGATAGACGAAGATGCCATAGGTTTCTTCGAGGATCGGTTTCAGCAGAATGTGGGGATATTCAATCTCTTCCTGTCCGTTCTTGCGGCGGCCGAACATCGGGATATTGTCCATCGGACCCGGCCGATAGAGCGACACCAGCGCGATGATATCGCCAAAATTGGTCGGGCGCACCGCGGCCAGCGTCTTGCGCATGCCTTCGGATTCCAGCTGGAACACGCCGACCGTGTCGCCGCGCTGGAGCAGGTCATAGACTGCCGTATCATCCCATGCCAGCGTATCGAGGTCGACCGTGACGCCCCGCGCGCTGAGCAGTTGCACCGCTTTTTGCAGCACGGACAAGGTCTTGAGGCCAAGGAAATCGAACTTTACCAGTCCCGCGCCCTCGACATATTTCATGTCGAATTGCGTCACCGGCATGTCGGAACGCGGATCGCGATAGAGCGGGACGAGCTGCTGCAACGGTCGATCACCGATCACCACGCCGGCGGCATGGGTGGAACTGTGGCGCGGTAACCCTTCCAGCTTCATCGCATAGTCGATCAGCCGCTTGACCTGCGCATCATTGTCATATTCCGCCCGGAACTCCGCAACGCCGTTCAGCGAGCGCTCCAGCGTCCATGGATCGGTCGGATGGTTGGGCACCAGCTTTGCAAGCCGGTCGACCTGACCATAGCTCATCTGCAATACGCGTCCGGTATCCTTGAGCACGGCGCGCGCCTTGAGCTTTCCGAAGGTGATGATCTGCGCCACATGATCCGCGCCATATTTCTGTTGGACATAACGGATCACTTCGCCGCGCCGTGTTTCGCAGAAATCGATGTCGAAATCGGGCATCGACACACGTTCCGGGTTCAGGAATCGTTCGAACAGCAGGCCCAGTTGCAGCGGATCGAGATCGGTAATGGTCAGCGCCCAGGCGACCACCGACCCTGCGCCGGAGCCACGGCCCGGCCCGACGGGGATGCCCTGCTCCTTCGCCCAGTGGATGAAGTCGGCAACGATCAGGAAGTAGCCGGGGAAACCCATCTGGATGATGATGTCGGTTTCGAATTGCAGCCGCTCGAAATAGGGCTTGCGGGCATCGTCGGCGATGATTCCCGCCTTGGCGAGCCGCGCTTCCAGCCCCGCGGTCGCCTGTTCGCGCAGCATCCGCGCCTCGCCCTCGATATCACCGGCCAGGCTGGGCAGGATCGGCTTGCGCTTAGGGGCGGCGACGGCGCAGCGCTGTGCTACGACCAGCGTATTGGCCAGCGCTTCGGGCATATCCTCGAACAGGCGCTTCATCTCGCCCGCAGGCTTCATCCACGCATCGGGCGAACTGGTGCGCCGGTCCGGCGTTTCGACATAGGCGCTGTCGGCAATGCAAAGCATCACGTCATGCGCCGCGTGGAAATGCGGTTCGGTAAAGCAGGTCGGATTGGTCGCGACCAACGGCAGATCGCGCGTATAGGCCAGGTCGAGCAGATGCGGTTCCGCCTTACCTTCCAGCGGATCGAGGCGGCGGCAGATCTCGACATAGAGGCGTCCGGGGAAAAGCGCCTCCAGCCGTTTCGCATAGTCGATCGCCGCATCGGGCTGATCCTCCGCAAACAGGCGGGCGAGCGCGCCCTCTCCGCCCGCCGTCAGCGCGATCAGGCCATCGGTGCGCCCTTCGAGCGCCTCCATCGGCACGTGAGGCACTTCTTCCAGAGGACGGTCGAGATGCGCCATCGACACGAGCGCGCAGAGATTGTCATAACCCGCCTCGTCCTGGGCATAGAGCGCCAGCCAGTCATGCACCGACGACGCATTGAGCGGGCGGCCCGGCCGCAACACGCCCAGCATCGCGCCGATAATCGGCTGCACCCCCTCGCTCTTGCACGCATCGGAGAAGGCCATCGAGCCATACAGGCCGTTGCGGTCGGTGATGGCGGCCGCAGGAAAGCCAAGCGCCTTGGCCTGTTTGGCCATTTTCTTGGGGTCGATCGCCCCTTCCAGCATGGTATAGGACGAGAAAATACGAAGGGGTACGAACGGGGCATGGGGCATAGCCCAGTCTAGGCCGACGGATCGATTCGCGACTAGCCCCCATGGACGAAAAGCTGTGGGTAAGCGGCGAGGCGTTCCCGGGGGCGATAGTTAAGCAAATCCCAACATATCGCCCCTAAAAATAGCCCGATCATGCGTTTATCCACGATCACCAACTGGGCCTATGGCGCGACCGTCGCGCTGACATTGCTTTCGGGCGCCACCATGCTGCTGGCATCGGGAGCAGAGGAGCGGGAGCGCGCGGCGGTTAGCCAGCGCGCGACCTTCGATCAATTGACCTCGACGGTGGAGGAGGATGTCTACCGCCTGACCGAACAGGCGCGCAGCTTCGTTATCACCGGCGATCCCAGCCATGTGATCGCCTATCAGCGCGAAAAAGTGGCGTTGCGGTCGGTCGAACAGCGCATCCGCCATTTGCGCGATGCAGGGGCGAGCATCACCGAATTGCAGGCGCTGCAACAGGCGCTCCATTGGGCGGACGCGCTGTCGGATGAACAGGAAGCCGCGTTGCGCGCGGCGGAGAAGGGCGATGCTCGAACAGCCCGCACGATCCTGTTCGGCGACGAATATGGCCGCGAAATGGATCGGGTGGCGGCGCAGGTCGCCAAATTCCAATACATGCTGGACCAACGCACACAACAGGCCGTCGATAATGCCACCGACACCGCGCGGGCATGGCGCACCATGTCGGAAGTCATGCTGGGCATCACGGCGCTGCTGTTCCTGTGCGTACTCTATTTCATTCTCAAGCAGCGCATCCTGCACCCCGTCGTCCGTTTGAGCGATGTCGTCACCCGGCTGGCGGCGCAGGACTATGCTGCGATCCCGCCCGACCTGCGGCAAGTCGACGAGATTGGCGACATGGCGCAGGCCATCCGCATCTTTCGCGAAAATGGTCTGGAACGTCAGCGGCTGGAAAAGGAGCGCGATCAGGATCGGGCGTTGCGCGACCTGCTGTCACGGATGACGCAACGCTTGCAGGGATGCGACGACATGGATGACCTGGCCGAGGTCGTCCGCCGCTTTACACCCGAAATCGCGCCGCGCTTCCCCGGCCGCCTCTATATGCTCGACAGCCGTCGCAATGCGATGGCGCAAGCCTGCGCATGGGGAGAGCCGGTCCTGTCGCGACCGGATTTTGCGCCATCGGCCTGCTGGGCGGTGCGCCGTGGGCAGACCCATAGTCCGGCGGGCGATGCGATCGACATATGCTGTGACCATCTGGGCGAGCAGGCGAATGTCGCGACCATCTGCATGCCATTGATCGCCCAGGGCAAGAGCATCGGCATGCTCTATTTCGAGCGACCATCGGACATCGCCAGTCAGGATGTGGGCCGCACCGACATCTATCTGGGCATGCTGGCGGAAAATATCGGGTTGGCGCTCGCCAATTTGCGGTTGCGCGATGCGTTGCGCGACATGGCCATGGCCGATGCCCTAACCGGCCTGGCCAACCGCCGACACTTCGACCAGGCGTTGCAGGTCCAGATCGAACAGGCCGAACGCCATCACGCGCCGCTCGCCTGCCTCATGATCGACATCGACCATTTCAAGCGGTTCAATGACATGTTCGGCCATGATGCGGGGGATGCAGTGCTGCGCGCCGTCGGCGAGGTACTCGGCGACTCCCTGCGGGAGGAAGGCTGCGCCTTCCGTCTGGGGGGCGAGGAGTTCGTCCTGCTGATGCCCGGCTTTGCGATCGAGCGTGCGATGGAGCGCGCCGAACAGGTGCAGCGGGCTATCCGCGATTTGCGCGTAGAGTATCGCGGCAAGGCGTTGGGGCAGATTACTGCATCCTTCGGCCTGTCCGCCTTTCCCGATCATGGCGCGGCAGAGCGGCTGGTTCAGACCGCCGACGCCGCCCTGTTGCGCGCCAAACGTGACGGGCGCGACCGGATCGTGGTGGCGACCAGGCGCGACGCTTCCGCTTCAGCGGTCGCCTGACGTCGACTCCAGTCGCCCTTCGTGCAGGCGCACGATCCGGTCCATCTTCTGTGCCAACCGCTCATTATGGGTGGCGACAAGCGCCGCCGATCCTTCTCCGCGAACCAGCCGGAGAAATTCGGCCAGCACGATGTCGGCGGTGCGCTCGTCCAGATTGCCGGTCGGCTCGTCCGCCAACACCAGCGCGGGGCGGTTTGCCAGCGCGCGGGCCACGGCGACGCGCTGCTGCTCGCCGCCCGACAACTGGCTGGGCCGATGCTCCAGTCGATGACCAAGGCCCAGCGACCCCAGCAGCGATTCCGCTCGCGCCCGTGCGGTGGCCATGTCCGTGTCGCGGATCACCTGGGGCAGGATGACATTTTCGGTCGCGTTGAAATCGGGCAGCAGATGGTGGAACTGATAGACGAAGCCCAATGAATCGCGGCGCAACCGGGTGCGGCCGTCATTGTCGAGTTTGGCCGCTTCCTCGCCACCGATACGGATAGACCCTTCGAAGCCGCCTTCGAGCAGGCCGACCGCCTGCAACAAGGTGGACTTGCCCGATCCCGACTGACCCAGCAGCGCGACGATCTCGCCCTGCCCCACGGTCAGGTCGATGCCGCGCAGCACCTCGATCGTTTCTTCGCCCTGGGTGAAGCTGCGGGTCAGACCCGTCACCTGCAAGATGTCATTCATAACGCAGCACCTGCACCGGATCGGTATTGGCGGCCTTGAAGGCCGGATAGAGGGTGGCAAGGAAACTGAACACCAGCGCCATGACACCAATGATCCCGATTTCCACTGGGTCGGGCTTCGCGGGCAGCTCGGTCAGGAAACGAATCGAGGGGTCCCACAGATTCTGCCCCGTCAGGAACTGGATTGCGTTCACCACGCTCTGGCGGAAGAACAGGAACGTGAAACCCAGTGCCATGCCCGCCACCATGCCCAGCGTGCCGATGGTCACGCCCACCGTCATGAAGATTTTGACCAGGCTCGCCCGGCTCGCCCCCATCGTTCGCAATATGGCAATGTCCCGCGTCTTGGCGCGGACCAGCATGATGAGCGAGGAGAGGATGTTGAACACCGCGACCAGCACGATGATCGACAGTACGACGAACATCGCCACCCGCTCGACCGCCAGCGCCTCAAACAGGGAAGCGTTCATCTGGCGCCAGTCGGTGACGACCGCGCGGCCCGCGACCTTCCCCGCAAGCGGTTGCAATATCTGGCCCACCCGGTCGGGATCGACGGTCTGCACTTCGATCATGCCAACGACATCACCCAGCAGCAGCAGCGTCTGGGCATCCTCCATCGGCATGACGACAAGCGCCTTGTCATAATCATAAACGCCGACCTCGAAGATCGCCGCGACCTGATAGGCGACCTGGCGCGGAACTGTGCCGAAGGGGGTGGAGCGCCCGGCCGGATTGATGATCGTCAGGCTGTCACCCAACTGAATGCCCAGATTTTCCGCCAGGCGCGACCCGATGCCGATCTTGCCGCCATTGGCGGTCAGGCTGTCGAGACTGCCTGCCAGCACCTTGCCCTTGAGCGTCGCGTTGGCGCGAATGTCGGGCACGTTCATGCCGCGCACCAGCACCGCTTCGACCCGCCCCTGAAAGGTGCCGAGCAACGGCTGTTCGATCATCGGGGTCGCGCTGGTGACGCCGGGCGTCTTCTTCGCCTCCGCCAGCACCGACTGCCAGTCGGGTAGGCGCCCACCATAGCCCTGCACGACGGCGTGGCCGTTGAGGCCGACGATCTTGTCGAACAGTTCGGCGCGGAAGCCGTTCATCACGCTCATCACGATGATGAGCGCGGCGACGCCCAGCATCACTGCCGCCAGGCTGATCCCCGCAACGAGAAAGATGAACCCCTCCCCCTTGCCGGGCAGCAGGTAACGCTTGGCGATCATACGTTCGTAGCGGGAAAGAATCATGTGGCGCGAACGGCCCTTGTCTGATGGTCCGATGGATCGTCTAGGAGGGCAGCCCGCGAACGGCAAGCATTGCCGAATTGTTGCATT
This sequence comes from Sphingomonadaceae bacterium, assembly GCA_016000085.1. Lineage (GTDB taxonomy): Bacteria > Pseudomonadota > Alphaproteobacteria > Sphingomonadales > Sphingomonadaceae > Sphingobium. The sequence continues at coordinate 46,171 of JAECRT010000020.1, forward strand.
GTGGACACAGCGGCGAACCGAAAATCACAGCGGCCCGATTTTGCCCGTGACTCAACCGTGCAGCAGTCATAGCAAGACAATGGAAGCACAGGTAAAGGCCGTGGTTCAGGGATACTGCATCCCGCTTTGAGCTTAGGGGGCTGAGAAGCGGTTGAGGCAGGCCAAGGGGGAGACGAGCAATCGTCCATGAAGCACCCGGATCGTGAAAACACGATCCGGGTGCTTTTTTGTTCAGGCCCGATATGTGCCATCCGTTCTGCTTAACTTCGCACATTTCCCGGTAAAGTTGAATTTTCCTGTCGCCGGCGCGACATATTGTTACGCCGACGGATCGAGACTTGGACCGACAATGGAAAGAGCGATGATCGATCCTGACACGGCGCGTCGCTGTAGGACAGTCATGGAAGATCAGCGCAAGTCGCCGTGACGCCTTCTCTTGAAACCGCAAAAGTTCGAACCATATCGATTGTGTCCGGCCGCCAGATGGGGTCGGACACACTATCGCCGGGCGCCACGTTTCGGGTCCGGCAGGTTCATTTTGCTCGTTGGAGATTATGACAATGCGTGGTTTCGACCTTACCCCCTATCGCCGCTCTACCGTCGGCTTCGATCGCCTGTTCGACCTGATCGAGAATAACGCCCGGTTGCAGCAGGCAGACAATTATCCCCCCTTCAATATCGAACGCCTGTCCGAAGACCGCTATCGCGTGACGCTGGCGATCGCCGGTTTCCGCCCGGAAGAAATCGACATTACGGCGCAGCAGAACCTGCTTCAGGTGATCGGCCGCAAGGATGACGCCGCGTCAGCGGACCGTTCGAAATTCCTGCATGTCGGCATCGCCAACCGCAGCTTCGAGCGCCGTTTCGAACTAGCCGATTTCGTGCGGGTCGAAAAAGCCGATTTGGCCGATGGCCTGCTGACGATCGAACTGTTGCGCGAAGTCCCCGAAGCGATGAAGCCCAAGAAGATCGCCGTCAATGGCGGTCAGGTGGTGGACATCAGCGTGAAGGATCGCGACGCGGCCTGACCGACGCGGTAACGTGATGCAGAAGGGCGCGGCTCGAAAGGGGCGCGCCCTTTTTTGGTGTGCGGGATCATGCGGAACGGCATAGCCTCCGCGTTCACGTTCAAACGCGCCCTTGCTTGTTCTGCTCTATATTTTCGGGATCATAATAGCCGACCTCTTCGCGCCGATTGCGCAAGGCCACGACCAAAGCGCCAAGGGCGGCCGGGCCAATTATCAGTTCGAGATTCTGAAAAATGCCGCCGCCCTGCACGAAGCTGAGCGCCCAGATGATGGCACCCAGTGCCGCCCCGCTCGCCACGCCTGCTTCGATTGGCCAGGGTTTACGTTTTTCTGTTCCGCAGGCGTCCAACTGCTCGGCCTCTTCGAGCAATGCTCTCAGCGTCGCTTCGCCCTCGCCGTCGAGCGGCAACGCCACGGCAGCGGCCCGGCGACGCAACCGGTCCAGCGCCGCGCTACGCAGAGAGGCGGATGTAAAACCATCCCAATCCCACTGGCCGCCTGACCCGTCCAAAAAAGACCGGATGGCCTCGATCACATAGTGTCGCTCGTCGCGCATGGCGAACAGGATGCCCCAAGGTCAATTGATGGGCAAGCATCGCCCATCGTTGAACGTCAAATCTCGACCTGGCTGCCCAGTTCGACCACCCGGTTGGTGGGCAGGCGGAAGAACTCCATCGCGCTTTCCGCGTTGCGCAGCATCCAGGCGAAGATTTTTTCCCGCCACAGCGGCATCCCCGGCTTGGCCGATGGCAGCAATGTCTGGCGCGCCAGGAAGAAGCTGGTGTCCATCATCTTGAATGCCTGACCACAGCCGGTCACATTCTTCAGCGCGGCGGGCACGTCCGGTTCCTGCATGAAGCCATATTGCAGGACCAGGCGGAAGAAGCCGCGTCCCAGATCCTCCAGCTTGCACCGGCCGTCATCCTCGACAACCGGCACATCCTTGATCTTGACGGTGAGCAGGATGACCCGCTCGTGCAGCACCTTGTTATGTTTGAGATTGTGCAGCAGCGCGTGCGGCACCCCATCGGGCGTGGAGGTCATGAAGACCGCCGTACCCGGCACGCGCACCGCGCTGTTGGCGGCGGACGCCACGAAGATCGGGATCGGCATCGCCGCTTCGCGCAGGCGATCCTGCACCAGCCTGCGCCCGCGCGACCATGTGGTCAGCAGGGTGAAGATCACGAAACCGATCAGCAGCGGGAACCAGCCGCCGTCCGGCACCTTGGTCAGGTTCGCCGCCAGATAGGCGCCGTCCACGACATAGAATACCGCCAGCACGGGCGCGGCATAATACCATTTCCAGTGCCACAACCGGAACAGCACCACCGTCAACAGCACGTTGTCGATGAACATCGCGCCCGTCACCGCGATGCCATAGGCGGCGGTCAGGTTGGACGATGTCTTGAAGGTGAGGACCAGCAGGATCACCATGACCATCAGCCCCCAGTTGATGAGGGGAATATAGATCTGTCCGGCGGTCGACGCGCTGGTGTGCGATATCCGCAGCCGCGGCATGAAGCCGAGCTGAATCGCCTGTTGCGTAACGGAAAACGCGCCTGAAATCACGGCCTGCGACGCGATGATCGCGGCCAGCGTGGCCAGGCCGATCAGCGGCAACTGCGCCCATTGCGGGGCGAGATTGTAGAAGGGGCTGTGCAGCGCGGCGGCTCCTTCGCGGAACAGCAATGCGCCCTGCCCCATATAGTTGAGCATCAGCGCGGGCAGGACGAAGGCGAGCCAGGACACGCGGATCGGGTTGCGGCCGAAATGTCCCATATCGGCATAGAGCGCTTCCGCGCCGGTCACTGCCAGCACCACCGACCCCAGCGCCAGAAAGGCGGGCAGCGGATCGGTGACGAAGAACATGAACGCCCAATAAGGGTTGAAGGCGTAGAGAATGCCCGGCGTCTTGATGATCGACAGCACGCCCAGGCTGGCGATCGTCAGGAAATAGAGCAGCATGATCGGGCCGAACAGGGTGGCCACCTTGTTGGTCCCCAGCCCCTGAATCCAGAACAGGCCGAGCAGAATCAACACGGCCACCGGCAGGATCGCGGGCGCCAGATTGGGGTTATAGACCGCCAGACCCTCGACCGCCGACAGCACCGAAACGGCCGGGGTAATCATCGAGTCGCCATAGAATAAGGCGGTAGCGAACACGCCCAGCAACACGATGCCCCGCGACCAGCGCGGCGTCTTGGTCTGGCCGTTGATGAGCGCCAGCAGGGCAAGGCTGCCGCCTTCACCCTTATTGTCGGCGCGCATGATGATGCTGACATATTTCAGCGTCACCACCAGCATCATCGACCAGAACATCAGGCTGATGACGCCCAATATATGATCGGCATCCAGCGTAAGCTTGTGATGGCCGGCAAAGGTCTCGCGAAAAGCGTAGAGCGGGCTGGTGCCGATGTCGCCGAACACGATGCCGATCGCGCCGATGACCAGCTTCGTCGTCGCCTTTTGGCGAGCGTGGCCGTGGCCGCCCTGTTCATCCTCGCCCGCCGATGGGGCGGTGTTGGGAAGAAGATCAGCCATGGAGTTTATGCTGACTGGTCATGCGCTTGCGACACCTGTTTGAGAGCGACCGCTCAAGTCCTGTCAGCCCCGTTGGCCGCGCCCTATCACGGGTCCGAGGGCCGCGCAATCCAGCCCTATTGCGCTGCGGCATTACCACCCGCCAACATGGCGTCGATCCGCGCGATGTTGGCGTCCAGTTCGGCCTTCACCTGACTGCCCGCAGGCGCGCTGGCGGCAAGCGGCGCCCACAGGTCGCGCGCGGCCTGCAACTGGCCGCCACGGGCCAGAGCAAGACCGTAGAAATAGCGCGGCGCCGGGCCTTCCGGGTCGAGCGCCAGCGCGCGACGGAAGGCGAAGTCGGCACCGGGCGACACGACGCCATCGGCGTGAGCAACCAGCGCATTGCCCAGGCCCAGCCAGAGATTCGGGTCATCGGGCGTCTCGCGCAGGCCGGACAGCAGGATATTGGCGGCTTCCTTCGTCTTGCCCTGTCGTCCAAGGCCATCGGACATCACCAGCCACTGGCCCGCCGGACCATAGCGTTCGGCCAAGCCACGGCGCTGCTCCGCAAGCTTTTCGTCGAATGGAACGTCCGGGCGATCCTTGATCATGCGCGGCGCACCGGCCTGACCGGGATGGCCTTGCCAGGCATAGCCAGCCAGCCCCAACAACAGCGCAGCGGCGGTGATTTCGCGGGTGGATCGCGGGATGCGGCCGATCAGTAGCATGGCGATGAAGCCCGCCGCCGCGAGGCCAAAGGCAATGAACCAGCCGGTCATGAGCGCGCCTTCTTCTTGATGCGGCCGCGCAGGAGCAACAGGCCAAGGCCGAGCAGAACCAGCGGCGCCGCCCAGAGCGGCCAGAGGATCGGCGCGGCAGTCGGTTCATAGCTGACCCAGTCGCCATAGCGGGAAATGAGCCATGTGCGGATCGCTTCGGGCTGCTCGCCGTGCATGATGCGCTCGCGGATTTCGGACCGCATGTCGCCGGCCATGCTGGCGTTGCTGTCGGCGATCGACTGGCTCTGGCAGGTCAGGCAGCGGATGGTTTCCATCAGCGCCTTGGCCTTGCGCTCCAGCGCGGGGTCGGCGATCTGGCGGTTGGCATAGGGCGCTGGTGGCAGGGCCGACTGGGCGAACACAGGCGCGCTGGCCAGCATCAGCAACAGGGCGATAAGTGCCTTCATTGCGCGGCCCTCAGCCGATCGAGGATCATCGGCACATCGTCGGCGCGGATGTCGCCGATATGCTGATAGGCGATGCGGCCCTTGCCATCGATGATGAAGGTTTCCGGCACGCCCGACGATCCGAGCGCGATCTGAACGGCGCTGCGCGCGTCCAGGCCGATCCGGGCGTAGGGATTGCCGTTGCGCTTGAGGAAGGCGTCGACATCGGCGCGGGCGTCGCGGATGGCGATGCCGTCGATCTGCGCGCCCGCCTTTTGGAGCGCTTCGAGCTGCGGCGCTTCGGCGGCGCAGGGGACGCACCAGCTGGCGAAAGTGTTGAGCAGGCGCGGCTGGCCGGTGGCAAGCTGCGCACTGGCGAGCGGCGGGCGATCGCTGGCGGCGGCGGGCAGGCTGAACGCGGGAAGCGGCTGGCCGACGAGGCGGCTATGGATGATGCGATCGTCAGGCTGGAACAGTCCGCTGGCGAACAGGGCGATGAAGCCCAGAAACAGGACAAGCGGCAGCCAGATCAGCAGTTTCCTCATGCCGCCACCTCCGTGGCTTTGCGGGCGCGCCATTTCATCAGCCAGCCGCGCCGCTCGCGCCCGACCAGCGCCATCGCGCCGCCCAGGGCGATCATCACGCCGCCCAGCCAGATGAGGGTCACGAACGGCTTCCACCAGACGCGCAACTGCCAACGACCACCTTCAACCTCTTCGCCGAGTACGACATAGAGCTGACCGTTCCAGCGGGTCAGCAGGGCCGCTTCGCTGGTCGTGGTCGGCGGCGAAGCGAAGAAGCGGGACTGGGGATGGATCAGCACCGATCCCCCGCCCCGGCTGACGTCGATGTCGGCTTGAAGCGCGGTCCAGTTATCGCCCGCCAGCGGGGCGATCTTGCGGAAATGCAGCGTCCAGCCTGCGGTCTGGATCGTGTCGCCGGGGCGAGCGGCGACGAGCTTTTCAACGGTGAAGGCCGAATCGCACGCCATGCCGGCCAGGCTGACGGCGCAGCCCAGATGGGCGATGACCATGCCATAGGTGAAGAGCGGCGTGCGGCGCAGGTTGCGCTTCCACAAGGGCGCAAGGCTGGCGACGCCGACCGACAGCGCGATGACGAGGCCGAGGAAAGGCAGGATGCCGATGCGGCCAAGCGCGAAGACCGAAAGGGAAATGGCTACTATCAGTGCAATGGCCGCCGGAATCAGCAGCCGTTTGCCAACCAGCCTCGCCCGATCCTTGCGCCAGCGGGTCAGCGGTCCCGCCGCCATGGCGACCATCAGCGCGAGCGCGATCGGCCCGGCGATCCGGTCGAAATAGGGCGCGCCGACCGAGACTTTATGGCCGAAGGCTTCGGTCATCAGCGGATAGAGGGTGCCGATCAGGACGAGGCCCAGGATGACCGTGAGCAGCAGGTTGTTGACCACCAGCATCGTTTCGCGGCTGACCAGTTCGAACGGCGCGCCTTCGCGCACCGACCCGATCCGCCAGCCGAACAGCGCCAGTGCGCCGCCGATATAGAGGGCGAGCAGCGCAAGGATGAAGCTGCCTCGCGTGGGATCGACCGCGAAAGCATGCACGCTGGTCAGGATGCCCGATCGCACGAGGAAGGTGCCGACCATCGACATGGAGAAGGCAACCACCGCCAGCATGATCGTCCACGCCCGCAATGCGTCGCGAGTCGCCAGCACGGTGACGCTGTGCAGCAGCGCGGTCGCGGCGAGCCATGGCATCAGCGAGGCGTTTTCGACCGGGTCCCAGAACCACCAGCCGCCCCAGCCCAGTTCATAATAGGCCCAATAGCTGCCCGCCGTGATGCCCAGCGTCAGCAGCACCCAGGCGGCGAGTACCCAGGGCCGCATCGCGCGGGCGAAGGCGGCGTCGACCTGCCGCGTCAGCAGCGCGCCGATGGCAAAGGAGAAGGCCACGGAAAGCCCGACATAGCCAAGGTAAAGCGTCGGCGGATGGAACGCCAAACCGGGGTCTTGCAACAGGGGGTTCAGCCCCTGCCCGTCCGCCGGGGCGGGATCAATCCGCGCGAAGGGATTGGAGGAAAAAAGCAGAAAGGCATAGAAGCCGAGCGAAATCGCCGCCTGCCCGCCCAGCGTTGCCATATGCGTGTCGCGGCGCAGAGCGCGTTCGAACAGGGCGACGGCAGCGCCGGCCATGCCCATGACCGTGACCCACAACAGCATGGAGCCTTCATGATTGCCCCAGGCTCCGGCGAATTTATAGAGCCAGGGCTTCATGGAATGGCTGTTGGTCACGACCAGCAACACCGACATGTCGGAGCGCAGGAACAGCGTGACGAGCAGGGCGAAGGCGATGGCGGTCAGCACACCCTGCGCCACGGCGGCGGGGCGGACGGCGGCGAGCAGTTCGGGCTTGCCGCCCTTGAGACCCGCAAAGGCCAGGATCAGCTGAAGCAGCGCCAGCGCCGCAGCGAGCCACAGCGCGGCAAGGCCGGTTTCGGCGATCATGCGAAAATGTCCCGTGGAAAATAGGCGGTTCGGGCTGAGCCTGTCAAAGCCCTGCCCGCTTCTTCAAAGGAAAACAGCGCCCTTCGATGGCCCGCCTGCGGCAGGCGCTCAGGACAGGATTCGAGAAGCTCAGGGCGAACGGTGTGGGGGACTTGGCTCACCGCTCCGCCTTCATTTCGTGGGTGGTTTCGTTATAGTTCATGCCTTCCAATTCACGCGGCATGTAGCGTTCGTCATGCTTGGCGAGCAGATTGGTCGCAATGAAGGTGCCCTTTGCGTCGAATGACCCTTCGGCCACGACGCCGCTACCTTCCTTGAACAGATCGGGGGCGATGCCGCTGAAGGTCGCGGGCACGGTCGCCTTGCCGTCGGACACATTGAAATGAATGGTGACGCCGTCGGGCGCACGCTTCAGGCTGTTCTTGACCACCATGCCGCCCAGGCGAATCGCCTTGCCCGGCTCGACTCCCTTGGTCTTCACGTCATTGGGGGCATAGAAATAGGCGGCTTCATCCTTCAGCGCAGACGCCGCCAGCAGGCCCGCCCCGATCAGGGCGACCAGCGCCGCAAGTGCGAGGATCAGGCGTTGATGCTTTGCTTTCATGAACCGGCTCTCATGCGCGATCGGATAATTTTTCGGCGCGCAATTCGGCGCCCCGCATCGTGCGCCAGCTGACGATGGACACGATCGCCGCGCCGATCAGCGTCACGCCATAGGCGGCCATCACGAAAGCCCACTGGTTCATACCATCATCCTCTGGCAAGGCGCTGCATCCGCGCCTCGACCTTGTTCTGCGCCAATATCGCCCGCATTCGCATCAGCACAATCGCGCCGAACCACAGGGAGAAGCCTAGCAGGGTGAGGCCCAGCGGCCAGAGCAGCGCCATGTCGATGCTGGAGCCGCGCAACGTAATGCTCGGCCCCTGATGCAGGCTGTTCCACCACACTACCGAGCGGTTGATGATGGGGATGTTGATCGCGCCGACGAGGCCGAAAATGGCGGTGACATTGCTGACGCCGCCCTGTCCCATCGTCTGCCCCTGCCGTGCGCTGGCGTTGGCGAGGGCAATATAGCCCAGATAGAGGAACAGCAGCACCAGCATGGACGTCATGCGCCCATCCCATTCCCACCAGGTGCCCCAAGTCGGGCGGCCCCAGATGGAGCCGGTGGCGAGGCAGATGGCGGTGAACAGCGCGCCGGGCGCGGCGATGGCGCGGCCCGCAATGGCGGCGAGCGGATGACGCCACACCAGTTGCATCAGCGCGGCGATGGCGATGCCGCTCCACCCGCCCATGCCCAGCCAGGCGGCAGGCACATGGATATAGAGGATACGCACCGTATCCCCCTGAAGATAATCGGCGGGGGTGAGGAACAGGCCACAGGCACAGCCCGCCAACAACAGCAGCAGGCCCGGCCAGAACAGCCAGCCGGTCAACGGACGCGCGATCTTCAAAAAGCGGGCAGGATTGGCGAAACGATGCATCAGGCCGGTCTTTAGCCGCGCGAACGGGCGAAGGCCAGTAGGGCATTTTGCCAATGGCGACAGACAGGTGAAATCGTCAGCCGCTGCAATGACCGCGCTTTGCCGATCCAGGCGCCCCATCCTGCTTTGCCGGTCCAAGCCCCCTGTCCAGAGCGGGCGCGTCACGCTATGGACCCGCCGTCCCTTTATTAGCACCGATCGGGTCCGGGCCTTAGAGAGGAACGGGCCGAGGAAGGAAGATGCCATGACTTTCCGTATGCCTGCCGAATGGGCGCCGCACGACTGGACCTGGATCGGCTTTCCGACCGATCCTGCCGAATGGCCCGGCGCGTTCGAGGATGCGCGCGCGCAGATCGCCGCCTTCGCTAGTGCGCTCCACGCCGATGGGCGGGGAGAAGAGGTTCGGCTGGTGGTAGCGAACGAGGATGACGCCGCCGCCGCGCGCGCAATGGTCGCGCCGGGCGTGACCATCGTGGTGCAGAAACTGGGCGACGTATGGTTGCGCGACACCGCGCCGATCGCGGTGCTGAACGGCCCGGCACGGGCGTTGGTGGACTTTGGCTTCAACGGCTGGGGCGGCAAATATCAGATGCCGGGCGACGAGGATATTGGCGCGCGGCTGGCGGCGACGACCGACCTGCCCACCTCCACCCAGCCATGGGTGTTCGAGGGCGGCGCTGTCGATACCGATGGCAGCGGCCTGTTCGTGACGACCGAGCAATGCCTGCTCAATCCCAATCGCAACCCCGATCTGGACCGGGGCAAGATCGAGACGCTACTGGCCGGAAGCCTGGGCCTGTCGGACATGCTGTGGCTGGGCGACGGGTTGCTGAACGATCATACCGACGGGCATGTCGACAATCTGGCCCGCTTCGTCGCGCCGGGCCTGCTGGCCCTGCCGGAAGCCAGCACGGCGGATGATCCCAATGCGGCGATCTATGCCGATGCGCGGGCGCGGGCCAAGGCGCATGGGGTGGAGGTCGCCTCCATCCCCTCGCCCGGCCTGGTGCTGGTCGATGGCGAGGCAATCCCGGCCAGCTACATGAATTTCTATGTCGGCAACGCCGCCGTGATCGTGCCCATCTATGGCCAGCCCAACGATCAGGCCGCGCTGGACGCCTTTGCCCCCTTCTTTCCGGGGCGCGAGATTGTCGGCCTGCGCAGCGATGCGATCCTGTCGGGCGGGGGCAGCTTCCATTGTTGCAGCCAGCAAATGCCGTCCGCCTGACCTCATGATGCTTGCCTGAAAGGACGGGCGGGGGCATGTTCACCCCTGCCCGCGCCGGTTCGCGCGCAGGACGACGCAGGAGGATGGCGATGAAGCATATTCTTGGCCTTGGCATGATGATCGCGTTGGCAAGTGCCAGCGCTCCGGTCCCGGCGATCGCGCAAGGCGGGTTGGGTGGCTTGGGCGGCCTGCTGGGCGGTGTCGTGCCCGATGTCGGATCGGTCGGCGCGAGCAATGCCGCGGGCGTGCTGAGCTATTGCGTGAAGAACAAGCTGCTGGGCAGCGTGGGCGGCGCGAAATCGGTGCTGGGACAGCTGACCAAGCAGCCGGGCGTGGCCGAATCGGACGGGTTCAAGCTGGGCCAGGCCGGCACGATCAAGTCGGACGATACGCAATTGTCGCTCGGATCGATCAAGGGCAAGGTCAAGACGCAGATGTGCGACCTGGTGCTCAGGCACGCCAAATCCTTCTTGTAACCGGGGCTGGCAAGGCTGCGCCCGCGCCCTTATAGGGCGACGGATATTCGCCTTGCCAACCGGAACTGGACCTATGACCAAAGTCACCGTCGCCGCGCTGCAACTCAGCTTCTCGAACGATATGAGCGACAATATCGCCAAGGTCGCCGACCATGTGGCCAAGGCCGCGATGCGCGGGGCCAAGATCATCCTGCCGCCCGAATTGTTCGAAGGGCCGTATTTCTGCCGCGTCGAGGATGAAGCGCTGTTCGCCAACGCACAGCCGGTCGACGTGCATCCCGCCGTGCAGGAAATGCGCAAGCTGGCCAAGGATTTGGGCGTCTATATTCCCACCAGCTTCTTCGAACAGGACGGGCCGCATCATTACAACTCGCTGGCGATGATCGACGATCAGGGCGAGATTATGGGCGTCTATCGCAAGAGCCACATTCCCGACGGGCCGGGCTATGAGGAGAAATATTATTTCCGCCCCGGCAACACCGGGTTCAAGGTGTGGCCGACGCGCTATGGCACCATTGGCGTGGGCATTTGCTGGGACCAATGGTATCCCGAAACCGCGCGCGTGATGGCGTTGATGGGCGCGGAAATGCTGCTCTATCCTACCGCGATCGGGTCTGAACCCTATGACGCGGAGCTGGACACCAGCCGTATGTGGCGCCGCGCGATGATCGGCCATGCGGTCAGCAACTGCATGCCGGTGATCGCCGCCAACCGCATCGGCGACGAGGATGGCCAGTTATTTTACGGCCACAGCTTCATCACCGACCAGTGGGGCGATTTCGTGGCGGAGGCCGACGCGAAAGACCATGGCGCGCTGGTCGCGACGCTGGACCTGGCGCAGGCGCGCACCCATCGCGCGGGCATGGGCTTCTTCCGCGACCGACGGCCGGACCTGTATGGACGGATCGCGCAGGATGTCTGAGGAAATCATGCCTGAAGCAGACCTGCCAGAGGACGGCGTAACGGACGCGGCGAACGATCAGACCGATGATCTCAGCCGCCCGCAGAAGCGCCTGCTCAAGCGGCTCTATAATGCGCGCACCGTCCCGGTAATCGCCGATGACCGACCGTTCCTCAGCTACCGGGATGCACTGCGCTATCTGCTGTCCCTGTCCGGCGAGCCACGCGAAGCCGCCTATGCGCAGATGAAGGCGCAGGTTCGCGACAAGGTGCGCTAGGCTGGCGGTTGCCGCCCATCTCTATGCGCTGGCGATCGGATCGAACCGGGCGTTGTCCGCGCGCCGTTCGCCCGCGCGACTGCTGGATGAAGCGGTTGCGCTGATCGGTGCGCAGGCGCGGGTGCTGGCGGTCGCGCCGACGATCGTCACCGCACCGATCGGGCCATCCGCGCGGCGATTCGCCAATGGCGCGCTCCTGGTGGAAAGCACCCTGCCCCCGGTCGCGATGCTGCGGTTCGTTCAGTCGATCGAAACCATGCTGGGCCGCCGCCGCCATCGCCGCTGGGGCGCTCGCAGCGTGGATATCGACATCATCCTGTGGTCGGGCGGCGCGTGGCGCAGCCGTATGCTGACCATTCCCCATGCCGCATTTCGCACGCGCGACTTCGTACTGACCCCGCTGACGAGCATCGCACCGGGTTGGCGCGATCCGTTGTCGGGGCTGCGGATGCGCCACCTTGCCGCGCGTCTTGCAAAAGCTGCGGCAAGAGGTTGACCATCGGCGTCGTCGCCTCTAGTGCGTGCCCACCGCCGAACAGGGGGTCCATAGCTCAGTCGGTAGAGCAACTGACTTTTAATCAGTAGGTCGCTGGTTCGAACCC
>JAECRT010000021.1:0-4776 GCA_016000085.1 Sphingomonadaceae bacterium
GCGCAAGCAGGACCGGGCCTCGACTTTTTTGGTGGCCTTTGCGCCGTGATCTGGCTCGGCAGCTACCAGGCCGTGCACCAGATGCCTCTCCCCGTCCCGACACGAAAAAGGCCTCCGCATTGCGAAGGCCTTTTCTGTCAGACGAGAGTGTGAAGCTGATCACATATGGATCGGCTTGCCCGTCACGGCCATAGCCGCTTCCTTGATGGCTTCGCTGTGCGTAGGATGCGCGTGGCAGGTATAGGCGATGTCCTCGCTTGACGCGCCGAATTCCATCGCCTGCGCTGCCTGCGCGATCATCGTGCCAGCGACGGTGGCAATGATCCACACGCCCAGCACCTTGTCGGTTTCCGCGTCGGCGATGATCTTCACGAAACCGTCTGGCTCGTGATTGGTCTTGGCGCGGCTGTTGGCCATCATGGGGAACTTGCCGACCTTGATCGCGCCCTTTTCCTTGGCCGCTTCCTCGGTCAGGCCTACGCCCGCGATTTCCGGCTTGGTGTAAACCACGCTGGGGATGACGTCGTGGTTCACGATGCCGGTCAGGCCTGCGATGTTCTCTGCAACGGCAATGCCTTCATCCTCGGCCTTGTGCGCGAGCATCGGGCCGGGGATGACGTCGCCGATTGCCCAGACGCCGGGCACCTTGGTCGCGAAGTCATGATCGGTTTCGATCTGGCCGCGCGCATTGAGTTCCAGCCCGATCTTGTCGAGGCCCAACCCGTCCGTGTTGGGACGACGACCGATCGACACCAGCACAACGTCGGCCTCGATTGTCTCGGCGGTGCCGCCAGCGGCAGGCTCGACCGTCAGGGTCACGCTCTTCTTGCCGGCTTCAGCGCCCGTCACCTTGGTGCCGAGCTTATATTCGAAGCCCTGCTTCTTGAACAGCTTGTTGGCTTCCTTCCGGACTTCGCCGTCCATGCCGGGCAGGATCTGGTCGAGATATTCGACCACCGTGACTTTGGCGCCCAGGCGCTTCCACACGCTGCCCAGCTCAAGGCCGATCACGCCGCCGCCGATGACGACCAGATGCGCCGGAACCTTGTCCAGTTCCAGCGCGCCGGTCGAATCGACGATCTTGCCGCCCGCATTGTCGACCGCGACGCCCGGAAGCGTAGTCACCGACGATCCAGTGGCGATGATGATATTCTTCGCCGTGACCTTCGCGCCCGCAACCTCAACTGTGTTCGCGCCAGTGAAGCTCGCAAGGCCCTTGAGCCAAGTGATCTTGTTCTTCTTGAACAGGAATTCGATCCCGCCGGTCAAACCCTTGACCGCATCGATGCGCTGGCCCTGCATGGTTGGCAGGTCGAGCGACATCTTGTCGATCTTGACACCCAGTTTGGCAAGCATGCCGTTGGCGGCGTCGTCATAGAGTTCCGACGCGTGCAGCAGCGCCTTGGACGGAATGCACCCGACGTTGAGGCAGGTGCCGCCCAGCGTCTCGCGGCTTTCGGCGCAGGCGGTCTTGAGACCCAGCTGTGCCGCACGGATCGCCGCGACATAACCGCCGGGGCCGGAACCGATCACCAGGACGTCATAATCGAAGTCACTCATTTAGAATCTCCTACGCGACCCAGCTTGCTGACATTGCAACTGGTACCGCGACATTCGGCCAAACGATCCGAAAGGAACTGGATACGGCTGCGTGTGGTCGTGAGCGCGCAGTCGATATTGACGACGTTACTGCTGTTTTCCGCACGGTAGCATTGCTTGTCCCGCATCGCGATCCAACCCCGCTGCCCGTCGCGCAGAACCTGCTTCTCGGCCGGTTTGACCATCCGCATCAACGCCACATAATTGTCGTTCAATTGCCGATCCAGATCCATGTAGACTTTGGCAAAGCAATAAACATTATCGAACCCCGGACGCGGGGCATCACAACCGGCAGCATGAGCGGCAGGGGCGGAAAGCAGCATCGCTGCAGCAATCGCAAGTTTCTTCATGCCCCTACCTCTCATATACGCCATGTCGCTTACAGGTCGATCAGCAAGCGGGTCGGATCCTCGATCGCGTTCTTGACCGCGACGAGGAAGGTCACGGCCTCGCGACCGTCCACCATGCGATGGTCGTAGCTGAGCGCGAGATACATCATCGGACGGATAACGATCTGGCCATTGCGCACGACCGGCCGGTCCTCAATGCGGTGCAGGCCCAGCACCGCCGACTGCGGCGGGTTGATGATCGGGCTGGACAGCAGCGATCCGAACACGCCGCCGTTGGAGATGGTGAAGGTGCCGCCCTTCATGTCTTCCATCGTCATCGTGCCTTCTTTGGCCTTCTTGCCAAAGTTGCCGATGGTCTTTTCGATCGTCGCGATGCTCATGCTTTCGGCGTTGCGAATGACCGGAACGACCAGACCGTTGGGCGCCGACACCGCAACGGAAATATCGCAGAAGTCGTTATAGACGATCTCATCGCCTTCGATCTGTGCGTTGACGCCCGGAATATCCTTGAGCGCCATGCAGACGGCCTTGGTGAAAAAGCCCATGAAGCCCAGACGGACGCCATGCTTCTTCTCGAACAGATCCTTATACTTGGCGCGTGCCTCGATGACGTTGGTCATGTCGACGTCGTTATAGGTGGTCAGGAGCGCCGCGTTGTTCTGCGCTTCCTTCAGGCGCTTGGCGACGGTCTGGCGCAGACGGGTCATCTTGACCCGTTCTTGCTTGCGGCTCGGACCAGCAGCAGGCGCGTCGACGGCAGGTGCCGAAGCTGGGGCCGCAGCGGCCGCCTTGGCGGTCCCGGCAGCAACCGCGGCCATGACGTCGTCCTTGGTCAGGCGGCCATCCTTGCCGGTGCCCTTGATCTTGCTGGGGTCCAGACCATGTTCCAGCACCAGGCGGCGCACGGCTGGCGACAGGGTCAGGTTGCCACCATCATCGTCGTCGGATGCGGCAGGTGCAGAAGCGGCCGGGGCAGGCGCCGCAGCTTCCGCCTTGGCAGCGGGAGCAGCCGCAGGTGCAGCGGCCGCCGCAGCGCCTTCGTTCACATAAGCGAGCAAAGCGCCGACATTGACGGTTTCGCCTTCCTTGGCGACGATATCGCCCAGCGTGCCAGCGACAGGCGATGGTACATCGACCGCGACCTTGTCGGTTTCCAGGCTGACGATGGGCTCATCGAGCGCGACGGCCTCACCCGGCTTCTTGAGCCACTGGCCCACGGTTGCTTCGGTAACGGATTCGCCCAGGGTAGGGACTTTGACTTCGGTAGCCATGAGCTTGTTCAGCCTTTCTTCTGGCGACGGATTTCTTCACGGACGCTGTGACCCAGCGCATCGGCAACGAGGGCGCCCTGTTCGGCGACATGGCGCTTCGCGAGGCCCGTAGCGGGCGACGCGGACGCCTTGCGGCCAGCATAGCGGGCGCGCATTGGCGCCTTGCCAGCATCGGCCAGCGCTTCCTCGACATAGGGTTCCACAAAAAACCAGGCGCCGTTGTTGCGCGGTTCTTCCTGACACCAGATCACTTCCTCCAGCTTCGGCATCCGCTTCAGGCGAATGGCGAGCGCTTCGGTGGGGAAGGGATAGAGCTGCTCGATACGGACGATCTGGGTATTCTTGTCCCCAGCCGCATCGCGCGCCTCGATCAGGTCATAGGCAACCTTGCCGGAACATAGCACCAGACGCTTGGTTTCCGCGTCGGGCGCCGGGTTGGTGTCCGACAGGATACGCATGAAATGCGTCTTGCCCTGGAAGTCCTCCGCCTTGCTGACGGCCAGCTTGTGCCGCAGCAGCGACTTGGGCGTCATCATGATGAGGGGCTTGCGGAACGGACGCAGCATCTGGCGGCGAAGGATATGGAAATAGTTCGCCGGGGTGGTGCAGTTGGCGACCTGGATATTTCCTTCTGCACAAAGCTGAAGGAAGCGTTCCAGACGTGCCGAGCTATGTTCCGGTCCCTGTCCTTCATAGCCGTGCGGCAACAGGCAGACGAGGCCGTTGGACCGCAGCCACTTCGTTTCCGACGACGCGATATACTGGTCGAAGACGATCTGCGCACCATTGGCGAAATCGCCGAACTGGGCTTCCCACAGCACAAGGCTCTTCGGGTCCGCCAGCGCGTAGCCATATTCGAAGCCCAGCACGCCATATTCGGACAATGGGCTATCCAGCACCTCGAACCGGCCGTGCGGCACGGTGGAGAGCGGAATATATTTGGCTTCCGTATTCTGGTCGACCCATACCGAGTGTCGCTGGCTAAATGTGCCACGTCCCGAATCCTGGCCTGACAGGCGTACGCCATAGCCTTCCGACAACAGCGAGCCAAAAGCCAGCGCTTCGCCGGTGGCCCAGTCGAAATTCGCGCCCGACTTGAACATCTCGGCCTTGGCGTCGAGAACACGCTGCAACGTCTTGTGGACGGTGTGACCGGACGGGACGGTGGTCAGTGTCTTGCCCAGGCTGTCGAACAGCTTGGCCGGGATCGCGGATTCCACGCTCTGACGGCTTGTTTCGGCATCGGCAGGCTTGTGCAGGCCCGACCAGCGACCCGCGAACCAGTCGGCCTTGTTGGCCTTGTAGCTCTTGGACGCTTCGAACTCTTCTTCCAGATGATTGACGAAGTCGCCGGTCACCTTGTTGACATAATCGTCGTCGACCACGCCCTGCGCCTTCAGGCGCGTCGCATAGACGTCGCTGACAGGGGGATGCTGGCGGATCTTGGCATACATCAATGGCTGGGTGAACGACGGCTCGTCGCCTTCATTATGGCCGAAGCGGCGATAGCACCACATGTCGATCACGATATCGCGATGGAAGGTCTGGCGATATTC
>JAECRT010000021.1:4876-11052 GCA_016000085.1 Sphingomonadaceae bacterium
TTGGCGGTGCCGCCCGAAAATTCGTGGAAGATGACGCGGAAGCCCTTGGCCAGCACATTGGCCAGCACGTTCAGGCGGCCACGATGAGCCATGCCATAGACGATTTCGCGGATGCCCGATGCGCCACCATATTTGATGACCGCTTCGAGCGCGGGAATCATGGATTCGCCGCCGTCCAGACCGAAACGCTTGGTGCCGACATATTTGCGGCCCAGGAATTTCTCATATTGCTCGCCCTGGATGACCTTGGACAGGATCGCCTTCTTGCCCTCGGGCGTGAAGATGATTTCCTTATCCTTGCCTTCCAGCCGGTCCTGGAGGAAACGGCGTTCCTCCACATCGGCGATGTGCATATATTCCAGGCCGACATTGCCGCAATAATTGGCGCGCAGGATGGCGACGATTTCGCCAATTGTGCCATATTGCAGGCCCAGCGTGCCGCCCAGGAAGATCTTTTTGGCCGCGTCGGTCAGGCCGTGATATTCGGGGGTCAGGTCAGCTGGCAAGTCGCGCTGGGTCAGTCCGAGCGGATCAAGATTGGCGGCCAGATGACCACGCACGCGATAGGTGCGGATCAGCATCTGGGCGCGAATGGCGTCTTCGGCTGCTTCTGCGATCTCGGCTTCCGACGCAGGCTTGCCTTGAGCCTTGGCGGCGGCCTTCACGGCCACCTGCATCTGCGTCGGGTCCAACGCCCCGGTCAGGTCGTCGGTGTCCGTCAGTGGCCAATTGGCCTTGGCCCAGCTGGGGCCTTTTTCAGTTTCGAATTCCTGGTTTTCGTAACCCATATCTCTTGTCCCATCCCAGCCGCGTGCAGTCGCGGAACGGGGGTAACAAGCGGCCGGGGTGCAGCCCGGCCGCTCTGTTGTCGGCTATAATTAGCCCTTGAGCACTTCCAGCAGGGTCGTGCCCAGCTCGGAGGGGCTGGCGGCAACCTTGATGCCAGCGGCTTCCATCGCTGCGATCTTGCTTTCCGCGTCGCCCTTGCCGCCCGACACGATCGCGCCGGCATGGCCCATGCGACGGCCCGGAGGCGCCGTACGGCCAGCGATGAAGCCAGCCATCGGCTTCTTGCGACCCTTCTTGGCTTCGTCGATCAGGAACTGGGCAGCCTGTTCTTCCGCGTCGCCGCCGATTTCACCGATCATGATGATCGATTCGGTAGCGTCATCGGCCAGGAACAGTTCCAGCACGTCGATGAAGTTGGTGCCGTTGACCGGATCGCCGCCGATGCCGACGGCCGTGGTCTGGCCCAGGCCCGCATTGCTGGTCTGGAACACCGCCTCATAGGTCAGCGTACCCGAACGCGACACAACGCCCACGCTGCCCGCCTTGAAAATGCTGCCGGGCATGATGCCGATCTTGCATTGGTTCGGGGTCAGGACGCCGGGGCAGTTCGGGCCGATCAGGCGCGACTTGCTGCCCGACAGAGCGCGCTTCACGCGGACCATGTCGAGAACCGGGATGCCTTCAGTGATGCAGATGATGAGCGGAATTTCCGCATCGATCGCTTCCAGGATCGAATCGGCCGCAAATGGTGGCGGCACGTACACGACCGAAGCATCGGCGCCGGTCCGGGTCTTGGCTTCCAGTACGGTGTCGTACATGGGCAGGCCGATATGGGTGCTGCCACCCTTGCCCGGAGTCACGCCGGCAACCATCTGGGTACCATAGGCCAAAGCCTGTTCGGTGTGGAAGGTGCCGGTGGCGCCGGTCATACCCTGGGTAATGACCTTGGTGTTCTTGTTCACCAGAATGGACATGCGTGTCCCTTTTCTTCGTGGAAGTGGCACTTGGGGTCTAGATCGTTTCGTCCCAGGCTGCGCACTTACCTGGAACGAAACGGTGCAGCTTTTGGCTCAGGCGAGCGAGGGGTCGATACCCTTGCATGCTTCGAGCAGTTCCTTGACGGCATCGACCGATACGGTGAGGTTCGCCTTGGCTTCTTCGTTCAGTTCGATCTCGATGATCTGTTCCACGCCATCCTTGCCGATGATGACCGGCACGCCGACATAGAGATTGTCGATGCCATATTGGCCAGTCAGGTTCGCGGCGCAGGGCAACAAGCGCTTCTTGTCGCCCAGATAGGCTTCCGCCATGGCGATCGCGCTGGTGGCGGGTGCATAGAAAGCCGAACCGGTCTTGAGCAGGGCGACGATCTCGCCGCCGCCCGAACGGGTGCGGGCGACGATGGCGTCGATCCGCTCCTGGGTCGAACGGCCCTGCTTGATGAGGTCGGGGACGGGGATGCCGGCCACGGTCGAATATTCGATGACCGGAACCATCGTGTCACCATGACCACCCAGCACGAAGCTGGTGACATCCTTGGCCGACACGCCAAATTCCTCAGCGAGGAAGTGGTTGAAGCGCGACGAGTCCAGTACGCCAGCCATGCCGACGACCTTGTTCGCGGGCAGGCCCGAAAATTCGCGCAGCGCCCAGACCATCGCGTCGAGCGGGTTGGTGATGCAGATGACGAAAGCGTCGGGCGCATTGGCCTTGATGCCTTCGCCCACGGCCTTCATGACCTTGAGGTTGATGCCGAGCAGATCGTCACGGCTCATGCCGGGCTTGCGAGCGACGCCCGCAGTGACGATGATGACATCCGCGCCTGCGATGTCGGCATAGTCGTTCGAACCGGTGATTTTCGAATCGAAGCCTTCAACCGAAGCGCACTGCGACAGGTCGAGCGCCTTGCCCTGAGGCACGCCTTCCACCACGTCGAACAGGACGATGTCGCCCAGGCCCTTCAGCGCCGCGAGGTGCGCCAGCGTGCCGCCGATGTTGCCAGCGCCGATGAGCGCGATCTTCCTACGGGCCATATGCAATTATCCTCCAACTTTATCTACTGGAATTGGGGTCCGCCTACGCCCTTCGGGATGGGGTTTCAACCTGTCAAAGGTGGGAAGTTCAAATTATCTTTGCAAATCATTCGCAATTGCATTATGGCCAATTCACACCCTGTCGCTCCGGGCTCCTACCCTGGTCCGTGAGCCTTCCCTGCAGAGGTATCCTGCCGGGTGCTTTCTTGTCGGAAAGCACCCGGCCTGTTTCCACCATAAAAATTGCGCCTTCATGAACGGCGCGCGCAACATCGGTCGGGTGGATGTCACCCGGCGATAAAGCGTCTGCAATGGCAGAAAAATCTACTTGGGGCCGTGGCCCAGCGCCAGATAATCGTCCGACTGCATTTCCATCAGTCGTGACACGGTACGCTCAAATTCGAAGGCGCCATCGCCTGCGGGATAGAGGCGGGCCGGCTCCGCATCGGCGGACGCTAGCAATTTGACCTTATACTCGTAGAGCGAGTCGATCAGCGTAACGAACCGCGCGGCCTCGTTGCGATTTTCCGGCCCCAGCACCGGGATGCCGACGATGATGATCGTGTGGAACCGCCGCGCGATCGCGAGATAGTCGGGCGCTCCGCGCGCTTCGGCGCACAGCCGCTTAAAGGAAAAGACCGCCACGCCCTTCAGGCTCTTGGGAACATGGAGCGTCCGTCCGCCCTGTACCGCCAGTTCCTCCGATGGCACATGGGCGCGGTCGGAAGGGGGGTAGTCGGTCAGGCGGAAGAATGCGGTGCTCAACGCCTGCGTGGCTTCCTCGCCATTGGGGCAATGCCACAGCGTCGCGTCGCCCAGCCGGTCGCGCCGGTAATCGGTCGGACCGTTGAGCGTCATGACGTCCAGCTTCACCTTGATGAGGTCGATGAAGGGCAGGAAAAGCTGACGGTTAAGACCGTTCTTGTAGAGTTCGTCCGGCTCGCGATTAGATGTGGTGACGATCGTCACCCGCTTTTCCAGCAGGCCGGTAAACAGGCGCGACATGATCGCCGCGTCGGCCATATTGTTGACGACCATCTCGTCGAAGCACAGCAACCGCGCCTCGTCGGCCAGCGAATCCACCACCGGCGGGATCGGATCGCCTGTCTCCGACTTGCGCGCCTGCGCCAGCCGCGCATGGACGTCGAGCATGAATTCGTGAAAATGTGCGCGTTTCTTGCGTTGTATATGAACCGTGTCGAAAAACAGGTCCATCAGCATGGATTTGCCGCGCCCTACGCCGCCCCACATATACAGGCCGCGCGGCGGCTCCGGCGCTTTGCGCAGCAATTTCCACAGTGTCGATCCGCGTGCCGGGGTCGCTTCCAGCTCTTGTTGTAGGCGATCGAGTCGCACCGCCGCCGCGCGCTGATCTGGATCTGCGCGCAATTCGCCCGCTACTACCAACGCTTCATAGCGGGCCAGTACGCCGGTCATCGCGGCTTCGACACCTTGCGGATCGTTGCGGTAGAGGCGGCCACCGCATTGCCATCCTGCGAAATCAGCATCCGCAGGAAGAACATCCGCCCGGTTTCCCGCAACAATTCAACGTCGGCCAGCAGGATCGGGCCGACCATGCCTGCACCCAGATATTGCATCGTCAGGTCGATGGTCACGCCATTCAAGTGATCGCTATGCCCCATCGCCCACAGCCCGCCGAAAAAGGCGTGGTCGGCAAAAGCCGCGATCATGCCGCCATGCAACGAGTCGTTGCGATTGCGGTGGCTGGACCGGGTTGCCAGCGCCACCTGCGCGCGGCCGGGCGCATCGCTGCGCAAATAGCCTTGGCCGATCGCCTGGAGGAAGGTGTCGGGTTGCGGGTCGGCCCATTGCGACCAGCCCGCCCATGGCCCGTCCGTCAGGATGAGCCCGCCCGCAACACCATCACTCTCCAAGGTCAGAGCTGCCGCTCGACCATCATCTTCTTGGTTTCGGCGATCGCCTTGGCGGGCGAAAGCCCCTTGGGGCAGACATTCGCGCAATTCATGATCGTGTGGCAGCGATAGAGGCGGAAGGGATCTTCCAGCTCATCGAGGCGATCACCGGTATATTCGTCGCGGCTGTCGGCGAGCCAGCGATAGGCCTGCAACAGGATCGCCGGACCCAGGAACTTGTCCGAATTCCACCAGTAGGACGGGCAGCTGGTCGAGCAGCAGGCGCACAGGATACACTCATACAGGCCGTCCAGCTTCTCGCGGTCGGCGGGCGACTGGAGTCGTTCCTTGCCCGAAGGCGGCGGCGATACGGTCTTGAGCCAGGGCTGGATCGAGTTGTACTGCGCGTAGAAATGCGTGAAATCGGGCACGAGATCCTTGATGACGTCCATGTGCGGCAATGGCGTGATGCGCACATCCTTGCCCGAACATTCCTCGATCGAGGTCGTGCAGGCCAAGCCGTTCTTGCCGTTCATGTTCATCGAACAGCTGCCGCAAATGCCTTCGCGGCACGAACGACGGAAGGTCAGCGTGGGATCATATTCATTCTTGATCTTGATCAGCGCGTCCAGAACCATCGGCCCACACTGCTCAAGATCGATCTCGAACGTGTCATAGCGCGGGTTCTGGCCGGAGTCGGGATCGTAGCGATAGACTTTGAAGCTACGCACTTTCGTCGCGCCGGCGGGCGCAGGGTGGGTCACACCCTTGCCACTGATCTTGCTGTTCTTGGGCAACGCAAATTCGGCCATCGCTCGTCGAGCCCCTTCGGGATGTCTGGTAAGGTCGGGGTCCGCATAACAAAAAATGAGCAAAGGTCCAGCGTCTAGACCATGTTTCTGCCCGCTTTGCCCTTGTTGCAAATGGCTTGCAGGAAATCACATGCCATCCGGGCCTTGCCTGCGCCGCCATGTGCGCTAGGGCGACAGATATCCGCCGGGGACCGTTCATTGCCGATCGACGTTGCCTTTCTCGCCATTGCTGAAGCGCAGCAGCTCTATCACTGGCTGCCCGCTGCGTTGGAAATGGCGCGCCGTCCGGACGTGCAGGTGAGCATATTATCGCCGTCGGACAAAATCCTCGATCTGGTCGCGAGCTATGATCCCCACGAGCGGCTGCGCCTTGTGCGGCTGCGCCGTCCGCCATCTTCATCCGACTCGCTGTTCCGCCAGCCATCGCGTCTTGCCACGCTGTTGCTGAACTACCGCGCCATCGCCCGTTTTCCCGTGCTGGTGACGACCGAAATCTCGACGGCATGGTTGCGCCGGGTGCCGGGCTTTTCCTCTCGCCTCATCCTGATCAAGCACGGCGCGGGCGATCGTGAGGGCGGTTACAAGAAGCGCCATGCCGAGTTCGACCTGACCCTCGTCGCCGGCGAGAAAGACCGCCGTCGCCTGATCGATAGGGGATTATGTACGGC
>JAECRT010000021.1:11152-14134 GCA_016000085.1 Sphingomonadaceae bacterium
ATGAGCTACACCATGAGCGCCGACGTCTATCTGGGCGACGTGTCGAGCCAGGTTTATGAATTTTTGATCCAGCCCCGTCCCTGTATCTTCCTCAACCTCGATGGGCAGGATCGAAGTGCCGATGACGCTTTTGCGCATTGGAAACTGGGGCAGGTCATCGACCGTGCGGATGCCTTGCCCGCCGCACTGGCCCGCGCGAACGACTTGCAACCGGGCTTCGTTGCTGCTCAGAAAGCGGCCATGCAGGAATCCATCGACCGCTCGCCCGTCCCCGCCTCGCGGCGGCAGGCCGACCTCATTCTCGACTTCACGCGGAAACAGGCATGACCCAGACCATTACCACGACCCTTGGCCCTGTGCGGCTGTTGGGCGAAAACGCCACGCCCATCTGGGGCATGTCCAATGCCGAGCGCAACCGGCGCATGACGGAAAGCGCGGCTAAGAATGGCAGTCAGCTTGGCGACGGGCATGAACTGGTCTTCAACCTGACTTATGCTTTCGACCCGCTGCTGCTGCGCCTGGTCCTCGAAACGCCTGGAACCCTGTTTTGCTGGGGAACGGTGCCGATCGTCGGGCAGGTTCCGCTTGGGTCCGATCCCATGGCGGCCACTACGCTCGTCGACCTGTCGGACGGCCGCAAACTTTACAACCGGCAATTGCGGAAGCTCGAACAGCCCATGGTGCGCGAGCTGACCCCGGCGACCCGGCGGGGGATCGAACGGCAAAGCTATTTCGGCGCCTATAAGGGCGTAACCGATATCCTCACCAAATATCTGTGGCCCGAACTGGCGCTGATCCTGACGCGGATCGCGGCGCAGTTGAAGATGACACCGAACATGGTGTCGGTCATCGGCGTGACCTTGTGCCTGATCGCGACCTTCCTGTTTGCCGAGGGCATGTACTGGACCGGGTTCCTATGCGGCTTCATCTTCATGGTGCTGGATACGGTGGACGGGAAGCTGGCCCGCTGCACCATCACCTCGTCCAAATGGGGCAATGTGATCGATCATGGCGTCGATCTGGTCCACCCGCCTTTCTGGTGGTATTTCTGGGGCACCGGCCTTGCCTATTGGGGGCTGTCGCTCTCGACGCAGGCGTTCATTCTGGTGATGGCGGCCGTGATTGCGGGCTATGTGCTGCAACGGCTGATCGAGGGGATGTTCCTCAAGGATTTCGGCATGGACATCCATGTGTGGGAGCGCTTCGATAGCCAGTTTCGGCTGATCACCGCGCGGCGAAATCCGAATATGGTGATTCTGTTCGTGTCGCTGCTGTTCGGGCGGCCCGACATCGGCCTGATCGCGCTGGCGTGGTGGACCGTGATTTCGCTGGTGGTTCATGCGGTGCGGCTGGCGCAGGCTTATGGCGTCAGGCGGTCCGGGCAGCCGATCGTCAGCTGGATGGATGAGGCGGCGGCATGAACGCCACGATCGACAAGTTCGGCTGGCCCACCAGCCTGATCGCGGAATATACGCATTGGGTCGTGTTGGTGCGTCCGGCTCAGCCGACGCTGGGGTCATTGGTGCTGGCGGCCAAGTCGGATGCGACAGCGTTCGGCGATCTGGCTGTTGAAGCACATACCGAACTGAAGGTCGTGACTGCCGAAATCGAAGCCGCGTTGGGCAAGGCGGTGGGCTATGCGAAGATCAATTATCTGATGCTGATGATGGTCGATCCGCATGTGCATTTTCATGTCATTCCCCGCTACGATGGCGAGCGGAGCAGGGGCGGTATCACGGTGATCGATGCGGGTTGGCCTGGGCAGCCGGATCTGGGGAGCGCGGTGAAGCTCGACAGCGTGATGACCGGTACGTTGCGCGATTGGCTGAAAGATTCTTTCGATAACGAAATGAAATGATCCTGCGCGTTACGTTCGGGGCGTGATTTCATCGTCCGCGCCCAGCGCCTTGCGGGTCGCCGCCAATATCTCGTCCGATAAGGCAGGGTCGGCGACGCCGCGGGCCAGCACCATCGCGCCGACCATCTGAGCCATGCGGGCCAGTGCCGCGTCGCGGGACAAGGCGGGCGAGCTGGTTTCGAGTATCGCCGTCAATGTCTCCAGCCCGTCGCGAAAGGCGCTCGCCAGCTCGCCGCCGCGCCGCGCCGCGTCGGACCCCAGCGCGATCAGGGCGCAGCCGGTATCGGGTCGGTCGCGGTTACGCACGCTCACATAATCCGCGGCGATCGCGATGGCGCCGTCGCCCGCCGTCGCATCGGCTGCGATAGCGCGCCAGCGTTCCGCGCCTTTGGCCAGCGACCGGGTGCAGGCTTCGGCCGCCAACGCATCCTTGGACGCGAACTGGTTGTAGAAGCCGCCATGAGTGAGGCCGCAGGCTTGCATCACTTCGCCGATCGCCACGCCATCGACGCCGTGTGTGCGGAACAGCCCCGACGCTGCGTCGATCACCTTGTCCCGATTGCGGGCGGCCTGTTCCCGGCTGACCTTCATATCCACTGCTCTCCGACTGGCGTCTTGCCTTTATATATGACATCCATCATTTAACGCCAGATCAATC
Organism: Sphingomonadaceae bacterium; assembly: GCA_016000085.1. Taxonomy (GTDB): domain Bacteria; phylum Pseudomonadota; class Alphaproteobacteria; order Sphingomonadales; family Sphingomonadaceae; genus Sphingobium. The sequence goes on from JAECRT010000021.1 coordinate 13,669, forward strand.
GGGCGGAATGTCACCCGGTAGTCAGGGGGTTTCCATGCTTTCCAACATTCTGGCGCGGCGGATGGCGGCGCGGCGGGTGCATTATGGCTGGGCCGTGCTGGCCACGACGTTTCTGACCATGCTGGTCGTGGCGGGCGCAGTCGGCGCGCCGGGCGTGTTCATCGTGCCGTTGCAGAAAGAGTTCGGCTGGAGCGCGGCGGATATTTCCGGGGCGCTGGCGCTGCGTTTCCTGTTGTTCGGGTGCATGGGGCCGTTTGCGGCCGCCTTCATGAACCGCTTCGGCGTGCGGCGGATGATGCTGATATCGCTCTCGATCATCATCGTGGGCATGGTGGCGTCGCTGGGCATGACGCAATTGTGGCAGCTTATGTGGTTGTGGGGCGTGGTCATCGGCGTGGGTACGGGCCTGACCGCGATGGTGCTGGGCGCGACAGTCGCGACGCGCTGGTTCTCGCACCGGCGCGGG
>JAECRT010000021.1:14234-21154 GCA_016000085.1 Sphingomonadaceae bacterium
GCGTCGATGCTGGCGATGATGGGGCTGTTCGATTTTGGCGGTACGCTGGCGTCGGGTTGGCTGTCGGACCGGTTCGACAATCGCTGGCTGCTATTCTGGTATTATGGCCTGCGCGGGCTGTCGCTGCTCTATTTGCCGTTCAGCGATTTCTCGCTCTACAGCCTGTCGATCTTCGCCATGTTTTATGGACTGGACTGGGTGGCGACGGTGCCGCCCACGGTGAAGCTGACGGCGCAGCGGTTCGGGACGGAGCGCGCCAATGTGGTGTTCGGCTGGATCTTTGCCGGGCATCAGATCGGCGCGGCGAGCGCGGCGCTGGCGGGCGGCCTGTCGCGCACCATCTGGCAAAGCTATATGCCTGCCTTCGTCGCGGCAGGGGTGTTGTGTCTGATCGGGGCGGGGCTGGTGCTGTTGATCAATCGCGAGCGCGAGGGGCGGATGGCGATGGCCTAAAGCAGGCGGTCGCCCGGTTCGATTGGGGGTAACGCCCAGTCGATCGGCCCACGCCCATGCGCTTCCAGAAAAGCGTTCGCCTGTGAGAAGGGGCGCGAGCCGAGAAAGCCGTTATGCGCCGACAAAGGCGAAGGGTGGGCGGATTTGAGCACCAGATGGCGGCTCTGGTCGACGAAACCCGCTTTGCGCTGTGCATAGGCACCCCAGAGCAGGAACACGACCGGCTTCTCTTGCTGCGCGACCAGCCGGATCACGGCGTCGGTGAACAACTCCCACCCCTTGCCCTGATGGGATGCGGCGCGGCTCATTTCCACGGTCAGCACGCTGTTGAGCAGCAGCACGCCCTGTTTTGCCCAATGTTCGAGAAAGCCGTGGTTTGCGCGCGGAATGCCCAGATCGGTCTGCATTTCCTTGTAGATATTGCCCAGTGAAGGGGGCGGGCGGACACCGGGCTGGACTGAAAAGCACAGGCCATGGGCCTGTCCTTCGCCATGATAGGGGTCTTGCCCCAGGATCACGACCTTTACTTCATCGAGCGGAGTGAGGTCGAGCGCGCGGAAATATTCGCTGCCCTTGGGAAATATATGCTTGCCCGCCGCCTTTTCGGCTTCGAGAAAGGCTTTCAGCCCCTGCATATGCGGGGCGGCGAATTGATCGGCCAGCGGCGCGCGCCAGCTTTCGTGCAGCTTGATGGTTCCGCTCATAACCAGCCTGATGGCCCGGCACGGGAAGGGCTGTCAACCGGGGGCCAAGGAGGAAGGGCAGGCGGGGGAATGAGCCTTGCCTCACGGCTGTCTAATTGCAAAGGAGTGTCATGTCCTTTTGTCGTTCGTTTAGCCTGCTTGCCGCCGTTGGCCTGTTCCTTGCGCCGCTGCCCAGCGCCGATGCGTTCGGGCCGTCCAAATCAGCCGTGCAGCAGACGGCGGAAACCCGCCTGATCGCGCAGTTCCAGCGTTTCGCCACGCTGACCGATGGCACGGTGGGGATTGCCCTGCGCGATCTGGGCAGCGGGGAGACATTGTCCTTCAACGGCGACATGCTGTTTCCGATGGCCAGCGCCTATAAGGTTGCGGTGGCTGGCCGGATCTTCGCGATGGTCGATGCGGGGCAATTGTCGCTCGAAGACCGACTGCCGGGACCGGGTGGAACGCCCTCGATCTATACGCTGCTCGACATGATGCTGACCCGCAGCGACAATGACGCAACCGATGTGCTGGTGGCGCGGGCGGGTGGGCCGTCGGCGGTCAATGCCTGGGTCATGAGCGTCGGAGTGAAGGGGCTGCGCGTCGACAGCAATACCGCCGATCTGCTGTATCGCGCCATGGACCTGACGCCGCGACCCGGCAATTTCGCGCGCAATGTGGCGGCGGCGATGGCGGCCAACCCGGCACTGCGCGAACGCGATGCGCATGACACCCCCAACATCGCCTTTGCGCGCGACCCTCGCGATACGGCGACGCCCGCCGCGATGACCGATCTGGTCACCGCGATCCAGGCGGGCAAGGCGTTAAAGCCGAACAGCACGGCGGCATTGCTGGCCATCATGGAGCGATGCCACACCGGCAAGGCGCGCTTGCCCGGCATGTTGCCACCCGGCACGACCGTCGCGCACAAGACCGGATCGCTGAACGGGACGGGCAATGATACCGGGGTCGTCACTTTGCCGGATGGGCGGATCTTCGTCATCACGGTCTTCGTGATGCAGGATCATAAGGGTCACGAACTGCGCGACAGGATAATGGCCGAAGCCGCGCGGGCGGCCTATGATTATTTCCTGTTCGCTCCCGATCGCAGCACGGTTTGACGCAACAAAGGTAGCGCATGTCAGTTTCCTAGATAATCTATGCCTCATTTTACAGGTTGATTGACCAGCATGACCCGTTTTCGCGATTTCTGGCCTTATTATCTTCAGGAACATGCCCGGCCCGGCACGCGTGCGCTCCATTATACGGGGACCAGCCTGTTCATTGTCCTGCTGCTGGCGCTGATCGTGGCCGGAGACTGGCGGATCGCGATGGCGATGCCGCTGGTGGGTTATGGCTTTGCCTGGGTGGGGCATGGCTTGATTGAGCGTAACCGGCCTGCGACCTTCCGCTATCCGCTATGGTCGTTGCGTGCTGATTTCGTGATGCTGCACCGTTTCCTTACGGGCCATATGCGCCGTGATCTTGCCCGCGCGGGCGTGCGTCGCGACGGCACGGTCGATCCTGCACGTCGGGTTGGATTGCAGGCGGGCGCCGCCTAGAGCGGCTTGACCGCGCGCCATGCTCTGCCACAAGGGCGCGATGGCTCTTACTGCGACTTTTTCGAAGCTGGACCGGGCGACGCTGGCGCCGCGCTGGCAGGCGCTGGAAGCGCGGGCGCAGGGCGCGTCCTTCTTTCTGGGATGGACCTGGACCGGGGCATGGCTGGATAGCTATGCGGTGGAACCTGAACTGCTGGCCGTCACAGATGCGGCGGGACAGGATGTTGCGCTGGCGCTGATCGGCCATGCGATGACGCCGCGCCTGATCGGTCGCGTTGCGACGCTGAGTTTCAACCAGTCGGGCGATCCCGTCGCAGATCGGCCCTATGTCGAATATAATGGCCTGCTGAGCGCCACTGGGCTGGAGGCGGAGGCGACGCGCGTGGCGTTGGCCGCGCTGGCGCGCCGTCGCGACTGGCGGGCGTTGCGGCTGAGCGGTATCGCGCCGGGATCGCCGCTGCTGAACCTGCCCGCGCGTCGCCGCAGCCGGATCGATGTCGCGCCGGTCTATCAGGTCGATCTGGATGCGGTGCGTGGCGTGGATGGCGATTATCTGAGCCTGTTGAGCAGCAATACGCGCAGCCAGATTCGTCGCGCGATGAAGGATCATGGCGGCCCGCTGCCCAGCGTGGCGACGGCCGGGCTGGACGATATCGCGCCATGGCTGGATGAGATGGCGGCGCTCAACAACGGGCGACATGCCGATAATGCCTGGGATGACGCAGCGTTCCGTGGTTTCGTCGCGACCGTCGCGGCACGCGGGTTGGTGAGCGGCGCGGTGGAGGTGCTGCGCTTTGCCAACGCCGGCGGGCTGGTCGGGCTGCTGGTCAATTTCGTCCATCACGGAGTGGCGAAAAACTACCAGTCGGCCTTTGCGGAGCCACGCACGCCCAAGGATAAGCCGGGCCTGCTGTGTCACGCCGCCGCCGTGGCCCATTACGCGGCACGCGGGCTGAACCGTTATTCCCTGCTGGCGGGGAAGGATCGGTACAAACAGAGTCTGGCGACCTGCGAGGAAAGCCTGGAATGGTGGACGGTCGAACGGTTCGCGCCCCGGCTGGAGGCCGAGGCGCTGTTGCGGCGGCTGCTTAAACGCCCAGCTTCCGCATGACGCGATAGAGAAGGCGGCGCACGCCCTGTCGTTCGGGCTGTGTGCTGACCTGGCCCAGCGGCAGTCCACGCCGCCGCAGCAGCGCATTGAAACTGTGCAGTTCGCCTTCCGCGACACTGCGGTCCGAGCGCCATGTGATGGACAGGCTGATCGATACGGCCGGGCCGTTCTCGACGAAATGGGGTGCTTTGACCGGCACATGGATCGCATCGCCGGGGATGAGCGGGAAGGCGGTGCCGTGCGCTTTGAACCCGTCCTGCCAGATCAGGTTGCGGTGGCCGCCGCCGTGAAATTCCTCGCTCTTCTGCGCCGGGACCAGAAGTTCGTCGCGGGCGGGAAAGACGGTCATCACCTTGGTGCCCATGATCTGGAGCAGGATATTATGCTCCGGGTCCATGTGGAAGGGCGTAATGCTGCCCGGTGAGGTCAGGAAGATGAAGGCTTCGCGATGGAGCATCGGCCCGGTCTGGCCAGCCACGATCGGTTCCAGTTCGCCCAGTGCGCTGTCGAGCAAGGCGGCATAGGCGGTGTCGCGCTCGACATTTTTGAGGACGGCCCAGCTGCCGTTGCTCTCGATCGTGCGGATCGTTTCGCCCAATGTCAGGCCGTTTGAGGGCGTGTCTTCGGGTCGCACGCCCAGCGGCAGCTTACCCAGATTATATTCGACCGACGACGCAGGCATCCGTTCGGCCAGCACCGCCAACGCGTCGAGGCCGAGCAGCGGATGGCCGACCAGTTCATGGGTCAGTCGGACCGGCGTGTCGGGATAGGCCGCCGCAAAGGTCGCGCGTGCGGCCTTTGAAAATGTCGCGGTTTCGCCGCGCGCGATGGTGCGATGAGCGGTCATCCCTGTCCTTTCAACATGCCGGCAAGCCTTTCCACGCCGTTGGCCAAGGCAAAGGCGGCGCTGCGTTGCAGCCGTGCCAACCCCGCGCCGCGCAGAGCGATACGATATTGCACCATCGTCCGCCGTTCCGCCCACAGGCTGTCGATCATGGGATGGCCTGGTGCTGCGCAACTGTCCATCCAGCCGATCGCCGGATCGTCCTGCACCGCATGGAGATTGGCGATCTCGATCAGGACGCCGGGCGAAAAGCGGCCCAATTCCTCGTCAAAGGCGATCTTGAAAGAGAAGGCACCGTCGCCATGACGGAAATTGGCGAGCATGGCGATCGGCCGGTCATCCAGGTCGATGCGCAGCATGTGCAGCCGCTCCGCGTCGAAGGCGGCGGCGCACGCGGCTCGGAAAAAGGCGGCGTCGGCGGGTTTGCAGCCAAGCGCCGTGCCCTCCCGACCTTTCCAGCCCGACGCTTCGAGCGCGAGGAAATCGCCGCACCAGCGGGAGAGATCGTTCCGGTCGGCTAGTTGCCGCGTCGTGACCGCGCCAAGATCGGCCAGCCGCTTTTGCAGGCGACGCAGTTCCTTGCGCTTCTTGGACCGGACATGGGTTTCCCAATAGCTGTCGGCGGAAAGGTCCGATCGCAGCATCGCTCGGTCGTATCGATGGATTTCCCGCCATCCGCGCCGTTGTTCGACGCATAGCGCCTCGATCGCGGCGGCATTGGCCCCGGCAGCGTCTAGACCTTCCAGATGCAGGAAGCCGCGCGCCCAGGGTGCCGCGTCGAGCTGGGCGAGGAAATCGCGCCATGCCGCCACTTCGTGCCCGCGTGCGATGATCGGCGCGCCGAAGAAGCAATGATCGTGCATCCAGTTGCCGACACAGGCCATGGGCAGGCGGCCGTGGCGGGGCTTGAGTACGACCGGCAACAGTCCGATCAGGCCATCGCCCTCGCGCGCTTCGATCAGCCGCACCGCCGTGTCCGTCGCCAGATGATCGATCGCGGCGCTCAGCATGTCGGGCGCATAAAAGGCGTTCGCTTCCGCGGCATCGAGCGCCAGTGCCGCCCAGCGCGCACGTTGCGCCAATCCGTGCGCACGGGCGAAGGGGGGGGATGGATGGGTAGCCATGTCCATGGTGTCGGCCATAGATGGCAAAGATTAGGGAAAGCCTAAGCCAGATCCGGTATGACCGGACAGCCAAGAAGGGTAACGCCCGAAAATCCCTTTACTTCATGCGGGGGATTGTCTGTGACGGATGGCAGAAACGGCGCTGCACGGGTAGGGCGGTCGACCATGTGGGAGAATAGGACATGACGATCCTGATCACCGGAGCAGCCGGCTTCATCGGCATGCATGTTGCCGACCGGCTGATGGCGCAGGGTCATGCGGTCGTCGGCGTCGACAATATGAACGATTATTATCCGGTGTCGCTCAAACAGGCGCGACTGGCCATGTTGCAGGCCGCCCATGGCAAGCTGTTCACCTTTCACGAACTGGACTTCGCCGATCTGGATGCGCTGCATGGTGCGCTGGCGGACCAGACGATCGAGGCGATCGTGCATCTGGGGGCGCAGGCGGGTGTGCGCTATTCGTTGGTCAATCCTCATGCCTATGTCCGTTCCAACCTGGCGGGGCATGTCAACATGCTGGAACTGGCCCGCGAGCGGCGGGTGCGGCATTTTGTCTATGCCTCTTCCTCGTCCGTCTATGGCGGCAATGACAACCTGCCTTTCCGGGTCGAGGACCGCGCCGACCACCCGGTCTCGCTTTATGCTGCGACCAAACGCGCCGATGAACTGATGAGCGAAACCTACGCCCATCTGTTCCGCATTCCCATGACGGGGCTGCGCTTCTTCACCGTCTATGGGCCGTGGGGGCGGCCGGACATGGCGATGTGGATCTTTACGGCCAAGATCTTGGCGGGCGAGCCGATCCAGGTGTTCAACCATGGCCGGATGCAGCGCGACTTCACCTATATCGACGATATCGTAACGGGCATATTGGGCTGTTTCGACCATCCGCCCGCCGACGACGGAGCGCTCAAGGCGGGCGGAAGCCGCGCGCCGCACCGGCTCTACAATATCGGTAATAACAAGCCCGAAGAACTGATGCACCTGATTGCGGTGCTGGAAGATGCGCTGGGTCGCAAGGCTGAGATCCAGTTCCAGCCGATGCAGCCGGGTGATGTGCCCGCAACCTTTGCCGACATCAGTGCGATCAGCCGCGACATTGGTTTTGCGCCCACTACCGCCATTGAATTGGGCGTGCCCC
>JAECRT010000021.1:21254-51151 GCA_016000085.1 Sphingomonadaceae bacterium
GCCCGAGGGTCGCTGAACAAGAGCAGACGATATGCTGAAAAGCGGCGTTTCGTCACCGTTTGCAGAACTGGCTTTGAGCCTGTTTCGCGAGCGGAAAAAAGGGCAAATATGTGTCGACACTAGCATCTAAAATCGTCCCATTCGGTTCGAGTGGACGTATCGTCGAGAGCGCCTGTCGAAGCCTGTCCATCGCGGCCATGGGCCTGAATGCGCTGGAAGCCAGTTTTGTCGAGCGCGACTTTTCCGCCACCTTCATCCGCCTTGTCGGCGTACTGATGAATGTGCGTGGGCGCGTGATCGTCACCGGCATCGGCAAGAGCGGCATCGTCGCCCGCAAGATGACGGCGACGCTGACATCGACCGGCACCCCCGCCATCTTCCTGCATCCCGCCGACGCAGGACATGGCGATCTGGGCATGGTAACGCCCGATGATGTCGTTCTGATGCTGTCCCATTCAGGCGAATCCAGCGAACTCGGGCCGATCATCCAATATTGCAAGCGCTTCGCTATCCCGCTGCTGGGCATGACCGCGCGGCCGCAAAGCACTGTCGCGCAGGCGGCGGACATCTGCATGTTGATGCCCGATGTGCGTGAATCCTGCCCGAACGCGCTGGCGCCGACTACATCGACGACGGTGCAGATGGCGTTTGGCGACGCCATTGCGATATCGCTGATGGAAATGCGCGGTTTTTCCGCAGATGATTTTCACAAATTCCATCCCAATGGTCGGCTGGGCGCGCAACTGGTCAAGGTACGCGAATTCATGGCCACCGGCGATGACGTCCCGATGGTGCGCGAAACCGCCTCGCTGCTGGACGCGACGATTGAGATGACGCGCGCGCGATTGGGCGGCACCGCAGTGATCGACCAGGACGGCAAGCTGATTGGGGCTTTTACCGATGGCGACCTGCGCCGCGCCGTCACCGGCAAGCAGAATCTGACCGAAGCGGTCGGCCGTTTCATGACCGTTACGCCCAAGGCGATTACGCCGGACGATCTGGCGTCCGAAGCGCTGCATTTGATGCATGAACGCAACATCACGCTGTTGTTCGTGTGTGACGCTGGGCGACTGGTCGGCGCAGTGCATATGCACGACCTGCTGGACGCCGGGGTCGCCTGAACACTCTCGTCGTCATCCCGGCGCGGGCAGGATCGTCCCGCCTGCCGCGCAAGCCGTTGCGCCTGATCGCCGGGCGGACGTTGCTGCACCGCACTATTGCGATGGCCCGTGCGGCGATCGGCGCGCGCGCGGGCGTGGTGATGGTCGTCGCGACGGACGATCGGGAGATTGCCGATCATGCGTGCGCGGCGGGATGCGCGGCGGTCATGACCGACAGCGCGATTGCCACCGGATCGGGGCGTGCGCTTGCCGCCGCGCTGGCACAGGACGATCCGCCTCGCCTCGTTGTCAACCTTCAGGGGGACTCGCCATTCCAGCCCGAAGGCGCGCTGGGCGCGGTGATCGCTGCGCTGGAGGGGGGGGCGCAGGTCGCGACCCCGGTGATCGCGCTCGACTGGCCTGCGCTCGATGCGCTGCGCGACCATAAGACGCGCTCTCCATTCAGCGGCACGACCTGCGTACGCGCGTCGGATGGTCGGGCGCTGTGGTTTTCCAAAGCGATCATTCCCGCAATCCGGGGCGAAGAGGGACTGCGCGAGACGCTGCCCCGATCGCCGGTGTGGCGGCATGTCGGCCTCTATGGCTATACGCTCGATGCGCTGCGCCGGTTCGAGGATTGTCCGCCCACGACGCTGGAAAATCTGGAGGGTCTGGAGCAGTTGCGCCTGCTCGAGCTGGGCATCCCGGTCATGACCGTGCCGGTCGATCCGCCGCGCTTCGACAGTTCGGGCATCGATACCGAAGCCGACATCAGCCGTGTCGAAGCGCTGATCGCGCAATATGGCGACCCGACGCCGACCTGATGCGCCGCATTTTCATCATTCGCCACGGCAACACCTTCGCCAGCAGCGCAGATGCGTTGCGTGTCGGCGCGCGCACGGACATTGCGCTGGTGGAGAGCGGGCGGGCGCAAGCCGACCGTTTGGGCGCCTGGTTCGCGGCGCAGGCCATCCCCATTCGTCGCCTCTTGTCCAGCCCGCTGCTGCGCGCGCGCGAAACGGCGGCCGGGATCATGGCTGCGACGGGTCATAAGGCGGACGGTGTTTGCGACTGGCTGGGTGAAATCGATCATGGCCCGGACGAGGGGCGACCCGAAGCCGAGGTTGTAGCGCGGATCGGCGCGCAGGCGATCGCCGACTGGGACGAACGCGGCGTTGCGCCCGATGGCTGGATCGTCGAGGCCGACGCGCGCTTGGCTGCGTGGCGCACCTTCTTCGCGGAAGGTGGGGAGGGGACGGATCTCCTGGTCACGAGCAATGGTGCGGCGCGTTTCGCATTGCTGGCTGCGGGGTTGCCGCTGGGCGCGCTCAAGCTGCGGACTGGGGCGTTTGGCGAACTGGCGGTCGGGGCGGATTGCGCGGTGACGCTGGTTTGTTGGGATAAGCGGCCTTAGATCACCGCCGGTTCTAGCAGGCGGATGGTGCCAAGGTCCGCGTCGATTTCGGCCTTTACGCCCACGGGCAGGCTGAACTGATTGGCGACATGGCCGAACTGCGCGCCCTGAAAAACGGGCACACCCAGCGCGCCGAAATGCTGCTGTAACACTTGCGATAAGGTGAAGCCGCCATAGCTGGGGCCGCTCGCGCCGCAATCGACACATTGACCGAACACGACCCCCGCCAGCTTGCCCAACACCCCGCCGAGCGCCAGCTGGGTCAGCATCCGGTCGATGCGATAGGGGGCTTCGGCAATATCCTCGATAAACAGGATCGCTCCGGTAAAGTCGGGCAGCCACGGCGTGCCCATCAGCGCGGCCAGTACGGTGAGGTTTCCACCCAGCAGTCGCCCCCTCGCCTTGCCGGGGTGCAGGGTACGGATGCGCCCAACGCGCTGTACCAGCCGGTCCTCGTTCCCCACCGGATTGGCGAAGGTCGGCATCGCTCCGTCAAAGGCGACGGCGCGAAATCCGTCCCATGAAAATTTGCCCCAGCTGCTCGACGCATTGGGGCCGTGGATGGTGGTGAAACCGGCCCGCGCCGCAAAGGCCAGATGCAGGGCGGTGATATCGGAAAAACCGATGAGCAATTTGGGATTGGCGCGGATTGTCGCGAAGTCGAGCAGCGGCAGGATGCGCGCGCAGCCCCATCCTCCACGCACCGCGAACACGGCGCGCACATCTTTATCGGCGAACATCGCGTTGACGTCGGCAGCGCGATCGACGTCCGTTCCCGCCAGATAGCCATGCCGGTCCGTCAGATGGCGCGCGAGCCGGGGTTTGAGGCCCATGGCCAGGATGGTTTCGCGCACCGTATCAAGGTCGAAGCTGTCGTCGGTGAACCCGGCCGGTTCGATCAGCCCCACCGTATCGCCAGGGCGCAGGCGCGGCGGCTTCACCAATGCGAGCGGCGCGGCGGCGCTGGTCATCGGCGGGGGCGCTTTGGCCGCCAGTAGCAAAGCCCCCATGGCCGCCAGAACTCCCCGTCGTTCGATAGCCATGGTCAAAAGCTGCTCCCGTCCTTGTGGCGATAGACCCCATTCGACAGGTGCATGTCGATATCGGGATAGTGGCAATCACTGGTGGAAGGACGACCGACGGCCAGAAACACGCAATCAGCCGCGCTTTCATTGCACAAATGATGGCCGTTCGCTTCGCCCTTGGGAAAGGCGGCCATGTCGCCGGCGCGCATCGGGGTGCGCGTCCCTTCCTCCACCAGCACGGCTTCGCCGGCCAGCAGGACGAGAAATTCATCCTCATCTTCGTGCCAGTGGCGTTGGGACGAGGCCGTGCCTGGTTTCAGCACGACATGGCTGACGCCGAAATCGGTAAGTCCGCTGGCTGGACCGAGCCGACGATACCAGCGCTCCGCCACCTGCGCGGCATGGGGCGCGGGATAGCCGGTGGCGTTGGTTTGCGCGATGCTGTCTAGATCGATTCGGGGCATGACCCGTCCTCCTGCTCCTGCTGGTCAAGTGGCCCGGCTTTCGCTAACGCAGCGCCATGGACATGACCAGCGCCAATGCCGATCCCGTGGCCCTCGCCGCGCAGTTGATCGCCTGCCCATCCGTCACGCCTGCGACCGGCGCGGTTTTTGCCGCCCTGGAAGAGATGCTGACACCACTGGGCTTTTCTGTCGACCGTTTCGTAACGGGGCACGCGCCCGATGGGCCAGTGGAAAATCTGCTGGCGTGGCGCACTACGGGCAAGGGGCCGCATTTCGCCTTTGCCGGACATCTGGACGTCGTGCCGCCCGGACCGGGCTGGGCCAGCGATCCCTTCACGCCGGATGTGCGCGGTGACCTGCTCCATGGGCGTGGCGCGGTGGACATGAAGGGTTCGATAGCGGCGTTCGTGGCGGCGCTGCATGACTTGCCCGACGATCTGCCCGGCACGATCAGCCTGATCATCACCGGGGACGAGGAAGGGCCGGCGGTTTATGGCACGCTCGCGTTGATGGAGCGGATGCAGGCGCGTGAATTGCGGCCGGATCTGTGCTTGGTCGGCGAACCGACGTCGTCGGCGCGGCTGGGAGATGTCGTGAAGATCGGGCGGCGCGGTTCGGTCAATATGTGGATCAGCGTGGCGGGCAGCCAGGGGCATGTCGCCTATCCCCATCTGGCCGACAATCCGATCCCCAAGCTGGTGCGCATCCTGACGTTGGTGGAGGCGGAGGTGCTGGACGAGGGGACCGACTGGTTCCAGCCCAGCAATATCGAGATTACCGATCTGGAGGTCGGCAATCCGGCCCATAATGTCATTCCCGGCGCGGCGACCGCGCGCATCTCCATCCGGTTCAACGACCGGCATAGCGGGGCGTCGCTGATCGAGCGGATCAGTGCGATCGCAGCGAGCGAAGGTGGCACGGTGGAAGCCAAGATTAGCGGCGAACCTTTCCTGACCCAGCCCGGCGTGCTGTCCGATCTGGTCGGCGGAGCGATCCGCGAGGTGATGGGGGTGGAGCCGGAACTGTCGACCACGGGCGGCACGTCGGATGCGCGTTTCCTTTCGCGCCTGTGCCCGGTGGTGGAATTCGGCCTTAACAATGCGACCATGCACAAGCTGGATGAAGCGGTGGCGGTGCAGGATCTGCGCGACCTGACGCGGATTTACGCGCTGGTCGTCGAGCGGGCGTTGCGAGGGTAAATCAGGCGTTGCGCCGTTCCGCGGCGATGGCCTGTCCGGCATAGCGGTCGAGATAGTCCTGCTCGCCGGTGGGCCGGGCGAGGTGATAGCCCTGAAACAGGGTGCATCCGATGACGCGCAGCACGTCCATCTGCGCCTGGTTTTCGATCCCCTCGACCACCACTTCCATCCCCAGCCCCTGAATGAGGCCCACGACGGCGGAACAGATGGTGCGCGCTTCGGCCGATGTGGCGATGTCGCGGACGAGGCTGCGGTCGATCTTGACCCGGTCGACCGGCAGTTCCTTCAGCCGCGACAAATTGGAATAGCCGGTGCCGAAATCGTCGATGGCGACGCGCACGCCGTCCTGACGCAGCGCGCGCAACTGCTCCAGCACGCGCGGCTCCATATCCATCGCGAGGGATTCGGTGATTTCCAACTCCAGCATCGCCGGTGGCGCCTGATGCTTGGCGATGCTGTGGCGCAAGCGCAGGAAAAAGTCGGCCTGGGCCAGTTCGCGGGTGGAAATATTGATGGCGATACGCTGGTCGATGCCGTTGCTTGCCCAGCGCGCGGCGGTTTCGCACACCCGGCTCATGACCCAGTCGCCCAGCGCGACGATCGTGCCGCTTTCTTCCGCGACCGGTACGAAGGCACCTGGCATGATGATGTCGTCGCGGTCGGGATGAGCCCAGCGGACCAGCGCTTCGGCAGCGACCGCACGGCCGCTGGAGCTTTCGATCTGGGGCTGAAATTCCAGCAGAAATTCGTCCCGTTGCAGGGCCAGCAGCAGATCGCGTTCCAGTTCGGCCCGGTCAGCCGCTTCCAGTGCCAGTTCGGCAGTGTACATTTCCGCCCGTCCACGCCCTTCATGCTTGGCATGATACATGGCGATGTCGGCCGCGCGCAGCAGCGTCGCGAGCGTATCACCATGGTCGGGATAGCAGGCGATGCCGATCGACGCGCCCAGGTCGACATGCTGGCTGCCCAGATCGAAGCGCTCGCCCAGTGCGAACTGAATGGCGCGGGCGATACGGGCGGCGGCGCTGGTACCGGGTAGGGTGGGGAAGAACATGGTGAACTCGTCACCGGCGAGACGGCCGATCACGGCGTCGCCGGTGCCGCCGCTGACCTGCGCCATCACCACTTCGCGCAGGCGGCCCGCGACACGCGCGAGCAACTGGTCGCCTGCTGCATGGCCCAGCGTGTCGTTGACGTTCTTGAACCCGTCAAGGTCGATGAAGAACAGCGCGGCCATGCCTTCACTGTCGTCGCGTTCGGCTAGATGCCGTTCGACCTGGCGACAGAAACTGATGCGGTTGGCCAGTCCGGTGACTTGATCGAACAGGGCGAGCGCCTGCACATGGTCGAGATTGGTGCGGACCTGGCTGAAAAGGCTTTCCATCGCGACGGACAGGTCGGGCAGTTCCGCACGGATGTCGCCCGGTACGGGGGATTGCAGGTCGCCATGGGCGGCCGACAGCAGCCGTTCGGTCGCGGCGTCGATGGCAGTGGCGGTGGTGGCGATCGTACGGCAGGCCGAGGCCCAGCTCATCGTGCCGCACAGGATCGCGATGATCAGCGACCGGCCGATCTGGAGCAGGTCATCTTCCTGGCCCGGCGTATAGCCCAGCACCAGCGACAGGATGAACACCAGCGCTCCGGCAGCGCAGGCAAAGGCTGCGGCGCGGCTTTTTAACGTCACCCCCTGCATATGTCTCCATACCCCGCTGCGCTTCTGAAAGGTGAAGCCCGATCGCGTGGATATGAAGGACAGTGGTTAAGAAAGGGTCAGCGAGGACAGGTTGCGCCGTTATTTTTTGCGCCGCAATATCAAGTAGAGCGCCCCATCGCCACCATGGCGTGGGTGGGCGACACGCACGCTGGCGATGCGGTCGGCATAGACGCTGGTTTCCAGCCAATGGCCGATTTCCGCGCGGATTGCGCCCCGGCGCGATGAGCCGTCGGTTGCCGCGTTTCTGGGCGGCTTGCCCGTTACGACAAGCATCACCCGCGCATCGCGCGCCAGCGCGGCGGCGATCGCCTGGTTCAGGCGAGCATGGGCGGCAGACAGGCTGTGGCCATGCAGGTCGATGCTGACATCGGGGCTGACCGTGCCACCCTTGATACGGCGTTCCCAGCCGCTGTCGAGTATTGCGGCAGGTGTGCGGACGGGCAGCGGCGGTGCAGGACGCGGGGGTGGCGGCGTTAACCTTTTTTGCGCTGGTGGATCGAATATCGTTACCGGCGCGGGCAGTGGCGCGCGCGCCTGCGGACGCATCGGCCGGACGCTACGGGTCAGTGCGTTCCACAGCGCTTGTTCATCGGACGAAAGATGCCGCCGCGCCATGCCTGCGCGCCCGGTCAGGGCCGGGCGAGCCGGGCCGCCGAGCCGATCGGCAGCAGGACAAGCGCGCTGCCCCGTGCCGACATGCCGCCCGCAATGCCGCGTGCGCGCGCGCCAGCGCCCCAGAAACTGTCGAAGCGGTTCGCACCCTTGATCGCGCCGCCCGTGTCCTGCGCAATCCACACGCCTGCCGGTTCGGCGCGGTCGAGGGACAGGAGCACCGGGGCGCCGAGCGGAATATATTTGGGATCAGCGGCGACGGTGGCTTCCGGCGTTACCGGAATGCCCAGCGCGCCCAGCGGCCCCGCGCCGGTCAATTCGCGGAAGAATACGAAGCTTTTGTTTTCGTTCATGATCGCCGCGCCTTCCACCGGATTGGCGCGCAGATATTGCATGATGTCTTGCATCGATCCGGCTTTGATCAGTCCGCGATCCTTCATCAGCTTGCCGATGCCGGTATAGTCGCGACCATTCTGGCCATCATAGCCGATGCGCATGACGCCGCCGTCGGGCAGGTTCAGCCGCCCGCTGCCCTGTACCTGAAGGAAGAAAAACTCGATTGGATCGGCTGCCCAGGCCAGTTCCAGCCCGCGCCCGGCGAGCGATCCGGTCACGATCTGGCTGCGATCGTCATAGGGGACGAACTTCGTGCCGTTCACCTTGCCGCGAATATTGCGGCCCTTGAGGCTGTCGCTGAACTGGCCGAGATCGACTTCGATCAGGTCGGTCGGGCGGCGATAGATCGGCACGTCATAGCCGGGCTGACGAGTACGCGATCCGCTGATTTCCGGTTCATAATAGCCGGTCACGAACGTCGTGCCGTCGCCGATCTGCACCGGTTCGAAGTAGCGCGAGAAAAATTCGCTCGCGCTCGCCTCGGGCCAGCTCGACGCGGCGGCGCAGGCATTGTTCCAGTCCGATCCGCGCGTCAAACCGCTCTGGTCGGTGCGACGCATCAGCGAGGGGCAGGAAATACGAAACGCCTGCAAGGCAAGGCGCGATCGTTCGCCTGACGGAATGAGACTAGCAATGTCCGGCCCGCGCGTGACGCCCAGCGCGACCGCCGTGCCGGACGCATCGGGCGCGGGGGTGACTGCTGGTGTGACGGGAACGGGCAGACGGGGCGTGGCGGGAACGGGACGTGTCGCGCTTTCGCCCGATGGCGGCCGCGTGGGCGCTGGCCCATTGGCGGACGGCGGGATGACGCCGCCCGCGCATGCAGATAGCAGCAGCGCCGCAAACGGCGCTACCGCCTTACGTCCTACGCTCATGCCCCGATCACGCTTCGTCGGTTTCGCTAAGCTTCCAGTTGGGATCGGCGCTGCGAATGTCGCGGGTGAAGGTCCAGATGTCGTTGGTGCCGACCGCGTCGGTCAGCGACCCGGCGACGACGTTGCCGTCCTTGTCGCGCGTGACGGCAGCGATGTCGGCTTCGAAGCGCAGCGCCACTTCGGCGACGCCGCCGCTGATGCTCGCCTCGACGATCTGCGCCTTTTCGATGCGGACCAGACGGTTGTCGAGAACATGGCCCTCCGCCTCGCGTGCGGCGATCGCGCTTTCGAAGGAGGCGCGGACATCATCGTCGCACAGCCAGGCCAATTCGTCCCGGTCGCCGCGCCAAAAGGCTTCCAGCACCATCTTGTAGGCGCTCTTGGCGCCCTCGACGAATTGCGGGACGTCGAAACTGCGGTCGGCAGCGATCAAGGCGCGCACGCCCGTTTCTGCGCCCGACGCGATCATGCCATCGGCCAGTCGCACCGAATCGCCAGTCGTTTCGGCCATAGGGCGGGGTTGCAGCACCGACACCTTGGCACGCTCATCGGCGGGCCGAAGCGCAGGCTCCTGCTCGTGGCCGGTGCGCTTGCCCAGCACGGAATAGAGCCGAAGCGCCAGGAAACCGGCGATCATGGCGAGGATGACGATCACATACACGGAAGGCTATACCCTTTGCGTGGGGACAATGTTCCGCTCAACATAGGCATGTTTGCGCACAACTTCAAATAGACGCTTATCCCAATCGCCCCAGCGCCGCCATTGCCCTGCCTTCTCGCCCCTGCTAAGCGCGCGGGTCACGACAGGGGGGCTTGCCGCCCGCCGGACCACAGGCACGAACAAGGACGGATCATGGCCGACGAAGCCGACACGAACAATTATGTGAACAGCACCGGCAATGGCGCTGACACCGCACCGCAGATCGCGCTCATCAGCCAGTATGTGAAGGATCTGTCGTTCGAAAACCCGAACGCGCCGGCCGTCTACCAGTGGCAGGACCAGCCCCAGATCGACGTGCAGTTCAACATCGGCGCGGACCGGGTTGGCGACGAAGTGCTGGAAATCGCACTGAAGATCGAGGTCAAGGCGATTGCGCCGGAAGGCACCGCATTTGCCGTGGAACTGCTTTATGCAGCGCTGTTCGGCATGCGCAACGTGCCCGAAGACCAGGTTCAGCCCTTCATGCTGGCCGAAGCGCCGCGCCTGATCTTCCCCTTCGCCCGCCGGGTGCTGGCCGATGCGATCCGCGACGGCGGCTTCCCGCCGCTGCTGCTCGACCCGATCGATTTCGGTGCGCTCTATATGCAGCAGGCGCAGGCGCTGGAACAGACGGCGGGCGAGCCGGCCGGTCACGCCTGATCGCGATATGCCCTTGATCCCCGTTCGCCCTGAGCCTGCCGAAGGATTTCGGACCGGTGCGGGCGGAGCGGGGCAAGGGATTATCCTATGAAACTCGTCAAAGCTCTTGGCTCGGTCGGCGGGCTGACGCTCGCCAGCCGGGTGCTGGCGCTGGTGCGCGATTCGCTGGCGGCGCGTTATGTCGGGGCGGGGTTCGCGTCGGACGCTTTCAACGGCGTGGCTTTTCGCCTGCCCAACATGTTCCGCGCATTGTTTGCCGAGGGCGCCTTTTCCGCTGCCTTCATCCCGCTGTTCAACAAAAAGGCGACGGGGGAGGGCGGACTACCCGCCGGTTATGATTTCGCGCAGCGCGCGCTGGCGATGCTGCTGCCGGTCCTGATCCTGTTCACCATACTGCTGATCGCGGCAGCCTGGCCGATCACATGGGCGCTGTCGGGCGGCTTTGCGCGGCAAAATCCCACGGCGGAGCAGTTCGCCTTCGCCGTCACTTTGTCGCGCATCACCATTCCCTATCTGGCGCTGATTTCTCTGGCCTCGCTGTTGGGGGGCATCCTCAATTCGCTCGACAAATTCTGGGTCAATGCCGCCGCGCCGATCCTGCTGAACATATCGATGATCGCGGGGCTGTGGCTGTTCCACGGCGCGGACGAATATGAAACCGCGCGGGTGCAGGCGATTTCGGTCACGGTCGGCGGGGTGCTGCAACTGGCCTGGCTGTGGTGGGCCTGCCGCCGTGCGGGCGTTTCGATGAAAATCCGGCGACCGCGCATGGACAAGGATGTGCGTGAACTGCTGCGCCTGATCGTCCCGGCAGCAGCAGGCGCTGGCGCGTCGCAGATCAACCTGCTCGTTTCCACCGCTTTGTCGGGCTGGCTGCTGGCGTCGGGGTCGATCACCTATATTTATTATGCCGACCGGCTGAACCAGTTGCCGTTGGGGCTGATCGGTATTGGCCTTGGCACGATATTGCTGCCCACCATCTCGCGGATGCTGTCGAAAGGACAGGAGGCCGAGGCAATGGAAACGCAGAACCGGGGCATCGAACTCGCTCTGTTCCTGACGTTGCCCGCGACCGTCGCCTTCCTGATCGTGGCCGAGCCGATCGTGCGCGGGCTGTTCCAATATGGGCGCTTCACGGCGGAAGACGCGCAGCGCTGCGGCTGGGCGCTGTCGGCTTTTTCGATCGGTCTGCCGTCCTATGTCCTCGTGAAGGTGCTGACACCGGGCTATTATGCGCGCGGCGATACGCGCACGCCGGTGCGCTATGCGATGCTCTCGATCCTCATCAACATCATCGGCAATATGGCGCTGATCCCGACGCTGGGCCGGTTGGGCGTGGGCCATGTCGGCCCGCCGCTGGCGACCGCGCTGGCGTCCACGGTCAATGTGGCGATGCTGTATCGCACTTTGGTGAAGCGCGGGCATTTCGCCGCCGATGCCGGGCTGCGCCGTCGCATTCCCCGGCTGGCGGTGGCGGCGCTCATCATGGGGGCGGCATTGTGGGCGGGAGAAAGCCTGCTCGATCCCTGGCTGTCGGGACCGATGATCGGCCGCTATGTCGCGCTGACCCTGCTTGTCGGGGCGGGCGTGGCGCTGTACGGGCTGGCATCCTTCGTTACCGGCGCCTATCGGCTGTCGGACCTCAAGGCGCTGATGCGCCGCAGGGCTGCTCCATCAACATAAGTCACAAGAATGGATAGAAGAATGCGCGTTCTTTCCGGCATCCAGCCGACCGGCAATCTGCATCTGGGCAATTATCTGGGCGCGATCCGCAACTGGGTGCGGATGCAGGATGAAATGGATGCGGACAGCCAGTGCTTCTTCTTCCTCGCGGACATGCACTCGATCACCGTGCATGAGGGGCGCGAGCAGCGCATCCGTAATGTGCGCGACATGGCCGCCGCGCTGGTTGCCGCGGGGGTCGATCCGGATCGCTCGGTCCTGTTCAATCAGGCGCGTGTGCCCGCCCATGCCGAGCTGTGCTGGTTGCTCAACGGCACCGCGCGCATCGGCTGGCTCAATCGTATGACCCAGTTCAAGGACAAGGCGGGCAAAGACCGTGAGGGCGCTTCGGTCGGGCTGTTCGTCTATCCGGTGCTGCAAGCCGCCGACATATTGGCCTATAACGCGACCCATGTGCCGGTGGGCGAGGACCAGAAGCAGCATCTGGAACTGGCCCGCGACATCGCGACCAAGTTCAATACCGATTTCGGCGTCGACCTGTTCACGCTGCCCGCGCCGATCATCCCGAAGGAAAGCGCGCGCATCATGTCGTTGCGCGACGGCACGGCAAAGATGTCCAAGTCCGATCCCAGCGATCTCAGCCGCATCAACCTGACCGATGATGACGATGCCATCATGGCGAAGGTGAAGAAGGCCAAGAGCGATCAGGAAATGCTGCCCGAAACGGCGGAAGGGCTGGCCGGGCGGGCAGAGGCGGGCAATCTGGTCGGTATCATGGCGACCATGACCAACCGCACGACCGACGCGGTGTGCGCCGAATTTGCGGGCAAGGGCT
Organism: Sphingomonadaceae bacterium; assembly: GCA_016000085.1. Lineage (GTDB taxonomy): Bacteria > Pseudomonadota > Alphaproteobacteria > Sphingomonadales > Sphingomonadaceae > Sphingobium. Next base: position 33,932 of record JAECRT010000021.1, read on the forward strand.
TTGGCGCGTTCAAGCCCGCGCTAGGCGAAGTGCTGGTGGAAACGCTGCGCCCGATTCGCGAGCGTTTTCTGGAATTGCGCACGGATGACGCCGCGCTCGATGCGATTCTCGACAAGGGCGCGGCCAAGGCGGCGGCGGCGGCGGAACCGACGCTGCGTGCGGCCTATGACGCGATGGGGTTAATGCGCTGAACCAAGCAGGCCGTGGCTGGCGCAGGTGCGTCGGTTACGGCCTGCTCGTCGACTTTTTTAAATTGCATCGTCATACGCAGAGCCTGAATTTCCAGCGCCCATGACGGATATTTTCCGCGCGTGGCGTCTTTACAGGGACGAACATGGTTTGCGCCCGTTCGGTAGGTTCGCGCGTTCAATCGTTGTTCAGTTGCGTTTTGCTATGGCAAAGCGCAAGAGTGTGAATCAGGCGTAGGCCTGCTTACAGGACGCAGAAAAATGACCCGTTTCAAGAAGTTCGGCATGATTGCGGCGCCTGCTCTGGCGCTGGTCGCGCTATCGGGGTGCGCCACGCAGTTCAGAGGCGATGTCGCCCGGTTCCAGCAGCTTCCCGCGCCGGCGGGTCAGAGCTTCACTATCGTTGCCGACAATCCGCAACTCGCAGGCGGCCTCGAATTTGCCCATTATGCCGATCTCGTTGGCCAGCGGCTCAGCCAGACCGGCTATGTCGCGGCCAGCGATCCGGCCCGCGCCGACCTGATCGTGCGCGTCGCCTATGATGTCGACAATGGCCGCGAAAAGGTGCGCTCGACTGGCTTTGGCGGCGATCCCTTCATGTATGGCGGCGGCTGGGGCATGCGCGGCCGCTGGGGACGTCCGTGGGGCTATGGCTATTATGATCCGTGGTTGTTCGGCGCGGGCGGTTATAATGACGTGTCGAGCTACACCGTCTATACCAGCGACCTCAGCATGAAGATTGATCGCGCGGCCGATAATCGTCGCCTGTTCGAGGGCAAGGCGAGCGCCCAGTCGCTGTCGAACAAGCTGACCTATCTGGTTCCCAATCTGATCGACGTGATGTTCACCGACTTCCCCGGCCAGAATGGCGAAAATGTGAAGATCACCCTGCCGCCCGAGAAAAAGGGCTGAGCAATACGATAGTGGGTCGGCTCCCAGCCTAAGACCCCTTTGGCCCGGCGCATGACAGAGCGCCGGGCTTTCTTTTTTCAGGTCGGGCTTGACCCGGTATCTCTTGAACGCAGCGGCGAAGCGATCTGTCGCCAACCTCTCCCTTACTCCAACCCTCGCATGGCGCGTTCGTCGCACCGATGCGTGCGCTGGGGTACGGGGCTGACGGTCGGCACCTGGAGCGATTGGCCAATCCGAAGCGGGGCGAAGCGCTTGCGGTCTATTCCCGCGCAACGCAGCGCCAGTTCCAGCATGCGGGGCGGAGTGTCCCATTGTTCGTAGGACAGGCGGAACGTACCCCAATGGATGGGGATCGCCGTCGATGCACCCAGCCTTTTGAACACATCCACCGCTTGCTCCGGGCCGATATGCGCGTCCGACGCCATCTGCCCTTTCCAGAAGCGGAACGCGCCGATCGGGATCAGGGCAAGGCGGATGGGGCCGATTCGGGCAGCCTCAGCGGGCCAGCCCATGTCGCCCGCGCCGGTGTCTCCGGCGAAAAAGATGTTGCCCGCCCGCGTCTCGATGACGAAGCTCGACCACAACGCCCGATTGCGATCCGTGCCCCAGCGGCTGCCCCAATGATGGTTGCGGGTCACGTGGACGCGATAGTCGGGGCAATGTTCGTAATTGCCGCACTGGATGACAGCGCCCGGCGCCAGTCCGTTGAGCGCCGCGCCGCTGACCGATTTTCCCCAGTCGAGGGCAGTCGCGGGGATTCCGTTCGCGCGTAAAATCGCATCATTGCCGAGCGCGGTGACGATCTTGGGCCGGTCGCGCCGCCACAGCTTTTTCAGCGTGGGAATATCCATATGGTCATAATGATTGTGGCTGATCAGGATCAGGTCGATTTTGGGCAGGTCATCGAATCGAATGCCGGGCTGCGCGATCCGCTTCGGGCCAAAGGGGGGCAGGGGGCTGGCATTGTCCGACCAGATCGGATCTGTCAGGATGTTGAGACCGGCCGCCTGGACCAGCACGGTGGCATGGCCCACCCAGGTCGCCACCATGCCGCGCGGCGCGGCGAACGGTGCAGGGTGGGCGGGCTTGACCGCGATCGCGACCGGCCATGGCGGGCGGTCGTCATTCCCCAGCAGCCAGCGCAGGATGAAACCCTGTCGGTTGGTGCCAGGCGGCGCGGGCATGTCGATCGTGCCATCGGGATTGAAGAAATGCGCGCCGTCATAATGCGCGCTTTGCGGCCCATCATAATAGATGCAGTCGAGGAAAGGTGGGACGATGGTAATCGCCAGGCATAGTGCGATGACGAGAAAGAGCAGCGCAATGCCGATCCCCCGCGCGATGCCGACAAGGCGATCCATGGCTGTTCCCGCAACGATCATGCTGGCCGACATAGCGTAGCGTGGTCACGGAGCAAGGCCCGGCGGACATTGCGATGTTGCGCGCTGGCGGGCACGCGGTTCAGAGCGTCGCCTGCCAATTCCGGATCGCATCGACCGGAAAGGTCAGCATCAGAACGTTGAGCGTCAGATTATCGCGAATGACGGCCAGCGCCAGCAGTTCAAAGCCGATTCCCACCGCTATCGTCACCCACACGGGCGCGCGGGCGGCGAAGAGGAAGCCCAGCGCCATCATGCCGATGTCGCTCATCGAATTGAGGATCGAATCGCCGCTATAGCCCAGCGCAATGGTCGCGGTGCGGTAGCGATCGATGATGATGGGAGAGTTTTCGAGCAGTTCCCACACAGATTCCACCAGCACCGCCAGCGCAAGGCGCGGACCCAACGGGCGGCGCCGCAGCAATATCCGCGCGGCCGCATAGAAGAGAAAGCCGTGAATGATATGGCTGAGGCTGTACCAGTCGGCGATATGCTGGCTGTTGCCGCCGTCGAGCGCGCCGTGCCACAGATCGACCGTGCCACAGGCGCAGATTGGCGGGCGACCCATCAGGAACAGAATGGCGCAGGCGGCGGCCGCGATCAGTCCGGCAGCAAGGAAGCCGCGCCGATTGGCCATATGTTTGCGTCGCATCCCCGATCGTCCCCCCAATGTGCCTCTTGCAAAAGCCCGTTTCTGGCGTCACTAGCGGCCATGGCCGAGAACATTCCGATTGAAACGCCCGATTTCAAGCGCCGCGGCGTTCTTTTTGTCCTTTCGTCGCCCTCGGGCGCGGGGAAATCCACCATCGCGCGCAAGCTGCTGGCGGCTGAAAGCGACCTGTCGATGTCGGTTTCGGCCACGACACGGCCGATGCGGCCGGGCGAAGTCGATGGCAAGGATTATCATTTCGTCGATCTGGAAGAATTTCGCCGGATGACGAGCGATCATGAATTTCTCGAATGGGCGCATGTCTTCGGCCAGCGCTACGGGACGCCACGCGCGCCGGTGGAAGCGATGCTGAAGTCGGGCAAGGATGTGCTGTTCGACATCGACTGGCAGGGTGCGCAGCAATTGCACCAGATTGCCGGGGGCGATGTGGTGCGTATCTTCATCCTGCCGCCCTCGATGGAGGAGCTTGAGCGCCGCCTGCGCGGGCGGGCGACCGACAGCAGCGAAGTGATCGATGGCCGGATGGCGCGTGCGGCGGGCGAGATCGCGCATTGGGACGGCTATGACTATGTGCTGTGCAATGTCGATGCCGACGATTGCTTCGCGCGGGTGCAGACGATCCTGCATGCCGAACGCATGAAGCGCAGCCGCCAGACGGGCCTGATCGGCTTCATCCGCAAACTGGGCCGCTATCACCAGGAAGATTGAAGGTTAGGCCGGGGGTGGATCAAAGCCCGCCGGGTCGGCCCAGTCCGGGTGAATCCAGGCCATTGCCCTGAATAATGTCCCCATCGCGTCTTCGCCTGTCAGGCGTAGGCGGGCGGCCTCCACCTCCTCCGCGCGGGCGGGGCTGGTGCGGGCAAGTTGTTCGGCGCGGGCGTCGATGCCCAGCTGGCGCAGATAGTCGCCCTGACCGACAGGGCCGAAGACCCGAAGGCCCGCTTGTCGCGCCATATTGCCGATAACGGTGAAATCGACATGGCAGGTCAGGTCGACCTCACCCGGATCGGTAAAGGCGTCGACAAAGCCATGGTTCCTGACCGCCTGGAGCGTGTCGCCCAGCGCCGGACCTTCATGACCATAGTCGATGATGATCATTGCGCCGCCTTGCTTGGCTATGCGGTGGGCGAGAGCATAGGCGATGCCTGCGCCGACGATGGGCGATTCGAGGATAGCGCCTTCGGGCGCGTCGACGGCGAGCGGGGGCAGGCCTGATTCGATCTTGCGATAGCCCGGCACCGGCAGAAAGCGGCCTTCATCCTCGCGCCGGATGACGACGCGCTCGCGCCATTCGTCGCCGACGCGGACGCACTGGCGCACGGGGAGGGCGTCGAAAAATTCATTGGCAACGACCAGCAGCGGCCCTTCCTCGGGCAGGCTGTCGATCGTGTCATGATGGGTGACGTTGGGGATCAGCGCGCGTTGCCGCTCGCGCAGCACTGGGCTGGTTTCCACGAAATGCACGCGCGGCGCGAGGGCGGCGCTTTCCATCGCGCGCAAGGCGTCGGCCGCCAGCGTGCCGCGCCCCGGGCCGAGTTCGACATAGAGCGGCGCGGGGCGACGCCCGGACCGCATCCATATGTCGGCCAGGCAAAGCCCGGTCAGTTCGCCGAACATCTGGCTTATTTCCGGGGCGGTGGTGAAATCGCCACCCATGCCCAGCGGATCACGCGTGGCGTAATAATGCTGGTTCGCTTCGCCCATATAATGAGCGACCGAGATTGGTCCGCCCGCTGCGATCTGTCGTGTCAGCCGCTCGGCCAGCGGCAGCGGTTCAGCTGACACTGGCGCTTCCGGCGATAGGATCGACGCGGAGGCGGCGGCCCTTGGCCGTACCGATCAGGTATAGGCCGCCCAGGATCATCGGTACGCATAGCCACTGGCCCATGTGCAGGCCGGTGCGCGCGGCGAATTCCATCAACTGGGCGTCGGCTTCACGGACATATTCGATGGCGAAGCGGAACAGGCCATAACCCAGGATGAAGATGCCGACCAGCATCCCCGGCTTGTAGCGCGCGCGGGTCCGCCAGAAGGCGAAGGCAAGGATGAGGAAGAGGACGAGACCCTCCAGCGCGGCTTCGTAAAGCTGGCTGGGATGACGCGGAAACGGCCCGCCGGTGGGGAAGATGATGCCCCATGGCACATCGGTTTCCTTGCCCCACAATTCCCCGTTCACGAAATTGGCGAGCCGGCCGAAGAACAGGCCGAAGGGTACGCAGCAGGCGACATAATCATGGATGCGCAGCCAGCTGAGCTTTTCCTTCCACGCCATATAGAGGATGCCCAGCGATACGCCCACCGCGCCGCCATGGAACGACATGCCGCCATTCCACAGTTTGAAGATGTCGAGCGGATGCAGGAGGATGTCGGGCTGGTAGAAGATCACATAGGCGAGGCGGCCGCCGATGATGATGCCCAGCGTGGCATAGAAGATCATGTCGTCGGCATGGCGGCGCGCCAGCGGCGATCCGGGCTGGGCGATCAGTTTGAGCAAATACCAGTAGCCGATCAGAATGCCCGCCAGATAGGCCAAGCTATACCATTTCAGCGTGAAGAAGCCGAGGTTGAGGGCAACGGGACTGAGGCCCAGATCTTCAAAGCGGATGGCGCTCGAAGCGGCGGCGGCTAGGTCCAGGATCAAATCGGCTTTCCTCAGATGCTCAGGCCTGATCCCATAGAGCATGGGCCAGCCAAGACCAAGGGGGTGCGGCAGGACCGGAGCGGATTGCCCGCCCCGGTCCAGGCCTTCATTAGGGCAGGTTGAGCGCCTTGGCGATGTCATCCCAGGCGACTAGCTTGAAATTCTGCGCTGCGGCGGCGTTATGGCCGTCTTGCGCGATGAACAACCCGCCCGGATAGGCCGGGCCGAAATCACCCAGCATCAATTCGATGCCGTCGGTTTCCTCTGCTCCCCCGATGGTGCCGTCGACTACGCGAAAGCGGCCGACATAGCTGTCGTCGCTGATACGATAGGCGACATAGGCATTGTCGCCCTGTGACGAGACGAGGACATAGCCGTCCTTTTCCCCGATAGGGGCAATCGCAACGCCTTCGGCATCCATGACCAGATTCTTGCCGTCCGCCGCCGCGATCTTGGTGGGAGTGACCGGGCCAGTCGCACGCGCGTCGAAGCGCCACAGGCCGACATCTTCCTCCGCCACATAGAGCGTGCCAGTGCGGTCGTCGACCGCGCAGCCTTCCGACTGGGTGCCCAGCTTCATGCTGCGCACGATTTTGCCCGTGGGCGTTGCGGCGGCGGTGTCGAGCAAGATCTGGTGGATGGCGCCGTCCTTCAGCACGATGAAGCCATAGGTCGAGCCGCCTTCGCGCGACAGGCAGACGCCATAGGCTTCGCCTGCGCCTGCATCGACCTTGCCCAGCGCGGTCAGTTTCGCCGTGGTGGGATCGAGCCGGAAGAGGGCGAGTTTGGCGCGGGCGACATCGGTGCGGTCCGACGCGACGACAAGGATGCCCGGCGTGCCGTCGATGATAACATTATCGCGCAGGTCGACATTATTGACCCGGCCGGCATCCAGAAAATCGCGGGTCTTGCCGTCGAGGCCGTAAACATAAAGACCGGCCTTCTTGTCGGTGCCCACGATCAGGCTTTGCGCGGGATTGGCGGGGTTGCGCCAGATGGCCGGATCATCGGCGGCGTCGGCGTTCGCAGTGCCGACCGGCGTGGTTTCACCGCGCGCGGTGACGGTCACAGCCGGGGTCGCATTGGCGATGCGGACGGCGACGGGCACTTCGGCTTCCGTGGTGGCGCAGCCCGACAGCAGCGCGATGGAGCCGATGGCGGCGATCATAGGTAATTTCATCATCATGTCCCCTTGGTGATGATGCTCGCCCTGAACGTAAGCGATGACAATTATGTGACGGAAAATCCACATAAATGCTGCGCAAAGTAACAAAATTGTCACTCCGCCTTCATCGTTTTGACCTTTGCGCACTCTAGTTGGCCCTCGATCGCCATTCGAGCGAACCAAGGGGGAAAATCATGCAGACTATTTCAGCCCGGCGGCCTGCCGGGATCAAGCTTGTTCGTCTCGCGCTGACCTGCGGCATTGCATTCGGCGCGCTGGCATCGGTCGACGCGCTGGCCCAGGAGCCGCTTGCAGAGGGCGAAGGCGATTCCATCGTCGTCACCGGCACGCGTCCGATCGCCGAATCCGAAGCCGCCGCGCTGGAGATTCAGAAGAACAGCGATTCGCTGGTCACCGTGGCCGCATCCGATTCCGTCGGCCGCCTGCCCGACCAGAATATCGCCCAGGCCGCCAGCCGCCTGCCCGGCATCAGCGTCGAGCGTGACCAGGGCCAGGCCCGCTACATCAACCTGCGTGGCGCGCCCAAGACCTGGACCACCCTGTCGTTCGACGGCATCAACGTTGTCAGCCCCGAAGGCCGCGACGCGCGGTTCGATTCCATCCCGTCCGCCATCGCGGGCAAGATCATCGTGTCCAAGGCCGTAACGCCCGACATGCCCGGCGAAACCGTTGCCGGTAACGTGAATGTCGTGACCCGTTCGGCCTTCGACTATTCGGGCTTCCACGTCGCGGGTAAGGGCGGCCTGGGCTTTGCCGAACTGGGCGACCGCAAGGAATATGAAGGGTCGTTGCTGGTTTCGAACCGCTTTAACACCGGCATCGGCGAGATTGGCGTGCTGCTGTCGGGCAGCTATTATGAACGCAACATGGTGACCGACAATTTCGAGGTCGATCGTGAACAGGTGGCCCGCGACGCCCGCCCCGGCAACGCCACCCGCTTCTGGGCGCATGAGGTCGAGAACAAGCTGTATCGCCTGACCCGCAAGAACTGGTCGGTATCCGGCCGGGTCGACTGGAAGCCGGACGAGCAGAACCTCATCTCGCTGCGTTCCATCTACACTATCTTCAGCGACGACGAAGCACGCGACAATTACCGTTTCGATCTGGACGATCGCGAAAGCGACCTGTCGAACAGCAGCGCCGCCTGCACGACCAACACGGTCAACACGACGTCCAACTATGCCGATATCTGTTCGGGCAACACGCCGGAAAAGGGCACGGTCTATGGCGTGGACATTCGCCAGCGCTCGACGCTGCGCGCGTTCCGTCAGTCGGTGTTCACCAACACGTTGGCGGGCGACCATGAATTTGCCGATGGCTGGAAGCTGAGCTGGGTCGGCAATTATACTGAATCAAAGGATGACCGTTCCGTCACCGGCGAAGCGACATGGGACAGCCCCAGCACCCGCTCGCTGCGTCCCACCGTGTCTTATGATTTCACCAACCCCAACATTTCGCGCCTGACGCTGTATCGCACGGTGCAGCAATCCAACCCGACCGCCTACATCGCCGGTCCGCAGGTCACGGCTATCGACAGCTTCACCAAGCCGCTGTCGGGCTTCACCGTGCTCGACGCGGTGGACACGACCAAGGCCTATACCGGCCGCCTCGTGCTGGCGCGCGAACTGGACAATGCGACCCTGAAGGCGGGCGTCCAATATGATCGCCGCACCAAGATCGCCGACGAGCAGCAGATCACGCTCAACGCCACACAGGCGGCAACGATCATGCCGACGGATTATAACCAGTTTTCGACCGACAAGAAGTTCCTTGGCAACATCCAGACCGGTTATGATTTCCGCTATTTCGACATCGACAAGATGCGCGCTGCGTCGAAAGCCGCGCAGGCGGCCTTTGCCTTCGCCCCCAATACGGGCAATAATTACGACGTCCGTGAGGAAATCTTCGCTGGCTTCGTAATGGGCACGGTACGTTATGACTGGGGTTCGGTCGTCGGCGGCGTGCGCGTCGAGCATATCAAGAACCAGGGTAGCGCCGTTGGCACCGTAAACGGCGTGGCTGGCGTAGTTACGGCGGAGGCCAGCCAGACGCTCGCCTTCCCCAGCCTGCACATCAACTATAATGTCGACGATACCAAGAAGCTGCGCCTGTCGTTCAACAGCGGCGCGGCGCGCGCCGACTATGACCAGCTTCGTCCCAATGTCGTCGTCAACGACAGCAACGAAGTGATTTCGGGCGGCAATCCCTCGATCAAGCCCGAGCGTGCCTATGGCGTCGATGCCTATTTCGAATGGTATCTGCGTCCGCAGGGCTATCTGATGATCGGCACCTTCTACAAGAAGATCGAGGATGTACTCTACACGTCCTCACGCACATTTGGTTCGGCCGTGTTGAACAGTAATGGCGTGGACCGTTCCGGCTATATGTTCAGTGGTCTGGTCAATGGCGGTTCGGGTCGCATCTACGGCCTGGAAGCGGCCGCGCAGTTGCAGCTTGAACCCTGGACGGACAGCCTGGGCTTGCCCGAATTCCTTGGCGGTTTCGGTGTTTCGGCCAACGTCACGTTGAACAACAGCAAGGTCGATATCGGCGGGCGCAGCATGTCGCTGCCCGGCACGTCCGATTTCGTCTATAATATCGGCGGCTATTACGAGAAATACGGCCTGTCGCTGCGCCTGCAATATCAGAACCGCGGCAAGTGGCTGGATACGGTCGGCACGCTGGGCGACGCGGGCGATACCTATTGGGCGTCGGACGACGAACTGGATTTCTCGGCGCGCTATGCGATCACGAAGAATTTCGAGATTTATTTCGATGCTTCGAACCTGCTCAACAATCCGGGCCGTCGCTTCGCCGATCCGGCCAGCCTGCTGACCGCGGCGGGCATCCCGACCAAGAGCATCACGAACCAGACGATGGAATGGGAACGCTTTGGTCGTCGTTTCACCGGCGGCTTCCGCTTCAACTTCTGATCGGACGATCATCGTCAAAGGAAAGGGGCCGTGCGATGCGCGGCCCCTTTTTGCATGTCCTGGCCAAATCAGCCCAGGGGCTTGTTGAGATAGGCCGCCACCGCGTCGACACTGTCGCCGACCGTATCGATGGCCTCCTCCAACTCATCACGCGTAGCGTTGAAGCGGGCGGTCCAATAACGGCCATCTTCCTGTTCGAGCGAGACGCGGGTGGCGTCGCGGGGCGCGCGGTGGGCCGGATCGGCGTTCATGTGCAGACAGTCTCCTGTTGGTCCAGAACAGGAGGAACGCATGAATGCCGTGGGCTATCCATTTCCCTTTAGGACAGGGAGCGTCAGGAGAGGGGATCGGACGCCCAGCGCCTGAGCCGGGCATAGAGACCCGCGATCACGCCTGCAAAGATCAGCACGGCGAGCGGAGCCGCCCAGTGGCTTTCGCCCACCAGCGCCAGCGGCGCGTCGCTGTCAGTCGCCGCGACGATCCCTGCGAAGGCGACGCCGAACAGGCTTTCGCCCACGATGAAGCCGGTCGCCATCAGCACGCCCATCCGTTCGGCAAATTCGGGATTGGCCTGCTTGAGTGACCAGCGATTGTAGAAATGGCCGATCACCGCGCCGACCGGGATGAGCAGGGTGAGCGCCATCGGCAGATAGATGCCCATGCCCACCGCGAGCGGGGGCAGGCGCAGCTTGCCTGCTTTGCCCAGCAGTTCGTCTATAACCACGACGACGGCGCCGATCCCGGCGCCGATCCCGATCAGTCCCCAGTCAAGGTCACCGCCCAGCACGCCCTTTGCCAATGCAGAGATAAGCGCAGCCTGTGGCGCGGGCAGGGCATTTGGCCCGGCGCCCGGTGCACCGGCAAAGCCGAACGCGCTGTTGAGCAGGTCCAGTACCGGCGGGATGACCAGCGCGCCGAACAACACGCCCAGTATGAGCGCGATCTGCTGCTTCCATGGGGTCGCACCCACGAGCTGGCCGGTCTTGAGATCCTGAAGATTATCGTTGGAGATGGTGGCGATGCCAAACACGATCGCGGTGGTGAACAGGGCGTAGGCGATCAGCGCCTGCGTTTGCGACGGGTCGCCGCCAGATCCGTAGATAGCGGCCAGCATCAGCGAAGCGCCCAGAACCGCAAGGATGCCGACGCCCGAAATCGGGCTGTTGGATGCACCGATCAGGCCGGCCATATAGCCACAGACCGACGCGATGACGATGCCCGCGACAAGCACATAGGCCAGTGTCAGGCCGATCACCGGCACGGGGTTGGCGGCGATCGGGCCACCCTGCGCAAAGGTCCACAGCAGCGCGCCGATCGGCACCAGGGCGGCGAGGATGGTGCCGCCGACGATGCTGATGGGCAGATCGCGTTCGGTAATATCCAGTGAGCCGGCATTACCGGCCTTGCGCGTCGCGTTGGCTGCGAGCGCGGAACGGATGCCGCTGATGATGGGGCCGAGGATCTTGAGCAGGGTCCAGATGGCGGCGACGCCGATCGTCCCTGCGCCGATGAAGCGCGCCTTCATGCGGAAGGTGGTGCCGACCAGATCGGCCAGGTCCGCGCCAACGGGAACGGGGGTGGTGAGGTAGGGGACGATGCCGACCCAGCTGATGAGCAGGCCGATGAACATGGCGACGCCGACCGACAGGCCGACAAGGTGGCCAACACCTATCAGAGCCATGGAAAAGCTGGTCGATACCGACGTCGCGCCTGCGCCGAATTTGAAGAAGGTCGAGGCTTCCTCCGCAATGATCTTGGTCTTGGCGACGATGGAGAAGCTGGCGGCGGCGATGGTGGAGGCGACGATGGCGGCGAGGCCGCGCTTATTCTCTTCCAACCCCTCGCGCGAACCCGCGCCCACTTTCAGTACTTCGGCCGCAGCGACGCCTTCGGGATAGGGAAGGTCGGAACCGGTGACGAGCGCACGGCGCAGCGGCACCGAGTACATGACGCCCAAGATGCCGCCCAGCGCGATGGTGCAGGCGCTCAGCCAATAGGGAAAGCCGTGCCACCAGCCGATAATGACGAGGCCGGGCAGCACGAAGATGATCGCAGACAGCGTTCCGGCCGCCGACGCAATGGTCTGGACGATGTTGTTTTCCAGAATCGTGCCGGTCGCGAACAATCGCAGCACCGCCATGGAAATGACGGCGGCGGGGATGGACGTGGCGAAGGTCAGGCCGATCTTAAGGCCGAGATAGACGTTGGCCGCGGTGAAAATCAGCGTGATGAGCGCGCCCAGAATGACGCCGCGTAGAGTCAGTTCGGCCATCCCGCTGGCCTGTGCCTTTTCCGTCGTCACCCTGTTTTCCCCTGGCTTTGGCCTATATCTGACATCTGTAATAATGTTGCTTGGCTTTGGATCAATCGGAAAGTTGCCCAAGCCAGTTTCACGAGGCTTTTCCCCCGCGCTTCCGTTTCGGATCGACGCTGTCGAGCCAGGCATCGACGAGGCGCGTCCAGCGCTGGTAACCCTGCGCATTCATATGCAATCCGTCGGGGCGAAAGAGCGAGGCGTCGGGCAATCCATCGGGTGCGAGCAGCACGCTGCCGACATCGAGATAGGTGAAGCGTTCGGCCTTTGCCTTTTCAGCCAGGATGCCGTTGACTGCCGCCATTTTTGGTTGGAGCGTCCAGCGGATGGGGCTGGGCTTAAGCGAGAGAAAAGCGATCGCTGCGCGCGGATAGTCGGCGCGTAACCGCCGAAGGAGCGTCAACACATCGTCGGCAACCTTGTCGGGGTTCGCGCCCGCCGCAAGGTCATTTTCGCCAACATAGATGACGATCGAGCGCGGTTTGGCAGGAGGCAGCAGGCGCGCATAGTGGCGCAGCACATCGGACGTGCTGGCGCCGCCGAAACCGCGATTGACGGTGCTGATATTGGCGAAGCTGCCAGCTATGTCCCACAGGCGAATGCTGGAACTGCCCAGAAACAGGGTCGCGTCCGGTACCGGGGGTTGGGCGGCATTGTCCTTGGCGAAGGCTTCGATTTCGCGTGCAAAAGGAAAGGCCGGGTCGGCATTGGGTGGTGGTGATGGCGCTTCCGCCCACGCTGTGACCATCGGTGCCAGCGCCAGTAGCGCAAGCAGCAGAGCGTACCACGAGGGCATGCGCCCCCGTAATATTGGCCCCTTAGTGACGATGGACCGAACGCAGCCGATATTTGCCATCCGCATAAGCGCCGAACATGCCGGTAATCGCCGGATGGTCGACGGGTTCGTCGCTGTCATCGGCCATCAGATTCTGCTGGCTGACATAGGCGACATAGCTGGATTCGCCATTTTCGGCGAGCAAATGATAGAAGGGCTGCTGCTTGTCGGGCCGGGCGCCTTCCGGGATCGCCTCATACCATTCCTCGCTATTGGCGAAGACCGGGTCGATATCGAACACGACGCCGCGAAAGCCGAACATGCGGTGCTGGACCACATCACCGATACTGAAGCGGGCATGGACGATCGGCGGGGCGGTGACGCCTACGCCAAAAATCTGAATCGTGTCTCTCATCCGACCAATTTAGGCGCCCGTTGCGCCGAAACAAGAAAAATACCGGACAAGACCGCTTGGCAAGGATGATTTCATTCGTTAATGGCCGCCCCTCGACCGGGAATGCATGCCATCCGATGGCATCGCGGACCTTCTGCGGAGAGGTGGCAGAGTGGTCGAATGCACCGCACTCGAAATGCGGCGTGCCCGAGAGGGTACCCAGGGTTCGAATCCCTGCCTCTCCGCCAATTTTCTGCAATCATGGACTTATAGGGCGGAGCGTTGCGTTTGCCTGTCAGGCGGTCTGCCGTCGGGAACAGGCACGTTTCCTTTGACATGAAGCGGCCACCTCGTCCCGTGATTGCGCATCGCACACCGATTTGAGGTTTCCGATCGCGTTCGACTCACGCCAAGCTGAACGACCGAGACGGAGCACGCGTAACTGCGCTCATTTTTCGGGGTGACGCGGAACCATATAATAAGCGGTATAGGTGCCGAAGGACCGCTGTTCGCCAATGTCATAGGCGGTCTTGAAGTCTTCGACCCACTGGCGATGTGGAATATCGACCAAAATCCAGCCTGGACGATCATAAGCGGTGGCGCCGCGCCGGATATAATCCAGGACCATCGCGTGCGGTAAATTCGCGTAGTTGGCGATGCTGTTGACACCCGTCCATGCCGTGCCGCCGGAGCTTCTGGGCATGACATTCCATTTGTCGAATAGAACGACCATGCCGCCATGGTGGGCACGCAGATATTCCATTCCCGCTACACCGTCAGGGGGTATGGCAGGGGGGCCGGCATCCCGGTCCAGAGATATCCGCGAAAGCAGACGTGCTGGACCGAATGTCAGCGGTCCGGCTCGCTCCACACCTTCACGCCAAGGAGCGAAATTGAATGTCGCCACGAAAGCGACCATCGACGCCAGCATGACCTGGACGAAAGCGCCTGCAAAGCCGGGCCTTGCCTTTTCGGGGTTTTCCCGGTTCGCGAATATGGCCAGCAACAGAAGAACGAGCAGCGGAAAAAGATTGAGGATATTATTGTCGTGGCTGCGGCTGATATAATAGGTGCCAGACACCACAAACCCGACCAGGCATATATAGAAGGGGCGCGCTTGCGGCGAAAGTCCCCGTCGTGCCAGCAGAGGCAGCGCCAGCGCAATCGATAGCAGCGCGATCCAGAGCGCGCCCACAGGATTGATCGACCTCGTTCCCGGCGGATGCTGGATATAGGCGAAAAAGTCCGTAACCGTGATGCTTCTTTCCGACAGCAGCCACAGCGCCAGAACAAGGGCCGATACGCCGATCATCACGGCAAAGACGCCCCGTATCGCGCCCGTGATTAGTGCAATCAAGGCGCGACGGCTTCCTTCCGCCGACCCGGCATTGCGCAACGCAAGATATGGCCACCAGATCAGCGTCCCGAAAATTCCGGCTTCGAATGACCAGAAAAGGCTGAAAAGCCAGATCATATGACCAATCCAGTCACGCGGAGTCTTCCACTGTTCGGCCAGCAGGATGTGGAAGAGCAAGGCAGAAATGGAGAGGAAGCGCAGTCCCGCTACGGATGGTGTCATTGCCGGGCCGACGAATTGGACGGGGTAGCCCGTCCAGATGAAGCTGGCGCAGAACATGGCGGCCAGGGCAAGCCACCGCAGGCCGCGTGTGGACTGTGCTGTAAGAATGATTACGCACCCCACCAAGGTCGCAAAATAGAGCGCGTTCGCGGTGATGGATGTCATATATATGCCGCGCCAGCAATCATTGCCACAAGTCGCCATCAGCAGCGCGGTCGGGCCAAGTCCATATTGAATGGGAAAGTCGCGATAGGGCGCGCCGCCGCCACGCCAGGCCTCGACCGGCGAGAGATAGGCGGTCCAATGGTGCCAAGCCGCATGGATCGGGTCCATGGCTTCGAACGGAGCGGTGAGAAGTCCAGCCAAAAGCCCAATAAGTGCAGACAGCAGCATGGGCCAGAGCAGGCGATGGCCTCGCAACTCTGTCAATGACGCCTTGCCCCAGCGCGGCAGCAGCCCTGCGATAAATGCGAGCGGGATGAAAACGCGGAAAGCGCCCTCGCTCAACGGGAAATCAGTCGACCACCATATAACCGTCATGAACAGGAGGGCGGCCGTCGTGGCTCCCAGCAGCGTGCCCATTCCCAGACCGGCAAAAGGCAGCACGACAAGAGCGCAGATCAGTAACACGTTGATATCCCGTGCGATCGTCAGGATGATCGCACCGATTAAGAGCAGAGCGCACAGGCCATGCCAGGCTGGGCGCCAATAGCGTTCCTGGCGTGGCCCGAAACAGAGGGAGGTATAGGGCGTCAGCAGTATAGTGACGAGCAGGACGGCATAGGCCGATATCAGGGTCAATGAAGATGTCATGAGCGTATCTGGACCATTCCCCAAGGTCGCTCCCAACATTTCGCCGGTTCTTTACCGGCCACGCGGTCTATGGGCGTGATCGGTACCAGAAGGGCGTCGCGGGCTGCGAAATAGGATGCATAGGGAACGGCAAGAATAGCTTGCTGATCCCAGACGCCGACTAGCGAACAGAGCGGCGCGGGCGAAGAATTGAAACGGAAGGCGTGGGAAATCTCCACCACGCCCGTTACCGACCCCAGAGCGATGATGGTCGTGAGAAAAGCCTTTTCGCGGCTTGTTCGCTCACGGCTTGCCCAGTTTGCGAACGCAAGGGCAGTGATAGCCAGCGGCATGATTGAAGCGCGCATCTGGAAATCATTGCTGACGCCGATGACCCAGAGCGGCATCAGAAATAGGCAAAGTCCTGCAATCAGAATTGTCGTCCGGTCTGTCCCGCCTGTCCGATCGCTCAACAGCGGCAGCAGGAATGGGACGACTTCGAACAGCATGATCAGCACATAGCCAAGAAGGGTCGGCGGACGCAGATGGCCACCGACAGTGGCGGCATCGGTAGACAGATAGAGGAATGTCGGGATCGCCAGCAAGGTTGCGATCATGCCGAGCGCAACATCGCGCCTGTCCCATGTTCTGGTCAACAGGGTTTGCACGCCCGCAAAAGCCGCGAAGGGCAGGGCGCCGAACAGGACGAGTGGCGACCAGAGTGCGAGCAGAGGCAAGCTCGCGGCGAACAGGCCGATGGGAACCAGTTTCCTTCGCCACAGGAGATAGAGAAGCGCGGCGGTCCACCCCGCAAACGCATGTTGAGGCGCCCAGAAAAGCTGCGTGATATGCGCGCTATACTGATAATTGCTGGCCCAGCGCTCGATATGGTTCCAGTTCGCCGTGCCGGTCGCAATTTCGGACAGGATGCTGCCCAAAATGTCCAGCCCGCTGAACATCACGAAGATAATCAGCGCGATCAGCCGGGCGCGGTGTCCCTCGAACAGGATGGACCCCTGGACCAACAAAAGGCCAAGGATCAGGCTGTTTTGCGCCAGCAGCGCCCAGTCGCGGCCAACCTGGCTCGCGCCGCCCAGAATCGCCGGAATGAGGTACATGCCGACAGGCGCGCGCAGAATCTGTGCTTTCCCCTCAAGCCAATAGTCGAACGGCCAACGGTGATTGCCCATGTCGGCCAGAACGGCATCGCGGATCTGCCAATCCGGGGGCGCGTAGAAAAGGCGTCCCTCGCCACCTGCAACAAGCAGGATGACAGCGATGGCAAGGCAGAGAACCAGGGTATGAACGCTCACCCGCCGATCGCCAGGCATGGCTCGCCAACCCAGATAAGCGAGTGCAAAAGGCACGATCAACGCGAGGGCGGCCACCAGAAATGGCGAGAGGCCGAGCAGGCTGAGTAGCAGTACATTGTCGAGCGCGAAAAGCACGACAAGCGC
>JAECRT010000021.1:51251-54933 GCA_016000085.1 Sphingomonadaceae bacterium
AGGAAGAAGAGCGCGACGATCAACGTCATCATGCCGCGGGGGGCAAGGGACGGCCAGATCACATAGAGTCCAACCGAAACTGTAGCATATAGCAGGCACAATGCTGCCATGCTGATGCCAGCAAAAGTGCAGAGGCGCATGGGGGCATTGGTGAAGCTGAATATGCCGTTGAGCGCCTGGTCGATCAGGCGTGGCAGGTTGTTTTTCGATATGCCCGAACTGCGCGCGGCCCAGGTGTAGGGAACGATGACGCGGCGAAAACCGACAGAAGCGATGATGCCGCGAATATAGGGATAATGGTCGTCATGGCTGACCACGGCTTCCCACACCTTGCGGTCCAGCAGCTGGAATTCGCCGACATTCAACGGAATGTCGATGTCGCTGAGGCTGCGCACGGTGCGATAGAATATCGAGCGGCAGGTGCGCAGCGCAAGGCTCTCCTGCCGGTTGGTGCGAGCGCCTGCGACGACTTCCACACCGCTTTCCCACAGGCGTACAAATTCCGGAATCATCTCCGCCGGATCCTGAAGGTCGGCGGGCAGGAATACGACTACGGCGTCGCCGGTTGCGGCGCGCAGCGCATTGAAATTGGAACGAAAAGGTCCGTAATTGCGGGCGTTCAATATGACTTTTATCGACGGATCGACTGCCGCCATCGCACGGAGAATATCCTGCGTACCGTCACTACTGTCATTATCCGCGAAAATATGTTCGCGCCGATAGCCCGCCAATGGCGCGCCGGGGCCGAAAAGGGCAGCCACTGCGCTTTGGCATGCCTCGACATTATCTGCCTCGTTAAAGCACGGCGTCACAATGGAGATCGTCTTCATGAGGTTCGCTCCGGCAGGGCCGCAAACACGAAGCGGCGCATGACATAGAAAGTGAGGGCAAAGATCGGCAGGATTACCGCCTGCGCCAAAAGAGGGCCAAGACCAGCGTGGATAAGGCGGTCGACCAGCAGCACATTCAGGCCGATCATAGCGGCATATACCAGTAGGAAGCGCGGCAGACGTTTGACATCTCGCGACCGGAAGACGGCACTTGTGGTCAGAAAGTTGAACAGGGTGCCCAATATGCCCCCTACGACCACGGCAGCATGCGGCAACATGCCGAGCAGGACCAAGGCGCTGTAAACACCATAGCCGAACAGTGTATTGATACCGCCTGCGGCAAGATATTTCATCAGACGGCGGTCACTGAAAAGAGCCTTCATGCCGCTTGCCTCAACGCATCGACCACAGTGACGAGGCCATCCTCTATGGCGATCTGCGGCGTCCATCCGGTAGCGGCGGTGAGGCGGCTGCAATCGCCCTCCAGATGCATGATCTGGTTGGGACCGAAAGGGATGTCGCCAAATCTCAGATCCAGGCCCGGACAGGCAAGATCCCGGATGTTCTCGACAATCGTTCTTACCGCGATGGCGCGGCCGCTCGACAGGTTGAAAGCGCCTTGAGCGCTTTGGGTCAGCGCAGCGGCCAATGTGCCCTGCGCGACATCGGCAATATGAAGATAGTCCCATTTCTGCGTGCCGGCACTCGTGCGCGGGGCATGTCCGGCAAGAATTTGCGTCGCGACGGAAGGGATGAGCCAGTTGGGATTGTCGCCGGGACCATAGGGCGAAAAGAGGCGAAGCCATGCGAAGCTGACGCCGGCCTCCGCCGCGCGCTGGCGAGTGAGGTGGTAGGCGGACAGCTTGGCTGCGCCGTAAAGTAGAAACGGTTCAGTCGCGGCACTTTCATCGATGCGGCGATCGTGACGGCCATATTCTGCCTGACTGCCTATGCCGACAAAGCGACCGACGCCTGCCGCGATGGCACTATCAAGCAGCGCAACCGTGGTGCGGATATTGTCCAGTTGAACATCGCCAGCGCGATTAGGACCGCCGACGCCTTCCCAGGCGGAATGAATGACGATGTCGGGACGCACCTGCGCGATCACATCTGCCACAGACCCGTCGGCCAGATCAGCGACGGCGATGTCGCAGCGTTCGGCAAGCGCCGCGATGCGTTGCCCGGCAGGATTGCGAACTAGCGCGGTGACAGTATGCCCCTCACGCGCGGCGAGGTCGGCGACGGCGGCACCGACAAAACCCCCTGCGCCTGTCACCAGAATGCGGCTCATGCGGACACCGGGGCGAGAAGATAGTCTGCCTGCGCGCGCGTGATCTGGCGCTTGTCGCTGGTGCGGTGCCATTCGACTGTCAGGGCCAATGCCCGGTCGAGCGACAGGCGTGGATGCCAGCCGAGCGCATCGGCAGCGGCCGAGGAATCCAGCGTCAGCATGGCGGCCTCATGCACATGATCGCCAGCCTGTCGCGCCCATGGATGGGACGTGCCCCAATGATTGGCGAGCAGATCGATCACGTCGCGTACGCTTGCCATGTCTGCGGGTGGGGGACCGAAATTCCAGCCTTGTGCAAAAAGGGTCGGCTCAGCGGCCAATGCTTCTGCGAGCAACAGATAACCGGTCAGGGGTTCCAGCACATGCTGCCAGGGTCGCACGGCGTCAGGATTACGGATTTCGAGCGTGCGTCCTGCCGCAAAGGCCTGAATGGCGTCAGGAACCAGCCGGTCGGCGGACCAGTCCCCTCCGCCGATGACATTGCCGGCGCGAGCGGTCGCCAGCCCTATGCCCCGTTCGGCGAGGAAGCTGTCGCGCCAGCAGGCGCTCACCAACTCGGCGCA
Organism: Sphingomonadaceae bacterium; assembly: GCA_016000085.1. Taxonomy (GTDB): domain Bacteria; phylum Pseudomonadota; class Alphaproteobacteria; order Sphingomonadales; family Sphingomonadaceae; genus Sphingobium. The sequence continues at coordinate 53,936 of JAECRT010000021.1, forward strand.
GGCCTTGCTGTTGGAATAGGGATCATGGCCACCAAGCGGCGCATCTTCCCGATAGCCGGTCAGGCGACCATCATTGGCATAGCATTTGTCGGTGGTGACCGAGACGATTGTGCTGACCGACGGGGTCTTCCGACATGCCTCCAGCACATGGGCGGTGCCCATGACATTGGTGCGGAAAGTAGCGAGCGGATCGGCGTAAGAGGCCCGCACCAAGGGTTGCGCGGCAAGATGCAGGACGATGTCCGGCGCGGCGCGGGTGATGATGGCTTCAACAGCGGCGGCATTGCCAATGTCCGCGACGTGATGCGCGCAAAGAGACGCGCCGTCGATCAGGTCGAACATGGACGGATTGGTGGCCGGTTCCAGCGCGAGGCCGGTAACCTTAGCGCCCAGCATGTCCAGCAGGACAAGCAGCCAGCTCCCTTTGAAGCCGGTATGGCCCGTTACCAGCACATGCCGACCGGCCCAGAAGGCTGGGTCAGGTGCCGCAGCGGTCAGACGGTTGCGCTTTATTGCCAGGTTTTCCATGGTGCCTCATGCCGTTCCCACATGCCTTCGAGCATTTGCCGGTCGCGCAGCGTATCCATCGGCTGCCAAAAGCCATCATGAAAGAAGGGGGAGAGTTCGCCATCGGCGGCAAGCCCTTCCAGTGGTTCGCGTTCCCAGACGCAAGAATCTGAATTCGAGAGATAATTGCCGATGTTCCGATTGAGCACGAAGAAGCCGCCGTTGATCCAGCCACCTTCTTCGACAGGCTTTTCAGCGAAGGCCGTTACGCGGTCCCCGTCGAAGTCGAGCTGGCCGTAGCGACTGGCGGGGCGCACCGCCGTCACGGTCGCCTTGCGACCATGGGAGCGGTGAAAATCGATGGCCGCGCCGATGTTCAGGTCACTGACACCGTCGCCATAAGTCAGGCAGAAATCTTCGTCATCGCCCAGATACTGCATCGCTTGCCGCAGGCGCCCGCCGGTCATGGTTTCCGCGCCGGTATCGATCAG
>JAECRT010000021.1:55033-57272 GCA_016000085.1 Sphingomonadaceae bacterium
AGCGGATCGCCGGGGGATGCGATGACCATGTTGGGCATGGAGCGCATCAGCGCATAATCTTGTACCGCATGATGCGAGTAGCCCAGCGCTCCATAGGAAACTCCGCCCCCCACGGCGACGACGGTCACGGGCAGACGATGATGGTCGACATCATTTCTGATCTGTTCGGCGCAGCGAAATGTCGGGAAGTTGGCGATCGAATAGGTGAAGACATGATAGCCTTCGCTCGCCATTCCCGCTGCCAGGCCGGTCATATTCTGCTCTGCAACGCCGGCATTGACGAACCGGTCGGGGAAGCGGTCGGCGAAGGGCTCGATGACATTATAGCCCAGGTCGCCGACGATCAGGGCAATGTGATCGTGGGCATCGGCCAGGGTCACCAGTTCATCGATGAAGGCGTTACGCATTGCCCTGCTCCTCTTTGGCAGCCGCTTCGATCTCGGCCAGCGCGACTTCCAGCAGTTCAGGGGTAGGATTGCGGTAATGCCACTCCACCTGATTTTCCATGAAGCTGACGCCTTTGCCCTTGGTGGTGTGGGCGATCAGCATCATGGGTTTGCCAGCCTCCCAGGGCATGTTCTCCAGCGCTTGCGCAAGGGCGTCATGGTCATGGCCATCAACTTCGCGCACGGCCCATCCAAAGGCCTCAAATTTCGAGTGAAGTGGTTCCAGCCTCAGCGTTTCGTCCACCGACCTGAGGCTCTGCAACTTGTTATAGTCGATGATGCACAGGAGGTTATCCAGATGATGATGCGCGGCAAACAGTGCTGCTTCCCAGTTGCTGCCTTCGCCCCATTCACCGTCGCTAGTGAGGACGACCGTACGCCAGGTCTCGCCCCGGCGTTTGGCGGCCAACGCCTTGCCAGTGCCGAAGGGCAGGCCGTGTCCGAGCGCCCCGGTGGAAAATTCCGCGCCCGGCACCTTGTGACTGATATGGGCCATCAGCATTGAGCCGTCGGTCCCGTAACTGTCCAGCAGGGTCCGATCGATAAATCCTGTTTCCGCGAGCGCCGCATAGACGGCAACGCAGGCATGCCCCTTCGAAAGGATGAAACGATCCCGTTCGGGATGGCGCGGCGCAGCGGGACTGACGCGCAGCGTTTTGCCATAGAGAACCGCCATGATGTCGGTGATCGACAGCGCCGAACCGATATGCGACGCCTTCGCCTGGGTGACCATGCGCAGAGCCTGGCAGCGTATGCGCCGTGCCAGCGACTTCGTATCCTGCGGCCCGGCCGCGACGAGAGGCGTTTGTTTCATGCCCCTGAATTCACCGAATATGGTTAAGATCTATTTAACCAAAGCGCGATAGGTCGAGCTTATGAAGCATGAACCCATCGCCATGGCCCGCCCTTGTCCCCTTTGCGGAGCGGGAGCGGATAAAGCAGAACCCTTCCTGACGGACACGCGCGACGAAAGCCGGGTGAGTGCCTCCAGCTTTGCTTCGCGCAAGGTGCCAGAATATATGAGCCATGCGATGGTTCGTTGTCGGGACTGCGACCTCGCCTATGTGGATCGTCCGCCCAGCGTGTCGTCGCTGGCCGCCAGCTATCATGCGGCTGACTATGATAGTGCGGAAGAGGCCGAAGATGCCGCCGACGCTTATGCCAGGGCGGTCAAGCCCGTGCTCGAATTGCTTAAGGGGCGCGAAGCGGCCCTTGAGATCGGTACGGGAACCGCTGCTTTTCTCGAAAGGCTGGACCATGCAGGTTTCCGGCAGTTGGTCGGTATCGAGCCATCCAGCGCGGCGATCGCCGCAGCGCCAGCACAGCGTCGCCCATGGATACGCGAAGGCATTTTCGAGGAGGCGGATTTTCCGCCCGAAAGCTTCGACCTGATCTGTTGTTTCATGACATTGGAACATGTGCAGGATCCGGGCGCGCTGGTTGCGGCTGCTCATCGTTTGTTGAGGCCCGGCGGTGTGTTTGTCGGCGTGACCCATGACCGGCGCGGGTGGCTCAATAGGATGTTGGGGCGGCGTTCGCCCATCGTCGATATCGAGCATATGCAGCTTTTCTCGGCGACAAGCGCGCGGCGCCTGCTTGAGCAGCATGGCTATTCTGCCGTAGATGGGGCGAGCTTCCTTAACAGCTACCGGCCGAGTTATTGGTTGCGGCTGGTGCCGATGCCCGACAGGCTCAAGGCAATGCTGACCCGAAGGCTGCAAGGGTCAGTGTTCGACCGTCGGCGGCTGTCGTTCAATGTCGGCAATTATATGAGCTGGGGCTTCAAGCCGCTC
>JAECRT010000082.1 GCA_016000085.1 Sphingomonadaceae bacterium
TTCTGATGTGCAGCGCCGCGTTCATCGCGGTCGCCGCCCCCACTGCCGCATTTGCACAATCGACCGGTTCCTCGGACTTCGATGAAATCATCGTCACGGGCGCACGCGTCAACGAAGGCGTCGGCGGCATAAAGATCCCCGACTCGCCCAAGGCGAAGGTTGTTCTGGGCCAGGAAATCATCCAGGCGCAGCGCCCCGGCCAGACAATCAACGAAATCATCAACTTGGTGCCGGGCGTCAGCTTCACCAACAACGATCCCTGGGGTTCGTCAGGCGGCAACTTCACCATCCGCGGTTTCAGCTCGGATCGTATCTCGCAGACGTTCGACGGTATCCCGCTCAATGACTCGGGCAACTATGCGGTTTACACCAACCAGCAGGTTGATGCCGAACTGATCGAAAACGTGAACGTGAACCTGGGTTCGACCGACGTCGACAGCCCGACCGCAGCGGCAGTCGGCGGCACTGTCAACATCAAGACGATGGAACCGAGCGACGAATATGGCGTCTTAGCCAGCGTCAGCTACGGCAATATCCTCGCCGATGGTTCGGGCGATCGCCCCTATTTCCGCATGTTCGGCGTGGTGAACACCGGCGACCTGACCGGCCATGGCACCAAAGCCTGGTTCTCGGCTTCGCGCCTGAAGAACGACGCGGCCTTCGCCAACTTTGGCAAGGTGTACAAGCAGCAGTATAACGCCAAGGTCTGGCAGGACATCGGCGACAATGGCGATTTCATCGCGCTGTCGGGTCACTACAACCAGAACCGCAACAATTTCGGCGGTTCTCCGCTTCGCGCCAACGCCTTCACGGGCAAAAAGGCGGGACGTTTCTACGACATCGCGGGCGGAGCGCCCTGCACCCGTATCACGCCGACCAACGGCGTCGCAGACGTCGAACCTTCGTCCAACTATTGTGGTACGGATTTCGAGCGTCGCTACAATCCGTCGAACACTGGCAATGTCCGCCTGAACTCGAAGTTCACGCTGACAGACCGCCTGACGTTCTCGATCGACGGCGCTTATCAGTGGGTCAAGGCCAATGGCGGCGGCACCACCGTGGCGCGCGAACAGAACTTCACCACCGGCGGATCTTTCACCGGCAATTATGGCGGCACTTTCTACTTCGGTCGTGACCTCAACGGTGACGGCGACACGCTCGACCGCGTACTGGTTGCTCAGCCGAGTCAGACGAATACCCGTCGCTGGGTCGGCATCGCCAACCTGGCCTACGAAATCAGCGACGCCCACCGCGTCCGCCTGTCGTACAGCTATGACCGTGCGCGTCACCGCCAGACCGGCTATGCCGGCTTCCTGGATCAGGGCGGCGAGCCTTTCGATGTGTTCCCGATCAACGATCCGATCACGGACACGGCAGGTAACGCTCTTCAGAAGCGTGATCGTAAGTCGATCGCCGAACTGAACCAGATTGCAGGCGAATATCGCGGCCAGTTCTTTGACGACAGTCTGAGCGTTCTGATCGGTGGTCGTCTGCCGTTCTTCAAGCGCGAGTTGGCCCAGAATTGTTTCACGACCAGCTCGGGCGGTTTTGTCGACTGCGTGCCGCAATCGCAGCAGGCCGCCTATCTCGCGACCCGTGCTTACAGCTTCAATCCTGTCACGGGTCGGGCCACCGGCTCGGCTCTGCCGCAGGCACGCGAGCTGAAATATGACAAGTTCCTGCCGAACGTCGGCGCGACCTTCAAGATCACGCCGGAACTCAGCATCGCGGGCAGCTATGCCAAGAATATCTCGGTGCCCAGCACTGACGCGCTGTATAATGCCTTCTATTTCCCGGCAGACAGCGACGCGGCCTATCGCGTGCCGGAAACCTCGGACAGCTTCGACGCCAGCATCCGCTACAATTCGTCGACGGTGCAGGCGGCGATCACCGGCTGGTATTCCAAGTATAAGAACCGCCTCGTCACTGCCTATGACATTGACGGCAACGGCACCGACACCAATCTGGGCCCGGTGAAGAAGTACGGCATCGATACCAGCATCTCGTACAGCCCAATCAAGGAACTGACCGCTTATCTGTTCGGCTCTTACATCAAGTCGGAAATTCAGAACGACGCGGTAACGGGTAGCTGTGCGCTCGACAGCGACATCCAGCTGGCAGGCCTCTGCTACGTTCAGGACGGGGTCGCCTATCTGCGCACCGCCGGTAAGCGTGAACGCAGCGCACCGAAATATCTGTTCGGTGGCCGTCTGCAAGGCAATCTGGGCGACTTCACCCTGGGCGTCCAGGCGAAGAAGACCAGCTCGCGCTTTATGAACGATATCAATGGTGAAGTGCAGGTTGCCACAACCAGCACGGGCGCAAGCAGGATCATCGCACCTGGCGCGAAGTTCGGTGCTTACACCATCGTCGATCTCGACTTGCGCTACTCGCTCGCCAGCCTCGGCATGGAAAAGGGCGCGATCCAGCTGAACGTCAGCAACCTGTTCGACAAATTCTATGTCGGCTCGTTCAGCGGCGGTCTGGACACCCTGGCCAGTTCCTCCTCGGCGTTCGTGAACTTCGGTTCGCCGCGCGCCATCAGCGCCTCGCTGATCGTCGGCTTCTAAACGTCGATATCAGGCTGCAAGAAAAGGGGCACGGAGCAATCCGTGCCCCTTTTTCTGTCCTACGTAGCTGATCCACCTTATGCTCGAGTCCAGGCATCGATAGGATCAGCGCCGCGTAACAATATGTCGCATTTACCGGGAAATGTGCGAAGTTAACGCAGGCAGGCATCCAACTGGTCGCGCTGGACGACGCCAATCCGGCTCGCGATGCTGTTGCCATAGCGACGCGTAAAACCTGTCGGTGCGATCGCGGCGCGTTTCTTGGGCAGCGGCAGGATGGCGGCGATGCGCGCGGCTTCGGCACGCGTCAGATGGCCCGCGCCATGATGGAAATAGCGGATCGCTCCGGCCTGTGCGCCATAAGTACCGATCCCCGTCTCCGCGACGTTCAAATAAACTTCCATGATCCGTCGCTTGCCCCAGATCGCCTCGATCAGCACAGTGAACCAGGCTTCCAGCCCCTTGCGGACGAAGCCGCCGCCCTGCCATAGAAAGACGTTCTTGGCCGTCTGCTGGCTGATGGTCGAACCGCCGCGAACACGCCCTCCACTGGCATTGTGGATCGCGGCTTTCGCGATCGCGTCGACATCGAAACCATGGTGCGAACAGAATTTTCCATCCTCCCCGGCAATAGCGGCGCGGGCCATGTTCGGATCGATCTCGTCCAGGCTCGTCCAGTCCTTGGTGATGCCATTGGGATCAAGCAGCATCGTCCATGTCACCGGAGGCGGTATGAAGCGATAGATGGTTACCATCAGCAACGACAGTATGACGAAGCCGATGAGAATCTTGAGCGGGATCATAATCCAGCGGCGGCGACGGGGAGAAACAGGGCGTGAGGTCATTTGTCCAGCGTACAGCGCTCTCCCGGCGCCGCTCAAGCCGCTCGCGCACAAAAAAGGCCCCGATTTGCATCGGGGCCTTTGTTTTTCTGAAGCCTCGTCGATCAGGCGACCGCGAAGCGCGCCATCTGGCTCAGTCGGTCGCCGGCAATCCGCATCATCGCCTTTTGCAGCTTTTCAAAAGCGCGCACCTCGATCTGGCGAACGCGCTCCCGGCTCACGCCATAGACTTGCGACAATTCCTCCAACGTCTTGGGCTCTTCAGCCAAGCGCCGTTCGGCCAGGATATGCTTTTCCCGCTCGTTGAGATCGGTCATCGCCTCGACCAGCATGGCGTGGCGCTGTGTCCGCTCCTGCTCGTCGGCGACGCGCTCATCCTGCAGCGGGTCGTTGTCCTGCAACCAGTCCTGCCACTGCCCTTCGCCATCTTCGCGCATGGGGACGTTGAGCGACGTATCGCCGCCCATCGCCATGCGGCGGTTCATCGATACGACGTCCTGTTCCGACACGCCGAGATCCGTAGCGATCTTGGTCACATCCTCGGGCCGCAGATCACCATCCTCGAACGCTTCGATATTGTTCTTCATCCGACGCAGGTTGAAAAACAGCTTCTTCTGCGACGCGGTGGTGCCCATCTTGACCAATGACCAGCTGCGCAGGATGAATTCCTGGATCGACGCGCGAATCCACCACATCGCATAGGTCGCTAGACGGAAGCCGCGCTCGGCCTCGAACTTCTTCACGCCCTGCATCAGGCCGATATTGCCTTCGGAGATCAGTTCGCTGACCGGCAGGCCATAGCCCCGATAACCCATCGCGATCTTCGCCACGAGGCGGAGATGCGACGTCACCAATTGGGCAGCTGCTTCAGGATCCTGATGTTCCTCATACCGCTTCGCCAGCATATATTCCTGCTCGGGGGTGAGCAGCGGAAACTTGCGAATTTCCGAAAGATAGCGGTTGAGGCTGGCTTCACCGCCCAGCGCCGGAACCGCGGGGACATTGCTCGTCTTGGCCATGTCGCTTCACCTTTCCCTTTGATGCGCGGCGGGACCCAGAAGAGGCATCCAAAACGCCGTCGCAAACTTGTTCAAATCTATACGTGGAGATGGCTTAACAGTTCCTGCATATCGGCAGGCAGTGCGCTTTCGAACATCAGCCGTTCGCCCGTTGCAGGATGTATGAACCCCAAGCTTTTGGCGTGCAATGCCTGCCTTTTGAAACCCAGCGTTTCCAGTATTGATTTGAAACCTTTTCTGTCCTTACCGTAAACCGGATCGCCGATCAAGGGGTGCCCGATATGGCTCATATGCACGCGGACCTGATGAGTGCGGCCGGTTTCCAGCCGACATTCCAGCATAGCCGCGCCATTCAACCGCTCGATCGTGCGATAATGGGTGACGGCATGTTTGCCGCGTCCTTCCCGATGAACGGCCATTTTCTTTCGATCAGCGTCGGATCGGCCGATCCATGCGTCGACCTTGCCGGCGCCCGGCACGGGCAGGCCGTAGACGATCGCGGCATATAGCCGGTTGATGCTGTGATCCTTGAACTGGCTGGCCAATCCTTCATGCGCGCGGTTCGATTTGGCGACTACCAGCAACCCGGACGTATCCTTGTCGATACGATGGACGATGCCGGGGCGGGCCACGCCGCCGATGCCGGACAATTGCCCGTCACAATGATGGAGCAGCGCGTTGACCAGCGTGCCGTCGAGATTGCCGGCGGCGGGGTGGACGACGAGGCCAGCGGGCTTGTCGATCACGATCAGATCGGCATCTTCATGCACGATGCTGAGCGGAATATCTTGCGCGACCGTATCCAGCGCGACGGGGGCGGGCAGGGTGACTGCAAAGCTCTGACCGGCGGCGACCTTCATCGATGCGCTGATTTTCGTGGGCTGCCCTGTCAGGCGAACATGGCCCTCGCCAATCAACGCCTTCAACCGTTCGCGGGACAGGTCAGGCAAAAGGTCAGCCAGCGCCCGATCGAGCCGCAGACCGTTCTGCGCTTCGCCAATCGCTGTTTCGATGATGGAAACCCCCGGACCCATTGGCTAGTGATGTAGGAATGAAGGTGGAAATTGCAAGATCATTGCTGGAACAAATCATGGCCCTGGCGGCTGCCGCGCCGGACGAGATATGCGGCCTCCTGTTCGGGCAGTCTGATCGGATAGAGGCCATGTGTCGCGCCGCTAATGTGGCGCCCGATCCAGCGCGACATTTCGAACTTGATCCGTCGGTGCTGATCGCGGCACACCGGGCGGCGCGCGCGGGCGGCCCCCAAGTCATCGGTCATTATCATTCTCATCCATCCGGTGTCGCCCGGCCTTCGGTGACCGACGCGGCCTGCGCCAGCCCGGATGGCAGCCTGTGGCTGATCGTTGGCGGAGGTGAGGCGCGCTTGTGGATTGCCCAGCCTGACGATGGTATGGAGAATGAGCCGGGCAATGAGCTTGCGGTGCGCTTTGTGGAGGCGATGCTCGACATTCGGTGAACGAAAGGCGGTGAGCCGGGCTTGCATCGCCGCGCGCCGCGGCGCATTAGCCAAGCATTCCTTATTCATCTATCCGGCGGCCCAGAACGACCCATGACTCATCCGACCGACAGCATCGAATTCGCCAGCCTGCTCTGCTCGCGCCTGTGCCATGATCTGCTCAGCCCGGTCGGCGCGCTCAACAATGGCCTGGAATTGATGGCGGACGAAACCGACCCGGAGATGCGCCAGCGTTGCCTGGAGCTGCTGGGAGACAGTGCGCGGACGTCGGCTAACAAGCTTAAATTCTTCCGCCTCGCTTTCGGGTCGGCGGGTGGCTTTGGCGATGCGGTGCCGCCACATGAAGCGCGGGTTGCGATCGAGGGCATGTACTCGGCCGTGGGTCGGGTGAAAGTCGGCTGGATGGTCGAGGAACAGATGCTGGGCAAGCTGGCGGTCAAGGTGCTGCTCAACCTGGCGCTGATCGTCGGCGATGCACTGGTGCGCGGCGGGCAACTGGACGTCGGCGCGGAGAAGCGGCCCGGCGTTACGGAAATCGTCGTGCGGGGCGAGGGGCCAAAGGTCGTGCTCGACCCCGATCTGCGCGCCGCGCTGGCCGGGACACTTCCGCCCGAAGGACTGGCGTCGCGGACGGCGGCGGCGTGGATGGTGCGCCAGCTCGTGATCGGCGCGGGCGGTGAGATCGCGCTGTCGGCGCCGGGCGAACCGATGCTGATTTTCGGCGCCTCGATACCGGGCTGAAATCGCTTAACTTCGCATATTTCCCGGTAATTGTGATATATTCTTGCGCTGCCGTAATCCTATTCGCCTGTGGAAGGGGAATGGGTCGAACGCTGTCAAAGAGCCTGTTTCGAGGGTGGCAGGAAGCGCCTCTGTAGGACAGGGTTAGCGGGTGTGACGTTCCAAGAAATGCTCCCGCGCTGCCGGTGAAAGTTCGAAGGTCGATGCGCGGCAGGCATTGCAATGCCCGTGTCGATTCTTAGATGATATTTCATATATGGCCCCGACAATACGGAGCGTGGAATAGGCATGAATTTGATGCGCTTGTGGCAGCGTTTGCCACCTTTGGTAGATAGCCAGGTTGGCCTGCTTCGAGACGAAGTTGCGGGCGTTCTTGATCGTCAGGGGGTGGCCGTTTCGGAAGCTGCGGATCGCGAGTGCATGTTGTTCGTCTTGTGGTCGGTGCATGTCGGGGTGGTGAACATGCGTCCCGGTATCACCCGAAACATTTTGATGTGGCTCCATAAGCGTAAGATCAAGCAGACGGCGAAGGCACAGGATCGCGATCTTGTCGCATTATACGAACGTCGCCTGATTGAAGTCCTGTTCGTCATCAAAAACATCATTGTCGAGCGAACAGAGCAAGGCTTGGCACCCCCGCTGTCCAGGCGCACGGCCAGGATGTTTCTGAAAAATATATCAACCGAAGTCGGGGGCGCGCACCCTGACCTTTTGGATGAAGTTCTGCTGATCCTGCGGCGGCGTAGCTCGGCGTGCGCCGAAAGGCTTCTGGCTGCGTGATTGCCTCGACCGTCTCGCCGATCGTCAGGAGATTGGTGACGGCACGGGGGACGGGGGCATGCTGGAACTGGCCTATGAAGGCGGGGGAGAGGTTGCGTTCGGGGAAACAAGGCAGCGG
>JAECRT010000083.1 GCA_016000085.1 Sphingomonadaceae bacterium
GACGCTGTGATGGTCATCAGCGGCGTTCGGGCGACACCGCCGCCATAGATTAGCATCAGCCGTGTCGCGCTCAATCCCGGCACGGTGATCCGCAGGTCCACAGGAACGGATGTGCCCGAAGGCGGGCTAATGACCATGCGGAGCATCGCAAGGGCATCCAGCAAAATGGCAGGTTGACCGGTCCTGCTCGCCGCACCGCGCATCGGGCCCAGGTCGATAATGTCGCTCAAGCGCACCGAGCGCCCGGAGACCCTTCCGGCCATTATGCGCAGGACGGCTGCGCTTTGGCTGCTATCGGCACTGTCTGCCATCGCGCCGATGATTTCCGACAGCGGAATTTCGCGATCGAACAGCGTGCCATAGGCGTCGTCATTTTTCCCCAACCGCAGCCGCAGCGCATCGGCCATGTGCAATAGGTCGAGATCGAGGCTGGCCAATCCCTGAGTGTCCATGACCGAAAGGTTGAGTTCGGTGCCGACCAGCGCCGACAAGAGCAGGTTGGGCAATCCGCCACTGACCGACGCGAGCCCCGTGCCGATCGAAAAGGCGGCTGCGTCCGTCCGCGCGGCGATCGCCCGCGCCCGCAGATCGATGCCGTTGCGCCCCACCAGCAATCGGCCGAAGAATAGGGGCGTGCGCCGCTGCACTTCTACTCGCATTGCAGCGCCTTGGGGATCGCCCGGAACGAACCGTTCGGGTACAGCGACAGCTGCATTGGCCGTATAATTGCCCTGATCGAGCGCGAACAGCGATACGCCGCCGACGCCGCTTTCCGCCAGTAGCTGTTCGGCGGCGGAACGTCCGCCATCGGCTGCGGCAAGCGCGGCGGCATCGGCCACGCCCTGCAACTGCCGTCTGGCAAGATAGATTGATCCTAAATCGACCGCCACCGTCGCCGCGCCCGCCAGCATGAACAGCGATCCGGCCAAAATCAGGCTGATTCCGCCCCGGTCGTTGCGGCACAGGCGGCGGACCCGGTTCATTGCGCACCTATCCGCACGACAGCGCTACGCTCCAACGTGGCGAGGGCGATGGGAATGGGGGTGGCGGCAAAGATAGGCGCGTGGGACAGGTCGTAGCGCAACGTTACCCGATAATAGCCACCGCTCTCGCTGGTGCCGGTCGCAATCGTCTGGGCGGCAGGGGCTGGAAAGGCGGCGCGGCTGGCGGCCAGGCTCTGGTCGACCAATATCCGCCGCTCGCTGGCGTTCAAGCCCGCCACGGCCGATCGAGCCGCGTCGTTGGCCGCCTGTTGCAGGCTGTGCGCGGTCATGAACCAGCTACCGTAAACCAATATGCCAAGCAGCAACGTGACCAGCAGCGGCAGGGCGAAGGCAGCCTCGACAAGCATGCTGCCGGCGTCATGCAGCAACAGGCGCGCGATTGAGCGAGAGCGGAAGGCGGGGTTGTGGTCCATGCAAGCATACTATGTGTGCAGGATAGAAAAAGCTGTTCGTCAGCTTTGGCCTGCCGACAATGTAAATTGCGTATAGCGGCAATGGGGGGAGGGGGCGCTTTCCCGCCGGATCGCGCCCCGATGAATGAAGGGTAATAAACTAGCGCAATAATGGAGCATATTTTATGTAATCTGGCGTGCGACAGTCTTGCTGGAAGGCCTCTCTAGCGGCCCGGAGCAGGAGTCGGGGTGATGATGATAACCGCGCCCTCGCTGCCATAGGTGCCGTGGAGTTGAGCCAGCGCGGCGTCGACAAGCAGAATCGTGCCGTGATTGGTCAGCAGGCGCGAGGAAGCCCGCTGATCCCCATCACCGCGGAGTACGCATTCCATTTGCTCGCGAAACGCGGGGCGACTGGCTAGTTCGATCAGGTCTGCCATGGCTATATTGGTCAGCCTTTCTTCGGGTAGGCCCACCATGGCGCAGAAACCCTCGTCCGCCACCTCTATGAAGCCGCGCGTCGATACCCTGACATATCCCACGCCGCCATGAACGCTCATCGCTTTCAGGATCGCCGATTTGACGTCGGCCAGCCGGTGACGCTGCATGTCGGCCGTGATGTCCCGCAGCAGCAGGGCGACGCCTTTGCCGAAGGGGAACGTCTCGAAATGCAACCAGGCATCGTTGCGGAACGGGGAGGGGATGTCCGCCGCGCCGGATTCGCCGGACGCCAGACTGTGGCGGACATGCGTCTCGATCAAGGTTCCGGCCAGTCCGGGCAGCGCTTCCCATAGTGCCCGACCTTCTAGATGCCGGTCCCATTGTCTGGACATCGCCAGCGCAACGGCGTTGACATAGTTGATACTCCAATCGTCCTTGCAGAGGATCAGCCCCTGATGAATCCGCCCGGCCAGCTCGCGCATCCGGTCGGGCGCAGACATGAAATCTTCCTCGACGGCCATGGTCCGAAACCGGTCGAGACCCATGAAGACGTGGGTTTCGCGTCCATGATGGGTAATCATCACCGGTTCGCGCGCACCCACTTCACGCCAATGGGCAAAATTGCGCACCAGTTCGGCGGCAGGGACGCTCCGTCCGTGATGATTGTCCAGCATGGTAGAAAGCCTCCGATCCAGCAGGATGCAGGCCTAACAGTAAGGAAGAAAAGGGTTAATCCACAGTTATATCCATTCTGGCGAATAGGCAGCGGGGTGGAGCGCAGCCCAACATATCGGTTCCCTGCAACAGCGTGACTATTTGGATACTAATCCCAACGGTTAGAGTGTGGTCGGCAATTTCGGCACCATAGTGATTTTCAATTCCTGCCCTTGGTGTCCTACTCCGTTGATTCGATAGCCAGAGGTAGTTGTGGTTATGGGAGGTTTTGCGGGATGGAGATGGTTGGCGGCATTCTCGACGGCGTCCGGACGAAGGCGCCGCCGCGCGTCGGCGCACAGACGGGTAACAGCAGCTATGTCCGCTATCTCGATTTCTTCCGGGCGCTGACGATCCTTCAGATCGTCATGCTCCATGCAGGCCATGCTTTTTTGCAACGAGGCTATGCGGAGCCGATCGCGGAAAGTGATTTCGTGTTCGTTGCCGTCAATGTGTTCTTCCATGACGCGACCATCTATTTCACGCTGATTTCGGGTATTCTTTATTCCCGCATATTTTTCACCCGCCCGCACGGTCTTTTCCTCAAAGCGCGGTTGCTCAATGTCGGCACGCCTTATGTGGTCGTTTCGGCTGCGCTAACGGCGTTCTTCTGGTTTCTGGCCAGCCGCTCTGCGGGCGAATGGCATGTGGAAAAGCTGGTCGGGCAACTGAGCTTCAACATCGTCACCGGCGACGCATGGAACACGCTCTGGTATATTCCCGTGATTTTGGGCCTCTATGCGATCGCGCCGATCCTCTATCGCATCGTCACCAATCCACGCCTGCTGTGGGTGACGCTGATCCTCGCCTTCGCTCCACTGGTTTTTTCACGGGCGGGGACGGACATTACGCCTGCGACCTTCATCTTCTTCATGGGGGCGTTCGTCGTCGGGCTTTCGATCGGTCGTAATCTGGAACGCAGCCTCGACTGGACGCTGGATCACCGCATGATGCTTGCGCTGGTGGCGCTGGCATGCAGCATTGCGATCGCTTTCCTCTATGTCACGGAAACCGACAATCTCGGCCCGATCTCGGTCGTGGAAAGCTTCTTTTATGTCCAGCGGTTGAGCATGGGGATGTTGATCCTGGCATTTCTGCGGCATTGGTCGCGCTATGAATCCCCAACGCGCGACGCCATATTGGGCGTTGCGGCCTCGGCGTCCTTCGGCATATATTTCCTGCACGGGCCGTTGCTGCGTCCCTTTGTCTCCATGCTGCGCCGGGTGGTGGAGGGCGATCAGTCGCCGTTGCTCGCCGTTCCCTGCATATTCGCTACTTTTCTTGGAGCGCTGGCGCTGTCGATGGCGGGCATTGGTGTCATGCAGTTGATCTTCGGCGACCGATCCCGCTATCTGATCGGCGCCTGATCCGGATGAGTTTGTCTAGCGACCGAAGGCCCGCTGATATTCCAGCGCATCCAATATCTTGCCACCTGCCATGAACACAGCGCCTGAACAGGCCAGCGCCAATATGTGCCCGCTAGTGCCAGGATATTGCTGCATATAGACGATGCCGCGTTCGGCGGCGCCCAGCGCAAGCGCATAGATGACCAGAAACGCCTCGAACTTGGTCTTTATGGTAAAGAGACGCTTGATCCGTTCCATTTCGATCCCATCGGGCGTTGCCGCTGCCGCTATGGGATTAGATCACCCGAAAGCTGCAAATGGTCAACAAGCGTTAACCATGATTGTTCGATGCGCGCGATCAGTCGTGTGTCGCTCAGGTCGTCCGGGGCGATGCTTTCGGGCCAATAGGCCGCGACGATCTCGGCTATCCCATCCAGCTTGGCCTCATCGACCAGGAATCGGGGATCGATCGTGGCGGGATCGGCAACGACACGCAGCCGCAGGCAGGCGGGGCCGCCACCATTGGCCATGGATTGCCGCACGTCCACCGGCACCAGGCGGCGGATCGGGCCATTGCCGGCCGCCATCTGTTCCAGCCACTGCCATACCGCCGGTGTCGCCTGCGCTTCGGTCGGCAGGATCAGCGCCATGGCCCCATCGGGCAGCGTCACCAACTGCGCGTTGAACAGATAGCTTTTGATCGCATCGCCCAGTGAAACGGCGCTGGCAGGCACTTCGACAATCTCGACGCCGGGCAACTTTGCCCGCAGTTCGGCATAGAAGCCATCCTTGTCAGCAAAAGCGAGTTCGTGCGTGAACAGCACCCGTTCGTTGGCCACCGCAACCACATCATTATGGAATGCCCCCGCCGCGATCGCTTCCTCGGACTGCTGTACGAATAGCGTCCGTGCCGGATCCAGTCCGTGCAGCCGTGCGACGGCCTTGCTCGCTTCGACATGCTGGCGCGCGGGGTACGGGCCGCCCGATTGGCCATAGACGAACACCTCCACGCCCGCTGCGCCGTGCTGTTCGGTCAGCCGCATATGGTTGGCCGCGCCTTCATCACCAAAGGGCGCTGGTACCGGCCCATGCACGGCAAAGACGCTCTCATCGGAAAAGGCGACCCGCAACTGCGCGAGCGTCTGTGGCCATTCATGGCTGCGATGGGCCATGGTGACTAGGTTCGCGACGGTCAGGTGTGTCCGTCCGTCCGCGGTATCGCTTGCGGGGGACACCGTTGCCGCGTTTGCCGCCCACATGGATGAAGCCGACATCGCCGCCGCGCGAATATGCGGCTCGGCATTGCCGACGTCGGTCCCCAACATTGTCAGCCAGGCGCCATCGGGCCGCCATTGCGGCAGGAGGATACCCTGTTTCAGGCCCAACCGGACATTGCCGCGCATCTTTTCGATACCCTGCAGCGCTGCGGCGCGTGGTTGTGACGCAGCACCTGCATTGCGTGCCGAGGCCAGGTTGCCCAGGCTCAGACCAGCATAATTATGGCTCGGTCCGATCAGGCCGTCGAAGTTAATCTCGGTAACGCTCATGCCCGGCCCGCCATGGTGAAGGTCGCGCCCGGCTCCAGCCCGATCCGCGCCGCGCTTGGCGCGTCAAGGGAAAGTGCGCCATCCTTTTCCTGCACAAAGCCCCAGGTGCAGCGATAATCGGCGAGCCGCCCGGTGGCGATCAGCATCTTGTCGCCGCCCTTTTCATGCGTCGCATCCATCGTGACGTCGCGTGCGCCCGCGATCGTCTTCAACTGATCCACCTGTCCGACCATGGTTGGCCCCCCGTCAAAAATGTCGACATAGCCGGCATTATCGAAGCCTTCGGTTTCCAGCATCCGCATCGCCGCACGGCCATTGGGGTGGGGCAGGCCGATGACGGCACGCGCGCTGTCGGTCAACATCGCGGTGTAGATGGGCGTCTTGGGCATCAGGTCGGCGATGAACTGATTGCCGTTCACCGCATTGAACTCGTCAGCTTCCTGAAAGCTCATGCCGAAAAAGCGCCCGGCCAAGCCATCCCAGAAGGGCGATCCACCCGCCTCGTCAATCACGCCACGCAGTTCGGCAATCACCCGGTCGCCGAACCGCTGACGGTGCGCCCTGATATAGAGATAGCGGCTGCGTGAGAGCAGCAGGCCCAATCCCTCGGCTCGTTCGCGTGGATGCAGGAACAGGCCGCCGACCTCGACAGATCCTTCCAGATCGGTGGTGAGGGACAGCATCTGCGCGCGGAACGTCCGGGCCAGTTCCCGGCTATGCTGGGTCAGCACGCCCAGACGGTAGGAGTAGAAGGGCCAGCTTTGTCCCACGGTCGGGAATATCTGGCATGTGCCGCGCACCTGGCCCGTTTCGACATTTTCCAGCACCATCACGATCAGTTCGTCGACAATGGCGTCATCCTCCCGCGCCAGCGCGGCTTCGGTGCGTTCCAGTTTGGCGGCCAGCGCTTTGCGATCGGGGGGCAGATTGGTGAAGCCGCCGCCGGTCAGCTTGGCCATTTCATACAGCGTCTGCAAATCCTCCGCCCGTGCGGTCCGCATGATGAAGCTCAAGCGATCGTCCCCTCTTTGTCAAATCGTCCCTGTGCGATCCGCAGCAGCGCCAGCGCCGACAATTGCGCCCGTTCGGGCAGGCTGTCGGTGATCAGGAATTCCGCGTCGCTATGGATGCTCCCGCCGCGCACGCCCATCGTGTCGACCACGGGTACGCCACAAGCGGCGATATTATTGCCGTCGCACACCCCGCCCGTGTCGCGCCAGTCGATGCTGAGGCCCAACTCCGTACCGCATTGGCGTACCAGCCCGAACAGGCGTGCGGCTTTCGCATCCATCGGCTTGGGTGGCCGCCCGAACCCGCCATGCAGGTGCAGGCTGACATCATGGTCACGCGCTACATCCGCCATGGTCCGATCGATCAGCGCGCGCACCGCGATTTCGTCCAGCGGTGTGTGGGGCCGGAAATTGACACGCAGCACGGCATGGTCGGGCACCACATTATTCGGCCCGCCGCCATCGATCTTTGCCGGGTTGCAGGAAAAACCCGTGCCGCTGGCCGCTTTCAATCGCAGGGCAAGGTCTGCCGCCGCCAGCAGCGCATTGCGCCC
>JAECRT010000084.1 GCA_016000085.1 Sphingomonadaceae bacterium
ATTCTGGTCTGGCTGGGTGGACCGCTGCTGGGCATGGTCTTCGGACCGATGGGCGCTCCGCTCTATCCGCTCTATTTGCTCATACAGCCGCTGCTGGTGATGGTCGTCATGATCCCGATCGGCCTCATGCTCCAGCGCCTTGCGCCCCGCGCCGCCGCTCTCTTGAGTGGCGGGCGGTTATGATTCAGGCCAGTTCGCGTGCGCCCAGAGCCTGTGCCGCGGCCATGGCGATGGCGAAGCTATGCTTGCGTGCTGCAACATCGTAAATCTGGCCTGTGATGATCACCTCGTCCACCTGTGTACGGCGCAGGAAGGCGGCTAGATCGCGTTCGACATCCGCCTGCGTGCCGATGCTCGATACGCTCAGCACATCCGCCAGCATGGCCTGCGCCTGCGCGGGGAGGTCCTCATAATAGCCGGGGACCGGCGGTTGCAGCTTGCCCGGTTGCCCCGTGCGCAACCGCACAAAAGACTGCTGCATCGATGTGGCGATCAGTTGTGCCTGTTCCGCGCTGTCGGCGGCGAAGACATTATAGCCCGCCATCACATAAGGCTGGCGCAGTTGGGCGGAAGGCCGGAAGTCGCGGCGGTAGATTTCAATCGCCTCGTCCAGCGCGGCGGGCGCAAAGTGCGAGGCAAAGGCATAAGGCAGGCCCAGCGCAGCGGCCAGCTGTGCGCCATAGAGGCTGGACCCCAATATCCACAGCGGCACATCCTCGCCCGCGCCCGGCGTCGCCTGAATGGCGAGCCGCTCGTCATCGGCGAAGAAGGCCTGCAATTCCATCACATCGCGCGGAAACTGGTCCGGCCCGCCCGACAGGTTGCGGCGGATTGCCTGCGCGACGCGCTGGTCCGACCCCGGCGCCCGGCCCAGCCCCAGATCAACGCGGCCGGGGAACAGCGCGGCCAGCGTGCCAAACTGTTCGGCGATCAGCAGCGGCGCGTGGTTGGGCAGCATGATGCCGCCCGCGCCGATGCGAATGGTCGATGTTGCCTGCCCTATATGGGCCAGCACGACGGCGGTCGCCGCCGAGGCGATGCCTGGCATGCCATGATGTTCGGCCACCCAGAACCGGTGATAGCCCAGCGCTTCGGCATGGATGGCAAGGTCAGCCGTGTTGGCCAGCGCGGTGGCGACGCTGTCGCCTTCACGAACGGGGACGAGGTCAAGCAAGGAAAATCTGGTCATGCCCACCATATGGGGGAATGATTGGTTTCAGTTCAAGACTGAATTAAGGGCTTTCCAGCCCCGCTTCTATCCCGCGCGGCCAAATCCCGCCGCAGGCGTTTCGGCACGACGGCCGAAAACGGCGGGGCGGCGTGCAACCAAGGGGGTTGCGTCGCGATCCAGCAACGCCATCGTCTCGGTAAAGCAGGGACGTAACGCCACGACCGTTTCGATCAGTTCATCCGGCCCTTCATGTGTTTCCACGCAACGGCGAGCGATCCTTTCGATTTCCTCGGCCATGGCGCTCAATCGATAGGCGCCGAACTGCGCCGAATCGCCCTTGAGCGTATGGGCCGGAGTCACCAGCACGGCGGCCTTGCGCGCGCGGAAGGCGTCCTCGATTGCGCTGATGGATTTGGCGCCATCCTCGCGGAAATAGCCCAATATGCGCGTAAACGCCGAACCCAGTTCATTCCGGGTCCGCGTATATTCGCTCCAGTCCACAAGATCGACGTCGTGATGGGGCAAGTGCGCCACTCCTTCATATTCCCATGAAGATAGGCGACGCGCGTAAACAGGCGGTTAAAGTGCGACCCGGTTCGGTCCTGGTTAGCCCGCCTCAGTCCAACTGCCGCCATCCACCTGCCTCAGCCCATCCGCCTCAGCAGGAAACGGACCGAGTCCACGGCCGCAAAGTCCCAGCCCTGCTGTTGTGCCAAGGCGGCCAATTCAGACGGGGCGATGGGGTCGTCCGCCTCGATCATGATGGCGTCGGCTTCCCGCATGGCCCGCGCTGCACGCAGCGCGGGCCATGGGCATTTCATGCCCTTGGCGTTTACCTGAACCGGATCGGCGTCCATGGCTTACTTGGTCGCGAACGGGTTCTTCTGGCTGCGCAGCGTCAGGCGCACCGGCACCGCGCCGAAACCCAATTCGCGGCGGATGCCGTTCACCAGATAGCGGCGATAGCTTTCGGGCAGGTCGTCCAACCGCGTGCCGAACAGCACGAAGGTTGGCGGCCGCGTCTTGTTCTGGGTAATGTAGCGCAGCTTGATCCGCTTGCCGCCCGGCGCAGGGGGCGGATTGGCCTCCAGCGCGGTTTCGAACCAGCGGTTGAGGATACCGGTCGACACGCGCTGCGACCAGGCGGTGCGCGTTTCGAAGGCGACATGGATCAGGTCGTCCAGCCCTTTGCCCGTGGACCCTGAAATGGTCATGATCGGCACGCCGCGCACCTGCGCCAGGCCTTCGTCCAGCGCTTTCTTGATGCCCTGATAGAGGGCCGAGCCATGTTCGACCGTATCCCATTTGTTGAGCGCGACGACGAGCGCGCGCCCTTCGTCCAGCACACGGTCGGCGATGCGCAGATCCTGCGCTTCCAGCCCGCGGGTGGAATCGATCATCAGCACGACGACTTCGGCGAAGTTCACCGCGTTGATGCCATCGGATACGGCCAGCTTTTCCAGCTTTTCCTGTACCTTGGCGCGCTTGCGCATGCCTGCCGTGTCGATCAGGCGGACGGGACGTTCCTCGCCCTCGCGATTGGTCCACATCCAGTCTACGGCGATGCTGTCGCGGGTGATGCCCGCTTCCGGCCCGGTCAAAAGCCGGTTTTCGCCCAGTAGCCGGTTGATAAGCGTGGACTTGCCCGCATTGGGGCGACCGACGATGGCGAGCTTGAGCGGCGCGCTCTCGTCATCCTCATAATATTCCTTCTCGTGCGGCTCTTCGCCCTCCCGCTCCAGATGGGGCAGCAGCGCCTGGAACAGGTCGGCCATGCCCTGCCCATGTTCGGCGGAAAAGGGGATCGGTTCGCCCAGACCCAGGCTGAAGGATTCCATGACGCCGTCTTCGGCTGCCTTGCCCTCGGCCTTGTTGGCGACCAGGATCACCGGCGCATCGTTGGCGCGCAGCCACCGGGCGATTTCCTCGTCCAGCGGAGTGATGCCCGCCCGCGCGTCGATCATGAACAGCGCGACATCGCAATTGTCGACCGCCGCTTCTGTCTGCATCCGCATCCGGCCGGGCAGGGACTGGGCGTCCTCATCCTCATAACCGGCGGTGTCGACGATGGTGAAATCGAGGCCGAGCAGATGGGCCTCACCCTCCCGCCGATCGCGCGTGACGCCGGGCTGATCGTCGACCAGCGCCAGCTTCTTGCCGATCAGGCGGTTGAACAGGGTGGACTTGCCCACATTGGGCCGCCCGACAATGGCTACTGTGGGCAGCATGATGTGACCCGTTTCCTTCTTTCTGCGCGCTTGCCTTAACGAAGCGCGGTCAACTTGCCGTCATCGGCAAGCACATAGAGCATATTATTGGCGACGATGGGCGAGAGCGACATCGATCGCTTCATGTCCACCGTCGATTGTACCGTACCGGACGTGGGATCAACATAGACCATCTCGCCGCGCGTCGAAACGACGATCAGGCGGCCACCGGCCAGCACCGGGCCGGTCCAGCGGATGGCCTTGTCCTTTTTCTTTTCCTTCTGCCAGCGGCGCAACTGGCTGATCCAGCGGATCTTGCCGGTGGCGCGCGCCACGCACAGCAGCTTGGCGTCGCTGGTGACGGCGAACACCCATTCGCCCACCACCCACGGGGTAGAAATGCCCGCGATGTTGATTTCCCACAGGCGCTGCCCGCTGGTGAGTTCATAGGATGCCATGCGGCCGCCCTGGCCGATGGCGAAGACGCGACCACGGTCGATCACCGGGTCGGCATCGATGTCGGTCAGCGTGGCCACGGCCGTCGAAATGCTGGTCCGCGACAGCGCGTCGCCCCACAACGTCCGGCCATTTTCGTACCGATAGGCGTTCAATTCGCCCGAGCTATAGCCCGCCAGCACCGTGCCCTGCGCGGCGGCAGGGGCGGCGACGCCGAAAATTCCCGTAACCTGCAACGTACCACTGTCGGTCCACTGGGTTTCGCCATCGGACTGGTCCAGCGCAAAAATCTGGTTGTCCTGCCCCATCACATAGGCATGGCCATTTTCCAGCGTCGGTGCGCCGCGCAGCGGGCCGCCTGGACGCTTCTTCCAGATGATCGATCCGTCCGCCACGTTGAGCGCGAACACATCGCCCAGGCCCGTGCTGGCGAACAGGCGATCGCCCAATACGCTCACACCACCGCCGAATATCGCGCGGCCATTGCCCTTGCCCTCGGCAGGCAGGCTCGCTTGCCACAGCTTGGCTCCGCTGGTGGCGTCGAATGCGATGACATGGGCGCCCGCGTCGATGACGAACAGCTTGCCGCCCGCCACGACGGGCGAAGCCGCGAGCCGGGCCTGCGGCGAACTGCCCTCGATGGAAGCGGTCCATGCGGTCGCGGGCGAAGCGCCCAGCGCGACATGGCCCATCGCCTTGGATGCGTCTCCGCCCGGCTGCGACCAGCTATCATTGGCATAGGGTTCGGGCAGGCCGACCGGCACATCGGCCAGCGCCGGCTCGACCTCGATCCCCTGTTCATTGCTCAGGATGGATACGCGATTGCCGACGACCGGCGTCTTGGGTCCGCCCTTCTTGCCACCGACGATGCCGCATCCCGCCAGCAGCGCGATCATCGCGGCCGTGGTGACGACCCGGCCCATTTTCATGCTTGCCATCCGTCTCATTATCCCTCGGTGGTTTCGGCCGGGTTTTCGACCGCGTCGATCCCCAATAGTCCTGCCATCTGTCGCGCGCGTGAACGGATCGACTGCGGCACATTGGCGTCTTTCGCCATGGCAGCGAACATTGGTCCGGCCAGGTCGGGCTTACCCGTCTTCATATAGGCGATGGCGACCAGCTCGCCCGCGCTGCCGAACCAGGGCGCGCCCTCGATCGCCAGCGGCTTCAGCCGGTCAATTACCTGCTGCGGCCTGAGCGCATCGAACTCCAGCGCGGTCTGGCGGATAAGCGCCAGATCGCGATAGGGCTGATCCAGCTTGGTATCGGCGGTCATGGCGCTGTAAATTGCGATCGCGGCCTTGCTGTCGCCCTTGCGGGAGGCTGTCCCGGCCTTCACCAACAGGGCGGATGCGCGATAGCCCGGCTGGCTTGCCTGCGTCAGCGCGTCGATTTCCTTCGCGTCGGGCGTGCCACCGCCGGCCGCCACGCTCAGTACGGCATCCAGCTTTTCCGACACGGCTTCCGACTGGGTTTTGCTATGGTGCTGCCAATAAAGCCAGCCACCGAACGCCGCCAGACCGAGCACCAAGGCCGCCAGAAGCCAGCGGCCATAACGCTCCCAGAAGGTCAAAAGCTGGTCCTGGCGGACGGCTTCGTCGACCTCCCGCATGAAGGCTTCGCTATTTTGCGGCGTCAGGGCCACGATATTCTCCGAGAAATGGATCAGAAACGGATGCCGGAAGGCGCGACCAATAGCGGCGCTTGACGCCCACGCAAATTACTTTTTGGGTCGATAGACCTGATCGTCGGTGGGAAAGCTGCGGTCGCGCACATCGGCGGCATAGCGCTGCGCAGCGTCGGCGATGGTTTGCGCGATATTTTCATAGCGCTTCACGAAGCGCGCGGTCCGCTCGAACATGCCCAGCATATCCTCGCTCACCAGTACCTGTCCGTCGCAATGCGCCGATGCGCCGATGCCGATGACCGGAATGTCGACGCTGTCGGTGACGGCAATGGCCAGTTCCTCCATCACGCCTTCCAGCACCACGGCAAAGGCGCCTGCGGTCGCAACCGCGCGCGCATCCGCCATGATCTTGGCATGTTCTTCCTGGCTCTTGCCGCGCGCGCCATAGCCGCCCAGCGCGTTCACCGCCTGCGGGGTCAGGCCGATATGGGCCATCACCGGAATACCGCGCTGGCTCAGGAAACTGATGGTCTCCGCCATCGCCTGTCCGCCTTCCAGCTTGACGGCCGCCGCCCCGGTTTCCGCCATGATCCTGCTGGCGCTGGCAAAGGCCGCCTGTGGCGAGGCTTCATAACTGCCAAACGGCATGTCGACGATCACCACGCTATGATAGCTGCCGCGCACTACTGCCGCGCCGTGGGCGCACATCATGTCGAGCGTGACGGCCAGGGTAGAGGGCAGGCCGTAAATCACCTGGCCCAGCGAATCGCCCACCAGCAGCATGTCGCAATGGGGGTCGAGCAACTGCGCCTGCCGCGCGGTATAGGCGGTCAGCATCACCAGCGGCTCGACCGTCTTGCCTTCGAACTTGCGCCGCTGGATGGCGGGCACGGTCAAACGCTTCATCGGTGCGGGCGTGGGATTGGCGCGGCTGGTCGCGGTGTCGATCGTAAAGGTCGTGGACATGGGAAGACGCTCTAGCCCACCGCGCGGCGGGCCGCAAATGCCGAAGGCGTGGCAGCGGCTCTTTCGAGCCTCCACCACGCCTTCGTCATGCGCGGATGCGACCGCTTGGGATCGCACCTGCGGGGGTGAGCCTTTTAGAACGAGAATTTGATCGTCCCGCCCCAGGTCTGCGGATCGCCGACCATGCCCGCGATCAGGCCGGTGTTGCCCGGCGCGACCTGAAGATTGTCGATATAGTCGACGTCGAGCGCATTGCGGACCCAGCCGAAGACGTCAAAGCCATCGCCACGGAAACCGACGCGGAAGTTGGTCAGCGCATAGCCCTTCACCTCGGTGTAGATCGACGGCGAAGCATTGCTGTTCCAGTGCGAACGATAATTGCCGTCGACGCCCAGATAGACTTGGCCTTCCTTCGCCAGCAATGTCAC
This sequence comes from Sphingomonadaceae bacterium, assembly GCA_016000085.1. Lineage (GTDB taxonomy): Bacteria > Pseudomonadota > Alphaproteobacteria > Sphingomonadales > Sphingomonadaceae > Sphingobium. The sequence continues at coordinate 6,856 of JAECRT010000084.1, forward strand.
CGGAGCATTGATTTCCGCGCCATAGGAGAAGGCCCATTTCGACACGCCGGGCAGATCCTGACCGGAAATATCG
>JAECRT010000001.1 GCA_016000085.1 Sphingomonadaceae bacterium
CCGCAGGGCACCTTGTTCGGTCGCAACACCATTGGTGGGGCGTTGCAGCTAATCTCCAAAAAGCCGGCCGATACCATGGGTGTTACGGCGAAGGCTGGTTTTGGCCGTTTCAACGAATGGTATGCTCGTGCGCGGCTCGATACAGGTTATATTATCGGCGATGTCATCAAGGCTTCGATTTCGGCACAGCACCGCGAGGCCAATGGCTATGTCAACAATATATTGACACCATCATCGCAAGATCCCGGCTCGCTCAAGGCTAATTCGATCGCTGTCGGGTTGCAGGGCGATTTTGGCGATCTGACCGTCAATTATAATTTCGACTATGATAACCGCAAAGGAACGCCTGCGTTCTTCCAGATAGTTGCCGCGACGCCGCTGGCGGAGGGTTATTATTCACAGTCGCCCAGCTATGGGGGTGCACCGTTCCTGGTTAATCCCGTGCGGCAGGGCACCGTGCAGCAGGCCGGTTTCACCGACCGTAATGGCGATTTCCGCTATGGCAGTAAGACTCGCGTTCAGGGTCATGGCTTGACCATCAGCTATGACGCGACCCCGGAGTTGACGATCAAATCAATAACCGGTTATCGCAAATTTTTCCAGGATACGATCCTGAACCTGTCGGGTAATGGCACCTTGCGCGGTCCTGTGGTCGACTTTACGTCGCCTACGCTCGTCTCGATCCAGGATGTCACACCGTACGCCGGCAATAACGCGCCGCAGAAGCAGTGGCAGTTCAGCCAGGAATTGCAGGCTCTCGGGAAGGTCGGCGACATCAGCTACTTGCTCGGTATGTATTATTTCTACGAGAAAGCATCCGAGTATAATCAGCAGGCACTGACTCTTGTCATGCCAGTATCGGCCCTTACCTCGATCGGCTTTCCGCAGGCAGCGGTCGACGGGATCAGCGCGCTGAACCCCGGCCTTTCCACGATCGGCGTCAACGCCAATCCGCTTCAGGCATTTGGCGGCACGTCGCAATCGATGGCGGTTTTCGGTCAGGCAAGTTGGAAGCCTGCGGCGTTGGATAACAAGTTGGAAGTCACATTGGGCGGCCGCTATACGGCTGATGACAAGACGGCTTATCTGGCCGGCGACGTTAGTCCGGTGCAGCGTGGCCGGGCGAGCTTCAATAATTTCTCATGGCTTGGGTCCGTGTCCTACGATCTGTTTGAGGACGTGATGGTCTATGGTCGGGTATCTACCGGCTATCGTTCGGGCGGCATCAATCCGCGCGCCAGCATCATCAATACTTTTGATCCTGAAAAGGCGACAGCCTATGAAGCGGGGATCAAGTCGCAATTCCTCGACAATCGCCTGCGCCTCAACCTTGCTGGATATATTACCAACTATGACGATCTCCAGGTCCAACAATTCGCAGCGGGTAGTGGTGGCGCTACGTCGCTGATCGTTAACGCGGGTAAGGTCCAGTTGTCTGGCTTTGAAGCGGAACTGACGGCCCTGCCATTTGCTGGTTTTCAAATCGACGGTTCGGTCGGCTATGTGAAGACGAAGTATAAAGAGTTTTTCTTCCGCGATCCTGCGACAAACCTGGTCCTGGATGTCGCCGATCAAGCGAAGCCGCTCTATACACCAAAATGGAGCTTCCATCTGGGTGCTGAATATGCACATCCGATCGGCGATGCGCTTGTTCGCCTGCGGGGAGACTATTCGCATCGTACGCAAATCTATTTCAATGCGCTCGACAATACCGCGCCATTTAACCAAGATCTGATTTCGCCGGGCCAGAGCAACGTCAAAGCGCGATTGTCCGTCGAAGACATTAATCTGGGCGGCGGCAAGCTTGATATTGGTCTGTGGGGGGACAACCTGCTCAACCAAAAACGGCTGACCTACGGCATCGATTTTGGTGGATTGGGTTTTGCCGGGGCTACATTCAACAAGCCGATATCCTATGGGATCGATGCGCGCGTTCAGTTCTAGCCGTAAATATCGGCATAACGCCTAGCGATTGTTGAGGACCGCCCCGCGTAGCATGAGGAATACGAGCGGGAGGTGGGTCAAAGGTTCGGAGACGTCTAGGCGCTGTTCGTAATTCCCGGCTAGGCGTTTCTGGACCTTGAATCCTCGGCTCCCTATTTGTGTGACGCACGATCTCATAAACGAAGTCGCGACAGGCGGCAGCGTCTATGAGACGTTTGCGGTCATAGGCACCGTCAGTGAGCAGGGGCTTGAACCAAGGTCAGTGTTTGCGGATGACCTTCTGTGAGATATCCAAATCCCGCGCGATCGCCTTGCCCCTGGCATCCCTGCCACTGCCTAGAACGCCAACATCCCGATAACGTGCTGAAAATGAACATCGGGATCGAATGATCTATCGTAGAACCGGGCGCGCGACACCGAGTAGCCGAGGGCGAAGTGCTCGACCTCCTATCGTGTAACCCACCATTTCGCCTCGACGGAACTAGATGAAGGGGCGTGGCGGGGACTGTGAACAATCCTATGTTTTTATCATTCAATATATAAGTAAATACTCACTTGTAGAAATTTGGCAGGCGATTTATGCTCCTTTTCAGCTTCAGTGATGAACCAAAATCCTCGCGCCAGAAGGCCGGGCTACAAAAGCAGGAGTAGATCGGGTGTTGGATAACGCGCAATCGGGCAAGCTCGGCAATCTGCCTCTTTCGGATAGTGAGAAACTGCGAACAGCGTTGGAAGCCGCTGATGTTCGCGCCCTCGTCATGGCCTATGTGCATTTGAGCCGGGATGAGGCGATGTTGGACAGGTTCGCGGCTCACCTTCCCTCAGCCAGCCTTGGCATGTTGCCCACCGCTTCCGACGCTTTGCTCAACGAACTGCGTAACAACATGCGCACGTTGCTAACCACCCCCGGCGGGGTCGTGCCGGAACCGATTACAGTCGATTTGCTGAACCGCATCATGACCGTGGGCATGGGGGAACCGGTGGAGCGGGAATTCATCCCTTTATTGTTGGAACAGACTGGCCTTGGCGCGCAACCGGATCGTTCGGACCGTCCGGCACGCACACGCATTCCTTCCGATTACAAGGTGCTGATCATTGGCGCCGGCCTCACTGGCATGGCTGCGGCGGTCAAGCTCGATGAAGCGGGTTATGATTATGAGATCGTGGAAAAGAATCCCGAAGTGGGTGGCACCTGGTGGAGTGCACGCTATCCCGGTGTCGGCGTCGACACGCCCAGCCACTTCTATTCCTATTCCTTTGAACTCAATCCTGACTGGACGACCTACACGCCTGCGGGTGGAGAAATGCAGGACTATCTGGTTGGAGTCGCCGACAAATATGGCCTGCGTAAACGGGTACGTTTCAATACCATGGTGGTCAGCCTGCGCTGGATCGAGAGTGACAGGCAGTGGGAAATTCTCATGCGCGGCAAGGACGGCCGGGAAGAGGCACGTCGCTACAACGTGGTGATCAACGCACATGGTCCGATCAATCGGTGGGAATGGCCGAAGATCGACGGGCTGGATGATTTTCAGGGCGTAAAGATGCACACGGGTGATTGGAACCCGAAGGTTGACTTGAAGGGCAAGAGGGTGGCGCTGATCGGGACCGGCGCCAGTGCCGCGCAATGCGGTCCGACCATTGCAGGAGAGGTCAGCAATCTCACCGTTTTCATGCGATCGGGCCATTGGGTGTTGCCCAACCATATCGCAGGTAAGCCAGTGCCCGAAGCGGTCAAATGGGCGATGAAGCACATTCCCTATTATCTCGAATGGTTCCGCTTTTCGGTTTACTGGACGGGATCGGACGGCCTCTATCCCAATCTGCTCAAAGACCCGGAATGGAAGGGCGGTGACATCTCCATTTCCGCGGCCAACGCAGCGCTGCGCGAATATTGTCTCCATAATATGCACATGAAGTTGGCGGGGCGGCCGGATCTCATTGAAAAGCTGACGCCCGATGCGCCGGTCTTTTCAAAGCGGATCGTTATGGATACCAACTGGCTGCCCATGTTCATGCGCGACAATGTGGCGCTCGAAACGACGGGGATTGCCAGCATCACGCCCAGCGGCATCCGCACCACTGATGGGGTGGAGCACGCGTTCGACGTTATCCTGTTCGCTACCGGCTACAATCTTGCGCGGATGACCGGATCGCTGGAGATCATCGGCCGTGATGGCCGCAACCTGGGGGAGGAATGGGGCGAGGAAGATCCGGAGGCCTATTTCGGCCTCACCGTTCCCGGCTATCCTAATTATTTCCACATGACTGGGCCAAATAGCGGGCCTAATCATGGCGCCGGTATCAATCTGCTGAGCGAGGCGCAGGTCCATTATGTGATCGAATGCCTCGACCATTTGGTCGAAACCGGACAGGCGGCGCTGGAGCCGACCCAAGAGGCTTGCGATGGATTCAACGAACGCGTGCAGAACCAGATGCCGAACATGATCTGGACACATCCCAAGGCCAAGACATATTATAAAAACAGCAAGGGCAAGGTCATTGTGTCCTGGCCGTTCAGACTGGTCGATTATTGGAACGAAAGTCGCAGTGTGAAGCTGAGCGACTATAAGTTTCACGGCGTATTAGCCCGTACAGAGGTGACCTGAGCTTTTGGGGTTGGAGGGCGGCCCTTTGTACGCCATCGCTTTTATGTCGATATCATCCGGTAATTCAAAACGCAAATGTCGCATATATTTTGTAAAAACCTTTCCTTTGCGTATTCTTGTAGGTTTATCTAGAATGGCGCTGCCGGCGGAATGGATGATCGGTATTTGAATAAGGAGAAAACCGTGGCCCTCAGCATCGAAGAACTCTCAGGACGGCTTCAAGTGCTGGAGGACAAGGAGGAGATTCGGCTGCTGAAATCGCGTTATTTGCGTGCTTGCGACCTGAAACAACCCGATGCTGTGCGCGATTGTTTCCTGCCGACTGGAGTCCGCATCGACTATCAGGGCTTCCCGCTATTCACGGAACGCGATGATTTTGTCGCGATATATGAAAAGATGGCGTGTCAGGGTGGTGTCTACGACATTCATCACGCGACCAATTGGGATATCACGCTGAACGGACCCGACGAAGCACGCGGTCTCTGGTCGCTCAATTTCCGTACCATCCTTACCGGTCCCCGCCATGTGACCCGACTGGCTGTAGAATATGATGATATCTATCGCCGCCAGGATGGCCGCTGGTGGATTGCCGAAAGCGTCAGTCGCGCGATGGGCGTCCTGACCGAACAGATCGGCGAAGACGGGTCAATCACGGTACTGGGGTTCGGGGAAGTTCCCACCGTCTGAGCGAAAAGCTGCCTGGCAATCCGCGCCTCATGTAGGAACGGAGCGGTCACTGGCGGTTGAAGGTCCTGCGGTGCTGATGGGCTTTCCGCCGCCATTGGCTGCGGATCGCGATCGGATCACGGGACAGGTGGCGCTGTTGTTTTCGCAGGGTATCGACGCCGTAATCGCGAAAGGGGACGGGGCGTTACCGCTATCCTTCCAGACGGTGGGCGAAAAGCCGACGTCCGTTCCTGACCATATCTGAATCTTGCTTGAGGTCGCGGAGAGTCATTTCGTCAATCAGGACTTTGAATCAGCCAATCTAGACCCGATCGGGGCAATCGCCTGTTTACGGGAGGGCGGGCCGTCTCCACCGCTGACCGCCGCCGTTATGCGCGGCGGGCTGCCGCCATCTTCTCGGTTGGTCTGTCCACCTTATCGCAATGCCGCGAGTATTTTCCGCATTAGTGGGTAATAATTCAACATTGACCATTATTTGCGTAAGGTCATAAAAGGAGAGGTGAGGAGAGGATCAAAATGATCGATTATGGTTTGCAGGATAAAGTGGCGATGGTGACGGGTGCGGGGGGTGGCATCGGTCGCGCCAGCGCTTTAGTCTTTGCTCGATCGGGAGCCAGCGTGCTGGTGAGCGACGTCCATGACGAAAATGGCGAGGAAACAGTCGCGCTGATCCGTGAAAAGGGTGGGAATGCGGTTTATCAGCGTTGCGACGTTTCCGATCCTACTCAAGTAAAGGCCATGGTCGCAGCGGCAGTCGAAAATTTCGGCCGGCTCGATTACGCCCTCAATAATGCCGGCATCAATTCGGTCATGCTGAATGAATATGACGATGCGGTTTGGGAGCGTGCGATTTCCGTAAACTTGACGGGCGTGATGCTGTGTATGCGCGAGGCGGCTGAAGTGATGATCAAGCAGGGCGGCGGAGCAATCGTCAACACCGCTTCGATCAATGGCATCGTCGGCAATGGAGGTCAGCCAGCCTATACGGCGGCCAAACATGGTGTCGTCGGCTTAACGCGTCATGCGGCGTTGCGCTGGGCCAAGGCAGGTATTCGCGTGAATGCGGTTTGCCCCGGCGTCATCGACACGCCCATGTCTGCGCAAGCTGCTGCCGACCCGAAGATTCGTGGAATGATCGAGTCTATGACGCCGATGGGCCGGATGGGCCGGGCGGAGGAGATCGCCGAGGCGGCGGTGTGGCTCTGTTCGGATGCGGCCAGTTTCATCACGGGCCATCCGCTGTTGGTGGATGGAGGCGTAACGGCCGCCTAAACCGTGATCAATAAAGGGTATCACTCTGTTTCGGGCTGATCAGGCCGAGACAGAGTGGTACCCCTTCATCTGGCGTCAAGATGGGCGAAGTCAAACTGACTGGTCGGTATGATGTCAATTTGCGCGAAGTCGATGAAGCCGGCGCAACTGTCGGCCATCTCTTTGCTGTTATGCGCAAACTTCGCTTCATCTGTGACCGCATCGAAGAAGACGCGCTGGTCGGTCATGGCTTCGAGCGGGAAGCATTCCTCGACAAAGGCTCCATAGGCGGGGGCATTTCCGGTCAATGGCCGAACGATAATGTTCTGCACATATTCAAAGTTCGACTGCGTATCGATGGCCATGCGCGTATGATGGCGGTGCCAGTGGGACACCGCATCCCGCCAGTCCATGTCCGGCCGGAACGAGATGAAGCTCGCCTGCGACCAGCCCCATGTGCGCGAACCGGCTTGCGGCGAATGCTTCACATTGGGGATGATGGTCGATTCCGCGACCAGCCAAGCCTCAAACCGGCTGCTATGCGCAGCTAACAGATCATCCACGGCGCCACGGAAAATAGCGTTTGCGGACGGCAGCCAGAGTTGGACAATAGCGTCCTGTTGCGGCTCCTGCCATTTCTGGTTGAGCGCCGCCGCCGGTTCGACTGTCGTATCGCGTATGTTGAGGCGAATGCCGCTGGCGCCCGCAGCCTTAAGAAGGTCTGGCAAAGATGCGATCAGGCGATCGCCATAGTCGGCACGGCTTTCACCTTCGGGCGCCCACAGGGCGCAGATAAGCTTTTCCATTTGCAGCTCTCCAGCAGCTTTATTTTTTAGTCGAAATTGGCTTGCCCGCCATCCAGCGGTACTGTCGCACCCGTCAGATAGCTGAGATCTGATCCACACAGCGCGACGATAGCGCGGCCTATATCCTCCTCCAGCCGACCGATGCGGCCCAGGGGGATCGTACGGAAAAATGCTTCGGCTTCCTCCGGATTATTTTCGAACCACCATTTGAGACCCGGCGATTCAGCGTGAGGAGCGATGGTGAGGACGCGAATATTCTCTCCCCCCCATTCAGACGCGGCAGCGCGGGTCAGAGCACGAGTGGCCTGCTTGATCGCGCCGTAACAGCCATAGGCCGCCATGTCCCAGCGGATGCCCGCCGAGGACGCAAAGTTGAAGATGGTGCCGCCGCCGCGTTTCCCCATGTGCGGATGGACCAGCTTCATCAAGCGGAAAGACGCGAGCGGGCCGGATTCAAACCCGGCGGTAAAAGCCTCGTCGGACACATCATCGATCAGGCCCAGCGGCACTTCCTGCGCGTTATTGACGAGGATATCGACGCCGCCCAGATCGCGTACTGCTACATCGACCGCGTTGGCGAGATCCGCGGCATCCTTGACATTGCAGGCGACAGGAATGGCGCGAACGCCGCGTTCCTCCGCCAGCCGGGCGGTCTGTTCCACCTTTTCGAGGGTGCGCCCTGCCAACAACAGATCAACGCCCTCGCTGGCGAACGCAAACGCGATTCCCTGACCAACGCCTTGCCCAGCCCCGGTAATCAGGGCAACCTTGCCTTTCAAAGCTGGCATCGCACTTCCTTTTACAGTGATCGTAGAATATATGAGCCCATACTACGCAGCAAGTTGACTTTATGGCAAGTTGGACCGCATTCTGCGTGGATATAGCAGGGACGTTGGGCGATCAATATGGCGCGCCTCTCTTCGATCCGTGCGGTGGGACAGGATTTGGAACGGACAAGCATGAGCAATTGGGACAAGGAAGTCGATATCCTCGTGGTGGGGTCGGGCGCGGGCGGCATGTTGTCGGCGCTGGTGGGCGCGCATGACCGGGCCGATGTCCTGATCGTCGAAAAGGCGGAGCTGTGGGGCGGCACGTCGGCGACGTCCGGTGGTGGCATCTGGATTCCTGGCAGCGACCCGGCGAAAGCGGCGGGATTCGAGGATGATCTGGAAGACGCTTTCACCTATTTGCGCGCACTTTCGGCCGACAATGTGCCGGACGCGAATATCCGCGCCTATGTCGACAATAGTGCGCCCATGCTGCGCTGGGTCATGGCGAATACCCCGGTCGAATTCATGGCTTTCCCTTATCCCGACTACCATGCCGAAAATCCGGGGGGATCGGCGCGGGGATTCCGCACGCATTTGCCTCTGCCGCTTAACGGCAAGTCGCTGGGCGCGGATATCCGCAAGCTGCGCTTCGCGTCACCTGCGGCCAGCCTGTTCGGATATCTGAACTGGCATTTCAGTGAAACCTATGAACTGCTTTACCGGACCAAAGGGTGGATCAAGAATCTGGTCGTCAATATGGGGAAATATTGGTTGGACCTGCCATTCCGCCTGACCTCGCGCAAGGACCGGCGCCTGACGCTGGGGAACGCGCTCACGGGGGGATTGCGCATGGCTCTCAACCGCCAATCCGTACCACTATGGTTGGAAACACCGCTCAAGCAGCTAGTGCGCGAAGACGGTAAAGTAACGGGCGCAATCGTGGCAAAGGACGGCAAGCCCTATCGCATTGGCGTGCGTAAGGGCGTGGTGCTGGCGGCCGGCGGCTTTGACAAGAACCAGATGATGCGCGACGGCAATGCGCCGCTTTACCCCACCGCACAATATTCCGGTGGCGTCACCAGCAATACTGGCGACAGTATTCGCGCGGGCGAAGCGGTCGGCGCAGGGACGATGAACATGCAGTCGGCCTGGGCCGCGCCGGTTTTCTATGTGCCGGGTGAAGATCGCGGACGGCTTTGCACGGTCGAACGCGCGCTGCCCGGCTGCATCATGGTGAACCAGCGGGGCGAACGCTACCTAAACGAGGCTGCGTCTTATCACATAGTGGGCCAGCAGATGGCGCGGCGTCAGTCCGAACATGGCGATGCATCGCCAAGCTGGATGATCTTCGACCATGAATATCGGCATAAATTCCCTATGGGGCCGCTTTACCCGCTGATGCCCACCTTCCTGCACAACAGTGCGGTACGCGGGATATTGAAGCAGGGACGCTCCATCGAGGAACTCGCGAAGAATATCGGCATGGAACCGGCATCGCTCTCGGCCACGATCGCCCGTTTCAATACTCATGCCGCAAAAGGCGAAGACCCGGAGTTCCATCGGGGGGATGCGGCCTATGACAAAATGTATGGCGATCCTCGTCATGGTCCCAACCCGTGCCTGCGCCCGTTGGACAAGGGGCCATATTATGCGATGCCGATCTATCCTGGTGACATCGGGACGAATGGCGGGCTGTTGACTAATGCCAATGCGCAGGTCGTCGATCAGGACGGCAAGGCCATCCCTGGACTTTATGCGGTAGGGAACAATTCCGCGTCGCCGATGGGGGAAAGCTATCCGGGCGCGGGCGTGACGCTGGGGCCCGCGATGACCTTTGGTTATGTCGCAGCCCGGCACATGACCGGGGGCAATGCCTGAATGGGAAGGGAGGGGGCGTTACCCCCCTCTCACCTGATTGTTGGCTGGTTCATCTAAGCTGCTGACCACGGCGTTTCGGGTAAAGTTAAAGTTCCACGCGTCACGCCGAATTACAGGTCATGAGTTCAGAATTGATCCGGTCGAAGAATCGCATCGCTGCCACCATCAATGAAGATGATCTGACCCAGCAAATAGTGATTTTCCATGCCCAGCAGGAAATCGATCAACTCGGCAATTTCCCCAGCCTGCGCATAGCCTTCGACTGCGATCGGGTTGCTCTGGTTGATGAGCTTTACCATGTCGGGCTGATCGAGCAGTGGCGTCGTCATCGGCGTGGTGACCACACCTGGCCCCACACCGTTTAGCAATATTCCAGCACCTGCCCATTCGGATTTCGTGGCCGTCTGCCGCATCCAGCGCGCAAGAGCGTTTTTGGAGGTGGAATAGGAACCTTGCGGCTCGGCCGCCATGGCGTCGAGCGCGCCCTGCTCGTCCCCGGCGAGGCACAGATCCACAACTTTGCGCGTCGCGGGCAGGAAGGCGGCAGTGGAACAAATGACCACGGCGCGCGGTCGTGATGACCGCACCATGAGTGGGCGTAAGCCTTCCAGAGTCGCTACCGCACCGAAATAATTGATCGCGATTGTTTCCCGCGGCAGATCGCCGTTCGAAATGCCCGCTCCGGCCAGCACCGCATCAATTCCGTCAGGGGCGAGACGAACGACTTCCGCGATCATATGGGCGCGACCAGCCTCGCTACCCAGGTCTGCTGCTATGTCCGCGTTGCGCAAATCAACGCCAATAACATGATGACCTGCTCCCTTCAGTCGCTCCATTGTAGCAGCACCAATCCCTGAAGCGGCGCCCGTCACGACGATAGTTCTGGTCATTTTAATTCCCTTTCGATTCAACTTGTTCAACCGAATACGTCCATTGATCCAACCAGTGCGCGATTATGCTTGTGCCTGTGTGACATCCGCCAGCACCCGTCGATCCGGACCCACTGGTCGTGATAATCGCCCAATGAACGGAAATTCGGGTCCGATGCGTCATTGCGACCCAGGTGCATGTCGTTGACATAGCAGCGACTGCTTGCTCTATCTCCGTCAACCTCGACAATCAGATTACCAAGGAGATGCTGCGTCGTGCCGCAGGCGTCGAGATATTGGCGAATGAGGGCTATGATCGCCTCGCTTCCCATCAGGGGGCCAGTGCCTAGTTCGGCAGTCGCATCTTCAGTGAGGATGGCCTTCACGGTCATCCAGTCGCGGTCATCCATGGCGCGGGCGAAGCGCGTCAGTTCTTGGCCGATCTGATGGTGGGCCAGCATGGCTTCAACGCTCATCGTCTGTTTCATCCTTGCTCTACGCGCAACCGTGACAGGCGGATCGACGCAATTTTCCATTCGCCCGCGATCCTGCGATAGGTTTCATGATAATGTCCCCAACCGTGCAACCAGCGAAACGGCAATGTCGAAGCCGCGTCAGGCCACAGCCAGTCTTCCATCGCCCAGATACCGCGCGCGTGATCGTCATCCTCAACATGGATTTCAGGCATATGGCCGTGATGGACAGTGGCAATATGGGTCAGCATCGGCACCAACACTGCCAAATAAGGCTTCGCACCATGAATCAGCATGGTCTCCTGATGCTCCGGGGTTGCATCGCGGAAGTCGGCAATCAGATCCGGCGCGAACAATGCTTCCAACCCGGTCCAGTCCTTTGTATCCATGGTCCGGAAATAACGGGCCTTGAGTATCTCTATTTCGCGGATCGCGGTTGTTTGTGCGGCACCATCCATGGTCGAAACTCTCCTTCACGCGCGGCGCCATTCGAGACTGACAAGATCCTGACCAACCTCTGCCTCCAGAAAAAGCCGATCGTCCTCGAAACGAAAACGGCGGGGCTGCTGCGAACCGATCCAGTCTGGATACCATGCGCCATCGACATCATGGGTGATAATGCTCGCCTCGGCATCGAGGCTCCAGGTGCCGAAATAGCCGTTATAGGCGCGTATAGCTTTGCCCAATGCGGCGTCCTCGACATCGTAGATGCTGGGCACACCAAGCGGGGGACGGTTCGCCATCATCAGATGACAGCTCATATGCCCGTCTGCGCTATACATGATCTGCCCGATCGCATCGTGGCCGAAGGGGAACTGCGCTGTCCCATCCGCACGCAGAGTGGTCCACAGTACCAGTTGCCAGGCGCCGATGAACTTTTCCGCGAGCGGTGAGTGCGCAACCATATCCTATCCCGATACCGTGTAGCCGCCATCGACGGCCAACGTCTGGCCGGTAATCCATGCGGCGGCGGGACTGGTGAGAAACAGGATGGCGCCCGCAATATCTTCCGGCTCGCCCAGCCGCCCCAGCGGGGTGCGCGCCATTGTCGGGGCTGTCCACTCCTCCTGCGCGAAAGTGCCCGCCGTCATCCGGCTGCGGGTGATGCCCGCTGCTACAGCATTGACGCGGACATTGCGCGGTCCCCATTCCACCGCCAGCGTGCGGGTCAGGCCGACAAGACCGGTCTTGGCCGCGCCATAGCCTGGCACGATCGGAATACCAAAAAAACTGCTCATCGAAGCAATGCTGATGACCGATGCGCCACCATCGATCTGGCTTTGCGCCAGCAGGTCGATCGTGCGTCGGGTCATGCGGAAGGCGCCGACCAGCAGCATGTTGACCGCGCGGGCGAAAATATCCGGCTCATATTCGTCCAGGCCGAGGCTGGGCAGCGCTATGCCCGCATTGTTGATGAGGATGTCGAGCCGGGGCAGGGCGGCGGCGGTTGCATCAATGCTCGCGCCATCCTCAATATCCATACGCAAATAGCGATAGTCGCTGAGATCCGTGTCATAATCAGCCGGGCTGCCCCGCGTGCCGGTGATGGTGACATCCGCACCAGCATCGCGATAGGCCGCTGCCGTCGCCGCACCAATACCGCTGGTGCCGCCCGTGACCAGCACATGCGCGCCGGAATAATCATGATGGATGCTGCTCATGGCTTTTCTACCTCAACCCATTGGCCTGTCGTGGCGGATTTTCGAGCGGCGTCGAGCACCGCCTGTCCGGCTGCGGCGTCGTGGAAATCACCCGCCGGATCGGGCAGGGGCGGAATGCGTCCTTCAATCTTCGCCTTCATCTGGCCGAACAGCTTTGTATAGGGCGCGACGTCGAAGCCCTTCGTGTGCCAGCGATCCATCTCGGTCTGGATCAACTCCTTGACGGCGAAAGGCTCGGGGAGGGGATTGATGAGTTCCTGCGGCATCGGTATCTGGCGTTCGCCGTCCGCATTCTTGATCCAAACTTCTTCGGGGTCCCCGAAGGCTGCGCCCGACTGTATCCAGGCGGCGCCCTTCGTCCCCGCAACCTTGGTCGCCATGACGAACGGGCCGGGGAAGGCCATTGCCGCCTCGATCACGCCGCGACAGCCGGTGTCGGTGACGAACTGGACATTATAATAGTCGTCTGAAGTCATGGCCGGGCGGCTGGTCGAAAGTTTACGCAGGATGGCGCTGACTGCCACGATTTCGCCCACCGTCGATCGCACCTGATCAATCATGTGGGTGCCAAACGCGCCCAGAAAGCCGCCGCCCTGCGCGGCGTCGGTCCACCAGTCGGTCAGTGGCTCTTCTTCGCCACCGCCGGGCTGTTGGTAAATGCGGCTGAACATCAACGGGTCGCCAATCATTCCGTCTTTCACCAGCCGGCGCAACAGCGCCTGCGCGCTGTCATAACGAAACTCGGCGCCCAGCGCATGAACGACACCAGCCTTTTCCGCCGCCGCCAGCATTTCGCGGGCTTGGGGTAAATCTTTGGCAAAGGGCTTTTCGCACATCACCGCACGACCAGCCGCGATCGCTTGCATAACCGGTTGGTAATGGGCGTGGGGCGGGGTCGCGACCGTCACCAGTCGGATCGCGGGATCGTCAATCAGCACCTGCTCCAAACTGTCCGAGGCGACCGGGATGTCGAGCGGCGCGGCGCGCTGGGCCGTGCGTTCGCGGTCGCGGCCGACGATGGCGCGCACTTCGACCCCGGCCGCGCGCAGTGCGCGCACATGGGTGAACAGGCCAAACCCCGTTCCAACTACAACGGCACCAATGGGGTGCTCTTGCGTGCTCATGTTCAGTTCCTTGCCTGATTGATGATGGCGTGGGCCGCTCCTGCCCAGTCGTGGATGACGTCTGCCATCGGTTGGGAAGCGGTATTGGCCGAGAAAATCTCAACCGAAATCGGTGCGGTGCAGCCAGTCGCGTCCAGCGTGTGGAGGAAGCCGACAAGGTCGAGTTCCCCTTCGCCCGGTAGCAGGCGACCGTGCATGGTTTCGTGCAATAGGTCGTTACTGGGCAGCGCAGGCGCGTCGTTGATCTGGATGGTGTGGATGCAATGTCCCGGAATGGCGGCAAGCAAATCGAGCGACGACCCACTGCGGAAGAAATGCCAGCTATCCAGTGTCAGCCCGCCATTTGGCCTGCCCGCTGCCTGAATGATTGCCCATGCGGCTGCAAGGTCGGGGATGCCTCCAAAGGGGAGGAACTCGATATGCGCGTTCAGGCCATGGTTTGCCGCCAAATCGCAAAGATAGGCGAATGCCCCTGCAGCCTCGTCCAGCGAGGGGGCAACGCCCATCATCTCGACGGCCGTGACCGACGGCGCGCCGATCCGTGCCGCCGTCTCGATCACCCGCTCCGGCGTTAATGAGCGGAGCAGGGCGGCCATGGGAATGGAATCGCTCGCGCTATGGTGAGAGGGGAGCCAGCAAGCCGTGCAGTCGATCTCCATGATAGCAAGGCCATGATCTTCGATCCGCGCGCGAATGTCGGCGGCTGTCATTCCTGCGGCTTCTAGCGACCAGATATCGCCGGGCATCAGGGACAGGCCGCTGAACCCGGCGTCGCGTGTGGGAGCTAGCCGTTCGAGCAGCGGGACATGGATGAATGGCGGGCCGGACAAGATCAGATCAGTAGAGAGCATCAGCGGACATCCCTATGAAAATTAAGCTCAAGGAGGACTCCGTTTACCTCTGTCACGAAGAGTTGGATCAGGCCGGCATCGGGATAATCCTTGCGCGTGACAGGTCGGCCGGTGGCCTCCAGGCGGTGGAGCATGTCAGCCAGATCGTCACATTCCAGTGCGACATGGTGCACGGCGCCGCTGCCGCGCGTAGCAGTGAAGGGCAGCATTTCGTCACTGGGATAACGGGCGCCGACCGGGCCGATATGGATGATCGGATGGCCGGCCGGATCGTGAACCCAGCAGCCCTTGTCGATATCGCCCGCTCCCGGTGCGACGCGGGCTTCCAGTCCCAATATATCGCGGAAGAAGGCGACAGTGCCGGGTACATCGGGGGTGCGGATATTGATGTGATCGAGCGCGCGGACGGCCATGGCGTTAATCCACAAACTGACCGGTGTTTATCACCTTGGCGGGATCGAGTGCCACGGCGCCATCCCGTTCCAGATTTTCGAGCGGTAGGCGCCAAAGCTGAACTGGCGGTGTTGTCTGTGTCTGGACGAAGCGCAGACCCCACTGGCCCTTGTCATGCCCGAAACTGTTGACCCAGTTGCCGCCTGCGCCGGGATCACGCTCTGCGACGACGATGCGCACGCGACCGTCCGGTTCGGCTATAAAGCGGCTGTTGTTGACCCAGCCATTGCCGTCCTCGAACGTGTCGAGATTTTCCTGCCAGATGTTGCAGATCTGGAAGTTCCAATATTCACAGGGAGGCGGCGTGAATTCCAGCACCAGCGCTTCATCATGTCCCTTTTCCCAGCCGCCAAATGCGACATGGCGATCGGGTACGCCACCGTTTGAGAGATATTGGGCGCGGCTATAGTCCAGCCGGTTGAGCTTGGCGGAAAAATTGCCCTGATTGCCCTGCCACCAGTTTCGGACCAGTTCGGCATAGCCCAGCACGCCCTGCCCCGCCCAGGCGAGGTTGTTCGCCATCAACGCAGGGGTGATGGGTTCGGGCGCTGCCCCGTCCATCCGTTCAATGGTCATGGCGGGAGCAGTCTGGGTGGCGCGATCGCTCCAGACGAAGCGGATAAGGATGCAGTTCGTGTCGGGGGAAAGCTTGAGCCAGTTTTTGCCTGGCCCGAGGTCGTTTTGCGACAGGACGATCTCAAACGTCCCGTCATCAGCGATGATAAGCTGCTGGCTGGCAAGGAAACCGGTGGTCTTCAGATTGGAAGGATCGAACTGCGCGAGACCTTCCTGTCCTAGTGAGGCCCAGTCCTGCGCACCCGGATCGGCAGGTGCGGGCGCGGTCAGCACCGCCATCACGAAATAGGGAATGGTGCCGCGCGTACCGGTGATGCGATAATCCCGAGCCTCATCGAACTGGCACATCAGATGATCCTGATCGACGGTTTGGAAATTGATCGACTGTCTCCAGACCATGTCACGTAGCCGAGGGCGCGTGGGTTCTGCATTTTCAACCAGCCGCTCAAAGCTGGATCGGGTAAGGCGCGTCAAGAAGCGATACCATTCGGCGCGATCCAGATCGGATGGCTGATCGCCAAACTGTTCGATCATACGGCCGGCAACTTTCAGCGTATCGCAGAAATCATCCCATGCCGCGCCGGAAAGCAGGCGCTGTGCGGCCCTGTTTTCTGCGTTCATTTCAATTCTCCTGAATGACGGGAAATCGATTGTAATAAAATGCAAAACGCTCCCGCAGCGCAGCTATGTCGACGCCAAAAACGCCCTCCAGATCATAGAGTATGCGGCCCTGCGCATGGCGCGGATTTTCGTCGAGATAACCGAGCAATGCGCGCTCGGCCTCCGGCGTCAACGGCAGGCCAGCCAGATCATAGACGCGCCGCATCATACCTTCCTGGTCGGCCATATAGTCGTGGAAAAATATATCGAGCGACTGGTCCGGTCCCCACAGATCCCGCTGGTCGATGCAGGCGCGCAGCAGTCGCTCGATCCGTACGATCCAATGTTTTGCTAGGCCCGGCGGATCTGTAGGGTCGCGGCGAATGCGGTCGGAATAGCCGAGCATGGTGGTAAGTGAGCGCAGCACCGCCACCGGGTCACGATGACTGATAACCAGCGTAGCGTCGGGGAAAGCCGCCTTAAGCGCCCCCAGATTTTCCATATGCTGCGGAGATTTCAATATCCAGCGATTTGGCCCCCGGAACCAGGTCAGCACCTGCAGAACCTTCTTTTCATAAAGATAGCTTTGGGTGCGATCATGCGCGAAATAATGATCGATCCAGCGCGGCAGACGTGTCTGGAATTCCCAGCTGTAGCAGTTCAAATCCATGTAAAGCAGCTCATTATCCTCATGGATAGAACTGGCTTCCATGCCGTGCATTGCCGCCATGTGCGGCAGCATGGATTCGAAATGACCCCAGAATTCCGCGCTGCGGACCGCGCGCGGGTCAGCTTCCCCCGGTGCGAGAGGGCGCGCACTGGGTACGGGTTCTTCCGATTCCCAGAGGGTAAGCGAGCGCAGTCGTTCATCGCGCGCCAGCCAGTTGACGAGATGGGTCGTACCCGATCGCGGCAGCCCGGCGATGATGAGCGGCTTTTCAATCTGGATGTCGAGGATTTCCGGATGGCGCTTTACTAGATCCTCGATCCGCAGCCGGTTTGCCATCACGCGGATGGCATGGTCGATGACGGTGATGCGCCCGCCGCGCGTCAGCCCTTCGTCCTCCGCCAGCGATTGCAGCACGACGGCCAACCGTTCGCGAAAGCCTGTATCTTCGCCAAAATCGCTCAGGCCGCCAGTCAGGGCGCTGGCGCGGGCAAGTATCTCTTCGACGCCCATATTTTCATCGAAATCCACCGGACCCTGGCGCGCGGCGATAATGTCGGGCGTGAGGCGCGGCTGCGCCAGATCGTCGATGATGATGTCCTGTGGTGCGCTCATGCGGCTTCCTTTGCAAATGTCAGCATGACCTTCGCCGAACGATCCGAATCCGCCGCAACGGATAGCGCCGCATGGAAGTCGCTGAAAAAATCGAATTGGTGACTGATGAGCGGCGTCAGGTCGTGCTTCCCTGTCGCGATCATGGCCAGCGCCTCGCCAAATTCGGCGGCGCGGTCGTCGGCGATCGAACCGCTCATCTGGATTTCATTCGCCATCATCCGCCAGAGGTCGATGGGAACCGGCTTTTTGTAGAGCGCGATAATAGCGATACGGGCGCGATATTTGGCGATACCAAAGGCTTCGGTGAGCGCAGCGGACGCCCCGGCACAATCGACAAAAACGTCGGTGCCGACCGTGGGCGCACCGAACCGATCGCCGCCGCCATGAAAGCGGGTCAGCGCCTTCGTCATGGATTCCATGTCTATATTGCAGGCAAGAGCTGCGCCAAGGGCACGGGCGCGCTCCAACCGACTATCCACACGATCGAATATGGCGATGTCGGTCACGCCTAGGTGACGCAACATGGCGACGGTGCAAAGCCCGATCGGACCGGCGCCCAATATCGCGACTTTGTCGGTCGGCCGGACTTGCATGATCTTTAACGCGTGCAGACCGACGGACAGCGGCTCAGCCAGCGCCGCCTGAGCGAAGCTGACATGGTCAGCCAAGGGGAAAAGGGTTGCGCCAATGCGTGCGCCGCTGACCCGGATGAAAGGCGCCATCGCGCCATCCGGTCCGCCGCCCCCTATAAAGCCATGGTCCGGATTGACGGCGACCCGCATGCCGACGGCCAGCCCTTCCACTCCGGGGCCAGTGGCGGCAATGATGCCGGCAAATTCATGGCCGATGGGCAGCGGATCTTGCAATGGTTCCACACCACCCAGGCTGCCCTGCGCGATATAGCCAAGGTCACTGCCGCAAATGCCGCAGGCTGCTACCCGCACCAGCACTTCGCCTGCTGCGACTTGAGGTATGGCAATGGAATCCAGACGGACATCGCCCGGGCCGTGCACGCGCGCCAGCTGCATCATGCCGCTTTTCATCGCTCTCCCTCCTTATCTTGTTGCGTTGAATCTGGCACCTTGTGCTGCGCAAATCCAGTTCTTGTTCTGTCGATCACGTTAGATTATCGCTTGGTTGTGATGAAAAATGTTTCGATAGCCAAGCGATCGTCGCACGAGCTCGCAGACCGCCCCTGGGCGGTGCTGGCGCGAGCTGATAGCGCCACTGCGCGGGTGGAACTGCGCCGCTATGAACTGCCGAGTCCCAATGAAATGTGGGAGCTGGACGATGCGCCCATCCTGTCGATCGTGATGCCCCGCGCGGAAGGAACGCAGGGCGAAATCATGTTCGACCTCGGCGACCGGCAACGGCACAAGGTTGGCCGTCTGATGTTACGGCCCGGCGGGATCGCCATGCATTCGCGCGGTGATGGCGGGGTGCTCGACATATTGACCTGCCGCTTCGATCCAGTGCGATTTGCGGCTGCGACCGGACTGTCTGAATGGGACAACCGACGGCTTAGCCGTTGCGCGGCAATCTCTGCACCGACTGTCATGGCTTTGGCGGATCGGCTGAAGCAGGAGACGATCTCGCCCGACTTTGGGTCGGACATGGCAATTGACGCGTTGATTCAGCTTCTGATGGTGGAACTGGGGCGCATTTTCCGTCCCGTGCGGCAGTTTGATACAGGTCAGGGGGGGCTTGCCCCATGGCAATTGGCGCGTATCGAGGAAGTGTTGCGCGCCAGCGACGGGGAATGGCCAACGACGGAAGCACTGGCCCGGCTGTGCGGCATCAGCCGTTCGCATCTGTCACGATCCTTCGCCGCAACTATGGGTACATCCCTGTCCGGTCACGCCACGGCCATTCGCCTTGAAAGAGCGCAGGATATGATCCGCGCCGGCGCGTTACCGATGAATCTGATCGCGCGGGTTTTGGGCTTCGCGACCGCCAGCGCCTTTAGCGCGACCTTTCGCCGCGCCACGGGCCTGACGCCACGCCAATTCCGGAATGGGTTTCACTGACATGTTTTGAGGGGTTGGCGCGCAGGAAAACCATAAGCATCTGCACCAGCGCAGCGCCCTGATCTTCCTGCACGAAATGGCTGCCGGGCGCGCCTAGAATGCCCGGCCGGATTTCCATCACTTTTGCCGCATCAGAGGATATAGCGTTCGCGATAGGTGGCAAATGCGCGCTTGATTGCCTCTTCGTCCAACCCGAAGCGTTCCATTGAATAATCGTGCATGGGCCGCTGTTCGCGTTTGTTGCCGGCAAGGAACTCGTTCAGCGCTTCTTCCAGCCGGTCATCGACGGGGATGCCGATGCGGGAAAGGACACGCCGCGCCTGCGTCATTGGATCCCTTCCAACTTCGCGATAGTCGATGTCAATGAAGCGCTGCTCGCCTATCCGCGCGCGCGCAGCTTCGAACAGGCCCATCCATTCGACAAGGCGCTGGAACCAATATTCGCCCACCTGGCTGTCGGTCACCGACGCGCTCAGCTTATAAAGCGCCGCCTGCATGGAGATATAGGAAGGCACGGTCTGCAACGGATCGCGATGCGTCATGATCAGCAGCGCGTCGGGAAAGGCGTTGGCCGCGAGCTCGGCATAGGGCAAGTTGGACGGACTCTTGAGGATCCATTTGGTGCCGCGACGCGATGGATCCTGCCACTGGAGATATTGGAGGATGGTCTTGAGATCCTCATGCCCCCTGGACTGGTCATAGCCATTGAGCCAGCGGGTGAAGCTGGGGACGAAATTCATGCCCTCTACCATGGTGCTGACGAACATCTGGCCGAGCACCAGGATTTCCTCGTCTGGCGCATCGGGTTCGAGCGGGTGGATGGAGGCGAGTTCGGGCGCGAGTTGTAGCCAACCGTCGATCATCGCCTGTGCATAGGCGCGGCGTTCGACCGGGTTGCCACGTTCCTCGCCGGGAAAGGGCGCGAAATTCTGTGCTTCATACCATCGCAGGCCGGTCATGCCGGGCGCGCTGGCCAATAGCCGCTGGAAAATCGTGCTGCCGGTGCGCGGCAGGCCAAGGATAATGCCCGCCACCTCGACCTTTTCGTCTAATATTTCGGGATGCCGCTTGATGTCGTCGATCATTCGCAGGCGGCTGACAAGTCCCTTGACGATGACTTCGGTGGTAGAATCATGGCCCGCTGGGGTTAGCCGACCTTCACTGTTCGATGCTTCCAGATAATGATCCATAGGCTCGATGAACCAGAGATCTCCAAAATCTTCTAGGCCCGCCCGAATCCGCGCCTGTTGCAGCAACGCCTCGCGATCCAGCGCTTGCGCGTCAATAATTTCGGACAAAGGCGTCATATATATCACTCTCTTCAGGCCGGATGGATGATTACAATCAGCAGCGCTATGGGATCGTTGACCGGTAGGAAGTCGCTCCCATACGTCTCTTTCCTCAATTCACCATTGCTGGACAAAATGGCGGTCGCCCATAATTCTGCGGAGGGCAGTCGCTATAGTAGTTGCGTATCAACATACCGAAACTGCTCTGTAAAATGCAACGCATAAACCACACTGCCCACTTAAATCATTTATATATCGCAAATTGCTTTGACACAAATACGCATATGGGGCATTTCGTGCTTGGCCTGATCGCCCCGGCTTATCGGAGTGGCAGGTCGCCAGCGGTTTACGCCACGCAGAAAAAATAATGGCGAGAGGGATGTCTGAATTTCGCGAAGCTCGTGGCTGACGGGCGGCCTCGTGCCGCCAGTTGCCTTCAGCCGCCCTTTCTCCGCAAATATTCGTGGACCGCATAACAGTCCTGCCTTTCAGGTCGGACATATGGGGAGGAAGACATGCACTCTGACAATTTGCCGACAGTCCTGTGCCGCAATATTTGGCTCTTTGTGGGCGTTGCCCCATCGGCCCTCTTATTTCCCGGCCACAGCTTAGCACAGGCGGCCGATCAAACGGCCGAGCAGAACCGTCAGGCCAGCTTCGCCGAAATCATTGTTACGGCGAACCGGCGAGAGGAGCGCGGACAGGACGTCCCAATCGCCATTACGGCCCTGTCACCCCAGCGACTGGAGCAGCAGGGCATTTCCAAGGAACAGGATCTCCAGGCTAGCGTGCCTTCGCTGGTGGTCGGCCCGAACGGTCAGGGTTCGCGCGAGTCCAATTCCTTCACGATCCGGGGGCAGGGGGCAACCTTCCAGGCATCGCCGGGCGTTGTCGTCTATATGAACGAAGTGCCGCTGCCCGCTGGCATTACGCTCAGCCAGCAGGGTGGGCCGGGCAACTTCATCGATCTTGAAAATATGCAGGTGCTTTCGGGTCCGCAGGGCACCTTGTTCGGTCGCAACACAACCGGCGGCGCGGTGCTGCTGGTGCCCAAGAAGCCTGGCGACGAATTTGGCGGCTGGATCAAGGGGGAATATGGCAATTACGACCGGAAATATGCCGAAGGAGCGCTCAATCTACCCGTCAATGATAAACTGGCGATCCGGGTTGTCGGTGCCTATCATGATCGCGACGGGTACACCCGCGATGTAGTGTGGAATAAAGATCGCGACAACGAACATTCATATTCGGGCCGGATTGGCATATTGTTCAAACCGACCGAAACCATCACCAACTACACCATGGCCTATGGCGCCTATTCAAAGAATAATGGTGCAGGACTGATCCACAAAGGCTTCAATGTCGAGGCGATGGCGGGAATTGGCCTCTGCGCCAACCTTCCGGTGGGCGTTGTTGGCGGTTATTCGTGCGACGTCTATCGCGCGACCACGGCTCAGGCCGACGCGTTGGGACCGCGCAAGACCGCTTTTTCGACCGATACTTTTTCGAAGACGCAGACCTGGGGCATCAGCAATACCACCGACATCGAATTGTCGGATGAAATCACGCTGTGGAACATCGTCAGCTATCAAAAGATGAAGATCGGATATCGCTACGATGGCGACGCCACCGTCCTTCAGCAGCATGATGTCGATCCAGGTGTCCTGCCCGCCGATGGTGTAGTAACGCTGCCAGGCACGCCATTCCCGGTGAGTTACGACTTCGCCACGCTATCGACCGAACTTCCACGCGATAATTTCCGCGTCTGGTCGGAAGAGCTGCAATTCCAAGGCAAGATGTTGGATGATCATCTCAATTGGACGATCGGCGGCTTTTATTTCGATCAGCGGCCCGATGGCCTGCAGGGGACGCGGGCTAATACATACTGTATCGCGCTTCAGACGGGTCAATGTGAAGCCAGCGTATCGCAATATGGCACCAGCACCGTGTCCAAAGCCCTTTATGGGCAGGCGACGCTGAATCTGGGCGCGTTTTCGCCGTCGCTCGAAGGTGTGCGTCTGACCGGGGGTTATCGCCAGACCTGGGACCATGTGTACGGCTTTGCGACCCAGTATAACAGCAGCAACCTGTTGCCGCCTGGTTTCGTCGTGTGCGGCAAGGACAGTAGCCTGGTCGTGCCGGTGAGCACAGCGCTTTCCGACTGTCGTTTCACCGGAGCGCAGCGGTCGAGTTCGCCGTCGTGGATCATGGGCCTCGATTACAAGGTTACGCGCGATATCCTGTTGTATGGGAAGGTTAGCCATAGTTACAAGGCGGGTGGGTTTAATCCTTATGCCGTATTCTTCGGCCAGAACGGCGATCCCGATACCCGCTCCTTCGGGCCGGAAGAGGTCACCGTCTGGGAAGCGGGTGTGAAGACCGACTTCCGGCTGGGGTCTGTGCCTATCCGCGTCAATGTCGCGGGCTATACGACCGATTACCAAGGCATTCAGCGCGCATCCGGGGACTTCAATTTTGCGACGGGGGCGGGCGGCGCCAAGACGCTGAACGCCGACGCGCGGATCAAGGGCATCGAAGTCGAGGCTTCGATGCGGCCCTTCCCCGGCGTGGAAATTGGAGGGAATTTCAGCTATACTGACGCCAAATATAAAAAATATCAGTATGTTACCGGTACAGAAACAGTAGCCTGCAATGGTATCGTCGCGCCGGGCGGTACCGCAGACGCGTCCTGCCTGCCATTCCAATATGTCTCGCCCTATATCTGGAGCTTCCATGTATCCGCCGAGCAGCCGCTGGCGGATGATATGGGTACCCTGGCCGTATATGCGAACTATTCGCACACTTCGCGCCAGTTTACCGAAGCGGTCAATCTGCCGGAAAATCAGCCTGGCGCCTATCTGGAAGCTTTCGGCCTGCTCAATGTCTCACTGGACTGGCGCAAGGTCGGAGGATCGGGCTTCGACCTCAGCCTGTTCGGGACGAATCTGGCCAACAAACTATATCGTATCTCAAACTCGGACGTCTATCAGGCAGGTAGTTTGCTTTACCAGGCGACGCTTTATGGCGAACCTCGCATGTACGGCCTGCGCGTCAAATATACGTTCGGCGGCGGCTGATCGGTTTGACGAAACGCGGACCGAAGCAAGCAAAAAGGCCGGGGGCTCAATCGAGACCCCGGCCTTAAATCGTTGATATCATCGATAAACGTTGTGGCGACTTTAGCCTGCGGTCTGACCCCCATCGACGGAGAGGGCAACACCTGTGATGCGCTTGGCTTCCGCTGACGCCAGGAATGCCACGCTATCGGCAATGTCCTCGGGCATCGCCATTGCACCACCGTCGAGCCAGGACGCTGAGCGCATCACCATCTGCCAGTCGATATTTTCGGGCGGCGCCTGCTGCACCATGGGGGTGTTGACCCCACCGGGACAGATCGCGTTGACGCGCACGCCTTCCTTGGAAAACTCCAGGGCCAAAGCACGAGTAAGGCCAACGACACCATGTTTCGAGGCGGTATAGGCCGAATTATAGGGTACGCCGACCAGGCCGGCGGCAGACGCCATGTTGACGATATTGCCGCGCCGTTCGATCAGATGCGGCATCGCGGCATGACACATATGATAAACACCGGTCAGGTTGACTGAAATCACCCGGTCCCAACGTGTTCGGTCGACTTCGGCGAAACGTCCGAAATCCAGCACGCCTGCGATG
Source organism: Sphingomonadaceae bacterium (assembly GCA_016000085.1). Taxonomy (GTDB): domain Bacteria; phylum Pseudomonadota; class Alphaproteobacteria; order Sphingomonadales; family Sphingomonadaceae; genus Sphingobium. Next base: position 24,823 of record JAECRT010000001.1, read on the forward strand.
TTGCAGAGAATGTCCAGCCCTCCATGCAGGCTGACCGCGCGATCCACGATCGCTTTGCAGGAATTCTCGTCGGCGACGTCGAGCGCGATGGCCGTGGCTGCCTGTCCGATCGCGGCGGCGACCTCCTCGACGCCATCGGCATTCCTATCGCCAATGATAATTTTCGCGCCTTCTGCGGCGAGCCTTTTTGCTACGGCCAGCCCGATACCAGAGGCAGCGCCGGTCACGACGGCAATTTTACCTTCCAGGCGCATATCTTCTTCTCCTGCTATATTATGAAACAATGCTTGCGTCACATTGCTACGCATTTCAATAAATGGCGTCACTATAAAATATGAAAGCGCGAATCGAATCGCGTATTTTTCAACTCGATTAGGAAGGTGGAGGATGCTATGCTATCCCTTCGGGAAATTTCCGACCGATTGGAAATCCAGGATCTTTTGTCGCGTTACAGCTATGCGATCGATGAAAGAGACTGGGACCGACTGGATGAGGTTTTCACGCCTGACGCGGTGATAGACTATAGCGAGACGGGAGGGGCGAAGGGCAGCGTCGCACAGATCAAGGCTTGGCTGCCGATCGCGATGGAACGTTTTCCGCGATACCAGCACATGGTCGCCACCATGAAACTGGAGCTTGAGGGCGATAGCGCGCGCTGCCGCACGATGCTGTTCAACCCCATGATCTACACGGGCGATGATGGAGTTGAGCAGGTCTTTTTCATCGGCCTTTGGTATCGTGACAGGCTTGTCCGCACATCGAAGGGCTGGCGCATCGCCGAGCGGTATGAGGAAATGGGCTATGCCCATAATGTGCCTGACATGCCCCCTGTTCCGTCCATTGGAAATGGAAAGCCATGATCAGCGCCTTTCCCGCGAGCATGTTGGCAAGCAACTGGTTTCCAACCAAAAGGAGAATAGCATGATCCGCATTGACGTTCCGGCTGAGGATGCCGGCAATCCTTATGGTTATGCTGCGCGCGCGCATGGCCGGGAAATCATGGCGGCCGCTGATGTTTTTTCGAAGGCGGTGTACCAGCACAGCATCCTGTCGCTGCGCGAGTTTGAGGGCGCTCGCTCGCGTATAGCGCAGATCAATGGCTGCATTGTGTGCCAGCAATTCCGCGCGGCAAAGGACGCGCCCTCGATGTTCGCGGCGACTGGTGTGCGGCCCGATCATCTGGTTTCCGACAATGGGCCAGCGCCCGACGAGGCATTTTACACAGCCGTCGAGCAGTGGCGCACGTCGCCGCTATTCACCCCGCGAGAACGCGCTGCCATCGAATTTGCCGAACGCTTCGCCGAGGAGCCGAAGGTCATCGCTGATGACGAGGATTTCTGGGAACGCGCTCATGCGCTCTTTTCCGATGCGGAGATTGTTGATCTGGCGCACAGCGTCGCGGCCTGGATGGGCCTTGGTCGCGTGGCTCATGTGCTGGGGTTCGACAGCGTCTGCCTGCCCTTCACCGCCGCAGCAGAATGAAGGACGAATGATGGCTGATGGAAGACTGGCCGGGCGAGCGGCGGTAATCACCGGTGCCGCCGATGGCATCGGGTTGGGCATGGCGCGACGTTTCGCGCGTGAGGGCGGGGCGGTGTTGGTCGTTGATTTCGACGCGGAGAAGGGCGCGGCAACGGTCGAAGAATTGCAAGCGCTGGGGGCGGAAGCGGAATTCTTCGCTGCCGATGTAACGCGCAAGCAGGATGTGATCGGTTCGGTGGCCGCTTGTGTCGATCGGTTCGGTAGCGTCGATATCCTCGTCAACAACGCCTATCGCGGTGCAGGCAATGGTCGGATCGAGCTTAAGTCGGACGAGCTGTTCGAAAACAGTATGGCCGTGTGTCTCTACGCCGCGAAATGGGCAATGGAGGCCGCTTTTCCGCATATGCGCGCGCGTCACTGGGGTCGCATCATCAACATCGCCTCGTTGAATGGCGTCAATGCCCATATGGGAACGGCGGAGTATAATGCTGGCAAGGAAGCCCTGCGTGCCTATACCCGCACCGCTGCGCGCGAGTGGGCGGGCCATGGCATTTGCGCCAACATCATCTGCCCGGCGGCGATTTCCGCAAGCTATCGCAGGTTCAAGGCATTGGCGCCCGATGTCGCAGCGGCCACGGCGGCGGCCAATCCGATGGGGCGGATGGGCGATCCGGAAGCCGATATCGGCGGCGTCGCCCTGTTCCTGGCGAGCGAGGACGCACGATATTTGACCGGCAACACGCTGTTTGTCGATGGGGGCGGTCATATAAACGGGGTGAACTGGGTTCCGGATCTCGGCCCCGAAAGCTGATCCTCAACCCGGATCGGCGGCCTCTCCATATATAATGGCGGGGTCGCCGCTTTGCGCGGCCCAGATCGCGTCGCGCCGTATAATGCGCCAGCCTTCGGAGCGTTTTTCCCACTGGTCGACATATTCGCCGTTGGAATCGAAGATTGGCCCGACCGCGTCATCGACCCGCTGGTGGCGTGCCTGCACATAAGCGCAGCTCATCGCTCGATTGCCATCGAGGTCGACCATGATGCTGCCGATCAGATGTTGGGTGCCGCCGCATGTGTCGAGAAAGCGGCGCATGTTGACAGTGAGCGCCGCCATGCCGTGCTCATCCTGCCCGGTTCCATAGTCGAAAATAATGTCCGTCGCGAACACGTCGCCAAGGCGGTCCCATTGCTTATTGTCGAGAATGCGCGCGAACCGCGACAGGCTCCGGACGATCTCCCGCTCATCGAGCAGAGCAGCAGTGACATCGTTCGCAGTCGTGATCGTGCTTGCCCGTTCCTCGACCACGAACATGCGGGTCGCGCTCCGATCAAACAGATTTGCCTCGTCCTCCGCAATCTGCCGCGCGACATCGGGTTCGGCCGCTCGAGCGGTAAAATGGTCATAAGCGGCGCGGTCGGCGAAACGTAGCTCCGTAACTACGTCGAAATCCATCGGCTGCGCGCCGGGAAAAATAAAGGCGCCGTCGCGATCCACATAATTGCGACGATAATCGACAATGCCGGGCAGAAGGCGCTGGATCAGCGCGGAATGCCGTGTCTCATAATAGTCGATAAAGGCTTCGCGGCTCAGGTCCGGCCGACGTCGCAAAAGAGCAATGCACTTGAACATGTTTGTCTTCTCCTGCCCCTCATCGACAAAGGGAGACGGAAGTATCGTGCTTCCGTCCCCGTTTCTACAGCCTTTATTCCCCGCCGAAGCGGTATTTAAGGTGCGGGGACCATACTCTGACCCAGCCGCCAAATTCATTGGTCGGCTTCTTCGGGGTCAGCAGCATGGCGCCGCCGGAGTATTGCGGCCGAACTGGCCCCCTGTGGTCCTGCCAGCACCTGCATATGTTCCAGATCAGCGTTGCAGCCGTCCCCGGAAACTCCCTCAAATTTATATTTTACTGGGTAGCGCCGTTCAGGGCGCCATCCAGTTGCCGCCATTGACGTCGAGCGATGCACCGCTGACGACGCGCGAATAGTCTGAAACCATCATCAGCACGGCGCGGGCGCAGTCTTCTTCGGGCGGGATAATGCCGATGGGAATATCCTTGGTGATACCCGCGACCACATCTTCACGTTTAAGCCCCGCATCGACCTGCGACTGAATATGGGCCTCCACCGGCTCGCCGTGAATCCATCCCATGCGGCATGTATTGACGCGGATGCCGAACCGACCAAGGTCAGTCGACATATATTTGCCGAGTGTATTGAGCGCACCCTTAGCGATCGCATAGCCCATTTCCATGCCATGCTCGCCACCAAAGGGGCGCATCGTGGCCATGGTTGATACGTTTACGACTGCGCCACCATCGCGCAGATACGGAATACAGGAGCGAGTCAGGCGCAGTGCGCCCAGGCAATTAACGTCGAACGCCTTGGCAATGTCGGCAGTATCGATATTTTCTACGAAACTCCAATCGCCATGATAATAGGCGCTGTTGACAAGGCCGTGGATACGGCCGCCAAATTCGGATGCAACGCGCTCGGCCAGAGCCACGCACTGCGCTTCGTCGGCAACGTCGCAGGGGACGGCGATCGCCCGTCCATCCTTGGCGAGGATATCGTCGCGAACGCCTTCGATGAATGCCTGATTACGGGCCGCGAGAGCGACGGATGCGCCCTCAGCTGCGGCGACGCGGGCAAGAGCCTGGCCCATACCGGGGCCGACCCCGCTGATGATTACGATCTTGTCCTTTAGCAGCATAGCGTCTCTCCTCGCTCTCTTCCGATGGACGCTGTCGAACCGAATTGCTGCGGTTCCGGCTCATCGGCCCGTCCTGCCTCATAGAAGAAGGCATTATTGTTCAGGAAAGGGCCTGCCGTTATGCCATGTTCTCTGGCGCTGCGTGCGGACTCTGCCAAGCGACAGCACCCCTTCTGTTGAGCCGGTGATAGGATAATGATTCGAGGATGACAATCCGCTATTCAAAATCCGATGCAGCTTATTGTATCAAGACGCGTAGCACATCGTTCTTTCATTACGCATCTACCCGATCCAGGAAAGTTATGATACGGTTCTCCGCAATGCCCAGGCCCCGGGCGCAGAACAGGATTGCATCGCGGCGCACGCGCCGGTCATCCTCATCATAAGGGATGGCCGTTTGGGAATGGCATCGTGCCATCAGCATCATTGTGCCTACATGTTCCAGAAAGGCCGCGGCGTTGACGCCAGATAATTGGGCTCCAGTGATCGCGCCTTCCGCCTGAGCCGCTTCAAGCGCGCGCTCCAGCCCGGGCAGGGATAAGCGTAATGCCCGCCGGTAGACGAGGCGGGCGTAGCCGCCATCTCCCGCCAGACTGCCAACGACCATTCGCATCCCCTCGACATTGCTCGCCTGCGGTCCTTGCATGGCATGTTCGATAAGTCGGTGGAGGATTTCGAGCAGCCCCTCTGTGCTCGCGTCCATCACGCCCAGCGCGCTGAAGGCAGCATTCTGGTCAGCGATCACCGCGCGCAGTACCGCACGATATATCTGGGTCTTGTTCGTGAAATGACGAAAGATCAGTGCTTCAGACACGCCCGCAGCCTGGGCAATCTGCTGCGTCCTCGCGCCCTCCAGCCCGTACCGTGCGAACACGGTTTTTGCGGCGGTGATGATAGAGGCGCGCCGCTCGGCGCCGGAAAGTCGGGGGGAGGGCATCGGCTGGTTTACAAACTCCCAACAAAAGGCGGCCGGTTGGGGGCTGAATTTGCCCGGACAAGCATGTTGCCCCCACTCCCGCCTTACGTTCCGAGGCCGCAGGTGACAAGTATAAGGCCTGCGCCTTAGTGGAAAGAATCAGAACGAATTACCGGGCCAGAACTTCCATATCTTCTGGCCCCCAATAGGCTTTAAGGCTGGTGATGCGACCTTCCCGGTCAAAGGTGCAGACGTCCAGTGAACGGATCAGCATGGCTGGCCCGCCAGGCGGCTGGAATGTTACGTCGAACATCAGCGCGGCCGCATTGCCATGGGAGCCGCGGATCGGCGCGACTGAGCGTATCTGTGTGGCGAAAGCGATAGTGTCGTTGAACCACGCCGTGATCGCTTCGCCGGCCTTGGCGGGGGAGCCTACCGGATCTTCTATGATCGCATCGGGCGAGAACAGGGCTAGGATGCCATCCCTGTCACCGCTGTTGATTCGTGCAACATAGGATTCGAGCGCGGCACGCATCTCCGCTTGGCTGGGGGCTGCTGGCGCGACTGCCTGATTCATTCTGCGACCTCATCATTGCAGGTAAAAATGGGATATTTCGGCGCAATTAACATATGGTGTTGCGCATAATATGCTATTTTGCGTAGATGGAGGTCAATATTATCGGCTGGATGGGCTGGGCAGGCTGGTGCCTGGCTGACCTTCATGTTAGTTTGCCGCGAAAAGCGAAGAGGATTATATCATGGCACAGTCTGCGGACTATCGTCTGGGCGAGTTCGAATTTCCCCGTGGGTGGTTCATGGTGGGCGAAAGCGCCGACGCAACGATGACGCCCAAGGAAATGCGCTATTTCGGCCAGGACCTGGTGATATATCGAGGCGAAAGCGGCAAGGTTTATGTGGTGGAGGCCTATTGCCCGCACATGGGCGCGCATCTGGCCAAAAACTCGACCTCCTACATTGTGCGCGATGGCGAGCAGATCGAAGGGGATTCGATCCGCTGCCCATTCCATGGCTGGCAATATGGCCCGGACGGCGCGTGCAAGAATATCCCTTATTCGGACTTTGTGCCGAAGGCTGCGAAGCTCAAAACCTTTCCGGTGATCGAGCGGGCCGGCACCGTGTGGATGTGGCATGATCCCGAAGGGTTGGAGCCTGATTTTGATCTTCCCGATTTTGGCGGTCATCACGATGCGCCCGGCTGGGTCAACTGGAAGATCGACTTTATGGGTGATCTGGACATTCATCCGATCGAAGTGGTTGATAATATGGCCGACTACGGACATTTTATCCCGATCCACGGCGCAAAGGACTTCGTCTACTTCGCCAATGAGTTCAAGGATCACATCGTTCACCAATATTATGCAGCAGGTCACCGCACGCTAACGCTGAACCCGGACGACGTGCTGACGCTGGATACATGGTACACCGGACCATCGATCCTTCAGTCTGAGATGGAAGGGACGTTTAATTCCTTCATCCTGATCACCCATACACCCATCGAAGATGGCAAGATCCGGGTGTGGCATGGCCTGATGGTGCAGGTGAATGACGGATCAGAGCCCGTCACCGACGACCTGCGTGCCGCCGCGCTCGAATATCAGGAAGGCAGCCGTCTGGCCTTCGCCCAAGATGTTGAGATCTGGCAGAATAAGCGTGCCTGCCTCAATCCATTGGTGGTTCCCAATGATGGCCCCTATGGCAAGGTCCGGACCTGGTACAAACAATTCTACAATTCGCGCGAAAACGCGCCAGACATACAGAAGCGCGCCAATGGTACACATGTGACGCTGGATAAGCGGAACAGCACCGCCGCCGCCTGAAGGAGATAGAAAAGATGGAGAGGGATCAACGTCCGGTGGCGATCGTCACCGGCGCAAGCCGTGGTGCGGGTCGGGGAATCGCGGTGGCGCTGGGTGAGAAGGGCTATCGGGTCTATGTGACCGGCCGTTCTGTCCGTGAAGGCGATGCGGCGCTGCCTGGCACGATTGGTTCCACTGCGGCGCAAGTCGATGCAGCGGGCGGCGAGGGGCGTGCGGTGCAGGTGGATCATAGCGATGACGCCGCTATCGCCGCACTGTTCGACCGGGTGCGCGAGGAAAGCGGGCGGCTCGATATCCTGGTCAACAATGTCGCAGCGCTGCATGATGACTTGGTCAAGCCAGGTCCGTTCTGGGAAAAGTCGGCCGAGCTTGTCGATATTCTTGGTGTCGGCTTGCGCTCGCACTATCTGGCGAGTTGGCATGCGGCACGGATGATGGTTCCAGCAAAAGATGGCCTCATCGCCTTCACATCATCCTTCGGGTCGGTCTGCTATATGCATGGCGCCGCCTATGGCGCGCAAAAGGCGGGCGTGGACAAGTTCGCCGCTGACATGGGAGTCGATTTTCGGGATACGGGCGTTACCGCAATCGCCCTATGGATGGGGCCGCTAATGACCGAGCGTAGCGCCCAGACGTTGGCAGAGCATCCTGAACAATATGAAAAGTTCATGGCTGATGCAGAAACGCCTGAGTTTAACGGGAAGGTTATCGCCGCGATCCATGATGATCCCAAACGTGACGAGCTCAATGGCCAGACCCTGATCACTGCCGAGATTGCTCAGCGTTACGGCATAACCGAAGCGGGGGGGCGTCACCCGCCGTCCTATCGCGCGATGCTTGGCGATCCACGCATTCCCCATCCCGCCATCGTAGCCTGACAGGCCCGAAACGATCTTCAGGGGAGAAAATGACATTGCCTCGTCATGATGCCATTCAACATATGCTGGATCAGCATCTGCTTCGAGAGGCAGCGGATATCTACGCCATCGGCGCGGACCGACGCGACAAAACCTTGTGGCGGCAGGTGCTGGCGGAAGATTGCGTGATCGAAGGGCCGGGCTTCACCAGCACGGGGCGCGACAACTGCCTGTTGTCGATCGACGCGCTCGCCCAGATGTTTCGCGTGACGCAGCATCGCGTGCATCAGCAGATGGTCACCATCGATGGCGACTGCGCCGTTGGCGAAACCTATTGCACCGCAGAACATCTGCTGCCCGACCAGGACGCCGTGCTGGTCTGGGCCATACGGTATCAGGACGAATGGCGGCGTGATGCCACTGGCTGGTGTTTCACGCGGCGAAAGTTGATCCTCGACTGGAGCGAAACGCGGCCCGTAATTGCGCCTGCGCCGTAACTGCGCGTTGCAATATCCGTTGGGTTGCGGAAAGGAGATCACATAGCTCTACCCTTCTCGATGGGACGTTTCTGAATGACAGACTGGCCGGACCGCTGCGGATGGTGAAACTGCGCGCCCTCGCACCACTTGAAGAACCCAATTTCCGTCGGATCTGGTCCGCCAGCCTGTTATCCAACTTGGGTCAGTTGGTGCTGGGCGTCGCAGCTGCCTGGCAAATGACGAAGCTCACCAATTCACCCGAAATGGTGGCGCTGGTGCAGAGTGCGCTTATGCTGCCGCTGATGCTGGTCGCCGTCCCCGCTGGCGCCATTGCCGACATGTTCGACCGACGCAAGATCGCGATCAGCGGCCTGATATTTTCCTGTCTGTCCGCGGGGCTGCTGACTCTGTTATCCGCCCTGGGCCTGGCCGGTCCCTGGATATTGTTGGCCTTCTGCTTCCTGATCGGCGCGGGTGTCGCGCTGTACAGCCCTTCCTGGCAAGCCTCCATTCCCGAACAGGTGTTGCCTGAACATCTGCCCGCCGCCGTCGCGTTGGGTTCAGTCAGCTACAATATCGCGCGCAGCTTCGGTCCCGCGCTGGGCGGCCTGCTGGTCGTGGCGCTTGGCGCGACCGCCGTGTTCGGGATCACTGCCTTCCTCTATCTGCCACTGATGCTGGCTTTCGCCGTGTGGAACCGACGCCACGTGCCGCCGCGCCTGCCGCCCGAACGGATAGACCGCGCGATCATCTCGGGCATCCGCTATGCCGTGTACGCCGCGCCGGTACGCGCGGTGATGATCCGCGCCGCCGCCTATGGCATCGCCTATGGCGCAATCGCGGCCTTGACGCCGCTAATTGCCCGCGACTTGCTCGACGGCAACGCAGGCACTTTTGGCATATTGCTCGGCGCTGGTGGCATCGGTGCGGTGTGCGGGGCCCTGTTCGTCAGCGAAATACGGGAGCGCATGTCGATGGACCGGGCCATGGCGCTATGCGTTATGGTCGCTTCGATCGCGATCGTCACCGTCGCCTTTTCGCGCAGTTTGCCCCTCAGCTTCATCGCTCTGGTCGTTGCGGGCGCGGCCAATATGATCGTCATTTCGCTGTTGAACGTCGCCATGCAGTTTTCGGTGCCGCGCTGGGTGACGGCGCGGGCGCTGGCCTGGTTCACTTCGTCGCTGACCGGTGGCATCGCCTTTGGCGCGTGGATGTGGGGCAGGCTGGCAGGCGAGATCGGCATCAGCCATACGGTGGCGATTTCCGGAGGGGTACTGCTGCTGATGCCAGTGCTTGCCCTCGTCTCGCCGTTGCGCGACATCGGCCGGGACAATCTGACTTCCGTCGATATGAGGGGCGACCCCGATATCGAACTGGCGTTGAGTGGCCGCAGCGGGCCGATCCGGATCGAGATCGACTATCATGTCGACCCCGATCTGGCGCGCAGCTTCTATGACGTCATGCGCAAGATGCAGCGGGCGCGCTTGCGCAATGGGGGTTATGGCTGGACGATTTCGCGCGATCTGGGGGATCGCACGCTGTGGACCGAACATTACGAATTTCCGACCTGGCAGGATTATCTGCGCAATCGCGAACGCTTCACCGAAGCCGATCGCGCGCTCCAGAAGGAAGTAGATACCTTTTGCACGCCGATGGAGGGCAATCGTGTCCGTCGCCGTCTTCAGCGGCCTTTCGGCTCTGTCCGCTGGAAAGCGGATACACCTGATCCCAGTACCGATATCATCGATATGGTTTTGCCATGGAATCTGTTCAGGCGACGGGATGGGCAATAGCGGCGCTCGGAAGGATGGCGCCCCGCGAAGCTGAACCTGCGATGACATGATGGTTCAGGAACGCGCCAGCGCCGCTGTGGAATAAGCGGGGCAACGTTACAGAACAGAGCGTTAGAGGAGACTATGATGATCTTTCGCAAGTCCGTTATCGCCGCCGCGCTGGCCGCCGCGACTATCACCGCCTCCATTCCAGCGGCCGCCCTTGCTGGCGACGGTGGCCGTCGCTGGAGTGAGAATCGGGACCATCGGGGTCATGATGCGCGGCGCTACCATGGCCGTGATCGCTATGCCGACCGTCGCGGCTATCGTGATAATCGGCGCGATGACCGTTGCCGCAAGTCGGGCGGCACGACCGGTCTGCTGCTCGGCGGTGTAGCGGGCGCATTGCTGGGCCGGGCCGTTGATACGCAAGGCGACCGCGCACCCGGCACTATCATCGGCGCAGGTGCAGGCGCGCTCGCCGGGCGAGCCGTTGATCGCAACTCCAGCTGCTAAAAGCCTGAACCTGACCGCCCCCCGCCAGCGCCGTATCCGGCGGTGCGGGGGCGGCAATGCCATTGCCTTTGTCGATACCCCGCTATACTCAGACAAAATATGAGGCAGCAGACGATTATCGCGGTGGATTGGGGCACGACCAACCGGCGAGCCTATCGGATCGAGAATGGCGCGGTCATCCAGACCGAGCAGGACACGCTGGGCGTGACGGCTGTGTCACCGGGCGGTTTCCCCACTGAAATAGAGAGATTGCGCGCACGCCATGGCGGCGCGCCGATGTTGCTGGCCGGGATGGTCGGCTCCAATCGTGGCTGGATGGATGCGGGCTATGTCCCCACGGCTGCGACGCTGGAGGCGCTGGCTGGCGCGGTCGTGCGGCCGATTGACGGCGTGATGATCGCGCCGGGCGTCCGCCATGTCGAGGCGCGGCGCGGCGATGTTATGCGCGGTGAGGAGGTCCAGTTGCTGGGCGCAGTCGCGGCGGGTCTTGCGCCGGACGACGCACTGCTATGCCAGCCGGGCACCCATTGCAAATGGGCGCAGATGCAAGGCGGCGCGATCGCATCCTTCGTCACCGCAATGACGGGCGAGATGTTCGCGCTGCTAAAGGGGCACGCATTGATCGGTCAGGAAATGACCGGCCCGGTTACGCCGGGCGATGCCTTTGTCGAAGGCGTGCATGAATCCGGGCGCGGCGACCTTCTTGCCTCGCTGTTCGGTGTTCGACCGGCCAGTCTGTTGGGCTTGCGCGACCGCGAAGACGCCGCCGCTTTCGTTAGTGGCCTGCTGATCGGCGCCGATTGCGCCGCGCATGCCGGGAAACGCGATGTCCATCTGCTCGCCGACCCCGCGCTGGGCGCGCTCTATGCCTGCGCCATTGCGGAATTGGGTGGTTCATCGGTGCTGGTCGACAGCCATGCGGCCTTTGTCGCGGGCGCCAACCGTCTTTGGGAGTATCTGTCATGAGCCTTGATTTTCCGACCGCTTTTGCCCGCTGCCCGCTGGTCGCCATTCTGCGCGGCGTTCGCCCGGACGAAGTGGAAGCGATCGGCGACGCATTGGTCCATGCCGGTTTCACTCTGATCGAAGTACCGATGAACTCGCCTGATCCGCTGGACAGCATCGCGCGCCTAGCACGCCGGTTCGCAGGACGTGCACTGGTCGGCGCTGGCACGGTGCTGACTGTCGAGCAGGTCATCGAAGTACGCGCAGCGGGCGGCCAGCTTGTCATTTCCCCCAACAGCGACATTGCCGTGATCGCCGCGACGGCAAAGACAGGTATGATATCCATGCCGGGCTATTTCACCCCCACCGAAGGGTTCGCAGCGATTGCGGCGGGCGCTTCCGCGCTCAAGCTTTTCCCCGCCGAAGCCGCGACCCCGGCCGTACTCAAAGCGCAGCGTGCCGTCCTGCCAAAGGATCTGCCCCTGCTGGTGGTGGGCGGGATCAGTCCCGACAATATGACACCATGGCGGGACGCGGGCGCGAACGGATTTGGTCTGGGATCTTCCCTCTACAAGGTCGGCGCGACCGCCGGAGAGGTAGGGCAGGCCGCACGCGCCTTCATCCAGGCATGGCAGCGGTGAAAGCGGTGACGCCGTTCTGCTAATGCGATTGACTCGCGCCATCCCCTTCCTTTAACCCCGGAACAATCGTTCCGTCCGTTAGAGGAATAATCATGCACTGCCCCATGGGCCTTGGGCTGTTTGCACCGATCCTCGCCGCCGTGCCAGCCATGGACGCGCTGCGGTCATGACGGCGCGCGTTTATCGGGGCAGGCCAAGCGGCTGGCGCTATCGCGCCAATGTCGCGATCCGCACACTGACGGCGACGGTCGGGGGCTATGTCGTCGCCGCGCTGACCGCGGCAATGCTCGCGCGCACGCTCCCCCTCTCCCGTGTGGAGGCCGTGACCACCGGCACGATGCTTGCCTATCTGGTCGTGCCGGGCGTTGCCGTATGGGCTTTCCTCGCGCGCGGACCGTGGCGGGCATTGGCGAGCGTGATCATGATCGCCGCGCTGCTGGGCCTGACCGTCTGGATGGCGGGACCACCCGCATGAGCGCAGTGCGCGAAGGCGCGCGGCAGGCGATGGCCTGGCTGCACGGCTGGACCGGACTGCTGCTCGGCCATATCCTCTTTATCATGTGCCTCACCGGCACGCTGACCGTGTTCAAGCCGGAAATCAGCCGCTGGATGCGCTCCGAAACGAGCGCAGCTGCTTCGCCGACCGCTGCCATCATCACGGCGACGAACTGGCTTCAACGCAACACAGGCAAGACGACCGGCTGGTACCTGACCGCGCCCGACGATCGTTCGACCATGGTCGAGGGCAGCTATGACAATGACGGCGCCTTTCTCACCCGCGCCTTCGATCCGCTGACCGGTGCGCCAGTCGTGCGCGAAACATTGGGCGGGGAGTTTTTCTACAGGCTCCATTTCGAACTGGAATTGCCCTATCCGTGGGGGCGGCTGTTGGCCTCGCTGGCGGCGATGCTGATGCTTGTCGGGCTGGTAACGGGAATCATCGCGCACAAGCGCATCCTCAAGGACATTTTCACCTTTCGCCCGGCCAAGGGGCAGCGGTCCTGGCTCGATGGCCATAATGCGCTGGGCGTGCTGGCGATGCCCTTTCATATCATGATCACCTTCACCGGGCTGATCACGCTGGCCTCGCTCAACATGCCTTGGGGCATCACGGCGGGCTATGGACAGAATGTGGAGGCGCTATTTGCTGACCTTGCCCCCGGCGCGGTCGACCGCGAGGCGACGGGCGAAAAAAGCCCCCTCGCTCCCATCGCCCCGATGCTGACCCAAGCGCAGCAGCAGTTCGGCGGCACGCCGATCGGTCGCGTCTATATCTTCAATCCAGGTGATCGGAATGCAGTGGTCACCATCTATCCCACTGACCGCAACGCGATCGGCTATATGCCCGGCGAGGTCAGCTTCGACGGCTCGACCGGGCAATTGCTCAAGGGATGGACCGAACATCGCCTTGGCCTGCGCAGCTATCAAACCATCTATGGCCTGCACATGGCCCGCTTCGCGCCGTCAGTGACCCGCTGGCTCTATTTTCTGGGCGGCGCGATGCTGACCATGGCGATCGCGACGGGGATGCAATTATGGGTCGTCAAACGGCGCGAGCGCGCGCCGCTGTCGGTCGGCAACAGGTTGCTCGAACGACTCAATATCGGGGTGATCGCGGGCGTGCCGATCGGCGCGGCGGCCTATCTGATCGCCAATCGGCTGATCCCGGTAGGCCTGATCGACCGCCCTGCGCTGGAGGTATCGGTCGCCCTATGGAGCGCGGGGGCAGCGGTCGTCATCGGAATGGTGCTGCGCCCCACACTCGGCTGGCCGCTGCTGCTGGGGACATTGGCTTTGACGTGCGCTGCGGCGGCGGCGTTGGGACCGATATGGGCCAGCCATGGCGCGATGCTCGCGATCAACCTGATGCTCGTCGCTTTCGCCCTCGCGCTTGTCCCCGTCGTCCGGCGGCAGGTGCGTAAGCGGCGCACGCCCGCAACGCCGACGCGTCGGCGCAGGGCTGTGCCCGCATGACGATGGTTGGGCTGCTTTATCTGGGCCTGTTCGCGCTGGCGACGGGCATGGCCCGGCACAAGCCCGCACTCGCCGGGCCATGGCAACAGGCCAGGTTCGCGCCGTGGCGTGCACCGATTGGCTGGACGTTGCTGGCGCTATCGCTGCTGGCCGCGATGCGAGACTGGGACGGCGGCGTAGGGCTGGTAAGTTGGTGTGGCCTGCTCCCGATTGCCGGGGGCGCGTTGATGCTGGGCTTTACCTATCGCCCCGTCTGGTTGCGCATCGGACTGGCCGTAGCGCTGGCGCTCGTGATCGCGGGCCTTCTGTTCTAGCGTCAAATCCGGTTTTGAAGGAGGATCTAACGCTTCTTCCAAGGAGCGAGGAGGGGGGCATGCCACCTCCCCTCGCCTTAGATATCAGCGCCCCATGGCGGCGACGGCTTCGGCCGCTCCACGAATCGCACCTTCGATATAGGTAACGCCGGTGCCATCACCGATCTCGGTCACATCATGGCCGGCCGTGCGTAACGCGTCAGCCAGCGTGGAATCGCCATGCGCGCCCATGGCAACGACGACATGGTCTGCGGCTATGTTTTGCGTCTCGCCCTTTTCGTTGGTGAAGCTGACGATCTGTTTGCCGATACGGATATCAGTGGAGCTGGGGAACATGGCGACACCATGCTCCTGCAACTCGGAAAGCAATCGCATCCGTCGCACCAACAGCAGCCCCCCCCCGAATTTCGGCGCTTCGCCCACGATGGTGACTTCACGGCCGCGTTCCATCAGGAACTCCGCCAGTTCGCAACCGACCAGTTCGCCGCCGATGATGGTGACGCGCTTGCCCAGTGGCATCCAGCTATGTGTCGCCTTGCGCACCAGCTCCAGATTGGAGGTCGCGCCCGTTGCTGCACCGACTTTGGTTGCGATGCGGGTCGCCCAACTCGTCTTGCGGCGGATTGAGGCGCTATCCTCGCCCAGCATCATGCCGCGCAGATCGTCGCCCGACAGCACGAAATCCTGGTCATTGCCGGGGATAGGGGGCATGTCGCGCACCGCGCCGACAGCGACGATCACCTTGTCTGGCTTCAGGCTGGTAATCAGTTCGGGCGTTGCTTGCGTCTTGAGCCGTACTTCCACGGAAAACTTGCCGATCTCCCGCCGCAGCCAGTTCAGCAGCCGCTCATTGGGCTCATAGGCAAGGGCCGCAAAGCGCAGCGTCCCGCCCAGCCGGTCCGATTTCTCGATCAGCGTTACCTTCGCGCCAGCCTTGCTCAACCGCAGCGCCGCTTCCATTCCACCGGGACCGCCGCCGATGATAACGGCACGGCCGGGCACAACCGCAGGGGACCAGTCGAGATCCTCATACCCTGTTTCCGAGCGGACAGCGCAACGCACCTGTTCGCGCAGATAGGCCGTCGACACGCAGGTATAGCAATAAATGCAGGGACGGATATCCTCGGTTCGTCCCTCCGCCAGCTTCACCGGCAATTCAGGGTCGGCCAGGATTTTACGACCCATAGCCAGGAAGTCGAACTGCCCGTCAGTCAGCGCCTTCTGTCCCCGGTCCAACTCTACCCGGCCCGATGCGATCACCGGAATATTCACAGCTTTACGAATAGCAGCGGCAAATTCCAGATGGATACCCGGCTCATGCGGGATATTGGAGGCCGAGTGCAGCTTGCCTTGTCCCACATCATGATAGGCGGTGACGGTAATGCCGTCGGCGCCTGCCGCTTCTATCATCGGCGCAAGCTCTATTGCATGGTCGATGGTGATGCCATTTTTCTTGCCCATCTCGCGCGAGTCCATTTTGACCCACATCGGAAAGTCGGGACCGACGGCCTCGCGCACCGCGCGCACTACTTCCAGCAGCAGGCGCGCGCGCCCCTTCAGATCTCCGCCATAATCGTCAGTGCGCGTATTGGTCGAAGGAGACATGAAGGAGGAGAGGAGATAGCCGTGGCCGCCATGGATTTCGATACCGTCGAAACCCGCAGCCTTGGATCGCGCCGCAGCGGCTGCGAACTGCTGCACAGCAACGGCAATATCTTCTTTCTCCAACACCTTGATTTTCGGCATAACGCCACCGGCAAAGGCGGCCAGTTCCTCCGGCAAGAAATAGTTCGGAAAATCTCCCGAGAAAGCAGGCGGGATGGATGGCCCCCATAGTGGGTGGCCATCTCCGGCTGAATAAGTCGCCACCAGGCCACCGTGATGAAGCTGTGATGCGATGCGTCCACCGGCGGCGTGGACTGCGTCGACTAGGCGTTTGAGGCCCGGGAGGAAACGATCGTCAGAAATGGCGGTTTGATGGGGTTGCACCGCACCCACTGGCCAGGCGACACCCGTCACCCCCATTACGATCATGCCCGCGCCGCCTTTTGCATGAGCGACATGATAGTTGATAAGGCGCTCGCCGACCGATCCGTCTTCTTCAGCCAGACTTACGCCCATGGCCGTGACGAAAATCCGGTTTGGCACAGTCAGCGTGCCAATCCGGCCGGGGCTTGCCAAGGTCAAAGGCCCCGAGGATGCCTTGGGAGCAGCCACTGCCGACATTCTATCTCTCCTATATATCAATACGCGTAACTTTTATCTTTTTGTATCACGCTTAGTAGCGTTAGTCTCATAAAATAATCTGTTATCGCGTAGATATGGTGCGGCCAAATGGATGCGCGCCGCACGTCCCGTGATGGCTTGATGGGTGATTGCAGATGCAATGACCGGCGCGCTTTTTTGCGCTTGTCCGCTTGCCCCGTCGGCTCCTGAAGTTGTCAACGCGTTGGTGAATCAGGCCTTTATCTGTTCCATTAATTCGATCCGGTGCCTTTGCGGGTCAAGGAGAACCGCCAATTGCAACCGGTGGCCTGCGACCTCTGTGACGGGCATCTCCTTCGCGGGAACTCAATCGCGCGATCGTCCCAAGACCCAAACTCTCGCTGTGGAAGCCTTCAGCAAGGACCATATCCTTGACCTGGATCTTTGTGGAGCTAAAATTCCCCACGTTCATTATGCTATCCATATAATACGCATATATTTGAAAATATTCTCTTGGATAGGTGCAAATATAAGATAAACCTAGAAATATGTACGCAAATTAGGAGGTGGCATGGGCGAGGAACAAAAGGCGGACGGCATTCGGCTGTCCACGACGTGGCGGGATTTCTGCGACCAACTGGCGCTGGCGGGTGAAATTCTCGATCGACCGAGCGCGCCGGGGGCGCCCATCGATCAGGCCGAGGGTCTGCGTTACCTCTCGCGGTTGACACGCACTGCGCTCAACATGCTGGTCGATTCCAGCGATCCCGATTTCCCACGGATTTTCCTTTTGTCGGATGACGCGATCAAGATTGGCGCGGACAATCCCGACAATCTTTATCAACAGATAGTCGTGCGCGGCGATCGCGATTATCGTATTACCGGCAAGCGCAACGGCGTCCCCTATTTCTCCATCGGGTCGAAGGCCAATCGCTATGCAATCGATGGTACGATGGTATCGACGGGAGAAGTCGAACTGGCCGATATGGAAATTGCCCCTGACGGCAGTTTCGAGATTCTGGTCAGCAAGACGCAAAAGCCGGGCAACTGGCTACCAATGGCCGAAGATACCACCCTGCTCATCATCCGTCAGACTTTCAACGACAAGCGGACAGAGGTAGCGGCGGACGTGCGGATCGAACGCATCAGTGAAGGGCCTGTTGTCCCCGCCGTCCTGCAACCGAAAATTATCAAGGCGCAACTCAGCGGCGCTGCGGCCTGGGTGCGGGGCACCGCCAATACCTTCGCCGACTGGTCTGAGTGGTTTATGGAGCAGCCCAACCGCATTTATGACGGTAAGGAACAGGCTTTCTATCAGCAGGCGGGCGGCGATCCCAAAATCTGGTATGGTCATATCTATTTCGACCTCGCCCCTGACGAGGCTCTGGTCATCACCGCTAAACCGCCTGAATGCCGTTTCTGGAATTTTCAGATCGACAATTGGTGGATGGAATCCATGGACCATGTGAACCGTAAAGTGTGGGTGAACGGCACTCAGGTTAAATATGAAGAGGATGGGAGCGTTGTCGTCGTCTGCGCTGATCGCGATCCGGGATTTGGCAATTGGGTCGACCTGTCGGGCCATCGCTCCGGCACGGGCCTGTGGCGCTGGATCGAAGCGAACGAGCATCCGATCCCCCAATGCAAGGTGGTAAAGCTCTGACTGGCGCACAGTCCCTCGCCACGCGGATCGCCGCGCTCGAGGATCAAGAAGCTATTCGCGATCTACTTGCCCGCTACGGGCCGCTTGCTGATGCAGGCGACTGTGCGGGCGCGGCGGCATTATGGACAGAGGACGGCGTCTATAAGGTTGGCGGCTTCGGCGAATATCGGGGTCAGTCGGCAATCCGCACACTGCTTGAAGGGGAAAACCATCAAAGCCTGATCCATGGTGGCGCGGCGCATATACTCAGCCCTCCCGTGATCGCACTGGAAGGCGATCGCGCGACGGCACGGAACCATTCTGTGGTGTTCCGTAAGGCAGGAGAGCTTTGGGAAGCGCATCGTGCCTCGGCTAATCTCTGGCATCTCGTGCGAACGGAGGAGGGATGGCGGATTGCGCGCCGCGTCAATCGGCTGCTCGATGGATCAACCGATGCGCGCGCGCTGATTGGGGGGCAACGGCCAGCATAGTAACGGGCGGATAATCGCCAGTGCCGCCCGTTGCTTAAATTCTTCTTTTCTCTCCGGCGGACACCCTAATCCTTCAAGATGAGGCTTGCGGCTTTTTCGGCGACCATCATGGTAGGAACATTGGTGTTTCCGCCCGGGACGCGAGGCATGATGGAGGCGTCAACGACACGCAAGCCGGATATGCCATGGATCCGCAATTGTGGATTTACGACGGCCATGGGGTCATGCCCCATGCGGCAGGTGCCGACGGCGTGGATGTCGGATATCGCCGTGGCGCGCAGATAGGCGTTAAGTTCCTCGTCCGACTGGACGTTCACGCCGGGGGCGAGTTCCTCACCGCGATAGGGGTTGAAGGGCGCTTGCGCGAAGATATTGCGCACCGCGCGGATGGCAGCACGGCCCATCGCCATGTCGTTGGCGGTCGACAGGATGTTGGGGTCGATGGAGAGGGGGGCGGAGGCGTCCGGTCCGGTCAGCTTGATCTGGCCCGTGCTCTCAGGGTTGAGCAGGTCGATATGCGCAAAATAGCCATGCTCCATGATGAGCTTCCTGCCCATCGCTTCATAGAGCGCCATGGCGAAATGCACTTTGACGTCGGGCGTGTCGGCGCCTGGCATGGTTTTGAGATAGGCGCCGATTTCCGCTGGCGGGCGGGCCAGCGGCCCTTTTCGGAACAGGATGAAATTAGCGACGGCCTTTGCGGCGACAAGCGGATGGAATACGTTGAACAGCGAGACGGGCTGCGTGCAATATTGCTTGACGCTCACCGCGACATGATCGCGGTAATTCTGGCCCACGCCGGGCAAATGATGGACCACCGGCACGCCGACTTCGCGCAGATGATCGCCATCGCCGATGCCCGATAGCATCAGGATCGCGGGCGAATGGATCGCGCCAGCCGACAGGATTACTTCGCGCGCGGCCTGCGCCTGTTCGATCCTGTCGCCGCGCCGCCACTGGACGCCGGTCGCGCGCCCCTCCTCCACGATCACCCGCTCGACATGGGCGCCCGTGATGATCCGCAGATTGGGCCGCTTGAGCGCTGGCTTGAGATAGGCGCGCGCGGCGCTCCACCGCCGGCCCTTCGAGGCGGTCACATCGGCGGGGACGACGCCTTCGCGCTTTGAGCCGGAAGGGTCGTCATTATAGGGGATGCCGGCGGCGACGGCGGCGTCGCGGAAGGCCTTGGCCAGCGGGTTTTCGATGCCGGGACGCGTCACCAGCACCGGGCCGCCGCGTCCGTGATAGCCTTCCTCACCGCCAGGTTGAAAATCTTCCAGCTTCTTGAAATAGGGGAGCACGTCGTCATAGCTCCAGCCTTCATTGCCCAGTTGCCGCCAGCCGTCATAGTCAGCGGCCGCCCCGCGATCATAGACCATGCCGTTGATCGAGGAGGAGCCGCCCAGCACCTTGCCGCGGGGCGTGTACATCTGTCGGTCCTCGGCATGTTTTTGCGGCACGCTAACATGTATCCACTGGAACATTCCGCGATACATGATCGGCAGCAGGCCGCCGGGGGCATGAATGAAGACGCTATTATCCTTGCCGCCCGCCTCGATCAGCAGAACCCGGTTTTTCGGATTCTCCGACAGACGCCCCGCCAGAACGCACCCGGCAGAGCCCGCGCCAATGATGATGAAGTCAAAATTCCCGATCATAGCTTCTCCCCGCGCGTTGCGCTGATCTCTCGGCATTTGGCAAATATATGACCACAACCGGTTTCATGCGGATCGAATTGGTCAATAATCTACGCAGGTCAAGAGCATCTATTCAATCATATGCGAATAAGGCGTGAACATTTGTCGAATTGCCTCTATCTCTGACCGGCAAGAATCGAGGAGAAGCCGATGCCCGTCGAAAGCCCTGCCGTGCGCCATGACCCATTCTCGCTCTATGATCCTGCCATCTTGGTGGCGTCCGATCCGATCGAGATTGATGCCCCGGCCATGCTGGTCTGGGACATTCTGACCGACATGCCGCGTTATGGCGAATGGAACCCTTTTTGCGTTTGGGCGGAATCTACGCTGGAAATGGGAGCGCCGGTTCATATGCGACTGAACAATTACGCCAACCCCGGATCGCTGGCGCCCAATTGCGAATATATCTGTGCATTCGAGCCGGGTCGCCTGCTGTCTTGGGAACTGCCGGACCATGAAGTCTGGCCCTATCCGGCGCGGCGTGACCAGATGATCGAGGAACTGGGGCCGGAGAAATGCCGCTACCAGTCGACCGACGCGTTTACCGGTCCGAATGGCATTCATGTCATGCGCTTTTGCGGCCCATGGGTCACACGCGCCTTCAACGATACCGCCAAGGCGCTCAAGACACGCGCCGAAGCGATGCACAAAAGCAGATAGGGCGATTGGGCCTCCGCTAGGGTGGATTGGCGCTCACATCTTCACGATCCTGTTCGTCCGGGCGGCGCTTCATTGGGTGTTCGCCAGAGTAGCGTTACGGCGCGAGACGGTCGCCCAGCGCTTCGACGCTTGACGCGCTGGAGCATATTTGCAGGGGCGCACATCTAGAAGAGCTCCGCATATCAATCCAATATTTTTTCATTATCCTACGCATTTAGAGCGATTGATATGGAACAGGCGCGGATATGCGGATACATATACCTCCGAAGCAAACAAACGCGCTATCGGTGAGCACCGCCGCGCGCACGAGCGGGAGAGCGAGATGCGGTTTCACTATGCTGAGAGCATGACCCCTATTACCAATTATGTTCCGCTCGCTCAGGCGGCAGAAGCAAATGGCTATGCTGGTTTTACCATTCCCGACAGCCTGATCTACCCCCAGGCGTCCGACACTGATTACAGTTACACCGACGATGGTGGCCGGGAGTTTCTGGAAAACAAGCCTTTTGTCGAAAGCTTCATTTTGGCCACCGCGATTGGCGTCGCGACCAAGGCACTGGAGATGACCACCAACGTAGTCAAATTGCCCGTAAGGCCGCCGCTCTATTCGGCAAAGCTGGCGTCTTCGATCGCGGCTCTGACGGGCGACCGCTTCAACTTGGGTGTGGGCCTCTCCGTATGGCCCGAAGATTATGTGGCGATGGGCGTTCCTTACGCCAAGCGTGGCAAGCGGTTCGACGAATGTATCGCTATCGTGCGCGGCCTGTGCGCGGGCGGCTATTTCGAATTTCACGGCGAGTTTTACGACCTGCCCCCGGTCAAGCTCAATCCCGTGCCGGGCAAGCCGTTACCGATCTTGATCGGCGGCTTTGCTGATGCCGCGTTGAAGCGCGCAGCCCATAATGACGGTTTCATGTATGCTGGCGGTGATGGCGGCACCGAAGCGCTGGCCGCCATGATCGCCAAGATCGACGCGTATCGTGATGAGGCAGGGACAAAGGACCGGCCATTCCGCATCTTCGCAACGGCCATGGGCCATATCACTGCTGATGTGGTCAAGCAGCATCAGGATCTGGGCGTTACGGACATGCCCGTCGCGTTCCGGAACCTCTATGCGGTGGAGGAAGATACGCAGCCGTTGCAGGACAAGATTGACGCTATGAAGCGGTTCGCGGACGAAGTGATTGCAAAACTCTGATCGCTGGGGCGTGGCGAACAGGATGGAAGAATAGCGCGTCGTTCGCACCCGGATCGCGATCGGATAGAGTGACCAACGTCACCTCCCCTTTGCCCAATTCAGGTGCGGCATATGAATGATTCCAAGCTCTTTCCAAGAGAATGGAGCGGCGCGGTTATCGACGGCATCACCCGCCTTTCGGGAAGTTAGAGTGAAAATAACGTTACGCCAGATTGCCGTGTTTGAGGCCGTGGCACGTATCGGCAGTATTGCCGGGGCGGCTGAGGAAATCGGCCTCAGCCCATCGGCGGCCAGCATGTCGCTCAAAGATCTGGAAACGCATTTGGGGGTGCAGCTTTTCGCCCGGTCCGGGCGCCGAATGCTCCTATCTGATCGCGGACGACCGATGCTCGAAATGGCGCGTGGGATATTGGTTCAGGTCGCAGATCTGGAGTCCTTGTCATTGCCGGAGGAGGTACGGGGGCGACTGCGCATTGGCGCGGTGGCGCCAGTGGGCAATTATGTCCTGCCCGAGTTGTGCGCGGCCTTCATGCGCCGCCATCCAGGTGTGCGGATCGAGATGCGGATCATGCCGTCGCACGACGTGATGGAAGGCGTGCGTAACATGGCGCTCGACATCGGTTTCGTCAGTTCGCCCGTTAATTCCAGCTACCTGAAAGCCGAACCTTGGTTGCGCGATGGTTTGGTGATCTCCGCTGCGCCGGATCATCCGCTGGCGAGCCGCGGGACTATACCGCTGGCCGAGCTGGCGAGCGAAGCATGGGTGCTCGAAAAAACCCTGTCGAGTGAACGCATCTCTTTTACGGTGGAGGCGCTCAAATATTTCGTTTCGATCGACGTCGTTTTCGAGGCGGACAGCGTCGAGGCAATCAAGCGAATTGTCAGCAAATGTGGAGTGCTAGCCTGCCTTTCGCGTCTGACGGTGGAAGAAGAAATAACGCGGGGCGAGTTGGTGGCGCTTGATGTGCCAGAATTGCGCTTCACCCGTATCCTCAGCCTGGTCAGTCGCCGGGACACGCAGGAATCCCATGTGTGCCATACTTTCCGCGACTTTGTCCGGGACTATGGAGAGATGAATGATACGCAAAACGATATAAATTACGCGAATAAATCGTAAATGCATCAGTTTTTCTGACGATATGCATCTGAAATTCGAATTGGTAGCTTTGCTCTCCAACGCCTAGTCTGACGTCTCGACCCAGGTTGGGGCTAAGGAGAATGATGTGAAGGCCATGATATGCGCCGCGTTTGCGCCGGTCGAAGAACTGCGTTTTGGCGACTTCCCTGCGCCCGTGGTCGGTCCGGGTGAAGTGGTGATCGATGTCGTGGCAGCAGGCGTCAATTATCCGGACGTGCTGATCGTGCAGGGTAAATATCAGACCAAGCCGCCTATCCCCTTCGTCCCTGGCAGCGAGGCCGCAGGCCATATCGTTGCGCTAGGTGAAGGGGTAGAGGGCTTTGCGATCGGTGATCGGGTCATTGCCTTTACCGGCAGCGGCGCCTTTGCCGAGCAGGTCCGTGTGCCCGCAGCGCAGGTCTGGCCGGTGCCCGATGGAGTTGACTTGGAGGTCGCTGCGGGGATCGCGATCACCTATGGCACATCCTATCATGCGTTGGAGGATCGGGCCGGGTTGAAGCCCGGTGAAACCCTGCTGGTGCTGGGCGCGGGTGGGGGCGTAGGCCTGACTGCAGTGGAACTGGGCAAGCATATGGGCGCGCGCGTGATCGCCGCGGCGTCCAACGCGGACAAGCTGGCTCTGGCCAAGGCGCAGGGTGCGGACGAACTGATCGACTATGCCCAGGAGGATTTGCGCGAACGGGTCAAGGCGCTGACGGACGGCAAGGGCGTGGACGTGGTTTATGATCCGGTCGGCGGCGCGGCCAGCATCGTGGGCGTCCGTTCGCTCGCCTGGGGTGGGCGGCATCTGGTTGTTGGCTTTGCGGGCGGTGAGATTCCGGCCATTCCCGCCAATCTTCTGCTTCTCAAGAGCGCTGCGGCGATGGGCGTGCTCTGGGGTAACAGCGTCCGTGCGGACCCCATCAATCAGGGGGCCAATATGCGGCAGATCCTCGACTGGTTGACGCAGGGTGCGCTGAGGCCCGTGATCGATACCCGCTTTGCCCTGTCCGAGGCGGTGGCCGCGCTCCAACATCTCGAAACACGCAAGGTAAAGGGCAAAGTGCTCCTGACCCGCAGCCAAGCATCCTGAACAGGAAAAATTAGCATGTCCGATACAATCAGTTTTCACGTCCACGGCGCCATCGCCGAGGCGGTGGTCGACAATCCTCCGGTGAACGCCACCTCTGCCAGTGTGCGACAGGGGCTTGCCGAAGCGATCCGCAAAGTTGAGGCGGACCCACAATTGTCCGCGTTGGTCATCCGCTGCGTGGGTAAGACATTCATTGCCGGGGCTGACATCAAGGAATTCGGTAAGCCAATGGCGGACCCGCAACTGCCCGCGCTCCTCGAACTGATGGACCACGCCACCAAACCGATCGTCGCGGCCGTCCATGGCACTGTGCTGGGCGGGGGGTTCGAGGTGGCGCTGGCCTGTCATTATCGTATCGCACTGGGAGATACGAAATTCGGCTTTCCAGAGGTCAAGTTGGGCATCGTCCCGGGCGCGGGCGGAACGCAGCGGACGCCGCGCCTCGCAGGCTTGGAAACGACGATCAAGCTGACGACCGAGGGTGGGCAGATCGATGCGGCCAAGGCACTGGCCGACAGCCTGATTGATCGAATTGCCGACAGCGGAGATCTTGCCGCGGCCGCGCTTGCCTATGCCCAACAGCTGGTGGACGAAGGGAAAGGGCCACGCAGCGCGGGGGCGCTGCCTATGCCGGCTGACGATCCGGCGCTGTTCGAGGAGGCTCGCAAGGCGCTATCGCGCAAGATGCGCGGGCAGAGCGCGCCGCTCAGGATATTGGACGCGATCCGGCTGGGCTATGAGCTGGATTTCGATGCAGCACTCATGCGGGAGCTCGACCTGTGCCGCGAGAGCATCGCCGGACCGCAGTCGAAAGCGCTGCGCCACATGTTCGCTGCCGAACGGGATGTCGCGCGTGTTCCTGACCTTCCGGCGGATACCGCGACACGGCCGGTAGAGCGTGTAGGTGTCATCGGTCTTGGCGCGATGGGGCGCGGCATTGTCATGGCGATGGCCAGCGCGGGCATGCCCGTGATCGCGGTCGGGCTTGACGATGGCCATGTCGCCGCCGCGATGAAGGCGATCGGCAAAATGTGGTCTTCCTCGGTCGCCAAGGGAAGCCTGACGCAGGGCGCAATGGATAAAAGGCTGGCTCTTATCGCCACCAGCGATGATCCCCGCGATCTGGGGGCCGCCAACCTTGTCATAGAGGCGGTGACGGAAAATCTGAATGTCAAGAAAGCCGTGTTCGCGACGCTGGGGCAGGTGACGCAACCCGGCACCATATTGGCGTCCAACACCAGCTTCCTCAATATCGATGCACTGGCAGACGCGTCGGGCAGGCCGGAGGATGTGTGCGGCATGCACTTTTTTAATCCCGCCCATATCATGCGCCTGCTGGAGAATGTTCGCGCCGCGAAGACCGATCCGGAAGTGGTGGCGACGATCATGGCGCTGGGCAAGCGGATCGGCAAGCTGTCGGTGCTTTCGGGCGTGTGCGATGGTTTCATCGTCAATCGTATGCTCTCAAAGCGATCCCGCGAAGCTTTTTTCCTGGTCGAGGAAGGTGCCAGTCCCGCCGCCATCGACAAGATTCTATTGTCCTACGGTTTTCCGATGGGACCGTTCGCGCTTGGCGATCTAGCGGGCCTGGATGTGCAGGCCGCCGCTAGGCTGGCGCGTGCCGCTAACGCGACGGAGCGCGAATTGCGTGCCGATTTTGTCGAGCAAATGGTTGCGGACGGGCGGACGGGCCAGAAGACCGGGTCGGGCTGGTACAGCTATGATGAGAACCGCAAAGCCAGTCCTAATCCGCAGACCGACGCCATGATTGCTGCCCATGCCGAGCGTCATGGCCTGACGCTGCGCGATATTGGCGAGGATGAGATACGGGAACGGTTGCTTTACGCCATGGTCAATGAGGGCGCTAAGCTATTGGACGAAGGGATTGCCCCGCGCCCGCAGGAAATCGACGTGGCGATGGTCAACGGGTTGGGCTGGCCTAACTATACGGGGGGACCAATGTTCTGGGCCGATCAGATCGGCCTCGACAAGGTGCTGGCGACGATCGAACGGTTCCGTGCCCAACAGGGCGATGCCTATTGGACGCCTGCGCCGTTGCTGGTGAAACATGCCAAGGCGGGCAGGGGATTTTACGCATGAGCTATGATCCCAATGCCAAGACCGCCGATCTGCTGGCGCGGCTGCGTGCCTTCATGGATGCGCACATCTATCCCAATGAGAGGCGCTATTATGAGGAAGTGGCGACCGGTGATCGCTGGGCGCATGTCACGCTGATCGACGAATTGAAGCCGTTGGCGAAGGAAGCGGGCCTCTGGAACCTGTTCCTGCCTGGAAGCAGCCATGGCGCGGGCCTCAGCAATCTCGAATATGCGCCGCTCTGTGAGGAGATGGGGCGGGTGCACTGGTGTCCCGCCGTGTTCAACTGCGCCGCGCCCGACACCGGCAATATGGAGACGCTGGAACGGTTCGGTACGGATGAGCATAAGGAGCGCTGGCTGAAACCGATGCTGGCGGGGGAGATGCGGTCTGCTTTCGCCATGACCGAACCGAGCGTCGCGTCGTCCGATGCGACGAATATCGAAAGTTCGATTGTTCGGGATGGCGAGGATTATGTCATCAATGGCCGGAAATGGTGGATTTCGGGCATGGGAGAGGCGGATTGCGCGCTCATGATCTTCATGGGCAAGACGGATCCCTCAGCACCCAAGCATAAGCAACAGTCGATGATCCTGATCCCGCGTGACACACCGGGTATCACTGTGCTGCGACCCATGACTGTGCTGGGTTATGATGATGCGCCGCATGGTCATATGGAGATATTGTTCGAAAATGTCCGCGTGCCGGCGGCCAACATGCTGCTGGGCGAGGGGAGGGGGTTCGAAATTGCGCAGGCACGGCTGGGGCCGGGGCGAATCCATCATTGCATGCGCATGGTCGGCATGGCCGAACGAGCGCTCGAAGCCATGTGTCGCCGGGTCAAATCCCGCGTCGCTTTTGGCAAACCGCTCGCCGAACAGGGCGTCATCATCGAACGGATCGCCAATAGCCGCATCATGATCGATCAGGCGCGACTGCTGACCCTACATGCCGCGCATCGCATGGATACAGTCGGCAACAAGGTCGCGAAGGCGGAGATTGCGATGATCAAGGTCGCTGCACCCAACATGGCCTGTCAGGTGATCGACTGGGCGATGCAGGCGCATGGCGCAGCGGGCATCAGTCAGGATTTCTTCCTGGCAAATTATTACGCCCATGCTCGCAAGATCCGCTTTGCCGACGGGCCGGACGAAGTGCACCGGCACCAACTGGGCCGGCTTGAGCTGGCGAAATATGGTTGAGGCACGGGACGTTCATGCGCTTGACATGACGCGGCTTGCGCCGTGGTTGCGGGACCACGTTCCGGGCGCGGACGGCACAATCGCGGCGGAGAAGTTTGCAGGAGGCCAGTCCAATCCGACCTACCTTCTGTCGATCGACGGCATGCCGCGCTTCGTGCTGCGTCGCAAGCCTGACGGCGTGCTGTTGCCTTCCGCCCATGCCGTGGAGCGGGAATATCGCGTGACCGACGCGCTCAAGGATACGGCGGTGCCGGTCGCCCGGCCGTTGGCGCTGTGCGAGGATAGCGCCATTGTCGGCACGCCCTTTTTCGTGATGGACTATGCCAAGGGGCGCAATTTTTGGGACGCGCAACTACCCGAACTGGTTCCGGCCGAACGTGGGGCGGTCTATGACGAGATGAACCGGGTGCTGGCCGCGCTCCATGCCATCGATCCGGTCGATGTAGGATTGCCCGACTATGGCAGGCCAGGCCAGTATTTTGCGCGGCAAGTGGCGCGCTGGACGAAGCAATATCGCGCCACGCAAACGCAGCCGATCGAGGCGATGGACCGGCTGATCGCATGGCTACCCGCCAACGATCCGGGACTGGAGGCGAGCCGGATCGTCCATGGTGATTTTCGCAACGACAATATGATCTTCGCGGAGGATGAACCGCGCATCATTGCCGTGCTCGACTGGGAACTGTCGACACTGGGCCATCCGCTGGCCGATCTGGCCCAGCATGTCATGGCCTGGCGCGTTCCGAAGGAGGGGTATCGCGGGCTGTCCGACGCCGATCTCCCTGCGCTCGGTATCCCGGCGGAGGCGGACTATGTGCGCCGCTATGGCGAACGTAGCGGCGTGGGCTCAATCGACCCCGATCATTGGCGCTATGCGCTGGTCTTCGCGATGTTCCGCAATGCGGGGATCCGGCAGGGCGTCTATCGCCGCGCGCTCGATGGCAATGCCTCGAACACGGCTGCGTCGATCCATGGCGCAAGGGCAGGCGAGATTGCGGGGCTTGCATGGCGGATTGCCTGTGGAGAGGATGACGCACGGCTATGAAAGAACAGCGGATTAATGTTGGTGGCGGCTATCGGCTGCGCGCGGTCGAAGAGGGGACCGGACCGCTCGTCCTGATGGTGCATGGCTTCCCTGGCCTCGCCTGGTCCTGGCGACATCAGATGGCGCCGCTGGCTGCGGCTGGTTATCGCGCCATTGCAATTGACAGCCTGGGCTATGGCGGCAGCGACCGTCCGTCCGATCCGGCGGCCTATACCGCCGACCGGATGCAGGATTATCTGCTTGCTGTTCTCGATCATTATGGCGCTGACCGGGCAGTGATCGTGGGGCAGGATTTCGGCGCGCAATATGCCTGGAATATGGCGGTGCGCTCGCCCGAGCGGGTGGCGGCTCTCATCGCCACCATCCCGTATGATTTTGATATGGCCGGGCGTGCGATGCTGGGCAGCGCGCCCGTCCTGCCCGCCGATGCGCCCGCACGGCCCGACGCGTCCTCACCGGATCGCAGCCCCAACGAACGCTTTGCGGCAATGGCGCGCGAGCATTTCGTGCACTTCCACTATTTCCAACAGGTCGGTCCGGCCGAGCGTGAATTGGCCGAACGGGTGCCGGAATTTCTGGCCGGGCTGTTCCACGAACTGTCCGCTGAAGGCGATTTGTGGCGATGGAAGACGGTGCCTTCGGAGGGGAGCGGCTATCTCGATGTGCTACCGTCCGCGCCGCCCTTGCCTTGGCCTTGGCTCAGCGAAGCGGAGTTTGATCGCTTTGTGGCGGGCTATAATCATGCCGATCCGATGTTGCGCTTCATCGGCGGCCTCAACAGCTACCGCACGGCTGACGCCAATTGGCGGATCGGCAAGGATTGGGCCGACCATGATGTCGTAACACCTACCCTGTTCCTTTATGGCGAAAATGATCCGTCCTTCGGCTTTTTCCCCGATTGGGAGGCGCGGTTGCGGGCGCGTGTGCCGGGCCTCCGAAAAATCGTGGGTGTGCCTGGAGCGGGC
Organism: Sphingomonadaceae bacterium; assembly: GCA_016000085.1. Taxonomy (GTDB): domain Bacteria; phylum Pseudomonadota; class Alphaproteobacteria; order Sphingomonadales; family Sphingomonadaceae; genus Sphingobium. The sequence continues at coordinate 54,682 of JAECRT010000001.1, forward strand.
CATTTCGTGCAGCAGGAGACGCCTGACGCCTTTAACACCGCCTTGCTCGACTTTTTGGCTGAGACGAGGGTGTGAAGGACAGGTTGCGCTTCGCCGGGCATCTGGGACTGCGTGCTCCGGATCGGCCATTGCTCGCGCATCTGGGGCGGTCAGTCGATCCGCTCGACCAGATCGATGCCCTTGCCGATCATGGTTTCGCGGGCGTGCAGGATCTGTTTCTAAAGCTGCGCCCGCTGGCCGAGCAGGCAGCGATGGCGGCGCATATGGCGCGGCGAGGCCTTGTCTTGTCGAGCTTTGGCGGCGATCCGATGCACTGGAACACGCCGCTCTGGAGCGCCGAGGACGAAGCCGGGCGGGGCGCGCTGCAAGCGAGCGTGACCCTGAGTTGCGACCTTGCGACACTCTGTGGCGGGACGGGCGCTGTGTGCGTCGCGGGCCATGACCCGAACCGATCGCGGCAGGCCCAGATTGCGGCGATGACCGAAAATCTGAAGCGTCATGCCGAAGCGGCTGCGCGCGTCGGACTTATGCTGCTCGTCGAGCCGATCGCCGAGAACCGTATTGCCGGGCTATTGCTTCATCGGCTGGAGGACGGGCTCGACATGGTGCAGGCCGTCGCCATGCCTTCGGTGCGGCTGTTGTTTGACGTGGGCCATGTCGCCATGATGGGCCATGACGTACCATCCGCGCTCGAGATGTGTCAGGGCGCGATCGGCCTCATACAGTTGGCGGATATACCCGATCGCGTTGACCCCGGCCTGGGGGCGCTCGATTGCGCGGGGATACTGCGCCAGATTGCGAAACTGGGCTATTCTGCTCCGATCGAACTGGAGTTCGAGCCGGTGGACCAGACGGCGGACGGCGAAACGCGGATGCTCTCCCGCCTCACGCGGCTCATCGAGTCCTCCTGATCCTAGAGCTTGCCGCTTGCTTGCCAGGACGCGGCCATGGTCGCGTCGTCGTGATGGCGCTACAAATATCTCTGCGGCAGCAGCCCGCCCCTGACACGCTCCACAACATCGCGATGATGGGGCTGGCGTCCGATTGCCATATTTCAGCATATGCGTATCATTGACCCTCTTTTAGAACGATTATAACAATGCGTTATATCAATATAATTCTGTAACGCGTAATGGCGTGCGAGCGGAGGTGTCGATGACACAGGAATGGCTTGATCGGATGGCGCTGCAAGACCTGGTCATGCGATATTGCCGGGGGTGTGACCGGCGCGACTTCTCCCTCGTGCGGTCGCTTTATCATGACGATGCGATCGACGATCACGGGACGATGTTTACAGGCTCGCCGGATGCGTTCGTTGCCTGGCTGCCGGAGGTCACGGCACATTGGTCACTGACGCGGCATTGTATCAGCAACAGCCTGTTCGTGATCGATGGAGATAAGGCGGAAGGCGAGCATTATGTCGAGGCGTGGCATCGCACGCATGGCCCGGAAGCCAAGCTGTTCGTCGCGCTGGGCCGCTATCTCGACCGCTACGAAAGGCGCAACAGCATCTGGAAATTCAGCTACCGCAGTCTGGTTTTTGATCATGGCTCTATTGTGCCCGTCGACGATGCGGCGATGGTGCGCATGGGACAGGACGCGCCCAATGGACGAGCAGATCGCGATGACCCCTCCTTTTCCTACCCCTTACTGGCGGGTCTGGCCGCATGAGGGGCGCGGTTTGGGATGGGCGCGAACTGTTTGTCACCGATAGGCTGGACTTGCGGCCTGTCGGGGTGGGGGAGGTGCGCGTCCAGGTCTTGCGATCGGGCATCTGTCATACAGACCTCAGCATGATGACGCCGCATCTGCCCCAATTGCCCATCGTCCTGGGGCATGAAGCGGCGGGAGAGGTCGTGGAACTCGGCGAGGGCGTGGAAGGCTGGTCCATCGGCGATCGCGTCGCCGTGGGTACGCAGACGCCCTGCGGGATTTGCCGTGAATGCCTGCGGGCAGAGCCGCACAATTGCGACATCAACTGGGGTTTCGCCCCGAATTTTCCCTTCTTGCTTGACGGCGCTCCGGTCGCGTCCTTCGCCAACGTTTCGTCCTTCGCCGGAGAAATCCTGGTCAAGGCGTCGCAACTCTTCGCTGTGGATGACCTGCCTCCCGAAGAAGGCGCGCTGATCGGTTGCGCGGTATCGACCGGGGTATGCGCTTCACGGGTACTGGGCCGAGTGCGCGCGGACGATACAGTTGTCGTGTTCGGCATCGGTGGCATCGGCGTCAACGCCATCCAAGGCGCGCGGGGGATGGGCGCGCGAGTGATCGCGGTGGACGCCAATCCGGGCAAGGAGGCGGTCGCACGGCAATTCGGTGCCACCGACTTCGTACTGGCAGAGACGACGCAGGATGCGCCGACCGGGGCGGCGGCGCTCGCACAGGTCTATGGACCGATCGATGTCGTCATCGAGTGCAGCGGGGCGGTCACTGCGATCGAAACGGCGCTACGCTGCATCAAGCGCGGTGGCCGGGTGGTGTTGATCGGCATGTCGCGGCCTGGTGCGCTTGCCAGCCTGCCGCTCGATGGGTTTGTGATGGGCGGAGAGGTGATTGCGACAATGAATGGCGGTGCCTTGCCCGACCGCGACTATCCCGAGCTTATCGCCCAAGCGCGCGATGGTCGGCTCAATCTGGCCGATCAGGTCAGTGGAGTCTGGCCGCTCGACCAGATCGCCGAAGCCATCGCCGCCCTGAAGGCAGGCGAGGTCACCCGCGCGCTCGTCGATATGACAGTCTAATAAGCAATTATAGGAGAGGCACTTGAATAAAGAGATTCTGCCACTTTTGGCGTCGCCCTCAACCGGAGCTGTCATCACTGGCGGCGCCTCCGGCCTGGGATTCGCTTCGGCCCGCGCACTCGCCGCAGTCGGCCGTCCTGTCGCGATCTGGGATATCAACGGACAACGCGCATCCTCGGCTGCCGACGCCATACAGGCCGAATTCGGGACTGTTGCCGTGGGCTATGGCGTCGATGTTCGCGATCCAGAAGCGATCCAGAACGCGGCGAACCAGACCCGTGAAGCGCTGCCTTCTATCGGCGGGATCGTCCACTGTGCAGGCATCGTAGATGTCGCGTCGCTCGACGGGATCACGATCGAATCCTGGGATGATGGCATCAATATCCATCTGCGCCCAATCGTCCTGCTTTTGCAGGCCTTTTTGGAGGATATGAAGCGCGTACCGGGCTCGGCGATGGTGGCAACGGCATCGATCAACGCCACTTTGGGAAATTCGATGAACCCGGTCTATACGGCGGCCAAGGGCGGGGTGCTTTCGCTGGTCCGCTCGCTTGCGGATCGGCTGGGGCAGGAAGGCATCCGGATCAATTCCATTTCCCCGGGACAGATCATGACGCCGATGATGAAGCCATCGATCGATGCGCTTGAGCCGCGCCATTTCGAAAAACGGATACTGCTTGATCGTATCGGCGAACCCGAGGAAATAGGTCGTGTCGTGCGGTTCCTGCTGTCTGACGAGGCGAGCTATATTACCGCATCCGAGATTGTCGTGGATGGTGGGAATATTTCTTCCCAGCGCTGAGCAGGCATGAAATCGTTATCAGCGAGAACGGGTCTGACTGCGCCGATATCTTCGCACTGTGATGCAAGCCTTAAGGATGGCCGTCGCGATCATGGCGTTCACCTTTGCCAACCGCGCAAACCGTAATATCGCGGACATAGATCATATCATGTTCGCGAAACGCGGCCCTCTTTTCAGGACCGCGTGGTTCGTTCTTTCAGCATTTGCTAGCATGTCGCGCGCGGAAAATGCTATTATGCGTTGTATTTTATGCTACCTTATGCGCGAAGCATGGCGCAGTTCGACGGAAGCCCTTGGTTTCCGCGATCGAGCGGGCAGGCAGGAGAGGTCAAGCAATGACGATCAAGCATACTATATGCCGAGTTGAGCGGTAATGCGCGCTGCCGTTTTTCATGCAGTCGGCAAGCCGCTAGTGGTGGAAAATGTCCCTGATCCCATTCCGGCTTCCGACCAAGTAATCTTGCAGGTCGCCAACGCCGGCATTTGCGGGTCGGATCTGCACATGGTGGAAAATCCAAACATGACGCCCGGCATTATCCTGGGACATGAGTTTGCCGGTACGATCGCGGCGATTGGCAGCGCGGTAACGGGGCAATGGAAGGTTGGTGATAGGGTCACTGCACTGCCGCTCAACGCCTGCCATGACTGCGCCGCCTGTGATGCCGATCTGCTGGCGCTCTGCCCGGATAATTTGTTCACCGGAACTACGCCACTTGTGCAGGGTGCGTACGCGCAATTCGTCGGCGCGCGGGCAAATATGCTCCAGCGCCTGCCCGATGGTGTGACTTTTGAGGAAGGGGCGATGATCGAGCCGCTGGCGGTCGGCCATCATACCGTTTCCAGGGCCGATATGCCCAAGGGCGCCGCCGTGCTGGTGCTGGGCGCCGGACCGATCGGTATCGCGGTGTCGATTTTCGCCCGCCACGCGGGAGCGCGCCATGTCGTGGTGAGCGAGCGTTCGCCCGACCGGCGCGGTCTTGCACTGGCCATCGGAGCGACCGCAGTGATCGACCCGCAGGCAGAGGATGTGGCGACGGCCTTCGCCCGCGAGACTGGCGGCCAGCGGCCGCACGTCGTGTTCGAATGCGTCGGATTGCCCGGCATATTGAATGAAGCGATCCAACTCGTCGCTATTCGCGGCCAAATTGTCGTTGCGGGGGTGATCCTCGAACAAGATAAAATCCTGCCGATAGTCGCACTGGGCAAGGAAGTGACGATCCGATACAGTCAGGCCTATACCGAGCGCGACTTCGCGGCGGTCATCAATGCCGTTGCGACAGGGGCTGTAAAACCTGGGCCGATCCACACATCGACTGTAAGTTTGGACGAACTGCCAACTGCCTTCGAAGCGCTGCGCGCACAGCCGCGCGAATGTAAAGTGCTGATACGGCCCTGATACGACTGTGCCGACATGCGATATCGAACAGAGGATAATGACAATGGCAACATTATTGGAAAAACCGGCAGAGTTTAAGGGCGCGCGGTCCATGGGTCATATGGCGCTGCACTACAAGACCAAGGAGGATGGGCCACTCGCCGCCCGGCTTCTTTCGATGCTGGGCTATGTCGAAACGCAGGATCTGTTATTGCCTAATGGCTCGCATTTCTACCGTTTCGTGGTGGATCCGCGCCATAGTCCACGTGGAGACGGCATAGTGTATGTGTCGGTCATTCCAGACGCCCAGCGCGATCTGACGAAGGCGATCCACGAAGCGCTCGGCGTGGGCACGGATCACGAACATGCCACGGTCGTCGCGATGCGGGAAAAGTTGGAAGAGGATCCGGAATACAGCTTCCACTATGGAACCTTGATGGAGAGCCTGGAGGATCTGGAAAACATCTTTCTGGCGCTTGAGGATGCCAACAAGAATGATCCCCAGCTAAAGGGCCGCTTGAAGCTGGTCTATAATCGGGGCTTGCCTGGCAACTCGGATGTCGACGCACGGCTCGACGCTTCGCCGATTTATGGCGGTGTGACCCGCTATGCCTATGGGAAGAACGGCGTACAGGCATTTGTTGAAACGGACATTCTCGCGAGCGGCGTGCTTGGCGAAACCATGATGCTGGAATTCGACTATGTGTTTCCGGGCTATGACCGCCATGTGCTGTCCATCGTCGAATGGGAATGAGGTCGTCGGTGTCGCGTTCCTGAAGTCGTCCGGGATGCGCAGTCATGGCGATCTCGTGACTTGCTCACGGGCATCTGATCATGGAGAGGCGTGTGTCAGCAGCAGCAGTTGATCCGGGTCGGCCTAGTCGGCGCCAATCTTGCTGATGGTTGGAGATCAGGCGTGCATCGCCGCTTGTTGAAACAACTCCTGCACGGCGTTTGCACCACCCGCGAGGAAAGCGCACACGCTACATCGGTGGCTTTCGATGCGCCAGCACGGAGGCATTGCCTCGCCGTTGCTAGCGCCCCTTCAAATGCCGCTTTGCAAAGGCGCAGGCGTCCGCCATGGCGGCCTGTGCGCCGGGCAGGAAGCTAACCCATGATACAAAGCCATGGACCATGCCAGGATAGCGCTTCACCTCGACCTCGACGCCTGCGTTAGAAAGCACCGGAGCATAGGCTTCCACCGCATCGCGGATCGGATCGCATTCCGCGCTGGCGATGAAGGTCGGGGGCAGGTCTGCATGGCTGGCCGCTTTGATCGGACTGGCGCGGAAATCCTCATAATCGGACGCATCTTTGATGAACATTTCCCAGAAGAAATGAACGTCATCCATGCGCAGCAACGGGCCATTGGCAAATTCAATCGCCGAACCTTGCTCGGGGATCGGATGGATTCCGGGTCCATACCAGTTGATGACGGCGGACAATTTCGGTGCGCCTGCCTGTTTGGCCAAGAGGACGCAGGCGCTGGCGATGACGCCGCCTGCACTGTCGCCCGCTACGCCAAGACGTGCAGGATCGCCGCCCAGGTCTGCTGCATGGGCGGCCGCCCATTGGATTGCGGCCCAGCCATCCTCGAAAGCAGCCGGGAATTTATGTTCGGGCGCCAGACGATAATCGACTGATACGATTATGCTTTCGGCGCCTGCGCACAGACCGCGTGCGATCATGTCCTGTGTATCGAGATCGCCGACAACAAAGCCGCCGCCATGGAAATAGACGATCACAGGGAAAGGGCCACTGCCTTCGGGCGTGTAGATGCGCGCCGGGATCTCGCCCGCCGGGCCGGGGAGGGGGCGGTCGCTGACCGACGCGAGCGTTACAGCGGGCGGCGGTAGCTGGATCGAACTGGACCGCACCGCCTGTCGCAACTGATCGAGCGGAAAATTGCGCATCGGCCCCCATTCCGGCTGACCTGCGAACATGGCTTTTAATTGCGTGTCAAGGGGCATACTGTTTATCCTTCGTCTAGGCTTCGAATGCGCGCAGCGCTATCCTCAGCACCTTGCCGCCCACTTTGTGAGGCCTTGGTTCGATCATTGCTCCTTTCCGTGGAGCCTTATAGTTTGCCATAGTGTCGCGCCAGGCCTGGTTCGACAAGCCTTAACGCGCAGAATTTTGTATTACCTCTGCACTTTTGATGGCCATCGTCTGGCGTTTTATGTGAAAAGCGAATAAACATCCTCAAAATACTACGCATATCAATATGGACAAAGCAGGCGATTATGACCATTAGGAAGGCAGCGCTCGAAGGCATTCGCGTCATCGATATGACCCGCGTGCTCGCAGGCCCCATCGGCGCTCAGATATTGGGCGACCTGGGCGCCGACGTAATCAAGGTAGAACGTCCCGGCGCAGGAGATGACGGTCGCGTCTATGGCCTTGCCGAGGTAGAGGGCAGGGATGGGGTGAACCTGCGTCAGGCGGGCTTTTTTGTGGCGGCCAATCGCAACAAACGATCCATTACGCTCGATCATAGCAAGTCCGAGGGCCAGGAAATCCTGCGCAAACTGGTCGCGGGCTCAGACGTGCTCATCGAAAATTACAAGGTCGGCGACCTGAAGCGTTTCGGGCTGGATTATGAAAGTCTCAAGGCGATCAATCCCGGCTTGATCTACTGTTCGGTAACAGGCTTTGGCCAGACCGGCCCGATGGCGGCGCGGCCTGGTTATGACGGCCTGTTCCAGGCGACGGGCGGCATGATGGCGGTCACCGGCATTGCAGACGGTCAGCCAGGGTCGGGGCCGCTGAAGGCTGGTCCGAGTCTCGTCGATTTCGTCACTGGCCACAACGTCGCCATCTCCGTGCTCGCCGCGCTCCAGCATCGGAACCAGACAGGCGAAGGACAGCATATCGATATCGCCCTGCTGGACAGTTCGGTGGCGATGGTCAGCCATATCATGCAGGATTATCTGCTCAGCGGCGTTACGCCCCCCCGTCTCGGCAATGGCGGCAATGGCGGCGGTCCGGCGGATCTTATTCATACCAGCGATGGAATGCTGTACCTGACCGCCGGTGGCGACGAACATTGGCGGCGGCTGACGGTGCTGATGGGTCAGCCCGAACTGTATCGCGATCCGCGCTTCGATGAGAATTACAAGCGGGGCAAGCTGAACCGGCTGGAGTTGATGGACATCATCAACGAATGGAGCCGAGGATACACCTCCGAGGAGCTCCAGGGAAAATTCGATGAGGTGAGCATTCCCGCCGCGCGCTACAATGAGTTGCCGGAGGTTTGGGAAGATCCGCAGGTCCAGCATCGGGGTCTGCGCGCGACGACGCCGCACCCATGGTCGTCGACAGGTTCGGTCGATCTGATCGCAAGTCCGCTGGCCAATATGTCGCAATCGCCCGCGACTATCCGCCGCGCGCCGCCGCTGCTGGGCGAACATACCGCCGAAGTGCTGGGCGAATTGGGCTATGACGATGCGCGCATTGCCCAGTTGCAGGAGATGAAGATCTTCTGACCAGGCAAAGGCTCCGGCGGCTCTTGCGGGCCGCCGGATCTGCACCTCATCCGCGCGGCTCCCGTGGCATCCCAAGGCCTCGCTCGGAAATGATGTTGCGTTGAATCTGGTCGGTCCCGGCATAGATGGTGTCGGACCGGCTCATCAGATACATGTTGGGAAGGCCATCGAACCTTTCCTCGCTGATGCCGATCTCGCCTTCCTGCCCCAGCACGTCCATGGCGAGTTCGCCCAACGCCTTGTGCCACAGTGACCAGTAGAGCTTGTAGCTATAGGCCGCGCCCGAAAGATCCGCGCCGCCCTCGCCGTCGGATAACATCCGCAGACCGTTATAGCGCATGATCTTCAGCCCTGCATGAGCCTTGGCGATCTTCTGCCGGATGATCGGGTCACTTGCTTTGCCGTTACGTTTGGCGATGGCGATGACTTCGTCCAGTTCGTTGCGGAAATGCATCTGCTGGGCGAGTGTCGACACGCCCCGCTCGAAGCCCAGCAGCGCCATCGCGACCTTCCAGCCATCGCCTTCCTCGCCGATCCGATCGATGGTCAGCGCCTCCGCCCCGTCAAAAAAGACCTCGGCAAATTCGGCCTCGCCGGTCATCTGGCGGATGGGCCGGGGGTCCACTCCGGGCTGGTCCATCGGCACCATCAGGAAGGACAGGCCCTTATTGCCGACGCTGCCCGCCTCGGTCCGCGCGATGACGAAGCACCAGTCGGCAATCGTCCCCATCGACGTCCAGATCTTCTGCCCATCGATAATATAGCGGTCGCCCTCGACGCGCGCCTTGGTCTTTACGTTGGCAAGGTCGGACCCGGCGCCCGGTTCAGAATAGCCTTGGCACCAGATCGTCTTGCCATGGGCGATGTCGGGCAGAAAGCGTGCCTTCTGATCTTCGCTGCCCATGGCGATCAGCGTCGGTCCCAGCAACTCCACGCCCAGATGCCCGACACGGGGCGGCGCCTTGGCCCGCGCATATTCTTCGGCGAATATGATCTGTTCGGCGATGGAGGCGCCCCGGCCGCCCCATTGCTCGGGCCAACCGACCACGCTCCACCGCGCTTCCCCCAGCGCCGCTTCCCAGGCGCGACGTTCCTCGACATTGTCGGTCTGGTTGGTCTGACCGCGCACGGCCTTGAAAGGGCCGGACAACTGGCTGTTCAACCAGTCGGCCGCCTCCTCGCGAAAGGCTTTGAGTTCAGGGGCGAAGGCAAGCTGCATGGATCAGGCGACCTCGAACAGGCCAGCGGCACCCATGCCGCCCGCCACGCACATCGACACGACGACATATTTGACGCCGCGGCGCTTGCCCTCGATCAGCGCATGGCCGACCAGGCGCGATCCGGTCATGCCGAACGGATGGCCGATGGCGATACCGCCGCCGTTGACGTTCAGCTTTTCCGGGTCGATTCCCAGCTTCTGCTGGCAATAGACCGCTTGGCTTGCGAAGGCTTCGTTGATTTCCCACAGGCCGATATCGTCTATCTTCAGACCCGCACGATCCAGCAGCTTGGGGATAGCGAACACCGGGCCGATGCCCATCTCGTCGGCGCCGCAACCCGCGACCTGGAAGCCACGATAGACGCCCAGGATCGGCCGTCCTTCCTTCTGCGCGGTGGCGAGGTCCATGACGACCTGCGCGGAAGCGCCGTCGGACAGCTGGCTGGCATTGCCCGCCGTTACATGCTTGCCCTCCTGAATGACCTGCCCATTTTTGAACACGGGCTTCAGGCCGGCAAGCGCTTCATAGGTGGTGCCAGCGCGGATGCCCTCATCCTTGGCCAGCGTCAGCTCTTCCTTGCCGGTCTCATTGCCTTCCTTGTCGAACAGTGTCTTGGTGACGGTGATCGGCACGATTTCGGCATCGAAGCGGCCTGCTGCCTGCGCGGCGGCGGCGCGCTGCTGCGACAGTGCGGCAAAGCGATCCTGTGCTTCACGGTCCACGCCATAGCGTTCGGCGACGATTTCTGCCGTTTCGATCATCACCATATAGGCATCAGGATCTTGCGCCTTGATGAATTCGGACCGGTTACGAAATGCTGGCGCGTGCTTGTTGAGGGTCAGCGAGATGCTTTCCATCCCACCGGCCACCGCAACGTCGATTTCGTCGCACATGATGCCACGCGCGGCGAGGGCAATGGCGTTGAGCCCCGACGAGCATTTGCGGTCCAGCGTAAAGCCCGCGGTCGTGTTAGGCAGTACAGACCCATGGACGGTCAGGCGGCCCAGATTATAGCTCTGGGTATTCCAGTGATTGCCGACGCCCAGATAAACGTCATCGACGCGCGCCGGGTCGATCCCCGCGCGTTCGATAGCGGCATTGACGACATGCGCCGACATGACGGGTGCTTCGGTATCGTTGAACGCGCCGCGATAGGCCTTGCCGACGCCGGTGCGAGCAGTGGAGATGATGGCTGCTTCACGCATGGGAAAATTCCTTGTTAAAAACCGTGCATGTTGGTGGGGCCCCAATAGGCGCGCATTTCGATCACCTCATTGGCTTCATTGAAGCGGAAGGTGTCGATCACATCGATGCGCTTGGCACCGCCGTCGAAATTGAGGTTCACCGAAAAGGGGAACACCGCATAGTCGCCGACCACGCGCACCGGTCCTTCGAGCTTCAGCTTCGCACCGGTCTTCATGGACTCGGCATAGAAGGCGCGAACGGCTTCCCGCCCATGATGGACCGGTGTGCCGATCGGGTCTTCGACCGTCGCATCGGCGGCATAGAGGGCGGCAACCTGATCGGCGCTGCCCGCCTCGAACGCGGCGACATAGGCGTGGACGGCGGCTTCCATCTTTGCGGGGTCTGGCATCTTCGTGGGATCGGGCATCTTGCTTACTCCGGAAAATAGCGTGTGATGGCTTCGACAACGACGGCAGGCTTTTCTTGGCCCTCAATTTCGACGGTGACGCGGATCACCGCCTGGATCGCCGCGCCATTGGCGACCGCCTCGACCGAGAGAATTTCGCCGACCCCGCGAATGCGCGAACCGCAGCGCACGGGATTGAGGAAGCGCAGCTTGTTGGTGCCGACATTCAGGCCGCTGGCAAAGCGCCGCACGTCGATCATGCTGGGCATCATCAGGTTGGTGAGGCTGAGCGTCAGATAGCCATGGGCAATGGTCGCACCGAACGGACCGTCCTTGGCGCGTTCCGTATCGACATGGATCCATTGATGATCCCCGGTCACATCGGCAAAGCCGTCGATCATGGCCTGATCGACTGTCAGCCACTCGCTGGGACCAAGGATCGTGCCTTCCTTGCCTATCAATTCGCGGGGCGATTCAAAGATGGTGGTCATGGATCAGGCCCTTTGGCTGGACACGGAGACGATCTCTCCGGTCATGTAGGAGGACAGGTCGCTTGCCAGGAACATCATGACATTGGCGATTTCCCACACTTCGGCGGGGCGTCCGAACGCTTCCTTCTCGACCAGCTTGTCGAGTGCTTCCTGACTGGTCACCTTGGCAAGGAAGGGATGCATGGCCAGGCTCGGCGACACGGCGTTGATGCGCACGCCATGTTCTGCCGCCTCGATCGCGGAACAACGGGTAAAGGCCATGACGCCAGCCTTGGCCGCCGCATAATGGGCCTGGCCCTTTTGCGCGCGCCAGCCCAGGACAGAGGCGTTGTTCACCATCACGCCCGACTTGTTGGCATACATGGACGGCAGGAAGGCGCGGGTCATGCGGAACAGGCTGGTCAGCGTGACATCGAGCACCCGGTTCCACTGGTCATCGGTCATGTCGACAACATCGACCTCTCCACCAAGTCCCGCATTGTTTATGAGCACGTCGACCTTGCCAAGGGCGGCCAGCGATGCATCGCGCAGGCCCTGCACGGCCTGTTCGCTGGTAACATCGCAAACGAACGTCGCTGGCCGTTCCACGCCCGCTTCATCGGCGATCCGATCAGCGGCTTCGCCAAGGCGGCGTTCGTGGAAATCGCTGATCAGCAGCTTGGCGCCTTCCTCAGCGGCGCGCTTCGCCGCCGAAAAGCCGATGCCCGTGCCCGCAGCGGCAGTCACTACCACGGTCTTGCCGGTCAGCAGGCCGCGCGGGGTGGGATAGGGGGGAACAGGGACAGTTGCAGCCATTATACCAGATCCTTGCATGTTACGGGCGTCAACGCCGCCCGGTCGAGTTGTGTATGGGGCAGGGGAAGGGCGACGACGCCGGTCATGCGGCGACCCTGTCCCCATCCAGCAAAAGCTTCGCCAATGCCTCGCGATGGGTATCGGCCGAACCCAGCCAGCTTGCCGTAGCGCGCGCACGTTTGAAGTAGAGGTGGGCGTGATGTTCCCAGGTGAAGCCGATGCCGCCATGCAACTGGATCGCATCGCCGCTGATTGAACAATAGGCGTCGGACGCATAGGTGCGGGCGATATGGCAGGCTTCGGCCAGTTCTTCACCATCCTCGTCAATGGCTGCCGCTGCATAATAGGCGGCCGAGCGTGATGCCTCGACCAACAGCATCATGTCCGCCAGCATATGTTTATAGGCCTGGAACGAACCGATCTGGCGGCCGAACTGCACGCGTTGCCCCGCATAATCCACGGTCGCGTCGAGGCTGTATTGCATCCCCCCCGTCTGCTCCGCCGCCAACAATCCCGCGCCGATGGAGAGCGTCCGTGCGATCGCGGCCTGCGCGCCGCCCGCCTCACCCAGCACCATGTCGGGTGTTACCGCGCAGTCGAACGTCAACGTCGCGAAGCGGCGGGTACGATCCAGGCTAGGCAGCGCTTCGACCGTCAGGCCGGGCGTGCTGCGTTCCAGTACGATCAAGCTATCGTCCGCCGTCGCGACGACGATCAATTCTGCGACATGGCCGAAGGTCACGAAATGGGCCGTGCCGGTCAGCCGATCACCCGATAAGGTCGGGCGGTCGGCTGTTCCAGCGAAACAGGCCCGGGTGCCAGCGCAGAGACGAGGGAGGAGGGTCGTATGCTGCGCCTCATTCCCGGCTGCCAACACTGCCTGGACCGCCAGAACCGCCGTTTCGAAAAAAGGCACCGGGGCCAGCATACGCCCCATCTCTTCCAGGACCAGCGCCATTTCGACAGCGCCCAGCCCCAGACCGCCATGCGTCTCCGGCACCATCAGCCCAGCGAAGCCCATCTCGCCGGCCAGGGCTTGCCACAGGCTTTCGTCAAAGCCCGTCGTTCCCTCGACCACTGCGCGAATTACTTCCGGACTGGCGGCGTCGGTCAGGAAGTCGCGTGCGGCTCCCTGAATGGCGCGTTGGTCATCGCTGAGCGCGAAGTCCATCAGGCGGCTCCGTAAACCGACTTGGCGGGTTCGCGGGTCGTCAGCAGCTGGCGGACGATCGCATCCATCTCGCCTGGCTCAATGCGCGCGCCCTTGTCATAGGCCGGGCTGTCGGTCCAACCCTGCGACAGGAAGACTTGGCCGCCCTTCAGCTCAAACACCTGGCCGGTCACACCCTTCGACTGTTCCGACACCAGATAGGCGACGAGCGGCGCCATATTTTCCGGTGCAAACAGGTCGAATTCGCCTTCCTTCACCTCCATGTCGAAGGCGCCGGTATTGGTCATGCGAGTGCGCGCATTGGGCGCCAGCGCATTGGCGGTGACGCCCAGCCGCCCCAGTTCCGCTGCCTGCACCAAAGTCAGCCCCGCGATACCCGCCTTGGCCGTCGAATAGGCGGACTGACCGATCGAACCCTGAAGGCCCGCGCCCGACGTCGTGTTGATAATACGGGCGTCGACCGGATTGCCCGCCTTGCTCTGCGCGCGCCAATATTCCGCGGCGTGGCGGCTGGTGCAGAAATGGCCGCGCAGGTGAACACGGATCACTGCATCCCATTCTTCCGGGCTACAGGTGAAGAACATGCGGTCGCGCACGAAACCGGCATTGTTGACCACGGCATGCAGCGCGCCGAAAGTGTCGAGCGCGGCTTCCACCATGCGCTTGCCCGCATCCCAGTCCGCTACGTCATCCGTGTTGGCGACCGCTTCCCCGCCCATGGCGCGAATCTCGTCCACCACCTGCTCCGCCGCGCCCTTGGTTTCCCCGGCCTCACCATGGGTGCCAACACCCAGATCGTTGACCACCACTTTGCAACCTTCAGCCGCCAAGCCCAGCGCATAGGCTTTGCCAAGGCCATTGCCAGCCCCGGTTACGATCGCAACGCGTCCTTCGCAGATACCCATTTCTTCTACTCCTTCACAGCCCGCTGATCATGACGCGACCGGGATCAGCAGGTGCTGACTAAGGTCGCCGACGAGATCGAGCAGGGAATAATCACGTTCAGAAAAATGCCATTCGCCGCCCACGCGAACGAAGGCGTCATGATAGCGGCCCGCGCAAATGGCCTGCAAAGGCAGGTCCGGCGTGGCCTGGAAAACCGTATAGTAGGACCGGCAGGTCGCCGTCCCTGCGACATCATCCACCTCCACGATCGGGTTGGTGATGACATGCTTGGTCTTCGGTGTGCCACAGGGGTAGATGCGCACATGCGCGCGCCACAGCGCCAGCATGGGCGCTGATCCTTCCACCACCTCGCCATCGCCGGTCTTGATCCGGGCGCGGGTGAAAAGCGCGGCCACCGCTTCCATCTCGCCCGCATCCATCAGTTCGGCATAGCGATACAGAAGGTTGGTGATCTGCGTTGCGCTGCTCATGCTTTCTCTCCCGTTTCCGCCATGCGGCGTTGGCGTTCTTCGGCGGTCTTGCCCACAAGGCGCACTGCAATGGCGTCGGAACGGATACGCTGCCGATCCGGCTCTGCCGCGCGCAACGGCTCTGCTTCGATCAGGTCGGTCAGCGCGGCGCGGGCGAGCTTTTGATATTCGCCGTCGCCGTCATTGCGCCATGTGATCTGATGCGGCTCGAACGTCTTGATGACCTTCGCTGGATTGCCGACCACCAGACTGCGGGGTGGCGTTTCTACATCCGACTTCACCAGACTCAGCGCCGCGACCAGATTTTCCGACCCTATCACGGCATTGTCGAGGATCACCGCATTCATCCCGATCAGCGCATTCTCCCCAATCTCGCAGCCGTGGATGATCGATCCATGTGCAATCGTCGCGCCCCGCCGAATGATGGTGTCGCGCAACTGGTTGGCATGGACAGTGACGTTGTCCTGAATGCTACTGTCGCCCTCCACCACAATTCGCCCAAAATCGCCGCGCAAGGATGCGCCGGGCGCGATGAAGCAGCCCGGTCCGACGATCACATCTCCGATCAGCGACGCTAGCGGATGGACATAGCTGGTCGGATCGACCACCGGGACGATCCCCTGATAGGCGTAGCAGGGCATGGGCCAGGCGCTCCGTTACAGCCGTTCGATGATAGTGACGTTGGCCTGCCCGCCACCTTCGCACATGGTCTGGAGGCCATAGCGACCGCCGGTGCGCTCCAGCGCGCCCAGCAAGGTCGTCATCAGCCGCGCACCAGTCGCGCCAATCGGATGACCAAGCGCGATGGCGCCGCCCTGCACGTTCACCTTCTCATGCGGGATATGGAGTTCCTTCATCCACGCCATGGTGACGCTGGCAAAGGCCTCGTTGCATTCGAACAGGTCGATATCCTCGATCCGCATACCCGCCTTTTTCAGGGCATATTGCGTGGCCGGGATCGGGCCTGTCAGCATCCACACGGGATTGGCGGCGCGGACCGACAGATGATGGATGCGCGCGCGGGGCTTCAGCCCATGTTCCTTCACGGCCCGCTCGCTGGCGATCAGCAGGGCAGCGGCGGCATCGCAATTCTGGCTGGCGATCCCGGCGGTGATGACACCACCTTCATTGACGGGCTTCAACGTCGCCAAGCCTTCCAGCGATGTCGTCGGGCGGATGGTTTCATCCTTCGTCAGCCCTTCGAGCGGCGCGACTTCCGCGTCGAACCAGCCATTGTCCCAAGCCAACTGTGCGCGCTGGTGGCTGGCAAGGGCGAATCTTTCCATCGCTTCGCGGCTGATTTGCCAATTATCGGCGATCATTTCGGCGGACTTGATCTGATTGACCTCTTCCATGCCATAGCGGTCGACCCAGCCCTTCGCACCATGGAAGGGACTGTCAAACCCATATTGCGCGCCCGCGATCATCGCGGCCATGATGGGAATCTGGTTCATCGCCTGACTGCCGCCGGCGACGACCAGATCCTGCGTGCCGCTCATCACGCCCTGCGCCGCGAAATGGACCGCCTGCTGACTGGAACCGCATTGGCGGTCGACAGTGACGCCGGGGACTTCCTCGGGCAGGCCAGCGACCAGCCAGGCGGTGCGCCCGATGTCACCCGCCTGTCCGCCGATCGTCTCGGTGCAACCCCATACGACA
Source organism: Sphingomonadaceae bacterium (assembly GCA_016000085.1). Taxonomy (GTDB): domain Bacteria; phylum Pseudomonadota; class Alphaproteobacteria; order Sphingomonadales; family Sphingomonadaceae; genus Sphingobium. Next base: position 71,388 of record JAECRT010000001.1, read on the forward strand.
TCATCGACCAGTGCCGGATCGATGCCGGTACGGTCGACCAGCGCGCGGATGGGATGGGCGCCAAGGTCCGCCGGATGAACATGGGCCAGACTGCCCTTCTTGCGCCCGACAGGCGAGCGGACGGCGTCGATGATATAGGCTTCAGGCATTTTCACTCTCGCGTGCAAAGGTCTGGTCCGGCCCCATGGGCTGGCTGAATATGCGTGCGGCGATGCGCGCGCGGTGGAAAGTCGGGGTGCCCCATGCCTGGGTCAGCGCCAGCGCACGCTTGAGGAAGAGGTGGACGTCAACTTCCCAGCTATATCCCATGGCGCCATGCACCTGGATGGAGGCGCGGGCGGCCTTGTCCGCCGCTTCCAGCGCCACCAGCTTGGCGTGACTGACGCGGGCACGCGCCTGTACGTCGCACGCGGCGATTTCAGCCGCCGCCGCCGCGACGACCGGCTTTGCGAACTCGATCGCGACCTGCGCGGTGGCAAGGTGATGCTTGACCGCCTGATAGCTGCCGATCGGCTTGCCGAATTGCTGGCGTTCCTTGGCATAGTCGACCGCCAGATCGACGGCTCGTTGGGCAAGGCCCAGGCCCATGGCTGCGTTGAAAAGGGCGGCGCGGCCCAGTGCCAGATCCCAATCCGCCGTCCCCAACGCGGTCGCGTTCGCGGCGTCCCACTCGACGGAAAACAGGCGCCGGAAGGGATCGATGCTGGGTTGCGCCGTCAGCGTCACCTGATCGGGCGTGGCCAGAAAAGCCTCGCCATCTTTTTCCAGCAGGATCGCAGCGGCGCTGTCGGCATTGGCGACGAAAGGATTGAGCGGATGGGCAATCGCGATGGTCGCCAGCGGATCGGCCAGCACTGCATGATCCGGCGCCAGCGCGGCGAGCATTGGCGCTGCCACGCCTGCGCTCTCGACCAGCGGTTCGGGCAACGCGACATAGCCCGCTTCCTGTGCGATCAGGGCAAAGTCGGTTTCGGAAAGGCCAATGCCGCCTGCGCTTTCGGGCAGCAACACCAGCGTCAGGCCGGTTTCGACGATCGAGGCCCAGCGCGCATCGTCGCGCGCCACACCAGCTTCCATCATTTTGCGCCAGTGATCGGGGGTGCAGCTATCGGCGAACAGCGTCCGCGCAGTGTCCGCGAACATCAACTGTTCTTCGCTGAGCGTGAAATCCATTTCTTCCTCCTCAGCGCGGCAGGCCGAGCATGCGCTCGGCTATGATGTTGCGCTGGATCTCGTTCGATCCGGCATAGATCGGTCCGGCGAGCGCGAAGATATAATCGTCGATCCAGTCCACCGGGCTAGCGTCGGGCGCTTCCTGCCTCAGCTCCGCTATGGGGCCGAGGATGGAGAGCGCGGTCTGCATCAGGTGAATGTCGAGTTCCGACCAAAAAATCTTGTTGGTGCTGGCTTCCGGCCCGATCTTCGCGCCGGCCATCAGGCGCGAGGCGGTCTGATAGATGTTGAGCGCATAGGCGTCCGCATTCATGTGCGCCCGAACGACATCCGCCTCCAGAGCCGGGTCAGCGTTGTCCTTGTGCGCTTCCCAAAGCTGAGCCAGCTTGGCGGTCGCGACCTGATAGCGGGCAGGGGAGCGCAGCATCAGGCCACGCTCGAACCCGGCCGTCGCCATGCAGATGTGCCAGCCTTGGCCCTCGTCACCGAGCCGGTTGAAGGCGGGTACGCGGACATTCTCCAGAAAAATCTCTGCGAAACCGACATGGCCGTTGATCTTCTTGATCGCATTGACCGTGACGCCCGGCGCATCGAGCGGAAAGAAGATCAGCGACAGCCCCTTGTGCCGTTCCGTCCCCGGCGTGCGAAACAGGCCGAACGCCCAGTCGGCAAACACGGCGCGGCTCGACCAGATTTTATGGCCGCTCAGCACATAGTCGTCGCCATCCTGCACACAGGTCGCCCGCACCCCCGCAAGATCGCTACCCGCCTGTGGCTCCGACCAGGCCTGCGCCCAGATTTCCTCGCCGCTCGCCATTTTGGGCAGGAAGCGCTGCTTCTGCTCATGCGTGCCGAATTCGATCAGCGTGGGGCCAAGCAGGAAGATACCGTTTTGGTTGACCCGACCCGGCGCTCCGGCGCGATAATATTCCTCCTCGAATATCAGCCATTGGATCAGGTCGAGACCACGACCACCATATTCGACGGGCCAAGTCACCATGCCCCAGTCGCCGGATTTCAGCGTCTTTTCCCACTGACGATGCGCCTCGAAGCCTTCCCGCGTGGCGTCATAATGTTCCAGCGGCTCGGACGGCACATGCGCGGCAAGCCATGCGCGCACCTCCGCCCGAAAGGCCTGTTGTTCGGCAGTGTAGGTCAGGTCCATCAGAACTTGGCCGCCTTGCCGGTTTCGACAAAGGCGTCGCGCGCCTTCTGGCTGTCTTCATGCATATACATTTCGAGTGTGAAGCCCTGTTCCCAGCGATAGCCGCGATCAACGTCGCGGGCTTCCAGGCCGTTCAGCGCTTCCTTGGCGATCACCAGCGCCTTGCGCGACTTGGACGCGATCAGCGCGGCGAAGGCGCGGGCTTCGGTTTCCAGATCGGCGCGAGGCACGACCTTTTCGACTGCGCCCAGGCGATAGGCTTCCTGCGCCGGAATAGTGCCGCCGGTGAAGAAGGCCGCGCGCACCTTGTGCAGCGGCAACATCCGCGACATGTGGCTGGCACCGCCCATCGCGCCGCGGTCGACTTCCGGCAGAGAGAAGAACGCGTCATCCGCCGCGATGATCGTGTCTGACGCACCGCAAATGCCAATGCCGCCACCGATCACGAACTTGTGCACTGCCACGACCACCGGCACTTCCGCTTCGTGGATCGCCTTGAAGGTCAGGTAATTGCCACGATTGAGATAAGGGATGCGTTCGGGATGCGCTTGCATTTCCTTGATGTCGACGCCGCCACAGAAGCCGCGCCCTTCGGCGCGGATCAGGATGCAGTTGACCTCTGGATTACGCGCGGCCCCATTGACGATTGCGGGCAGGCTGTTCCAAGTTTCGCTGTCAAAGGCATTTACCGGTGGCACGTCAAAGACGATTTCCGCGATCCGGTTCTCAATATTGCACGTGATCGGCATCTTCAATCCTCTCTTCAGGCTGCCGGAACGGCTTCGCGGCCCATCGCAGCAAGTATGTCCAGCCGCGTATGCGCATCGGCGACGATGCGATCGACCAGTTGCTGGCAGCTTGGTATGTCATTGATACGGCCACCAACGACGCCGGTCGCCATCACGCCATGTTCGATGTCCCCATCGACCACGGCCTTCTGGATCAGCATCGGCATGGTCGCGGCCATCATCGCCTGCTTGAGCGGCATGGCGCCATGCGCCGTCATGCCGCGCGCCGACTTGATAAGGTCGATCCAACCCGCGCCCGTCTGCTTCTTCATCGCCATGCTGGCTTCGATGGCGCGCAACCACATGCCCAGTTTGCCGGATTTTTCGATCCGGTCCATCAGGCTGGTGCGGACCATCCGCTGCGGAATGCCGTCCAGCTTGATGGTGACGATGATCCGATCGGTCGAGGCTTTCAGATATTCCGCCTTGGCGCTGTCGGGCACAGGGCTTTCCTTGGTCAGCAGGAAGCGCGTGCCCATGGCGATCCCCACCGCGCCATAGGCGAGCGCTGCAACCAGCCCACGTCCGTCGGCAAAGCCACCGCTGGCGATAACCGGTACGTTCACCGCGTCCAGCACCTGCGGCAGCAACACGGTGCTCGGCACGGAGCCCGTATGCCCACCGCCTTCGCCGCCCTGCACACTGACCATGTCGACGCCCAGTTCGACCATTTTCTGCGCATGTTTGACGGCCCCCACCGTGGGTATGCACAGGATGCCTGCATCCTTGAATCGCCCGATCATCTTGGCGTTCGGGCCACGCCCAAAGCTGACGGCGCGGATCTGATCCTTGTTGGCCAGGATCAGGTCAACAATCTGTTCGGCGCCCGGCTGAAAGCTGTGGAAATTGACGCCGAAAGGCCGGTCGGTTCCCTGCCGCACCGTCAGGATCTTTTCGCGCGCCTCTTCCGGCGTCATCACAGCGGCACCCAGGAAACCGAAGGCGCCGGCGTTGGAGCTGCCAATCACAAGGCTGGGTTCCGCCACCCATCCCATCGCGGTCTGGATGATCGGCCAGTGGCAGCCCAGCCGCTCGGTCAGGATGGTGTGCAGCGGATCGCCCATCAGTTGTCCCCGGCCTGCTTCTTGTTGGCCGCCGCCATCGACTTGGCGTCCATGCCGCCCAGCGAATTGCGTGACGTCAGGTCGCTTTGCGCATGGGCGAAGTGGTGCATGTGGAATACCGCATCGCTCGCGCTGCGCTTCCCGCGCAGTTCCTCGACATGGTTGAGCGCCTGTTTCGTCAGCCAGTTGCCCAGCCGTGGTCGCGTGGCCAGTTCGTCCGCCATTTTCTTGACGTCGGCCAACAGCGTGTCGCGCGTCGACAGGCGGTTCACCATGCCGAAATTATAGGCACGCTCCGCTGACATGCGCTCGCCCAGCAGGATAAACTCCTTGGCGATGCGGGGCGGCAGTTCAAATCCGTGGGCGAAATATTCAACGCCAGGGATGCCCATGCGGTTGACCGGATCCTGGAAAAACGCGTCGTCCGTCGCGACGATCAGGTCGCAGACCCACGCCAGCATCAGCCCGCCCGCGATACAAGCGCCCTGCACGGCAGCGATGGTCGGCTTGGGCATGTCGCGCCAGCGGCGGCACATGCCCAGATAGACTTCATGCTCCCGGGTATAAAGGAACTCGGCCCCCGGCTTATTGGTATGGTCGGGCAACAGCAGCTTGCGATCCCAGCTTTTCGCGACATCGCGCCCTGGCGTGCCGATGTCATGCCCGGCAGAGAAATGCTTTCCCTCGCCGCGCAGCACGATCACATGGACATCGTCGTCATTGACCGCCCGCTGGAACGCCTCGTCCAGCGCATAGGTCATCTGGCTGTTCTGGGCATTGTTGAACTGGGGCCGGTTCATGATGACGTGGGCGACTGCCCCGTCCACTTCATAGCGGACGGGTTCGTCGGTCTCATAGACGATATCGGCTTTTTTGGGTTCAACCAGGCGGTCAAGGTCGTTCATCATGCCCTCCTTGCAGGCGGATTATCCTTGATGACGGATGCACGGATGTTGTGCGGGTCGAGGCTGGCGATGATCGCCAGCGCCTCTGCGCCGGGCAACGGCGTTTCGACAATATTGCCCTTCTCCAGCGGAAAGCCGGTGGCTTCCTGCACTTCGTCGAAGGTGACGCCAGGATGCAGCGACACGACACGGATGGCGTTATCCTTGCCGCCAAAGTCCATGACGCACAGGTTGGTGACGATCGCGCGCAGGTCGACGCCCGAATAATTGCCGCCCGGCACGCGCTTGGCCGGATTATATCCCACGCCCGACACCATATCGACTTCGCTGCTCACGAACGTCCGCGCGCTGTGCAGGGGGAAGAAGAAGCTGTTGGGATGATAGATGGTGTTGCCCGGAAAACCGCGCACGCCCAGCATCTGCGTCTTGGGCTTGTCGTAGGTGCCGCCCAGATAGCTCAGGTTGATCTGGCCGAAGCGGTCGAGCTGAGTGGGCGTCACCATCGCATGGCGGCGCCCCGTCCACACCGCGCTGTCGAAGAAGCGCGAGAAGGGCAGGTGGCCCGCCGCCTTGCGATCCTCATAAGCGCGCGGCCCGATCGGCACCGGCTGTTCGACCAGATAGGCTTCGCCATCGGTCATCATCAGCTCGGGGCTATGGGTCAGCTTGGCAAGGCTGGCGCCCAGCCGTGGGACCGGGCCGACACCAGTAGCGATAATCTCGCCATTGTTGCGGAAAGCTTCAGAGCAGGCGAAAATGCAGAGTTCTGCGAGAGTTACGTCAGTCATCAGAATATCGGAAGCGGAAGAGCCGCCACCGCCTCCTTTCCGCCAATGCTTTCCAGATAAGCTTCCTCGGTAGCGCCGACGAAGCGGTCCGCCACGGCCGACCAGTCGCCCGGCTCCCGCGCCGCGTCGCCATAGGCCTTGAATGCCTTCATGTCCCAGCCATAGGCCGGCGGCATGGAACTGGGATGCGCGCCACAGGGCATATGGACAACGCCGCTGACGAAGCAGCGTTCGAAGACGTTGTAATGCGCCTGATCGGGATAATGATCTTCCATCCGGTCGACCAGTTCCTCGCACGAGACATAGGTTTTTGCCGCAGCCTTCGCGAACCACTCATCATAATAGGAATCGGGGCCGAAGAGGTGGACATTGCCGCGCCAGTCGCTGCGGTTGGCGTGGATCAGCGCCACGTCCAGCTTAAGCGCAGGCATTGCCACCAGCGTCTCGGCGTCCTCATAGGGCGACTGCACGGTTTTCAGGCCGCCCAGTTCAGCCAGATCCGTGCCCAGGCCCACGCGGGTCGGCAGGAAGGGCAGGCCGAAAGCAGCGGCCTTCAGCCCCCATTGGAACATGCCTTCGTCCAGTTCCAGCACCTCGATCTGTCCAGTTTCGCGCGCCTTGCGGAACCAGGGTTCCAGCGGAATGGCGTCAAGCGATACAAAGGCGAAGACGAGCTTTTTCACCTTGCCTGCTGCGCACAGCATCCCGACATCCGCGCCGCCATAAGCGACCACGGTCAGATCCTTCAGATCCGAACGCAAAATCTCCCGAACCAATGCCATCGGCTTGCGCCGTGGACCCCAACCGCCGATCCCGACGGTCATCCCATCACGCATGGACGAGACTATGTCCCGCGCGGACATTCGCTTGTCTAATGTCACTGTTTTCATCTCACTCACTTTCATGGGCCCATTTGTGGCCCCAATCGCTCACGGACAGGCTTGTGGTCGGAACCCAGCTGGCCGGATCGATCACCAGTCCGTTCCAGCCATATTCGATGTCGAACCCGCCCGGTGTTTGGATGTAGAAGGATGTCATCTTGTCATTGACGTGACGTCCCAAGGTGGCCGACAGCGGAACCTTGCCCTTGCTTTTAAGTACGCGATCATAGGCGCGTCCGACATCCTCCAGGCTGCCTGTTTCCAGCATCATATGCACGGCACCATTAGGGTTTTCAGGCATCTGTCCCAGCGCCAGGCTATGATGGCGACTGTTGCAATGCAGGAAGGCAAAGCCAACGCCCGGATCGTCCGCCCCACCGCCCATCATGTAGAAGCGACCCAGATCAGTGTCGCCAAAACCCATCACATCCTTGTAGAATTGATGCGTTTCGTCGAAATTGGGGGCGGTCAGCACAACGTGCCCCAATCCCATGTCGCCATTGTCGCCGGTGACGAACCGACTTACCCCCGCAGGCGATACGAAAGGCGCGTAGTCGACGAATCGTCCGTAGAACAACTCCATTGCATTGCCCGCGGGATCGGACGAGCGCGCCAGCGCATAGACTTTGCGCGCTCTAGCCTCCATGACATCCGCACGCTCCACTGACCGTCCCGCCGCTTCCAACCGGGCTAGCGCTGCTTCGAAATCTTCCTGAGTCGAAAATTCCCAACCGGGAGCGATGAAAGCGTCGCGGTCCCCTTTCTGTACCCACAGGCGAAAGGGGCGATCATCCATCCGGAACAGCGCGACATCTTCACGATCGGACGCTGCAGGCATCAAGCCAGCGATGTTGCATGCGAAATCGCGCCACGCGGACAAGTCGCGTGCTTCGATAATCACATAGCCCAGCGATGTTACTGCCATTTCTGCCGCCTTACGCTAAAGTTCATTTCATACCCCTCCCAATGTCCTCTGCGTTAGCAAATTGTCAAATTGACTACGCAAATCTTATTGCGACGAGGCGCTTTATGATAAATTTCGCCTCCCATGCGCCCTGGAGCAACGAGGGATTGGCAATTCGTTCGTGAATCGCCTATAAGCATCGCGCAGAATGTGCAAGTCCTGATTGTCTTGACGTTTTGCGTATTAAAGCGATATATGAGCTACGCATCGCGCCGATTCAGGTCGCGCAGCTTTGAATGGAGATGGTGATGACGGGAGCGATGGCAGGACAAATGACGGATGCGGTGGAGGGATCGCCGCCTTCGCCTGAAAGCCTGATCGAGCGCGCACGCGCGATGATTCCCGTGCTCCGCGAAAGAGCGCGCGCCTGCACGCTGAACCATGATGTTTCCACCCAAACGGTTGCGGAAATGACAGAGGCCGGTTTCTTCCGCGTGCTCCAGCCCCGGCGCTGGGGTGGCTATGAAATGCACCCCAATGTGTTTTTTGACATTCAGAAGGCGCTGGCAGAAGGATGTATGTCGACCGGCTGGATCTATGGCGTGCTGGGCTGCCATCCCTATGAACTGGCCCTGTTCCATGACGAGGCGCAGCGCGAGGTCTGGGGTGACAATCCCGACATGCTGGTGTCGTCGACCTATCAACCGGTAGGCAAGGTCGAAACAGCCGAAGGTGGCTTCTATCTGTCAGGTCGCTGGGGCTTTTCCTCAGGCTCCAGCCATTGCGGCTGGGTGCTGCTGGGTGCGATCAATTTCGACACCAATGGCGGTCCGCCCGACATGCGCACCTTCCTGTTGCCCCGTTCCGACTATCAGGTCATCGAAGGGACATGGGACACGTTCGGTCTTCAGGGCACGGGCAGTTTCGATATCGTCGTGGAGCGCGTGTTCGTTCCGGACTATCGTACGCACAAAGCCAGCGATGGCTTCGCCTGCGCCAATCCCGGCCAGAAGGAAAATGACGGCCCGCTTTATCGCCTTCCCTGGGCACAGGTTTTCATGCGCTCGGTCTCGACGGCTGCTTTTGGCGGCGCGCGCGCCGCGACGAATGCAGCGATAGAGATTATGCAAAACCGCGTATCCAGCAACACCGGCAAGGCGTCAAAGGCGGATCCCTTCCTGCATGCGGCGATCGCGCGGTCCATTGCCGAAGTGAATGAGATGGAACTGACCCATCGCAGCACTTTTGACGAGATGATGAGCTATGCGCAGCGCGGCGAGGCAGTGCCGATGGATCGGCGCGGCCTGTTCGCCTATCAGTCCGCCAGCGTCGTGCGCCGCATGGCGGATCTGGTGGATGACATGGTGAAGCTGCTTGGCGGCCGGGCCGTTTATATGTCCAGTCCGATCCTTCAGCCTTGGCTCGATCTGCACGCTGCGCGCGCGCATGTCGCAAACGACCCCGCGAATCGCACCAGCGACGTCATTGGGACCATGCACGGCGAACCGCCGGTATTCACGTTCATCTGAGAGGAACCTTCATGGGCAATGATGTTTCCCGCAAGACGCATAGCGTCACGGGCGGTTATGATATTTCGGTCGCGGAAATGGGCGCTGGCCCCGTCGTCGTATTCATCCACGGCAGCGGTCCGGGTGCGTCGGGCGATTCCAATTTCCGGCAGAATGCGCAGGCTTTCGCGAAAAGCGGCTATCGGGTCATTCTGCCTGACCTTATCGGTTACGGGCAGTCCTCTAAGCCGGAGGATATCGACTATACGCTCGAACTGTTCACCAATACGCTTTACGAGGCTTTGCAAGCGCAGGGCGTCGAAAAGGCGACCCTGGTCGGCAACTCGCTGGGCGGCGGTATCGCGATCCAGATGGCGCTCGATCATCCGGAATTCGTCGACAAGCTGATCCTGATGGCGCCGGGCTGCATCCATGAGCGCGAAGACTATTTCAAAATGCCGGGTATCGCCGGCATGGTTAGCTCCTTTGGCGGTCCCGATTTCAATGAGGATGAACAACGGCGTCTCATAACCAATCTGGTATATGATCCGGTCCACGTCACCGACGCACTGGTCAAGGAACGCTTCGCGGTTGCCCGCACGCAGCCTAAGGATGTGATCATGCGGATGCGGACGCCCAACCTTGCGCCGCGTCTCAATGAACTGAAGATGCCGATCCTGCTATTTTGGGGCTATAATGAGCGCTTCATGCCGCTGGAGGGTATCAACCTCTTCCTCGAAGCCTGCGATGACGTCCGCGTCGTTACCTTCAACAAGGTTGGCCACTGGGTGCAGGTGGAGCGCGCTGCGGAGTTTAATCGCTTTGCGGTGGATTTCCTGAATGGCTAGCAGCCCCGACAGGACTTTGGCTGTTGCGGATATGGCCACGGATTTTCGTGGAGCAATGCGCAGGCTCGCGTCCGGCGTAGCGATCGTCGTGGCGCAAGGGGCGGGTGCACCGGTCGGGATGGCGGCCACGTCGGTCACATCATTGACCATGGACCCGCCCGCGATATTGGTGTGTGTCAATCAGTCGGCGGGCATTCATCCCTGCCTGACGCCTGGCAGTCCGATCAGTGTCAACATTCTCTCGCGCCATCAGCGTGACGTCTCCGCTGCGTTCGGCGGTGCAGTGGCGCGGGAAAAACGTTTCGAAGTCGGGCAATGGTCGATCGATGACCATGGCCTGCCCACGCTGGACGAAGCACAGGCGAACCTTGCCTGTACGATCGGCAACATCATGCCGTTCGGAACGCACAGCATCGTCGTCGCGCACGTGACCGCCATACGCCTCAGCGCGGCTGTCGAGCCCCTTATCTATCAGGATGGACAATATCTGTGAGCAACATTGTGGATCAGGGCCTGAACGACACGCTGGCTGACGAACTCTATCGTGCCTTGCGGGAAGGCCGCACGGTAGCGCCGCTGATGGCGCGCTATCCCGCGCTGACGATCGATGACGCCTATGCCATTTCGCTGGGTGCGCTGGAGCGCCGCAAAGCGGATGGCGAGCGGGTCGTCGGCAAGAAAATCGGCGTCACGTCAAAGGCAGTACAGGACATGCTGGGCGTGCATCAGCCCGACTTCGGTTTCCTGACCGATCGCATGTTCGTCGAAGGCGATATCGACATTGCAGCTAATGGCCTGATCCAGCCGCGCGCCGAAGCGGAAATCGGCTTCATCCTGAAGGACAGCCTGAAAGGACCGGGTGTCACGGCGGAACAGGTGATCGCCGCGACAGAGGCGATCGTCCCTTGTTTCGAAATTGTCGACAGCCGCATTCAGCACTGGAAAATCGGTATTGTCGATACGGTGGCCGACAATGCGTCCTGCGGGGTCTATGTGCTGGGCGAGGCGCGGGCGAACCCGCGCGATCATGACCTGCCTAACCTGCACGTTACCGTGACCAAGAACGGCCAGCCGCTTTCGGAAGGCTATGGCCGTGCCGTGCAGGGGTCTCCTGCCGAAGCGGTGGCATGGCTCGCCAATACGTTGGGTGTCCATGGCGTGACGCTGGAGGCGGGCGACGTGATCCTGTCGGGCAGCCTTGTCCCACTCGAACCGGCCAGGGCCGGGGATGTATTTGAAATGCAGTTGCACGGCATCGGCGCCTGCACCGCCCGTTTTATATAATGTTTTTTGCGTATCGCTGACGCGATGCTGAGGGAGTGAGTTAATGACTGGCAAGGTCAAGGCAGCGATCATCGGATCGGGCAATATTGGCACCGACCTCATGGTCAAGATGGTCAAATATCCGCAAAATATGGAATTGGTGGTCGTCGTCGGCATCGATGAAGCCTCCGAAGGCCTGGCCATGGCGCGCGAGCGCGGTGTGGCCACCACGCATGAAGGCTTGGAAGGCCTGCGCGCGATGCCGCAATATAAGGACATTGGCATCGTCTTCGACGCGACCTCCGCCTATGCGCACAAGGTGCATGACGCTGCGCTGCGCGCCGATGGCAAGCAGGTGGTGGACCTGACCCCCGCCGCGATCGGTCCCTACACCATCCCGACCGTTAACGGCGAAGCCAATCTGGACGCGGGCAACGTCAACATGGTGACATGCGGCGGGCAGGCCACCATCCCGATGGTTGCTGCGGTAAGCCAGGTGGCGACCGTCCATTATGCGGAAATCGTGGCCTCCGTTTCGTCGCGTTCGGCTGGCCCTGGCACCCGTGCGAATATCGACGAATTCACCCGCACCACCGCAGGCGCCATCGAAAAGGTTGGCGGCGCGGCGCAGGGCAAGGCGATCATCATCCTCAACCCCGCCGAACCGCCCATGATCATGCGCGACACGGTCTTCACCCTGTCCGAAGGCGCTGACGAGGACGCCATCCGTGCCTCGGTCGAGGCAATGGTGAAGAAGGTTCAGGCCTATGTCCCGGGCTATCGCCTGAAGCAGGAAGTCCAGTTCGAACGCTTCGGTGACAATAATAAGCTGAAGATTCCCGGCCGCGGCGAATTTACCGGCATCAAGACGATGATCCTGCTCGAAGTCGAAGGGGCGGGGGATTATCTTCCCAGCTATTCGGGTAACCTCGACATCATGACCGCTGCCGCCAAGGCGACGGGCGAATTGCTCGCGCAGCGCATTATTGCAGGAAAGAAGGTGGCAGCATGAACGCGCAATTTGACGTCGAAGCGGGCGACAAGCTCTACATTCAGGACGTAACCCTGCGTGACGGCATGCACGCTATCCGCCACATGTATGGTATCGACCATGTAAAGGCGATCGCCAAGGCACTGGACGATGCGGGCGTCGACGCGATCGAGGTCGCGCATGGCGACGGCCTCAACGGCGCCAGCTTCAACTACGGCTTTGGTGCGCATACCGACTGGGAATGGCTGGAAGCCGTCGCTTCGGTACTGACGAAGTCGGTTCTGACCACCTTGATCCTGCCCGGCGTGGGTACTGTAGATGAGCTGCGCCGCGCCTATGACATTGGCGTGCGATCAGTGCGCGTTGCAACGCATTGCACTGAAGCGGACGTGTCGAAGCAACATATCGGCATCGCCCGCGATCTGGGCATGGACGTGTCCGGTTTCTTGATGATGAGCCATATGATCGAGCCGGACGTGCTCGCCCAACAGGCGGTCCTGATGGAAAGCTATGGCGCGCAGTGCGTCTATGTCACTGATAGCGGCGGCGCGCTCGACATGGACGGCGTCCGCGCGCGGTTCGAAGCCTATGACCGTGTCCTCAAGCCTGAAACCCAGCGCGGCATGCACGCCCATCACAATCTGTCGCTCGGCACCGCCAATTCCATCGTTGCGGCACAATGCGGTGCGGTGCGTATCGATGCGTCGCTCACGGGCATGGGCGCGGGGGCGGGCAATGCCCCGCTCGAAGTGTTCATCGCCGCCGCCGACCGCAAGGGTTGGAACCATGGCTGCGATGTCAACGCGCTGATGGATGCGGCGGAGGATCTGGTCCGTCCGTTGCAGGTTCGCCCGGTGCGCGTCGATCGCGAAACTCTGGCATTGGGCTATGCCGGCGTTTATTCCAGCTTCCTGCTCCACGCGGAAAAAGCGGCCGAAACATATGGCCTCGATACCCGCACGATCCTGGTCGAACTGGGCCGCCGTAAAATGGTCGGCGGCCAGGAAGACATGATCGTCGACGTCGCCCTTGATATGGTCAAGGCGCGCGAGGCCGCCGCCTGACGCATCAGCATCCGTTCGGTCGGGTAGTGATATCCGACCGAACGGCTAAAGACAGAATGAGGAGAGGGGCGTGACAGCCAAGAGAAGCCTGTCGCTCGATCATATTACCGTCACCGATACAACGCCTTGGCAGCTTGTGGAGTTGGCAGCGGCGACCGGCTGTTCTGGTATTTGTCCCTTTCTGCATTCGATGGCGGTGCTCCCGGCGATGCCGGAATATGATCTCGTGCGCGATCCCGTCGCGCGCCGGACCACGCGCGACGCCCTGGCCGCTAGCGCTATGACCGTGGACCTCATTTATCCCTTCACGATGGCGGGGCGCACGGTCGTGGCCGATTTCGCGCCTGCGCTGGAGGCGGGGGCGGATCTGGGCGCACCGCTCGCCAATATTCTGTGCTATGATCGCGAGCCCGCGCGACGCGCGGACAATCTGGCCAAACTGGCGGAACTGGCCGCGTCCTTTGGTATCGGCCTCGCGATTGAATTCTATCCCCCTTCGCAAATCCGTACGCTGGCCGAGGCCCTTGCGGAAATCGAACGGATCGGTCGTGCCGACATCGGCGTGACGCTAGATCTTCTGCACATCATGCGGGGCGGGGACGTCCCTGCCAGCATGGCGTTACTGTCCCATCCTTCTGTCCGGATCGCCCAGATTGCCGATGGGCCGGCGCAGATGGCCGCTGACCGGGTCGAATGGGAAGCGGGCATTCAGCGCCTGTTGCCCGGCGAGGGCACTTTTGACATTCCCGCCTTCGTCGCGGCGCTCGATCCACACCTACCGCTCAGTGTGGAGACGCCCCGGCAATCGGCGCTCGATGCAGGCCTGTCTGCGCTGGAACGTGCCAGTGCGGCTGTGAATGCAATACGCGCATCCCTCGATCATGGTCGTGCGATCCCCGTTCCCCGATAACGACTGAAAGGCATGAAAGAAATGCGCCACCTTGTTGATCCGTCATTGCTGCCCGGTCTGGACCTTATCCCGGCATTCGACCTCAATTTGGACAGCTTGCCTGCTATCCGTCAGGGCATGGAGCAGATGTCGGCGCTGGCGCCCGAACCGGAAGGAACCGGCGTTACATGGCGAGAGGATCGGGTGGAGACGGCGGATGGCCGAAAGGTAACCGTGCGCATCTATACGCCAGATAACCGGACTGTAGTGTTGCCAGCGATTTTCCACATTCACGGCGGCGGCTATATTATGGGATCGGTCGCCACCAATCATGGCTCCAACATGCAACTGGCGGCCGCGGTCGACGCCGTGGTCGTGTCGGTCGATTATCGACTGGCGCCAGAAACACCAGCTCCGGGGTCGGTAGAGGATTGTTATGCGGCGTTATGCTGGTTGCATGAACAGGCGGCGCAGATAGGTGTCGATCCGGCTCGGATCGCGGTACGAGGCGAAAGCGCGGGCGGGGGGCTCGCGGCCGCGCTGACCCTGCTGGCGCGGGATAGGGGTGGTCCCGCAATCGCTTATCAAAACCTCATCTATCCCATGCTGGATGACCGTACTTGCATCACCGGGCAGGCCGATCACCTGGGTGCCTTTGTCTGGACGCCACAGGCCAACGCTTTTGGTTGGCGATCGCTGCTAGGGCAAAATCCGGGGGCAGCGGATATCACGCCTTATGCCGCGCCCGCCCGCGCGGTCGATCTGACGGGTTTGCCACCTGCCTTCATCGCGGTCGGCGGGCTCGATCTTTTTGTCACTGAGGACATGGATTATGCCGGTCGTCTCATCGAGGCAGGCGTAGCCACGGAACTGCATGTCTATTCCGGCGCCTATCATGGGTTTGATGTGCTGCCGGATGCACCGGTGGCCGTTCGGATGCATAGGGATGCCGTCTCTGCGCTACGCCGCGCATTGCACGGAGAAGAGGCAGCCTGACCATCCGATATTAAAGCAGCCGGTCCGATTGGATCGGACCGGCTGCTCTGTCTTTCCAGCTATTTGAAAAAGACGCTCTAACTGCCGCTTATTCGGCGCGCAGTTCGGCCAGATCCTCTGGGGACAACTTGAGCGCGGTGGCCTTTACGCTTTCCTCGAGCCGCGCCGGGCTGGACGCACCGAAGATTGGGATCACCTGCTGCGGCTGGTTCAGCAGATAGGCTAGAACAACTTCCGACACGCTCACGCCATGACGCTGCGCCACCGCCTTTGCCGCCTCGAAACGGGCTTTGTTGACCGGGTTGTCGTAAAAGCCCTTGAGGGCATCGGACACAGCGTCCTCCCCCTTTTCCAGCATCGCGAAATAACCACGGCTCTGTGAGCAATAGGGAATGACGGCAAGGTCAGCGCCCTTGAGCGCGCCGCCATGATCCTCAAAATAATATTGATAGCCCTGCTGTATAGCGTTTTGTTCGTGCGGTTTTGCGAGGCCCCAGAAAGGTTCGACGGCGACGAAGCCGGTCTTGCCCTTGGCTTTGGCATAGGCATTGGCTTCCATGACGCGGGCGTCGGTCCAGTTGGACGCGCCGAACCAGCGAATCTTGCCCGCCGCCTTGGCGTCGTTCAGGAAATCGATGAGTTCGCTGACCGGGGTTTCCGGATTGTCCATGTGCAACCAGTAGAGGTCGATTGCCTCGACGCCAAAATGGTCGAGGCTCTCATCCAGGTCGCTGGCAATGTCCGTGGGATTGGCGCGGTTACGATAATCGCCTGCGCGCATGTCGAAATGACCGCCCTTGGTGGCGATGACGAAATCCTCGCGTTTCTTGCCCTTGAGCCAGGCGCCAATCGCTCGCTCGCTGGCACCCTTGGGCGCGTCTGGCATCCAGTCGCCATAGGAACGCGCGGAATCGATGAAATTACCGCCCAATTCCGCAAATTTGTCGAGAATGGCGTTGGAACGGCCCTGATCGATCTGCCAGCCCAGCATATTGGTGCCATAACAGAGGCGGCTGACCATAAGGTCGGTATGAGCGATGGTCACTTTCGAAAGCATGGCTGTCTCCTGAGGGGGTATAACCCCACTTTCTATTGGTCTTGTAAAGACCGGCTATCGCCCGCCGGCAAGCGCACTCCGCACTTGCCAGATGGGATTTTTAGCATCGCGGCCTGCTCCATTCGTTACGCATATCGTCAGGATAATGGAAGAATAATGTGATATTTTCTCATATTTACGGAATATGCCTACGATAATTGCCGATGTGATCCGACCCGGCATGGGCTGACGCGCCTATAAGCACCATGATAACTGGCGCTTCTGAATTCCCCACGCTATGTTCCGCTGATGGTTTGGAGGCGGTACGAGAATGCAGATGAGAAGCGGGCGGGCGATAACACCGCCTTTATTGGATGCGCTGGATAGCAATATCATCGAAATTCTCCGCACCAATGGCCGTGCGACCAACCAGGACATTGCCAAACAGCTTTCGGTCACAGCCGCGACCATTTCCGCCCGACTGCAGAAAATGGAGGATGCGCGAGCGATGCGTGTCGTCGCGGTGACGGATTTTGCGGCCCGCGGTTATAATGTCATCATCGCAGTGGGCGTAAAAGTGCGCGGCCGCAACGTTCAGGACGTTGGCCGTGACCTGGGGAAATTCCCCGAAGTGCTGAGCGTCAACATCATGAATGGCAGCCACGATCTGGAGCTATTGGTCGCTCTCCATGACTTTTCCGAAGTCCAGGAGTTTCTCTACGACCATATCGCCGGCATTGCGGGAGTGGCGCAGATCGAAGCCGGCGTCGCCGTCGATATCGTGAAATATGAATTCAATGTGGTGCCGCTATGACCGAACCGAGTTGGCAGCGCCTTGACGCGCTGGATCACAAGATCGTCGACAAGCTTTCCCGCGATGCGCGGATTTCCAATCGCGCGATCGCGGCCGAACTGGGCGTGACGGAGGGGACGATCCGTACGCGGATCAAGCGGTTGCAGAATGAAGGACTGATTCAGTTCACGGTGGTCACGGATTTCCGGATGGCGGGATCACCTAATCTGTGCATGTTGGGTATCGACGCTGACCCGTCGCGTGTGACCGAACTGGCGGAACGGCTGAAACATATGCCGGAAATCAGCTGCGTCATTCTGATGTTGGGCCGCTATAATCTGCTGGCCATGGGGCTTTTCACCAATATCGAGCAGTTGAACGAGCTGGTGATCGACCAGATCCGCAGTCTGCCCGGCGTGCAACAGGTGAACACGGCGATTTCGGTCCATAATCTGAAATATGAAGCCAGTGTGGCAAAGATCGCGACCACGAAACAGGAAGACTGACTGGTCCTGTCAGGTGGGACAACTTCCGCACCGCTCGGCCATTATCCAAAAATGCCTGCGGTTCGCACGGCGCGCGTTAGCGTTCCCCCATGCTTTCAGCATCCCCATGAAATATGGCGGCCGTGCTGTCGAAGCTGCGACTGGCCGCCTCCGCCAACGGCAGGGTGCGAACGGCATCGGACAGAATCTCTACCCCATAAGGGCCGTCATAACCTGCCTGACCCAGCGCCGCGACAAAGCCCCCAAGGTCAAACGCGCCCTCACCGCACAGCCTGCGATGGCGCATCGTATCCTCCGTAATCGGGCCGTGGATCGCCCGATCGGCATCGCACAATTCCGCTGCCTTGATGTAGCGGGCCGGAACCTGCGCCACATCGCCCACCGAACCGCCCGAACGGACGACATGCCAGATGTCGATCAGCAGCCCGCCATTGGGCGCGGCGGCCCGCATCACCATGTCGAGTGCCGAGTGCAGGTCCGGCAAGTCCGAGAAGGGGATCATCTCCAGCGCCATCAGCAGGTCGTGCCGCGCGGCATCCGTGCAGAGAGCCGCAAATTGTTCCGCCAGATACCCGACATCCCACCCCTGACCGCCGAAGGGCGGCATCACTTTCACATGGCGTGCGCCCAGTGCGTCAGCCGCGCGAAACAGTTCAGCCCGTGTGGCGTCCGACCGTTCGCGTACTTCCCCCTTTGCGAACCAATCGGCCAGATATTCCAGCTCGACGATATGCAGCCCCGCATCGGATAGTTGCGCGCGTAACGCGGTGTAATCGCCGCCATTCTCGCGCCAATGCATCAGATCGCCCAACCAGAAGCCAACTCCGGCATAACCCGCTCGCGCCGCCGCCTCGATTCGGTCTTCCAACCGCCAGCGGCTGATATTGTCCGGCCAGTCCGGGCGCACATCACCCGCTATGGTCCAGCAGGTCGCGATCAGCGAAACCATCGGTTGCCCTTGCTTTAAAAGAATTGCGATCCACCGTTGATGTTGATGACTTGCCCGTTGATCCACCGCGCGTCTTGCGACAACAGCATCGCCACCATGGCTGCCTGATCCTCCGATTGTCCAAGCCGGGTGCTGCGGCCGGTTTTGACGAAATGATCGATCACAGCCTGTGGCACTTGTCCGCCGTCGCGCAGTTCCTGGGTCATGGTAAAGCCCGGCGCCACGGCATTCGCCGTGATGCCTTCCCGGCCCCAGCGCGCGGCGACATGACGCATCAGCGCCTCCAGCCCGCCTTTGGACATGGCATAGCAGGGACGCTCCGGCTCGCCCGCGCGCGCCGATCCCGAACTGGTGTAGACGATCGCGCCGCCCTTGTTTGCCAGTAGATGGGGCAGCACCGCCCGCGTGCAAAGCAGGTGCCCGCGCAGGTTGACGGCCACCGTTCGTTCGAACACCGCCAGATCGACGTCCAGCGCATCCGTATCCTCGAAAATGACGCGCAAGTCCGCCGCGTTGACGTGCGCGCCATCAAGTCCGCCCAGTCCCTCCACCGCCTGGGCGATCGCGGCCTTGACCGACGCTTCGTCGGCAATGTCGACAGGCACGGCGAAGGTGCCGCAGCCCAATTCCGCCGCCAGCTTTTCCGCCCCGTCCAGATTGATGTCGGACGCGCAGACCCGAGCGCCTTCCTCGACCAGCCGCCGCACCGTCGCAGCGCCGATGCCGGTCGCCGACCCGATAACGATGATGCGCTTGTCGTTCAGCCGCTCGGTCATGCCGTTCTCCCTCGCTTATTCCATGCGTGGTGTTTTAACGCCTGCATTCTCACATGCATAGTGAAGAAGCGCAGAATAATCCTTAGATGCGTAGTCATTTGCCCTTACCGCTCCGAAAACAGCATGTGCAGCCGCGCCCATCGGCAGGCCGACCCGGTTCTCCGCCGCTGCATTCATGGCCAGGGTCAGATCCTTGAAGGCAAGGTCGATGGTGAAGCCCGGCTCGATGTCGCCCTTCAGCGCCTTGTTGACCATCAGCACATGGAATTGCCCGTTGCGCGCGGTGGTGCCGCCGGTCACATCATGCATGGTCTGGATGTCCAGGCCCAGCTTGGTGCCCAGTGCAATCGATTCCGCCACGATCTGCGCGGTCGACAGCAGCATGAAATTGTTTATCACCTTCATCCGGCTGCCCATGCCCGGCGCGCCGCAACGATAAATGTCAGTGCCCATCGCGTTGAGCGCCGGTTCGACCCGCGCGAAATCCTCGTCGCTCGCGCCGACCATGAACAACGACTCTCCCCGTTCGGCGTGCAGCGCCAGCCGCCCGATCGGGGCGTCGACAAAGGCGATGCCCTTGGCCGCGCAGGCCGCAGCGACCCGATCCGTGCCGTTGGCGTCGATGGTCGACAGGTCCATCAGCAACGCGCCTGCGTCGATATGCGCAAGCACACCGTCTTCGCCGAGCACCACCGCATCGACATGCTGCGTCGCCGGCAGCACGGTGATGACGATATCCTGGCCCTTGCTCGCTTCTGCGATGCTTGCCGCCTTGGTCGCACCGAGCGCCGCCACCTTGTCCATCTTGGTTTCGTTGATGTCATAGACCGTGACGGCAAAGCCCTTGCGCTGAAGGTTGGACGACATGGGCAGGCCCATCGCGCCAAGGCCGATAAAGCCGATCTTCGTGGTCATGGGAATTTCCTCTCAATCTGTCCCGCCGGATCGCCCGGCAAAATACTCAGTGCAACCGCTCGGCAATCACGCCCGCTTCGATCAGCGCGGCGAAGCGCTGATCGTCCACGCCCAGCAGGTCGGCCAGCACCGTGCGCGTATCCTCGCCCGATCGGGGCGGCGCGTGGCGGTAATCGGCGGGCGTCTTCGACAGCTTGCCCGGAAAGCCCAGCACTTTCACCTCTGTCCCGTCAGAGCGCACCATGTCGCGAACCACGCCACGCGCAACGATTTGGGGATCGGCGAGGATATGGGGAATGTCGTTGACCCGGCCGCCGGGCAGCTTGGCCGCCTCCATTGCGGCGATCAGGTCGCCCGACCGCCATTTCGCGATGGCGGGCCGCATTTCCGCCTGCAAGGCGTGGCGATTGGGCGATCGCCCGCCATTGTCGCGGAAGCGCGGATCGTCGGGCAGGTCGGACAACCCGAGCAGATCACAAAAGCTGCGGAACTGCCGATCATTGCCCAGCGCCACCAGTATGTCGCCATCCGCGCAGGCAAAATCCTGATAGGGAACGGTGTTGGGATGCTCATTGCCCAACCGCCGGGGGAGCATCCCCCCATTCATATAGTTGGACGCCTGATTGGCCAGCATCGACACCTGCGTATCCAGCAGCGCCATGTCGATATGCTGCCCTTCGCCGGTTCGATCCCGATGGTTCAGCGCGGCCAGGATCGCAATGGCGGAATATAGCCCCGTCACCAGATCGCTGACCGGTATACCCACCTTCATCGGGCCGCCGCCCGGCTCGTCGTCGGGCCGCCCGGTGATAGACATGAGGCCGCTCATGCCCTGAATAAGGAAGTCGTATCCGCCCCGGTCCTTATAAGGACCATCCTGCCCGAAGCCGGTGATCGAACAATAGATAAGCCGTGGATTGATCGCCGACAGGGTCGCATAGTCCAGCCCATATTTGGCGAGGCCGCCCACGCGAAAATTCTCGACTACGATATCGCAATCCAGCGCGATCCGCTGGATCAGATCGGCGCCGCGCGGATCGGCCAGGTTGATCGCTGCCGATTTCTTGTTGCGATTGGCGCAGAGATAATAGGCCGCGTCCTTCGACCCGTCCTCCAGAAAGGGCGGCCCCCAGCGACGGGTGTCGTCTCCCTGTCCGGGCTGTTCGATCTTGATGACGTCAGCGCCCAGATCGCCCAATATCTGCGTGCACCATGGCCCGGCCAACACGCGCGACAGGTCCAACACCTTCATTCCAGCCAGCGGCCCGGTCGGCTTTTCGGCGGCGGCGGCGCTCACTTGTCCTTGAATTCCGGCGCACGTTTGCCAAGGAACGCGTCAATCGCTTCATGATGATCCTGCGTATAATGGGCCATCGCCTGATAGCCCGCCGCCAGTTCCAGCAGCGAAGGCAGCTTCATATGGACGCCTTCGCGCATCAGGCGTTTGGCCATGCGCGTGGCGTGGCCGGGGTTGGCGGCGATTTTCCCGGCCAGTTCCAGCGCACGGTCCATCAACCGCGCGCCCGGCACGACTTCCGCGACCAGCCCATAGTCGAGCGCGGTCGCCGCATCGAGCGCGTCGCCGGTCAGCGTCATGATACTGGCCCGCTGCGGCCCGATCAGGCGGGGGAGCAGCCAAGCGCCGCCGCCGCCCGGAATGATGCCCAGCTTCACATAGCTTTCCGCTACGACGGCATTGTCGGCCATGATGCGGATGTCGCACATGCAGGCGATGTCGAGGCCCAGGCCGATTGCCGGGCCGTTGATCGCCGCAACCAACGGCACTTCCAGTTCCAGCAGCGCCGGACCGATCATCTGCACGTTGGTGCGATAGTTGTTGCGGATTTCATAGGGGGTGCCGCCGAACATGCCGGATCGGTCCTGCATATGCTTGACATTGCCGCCCGCGCAGAAGGCCTTGCCTTCGCCCGTCAGCACGATCGCGCGGACGGATGGGTCGCGCGCCATTTTCGCGCAGAAATCCACGATCTCCTCGCTATGCGCCGACTCGGAAATAGCGTTGCGCTCATCAGGGCGGTTGAAGCGGGCGATAACGACCGGGCCGTCTCGTTCGACCAGCAGGAACGGGTCCAAATCAAGCTCTCCTTTACATAATGGACTGGCTATTTGCGCGCTACGCTAGGCTTTGCGATCTTTTCACGCTAATATTGATTTTTGCTTCATTGATACACAGGAGCTATCGTGGAACTGCGCCAGCTCCGCTATTTCGTGACCCTTGCCGATACCCGCAATTTCCATCGCGCGGCCGAACGGCTCAACATGTCGCAGCCACCGCTGACGGTAGCAATCCGCAAGCTGGAGGAGGAACTGGGTACGGCGCTGTTCGTGCGCGGCTCGCGCGGTGTGACGCTGACGCCCGCTGGCCGCACCTCGCTCGACATTGCGCGCGCCACGCTGGCACAGGCGGATCGCTTTCGGGAAGCTGTGCGCGAAGGGGCGGCAGGGGAAAGGGGGCGATTGCGTGTCGGTTTCGTGGGGTCCGCGACCTTTGAGCTGCTGCCGCGCATCATCCCGGAATATCGCCGTCGCTATCCGGCGGTCGAACTGGTGCTGGAGGAAGCAACCAGCGTTGAAATCACGCGCAAGCTGGTGGCGGGCGAGTTGGATGTCGGTCTGGTCCGCTTGCCGCTGCTCGAAATCGCGGCGGTGGATACCGAAGTGATCGATCCCGACGAACTCCATGCTGCTTTGCCGGCAGGAAGCCCCTTTGCGCGGACGGACAGTGTGGACTTGGGCGCGCTGGCCCCCGAACCCTTCATTCTGCAAAGCCGGATCAGCGTGCTGCATTCCATCACGCTGACCGCCTGCCATGAAGCGGGTTTCGTGCCGCTGGTCGCACAGGAGGCGGCACAATTAAGCGCGGTGCTGGCGTTGGTCCGTTCCGGACTTGGCGTTGCCCTCGTGCCCTCGCGCGCCGCGCGCGCCGCGCCCCAGGGAGTGCAGTTGGTTCGCCTCGCCCACCGTGTGCCGATCGCAACCGGCGTTGCCCTGCCGCGCGGCGCTGCGGTCCCGCTCGCCCGCAACTTCGCCGCCATTGCGTCCGATAGCGATAGAATATCGAAATAGGAAAATTCGATATTGGACATGCCGACCGGCACAATGCGATCTCCCGTCCACTTCGCTGTCCAACTTACGCATTTCGAGGTCGGCTTGTTCGAGACATTGACCCTATCCCGGCTCCCCCCGGAGGATGAAGCGCTGCGCCCCGCTCTGCGGGCGCTCATCGCCGATGCCATTGTCGATCTGCCGATGCACCGCCGGGCCAGATCCTGGCAGGGCTTCGACGCCGCCTTCAGCCGCAAGCTGGGGCAGGCAGGCTATCTCGGCTTGTCTTTGCCCAAGGAATATGGCGGCGTCGGTCGCGGTCCCTTCACCCGCTTCGTGGTGGTGGAGGAACTTCTCTCCGCTGGCGCGCCGGTTGCCGGCCATTGGATCGCCGACCGCCAGAGCGGCCCGCTGATTCTGCATTACGGCACGGAAGCGCAACGCCAATTTTACCTCCCCCTTATTTCTAAAGGCGAGGCGTTGTTCTGTATCGGTATGAGCGAACCCAGCTCTGGCTCCGACCTCGCCAGCGTGCGCAGCCGCGCCGATAGGCAGGAGGATGGCGGCTGGCTGCTCAACGGCCAGAAGATCTGGACCACCAATGCGATGCACAGCGACTATATGATCGCGTTGGTCCGCACCTCCGGAGCCGGCGCCGACCGGCAATCGGGCCTGTCACAGCTGATCGTCGACCTGAAACTGCCCGGCATCACCATCCGTCCGATCGTCGACCTGACGGGTGACGCCCATTTCGCGGAGGTCTTCTTCGACAATGTCCCGCTCGCGCCCGACGCGCTGATCGGCGAGGAAGGGCAGGGGTGGAAGCAGGTCATGGCCGAACTCGCCTTCGAGCGCAGCGGCCCGGAACGCATCTATTCCTCCGTCGTCCTGATCGACGCCTGGGTCCGCCATCTGGACGCAGTGGGCCGAAAGGACAGCGCGTCGCTACGGCTGCTGGGATCGCTGACGGCGCAACTCGCGGTACTGCGCGAAATGTCGCTCGCCGTTACTGCGCGGCTGGTTGCGGGGGAAAGTCCGGTGGTGGAAGCATCGCTGATGAAGGATCTGGGCACAGGTTTCGAGCAAGCCGTGCCGCAGCTCATCGGTGACGATCTGGCGTCTCATCCGGATGAGCCAGTGGATGCCGAACTCTATCGGACCCTGCTTTATGTCACGCATATCGCGCCCAGCTTCTCGCTGCGTGGCGGGACGCGCGAGATCCTGCGCGGCATCATCGCGCGCGGCCTTGGCCTTTGTTAAGCGGGAAGGAATAGCATCATGAACATGGCTGAACTGATCGACCCCTTTGCCCGCCTGATCGAGGATATGTGCACGCCCGCTGCTATCCGCGCGGTTGAGGAGGGCAGAGACATCGCCCCTATGTGGCAGGCTTTTTCCCAATCCGGTTTTCTCGACGCACTCGTCGCGGAGGATGCCGGCGGGGCGGGCCTGTCACTGGCCGATGCAGCGCCACTGATCGCGTTGCTGGGACGCCATGTGGTGCCGCTGCCCGTGGGCGACACGATGATCGCGCGGGCGCTGCTCGCCGGAGCAGGTATCACGGCACCCACTGGGCCAATCGCGATTGCCACCGGCAACGGAGCGGTGCCGTTCGCCGCTATGGCTTCCCACATCCTTTCCGGCTCGGCCCAGGCGCCTGTGCTGACCGAGGTAAAGGCCGAGTGCACAGGCGTGCATCACGATACCGATGCTTATACACCGGGCCTCGCGGGTCAGGCGCTGCGTCCGGTTGCCGCTGTTCTGCGCGCCCTGTTGATCTCCGGCGCGGCAGGTCGGGTCATGGACATGACCGTATCTTATGCCAATGAACGCAGCCAGTTCGGCAAGCCGATCGGTAAGCAGCAGGCGGTTCAGCAGCAGCTTTCCGTTCTTGCCGAACAGGTGGTGGCGGCGCGCATTGCTGCCGCCATCGGCGCGCGCTCCGGCCTGCCTCCCCGCTTGGCCGACGCCGCCATCGCCAAGCATGGCGCCAGCCTCGCCGCCGCGCAGGTGGCTGCGATCGCGCATGCCGTCCATGGCGCCATCGGCATCAGTGAGGAATATGATCTTCAATTGCTGGCCCGCCGCCTGCACAGCTGGCGTCTGGCCGACGGGTCGGAGGGCTATTGGGCAGGCGTGTTGGGTGAATTGCGTGCAGCGGAACCCGCCGTGCCGACCGTGGACTTTATCCGGGCAGCCTGACCCGCCAGGACGAAAGGAAAGAGGAGCATGTCGACCCCACGCCCGTTATTCGACGGCCAGGAACGCAGCCATGGCTCGCTCGGCATGATGGATCTCGTCAATCCCGCTACCAGCGAAGTGATTGCCTTAATCCCCAAATGCGGCGAGGTCGAAGCGCACGAAGCCGCCAGCCTGTCGGCCGAAGGCTTCGCGATCTGGTCGGTCATGTCGGCCCTCGATCGCAGCAAGATCATGCGCCGCGCCGCTGATCTGATGCGCGGGCAAGCGGACTCCGCCGCCGTGGAAATGACCCGCGAGCAGGGTAAGCCGCTGGCGCAGGCCAAGGGGGAATGGCAGGCATCAGCCGACCTGCTGGACTGGTATGCGGAAGAAGGGCGTCGCGCCTATGGCCGCCTGATCCCGACGCGCGCACCTGACATGCGCTGGGCCGTCCATCGCCGCCCGATTGGCCCGGTCGCGGCTTTCACGCCCTGGAATTTCCCCGCCTGGACGCCGATGCAGAAGCTTGCCCCGGCGCTCGCTGCCGGTTGCTCGGTCGTACTGAAACCCGCCGAGGAAACGCCCAGCGCCGCTTTGCGCATAACCCGCGCTCTGCTCGATGCCGGCTTGCCGCCCAAGGTTTTGACGGTCCTCTGGGGCGACGCTCCCGCTATTTCCGCCGCGCTCTGTGCAGCGCCGGAAATTCACAAAGTGACACTGACCGGCTCTACCCGTGTTGGCCGGATTCTGGCCAGCGCAGCGGGCCAGCACCTCAAGAAGGTGACGATGGAGCTGGGTGGTCACAATCCCGTCATCGTCGCGCGCGACGCCGACCTCGCCACGGTCGTGCCGCTGGCGGCCGAGTTCAAGTTCCGCAACGCCGGGCAGGTGTGCGTCTCACCGACGCGCTTCCTGGTCGAACAGCCGCTCTATGCCGATTTCGTCGCCGGGGTAAGCGAAGCAGCGAAAAAACTGCGCGTGGGCAATGGCATGGATGCCGACACGCAGATGGGGCCGCTGACCACCGCCGGGCAACTTTCCAAGATCGAGGCGCTCACCGCCGACGCGGTGCAACGTGGCGCGACGCTGGAAGCCGGCGGCTCGCGGATCGGGAATAGCGGCTATTTCTTCGAACCGACGGTCCTTTCAGGCATGACGCCCGGGATGTTGGCGATGAATGAGGAACCGTTTGGCCCGTTGATGCTGGTCATGCCAATGGAGGATATCGATGCAGCGCTGAGCGAGGCGAACCGTTTGCCCTATGGCCTTGCGTCTTACGCATTCACCAACAGCATGAGCACCGAGCG
This sequence comes from Sphingomonadaceae bacterium, assembly GCA_016000085.1. GTDB lineage: Bacteria > Pseudomonadota > Alphaproteobacteria > Sphingomonadales > Sphingomonadaceae > Sphingobium. Next base: position 98,144 of record JAECRT010000001.1, read on the forward strand.
CGAGATCGTGGGTGGGATCAACGCCGGGATGCTGGGCTTCAACCATTTCGCCATGGCGATGCCCGAAACGCCTTTTGGAGGTGTGGGCGACAGCGGCATCGGATCTGAAGGCGGCATTGAGGGGATGGATGCTTATCTACGGCCGTTCCTTGTCAGCGCAAGGGTGGCCTGAATAGCGCGCTCCGCATCCGACAACGGGTCGAGCAAGGCTAAGCCATGAATTCGTATGCAACGCGCAGGTTTTAATTGCACGGGTTGATGCAATTAAATATTATGAGTGTCTGCTTACTTCCAACATCTGGAGAGTTTTTATGCTTAGCGAGTCTCAACGGCGGCATTTGTCCGATATCCTTCAGCCAGCCTCCTCCCCGCGCAAGATCGACAACATCTTCACCGAAGATCAACGCCGCCGGATGCTGGACGTTGTGCATGGCGGCGAATGGAAACTGATCATCGCCCAGCATTTCGCCAATGCCGAGGAGCTGATCGCAACCTTCGCCGGTGGCTTTCCGGAGGGTTTTCAGCCCACGCTCGATATGTTCCTGACGCCAACCTTTCGCGGTTTCTTCGCCAACTATTCCGCACTGCTCCATCCCGAACTCCATGACGTCTTCTATAATGAGACGTTTTTGGATCATGCAAAGTCCTACTGGAACGCCGAATATGCCAAACCGCAAATGATGTTGTTCAACATCAACGGTCCCTGCGGCAACAATGATCCGGGGCATCTGGATTCACCAAGTTTCCGGGGCGTTCGCTATGAAAATTCACCGACTTGGCTCTGTTCCATCATGGGTCGTTCTGGTCTGTTCCAAGACTATTTGATCAAAATGGCGCAGGTCATCACCTGGTTCAGCCACGATCCGGCGAGCGGCTTTACCTATTGGCCTAAAGGGCCGCTGGCTAAGCCGGAACGCCTTGCCGCTCCAGTCTATAATCGCGGCGTCGTTGTCCAGAATGAGATGATGGTGCATCGCGGGGAAGCCAACGGTGCGGTAGAGCGCCAGCGCCCTGTTGGCCTTGGCTTCGAAAGTATCTTTACGGGTGAAACGGGCGATCGCGACGGTTGGGTCGTCAAGACCGATGGTCAGGTAATCGAACGGTATCACACCGATGACTTGCGATTCCTGGTCCATTGGTCCGCCGAAGTGTTCGAGGATTATACCGAACTAAAGAAAAATATGGATGGGTCGGACAACCTGACCATCGACCGGGTCTTCGAAACCCTCATAAAAGATGTTCGCGCTCGCGGGATTGAAATAGAGATGCCGACCGATCCGCTGCGCGATCCGGCCTTTATCAATACATTAAGTAGTGCCTATAATTATGGCGGTCCGGCGGAATATCCGGTGGAAGCACCGCGCGGCGAGGTCTACGCGGCGGCCGCCTAACTCTGCACATGGAATGAAAAGGGGCGCCGTGACGATCAGAACGGCGCCGCTTTTCATATTATCGCGGCGTCGGAGTCAAACCCCGAAGCCACCGGCCACCGAAAGGGTCTGGCCGGTCACATAATTGGCGTCGTTCGACGCCAGAAAAACAGCGGCCTTGCCGATATCCTCGGGCTTGCCCCAACGCTTGATCGGCAGCATCGCCTTGACGTTACGTTCCCAATTCTCGTCGAAATAGCCCTCTTTTTGGCCAATTTTGAACTGGCCCGCGTCTATCACGCCGACGAGGATGGAATTGGCGCGGATCTCATGCACACCTTCTTCCTTGGCGATGCCCTTGATCAGGGATTCATTGCACGCCTTTGGTGCGACCGACAGGCCGTCCAGATGTGGCCACCAGTCATGGCCGCCCGATCCCAGATGGACAAACGAGCCGCCTCCCTGCTGGCGGAAATGCGGAATGACGATGCGCGCCGCATGATAGAAGCCGAACGCCTCGATCTCCATCGACGCGCGAAACTGGTCTAATGCCCAGTCGGCGATGTTGACTTGCGCTACGACCGGTCCGGCGGCCCAGACTATGCTGTGGACGCGACCATGCGCCTTGACTGCTTCGGCAAAGCCGGTTTCCATCTCTCCGTAATTGCGGACATCAGCTTGATGGATTGTTGCGCTGCGGCCGATGGCGCGAATTTCTTCGGCCGCCGCTTCTGCGACCTCCTTCTTGGAGCGGTAGAAGATGGCCACATTCGTGCCTGCTTTCGCAAATTCGACCGCTACGCCCTTACCGATTCCGCCGCTGCCGCCGAAGATCGCAACCGCGCCTTCTGGAAATGCTCTGTCCATTCTCATCCTCTCCTATGTGGTTCAGTAATTATTCGGCCGCCTCGACCAGGCTGGGAGCCGGCGCCATACCGCCAGTATGATGTATGCCGTTGGCACGCGCCTGATAATCTGCGGCCTTGTCGCGTGGGTTGTAGAATTGCCGATACCAGACCCGGTTGCGATGGAAGGGGCCATCGGTAGGCAGGCGTAATATGTTGAACGCCGGTCCCTTGGTTCTCCAGATCGCGAAATCCTGGGAAAAGGCGGCGAGGCCTGCGGCGTGATAGGACGATCGCAACTCCATATCCGCCGCGCTAGGCGAAGTGTTACGCGTCCGTGTGACGATGCCGTGCCATACCTGCGTCACGCCATCCTCCTTGGGGGTATGGCATATGATCTGGACCGCATCGGTTTCGCCGGAATAGCGGGCTATGAGGATACCCGGCCCGGTGTAGAAGGCGTCCACGTCCAGCACACCATCTTCGCTGGTCATGGTTTCATGTCCTCCACCCGATACCTGCCTACCGATCACACCATCGAAAACGGAATCGAAATAAGCGAGTTTCTGGCCGTGGATCGGCCCGAAATGGTGCGTATCGACCAGATTGTCGATAATCTCCTGCGGGTGGACGTTCAACGTGCCCAAATCGTCATAATCGCCACAAATCCATTGAGGATCATCCCATTCGGGCAGATCCGGAAGCGCGTGATCCGGTGCGCCGCCTTCCGGATCGTGCCAGGCAAAGACACAGCCGAAACGCTGCTCGACTGGATAGGCGCGTATCTTGGCCGCAGGTGGAATTGCGCCGTCGAAATAGGGAATATGGTCACAACGACCATCCGGTCCGAAACGCCAGCTATGATAGGGGCAGCGAATGGAGTCGCCCTCGATCCGGTGGGCGGCCGCTGCGGAAGATTGCTCGGCTGCGAGATGCGCTTGCATGTGCGGGCAATAGGCGTCCAGCAACACGATCCTGCCAGATTCGCCACGATAGATGACGAGGTCGCGGCCCAGCATCCGGATAGGTGTAGGGGCGTCTATTAAATCGCTCGCCCGCGCCACCATCAGCCAGCCGCGCGGAAATGTGAATTCGCCCAAGCCGTATTCAGCGGTCGTTGCCATATTTCCTCTCCCGGCGTGGTTCTGTCCCGCCATGACATGGAAATGACTGGCCTTTCCTTGCGAAACAACCAACTTTGATGACATCATATCGTTACGTGATACTATTATTTTATTCAATGATAGGATTGTGAAAATTGATCAGGACGAGGCGGCCTGGCATCTCTACGGTGCTTTCCGAACTGAGACGGGAGTTGAAGGGGCAGGGGCTTCGTGTGGCCGATCTTGCCAAGGCCTTGAATGTGGCGGAGCCGACTGTCTGGCGATGGCTTCGAGGAGAGGGGCTGACCCTCGATAGGCTGGACGAAATCTGCGCCTTTGCGGACATCGACCTGCGTGATCTTCTCGCGCGCCCGGAAAACGAACAAAGGGACAATTTCACCTTGGCACAAGAACGCATATTGGCGGCCGATCGTGGTCTTGCTCTTGTGTTCTTTGCCATTCTCCACGGCGCGCAGCCTCGAGATATAGAACAGGAATTCGGCCTGCCATCGGATCGGCTCACCAGCCACCTTGACCGGTTGAAACGCCTTGGGCTGATCGAAAGCTCGACGCGCGGCTATATTCGCCCCCAGGTACGGCGGTCTGTGCGCTGGCGTCGAGGCGGTCCGCTATCGATCGCCTTCGAGCGCACCGTCAAACCATTGTTCATGTCGATGGATTTGGGATCGCCGACTGCCCGCTACGTGTCCGATATGCTTTCCTTGACCGACGCCGGACAGGCAAGAGTTCAGGCTTTGTTTGAGGCTTTGCGCGAAGATATTCATGCAATCAGTGCGCAGGAACAGGCTGCGCGGTTGGAAGGGCGGGCGTGGAGCGGCATATTAATGATGGTCCGCCCTTTCGATACTACGGAAATGACGTCCGAATGGCGAAACAATGCCGACGATATGCGGGACGCCTGACCAAGCATATCACACAGAAAATCGAAGAAAGGGTGAGGCGTTGGCAACATTTCCGGAAGGGTGCGCTCTGCTATTTGGGGGCAGCGGCGGGATTGGCAGTGGTATATCGCGTGTTTTCGCAGCGTCAGGCAGCGATATCGCCATCGTGTACCGCAGCAACGAGGCGCGCGCGGAACAGCTTGTGTCAGATGCGTGCGGCATGGGACGCCGGGCAACGGCTCATCGAGGGGATGTGGCCGATCCCGACGATGTTCGGGCAGTCGTAAAGGACGCCATAGCCGCTCATGGACGCGTACATAGCGTCATCTGGGCGGCGGGACCGCTGGTCAACCAGCGTTATCTCTCCTCCACGCCGATGGAGGAATGGCGTCACGCCTTCGATGTCGAGGTGCATGGCTTTCTTGCGGCGGCACAGGCGAGCATTCCCCATATGCGCGACCAGGGTGGTGGCAGTTTCGTGACGCTGGGATCAGCCGGCCATGACTTGTGGCCATCGCGGGACGGCATGTCGGTAGCTGTGAAAGCGTCAAATGAACAATTGGTGCGCGGCATCGCCAAGGAAGAGGGGCGCTATGGCATACGCGCCAATTCAGTGCTCGTCGGCGTAATCGATGCGGGACAATTACATGAACTCACCCGCGAGGGCCAGATCGACCAGCGCTGGGTAGACAATACACATCGGCTGTTATGTCTGAAGCGCTGGGGGACGGCGGAGGAAATCGGCCATGGGTGTTTGTTCTTCGCCTCCAATGAGGCTGCCTATGTGACGGGCCAGCGTATCTCGGTTTCTGGCGGTTTTGGCGTGTGAGATGATGCCAAGTCAAAGCGAAGCGATAATAAGATCAAGGCGGTTCAGCTGATGTGGGATAGCCGCCAAGCGGAAGGCGACTGGCCCGTCCATTGGTAGAAGGCGCGTCGAAACGCCCCCGTATCGCTGAAGCGTGTACGGCGCCCCACTTCGGTAATTGTCAATCGAGGGTCTAGCAGCAACTGGCACGCCAATGCATATTTCGCTTTGGTCTTGATCTGCGCCAGCGACGTACCCTCCGCCATCAGGCGGCGCTTGAGCGTTGCCACGCTGATACTGAACTGCCTTGCCAGTTCGATGGCCGAGGACGGGGTGTCTCCACTTGCCAGCATCGTGCTGAACAGGTGGGACAAGCGCTCGGACAATGGCGCCTCCTTCGATTGCACCAGTTCCATGTCGAAGGGGAAATAGCCCAGCAAATGATCCAGTTCGAACGTGGTGCGGATCACCGGCCTGTCCAGATAGATTGCAGCAAAGCGCACGCTGTTTTCTGGTGCGCCATGGCGGACCGGGCACGGCACCAGATAGGAAGCGGTCCTTTCGTCAAGCAGGGGAGGATAGCGCATGGCCACGCCCAGCAGCGGTATATCCTCACCGATCAGCCAGCCAAAAAGACGATGATAGGTTGAAAGGCCGGTCAGGTCCGACAGGTAGGCACAGGCGTTGCGGACCCGCCGGACAGTCGGCATGGCCAGCGTGGCGGCTCCATCCTCGACCTTGAGGACGAGCCGGGCCAGGCGCGGCCCGATCAGTGCCGAGAATTGATCCGTCCGATCAATCGCGTCGCGCAGTGTTCGGCATGTGATGATGCAATGGCACAGCATGTCGATCCCGGCCTTGGTCAGCGGTTCGCGACCTTCCTGCCGCGCGGCATGGGCATCAAGCAGCCAGGTGCAATGCGCATAAAGGCGCGTGAAGTCGTCATGCAGTAACGGTTGTCCGGTTTTTCCGGGTGCCAGCAGGGATGGAATAAGATGGGCCAGCCCCGCTTGCCGCAACAGGGCCGGCGGGTCGCCATCGAATCCTGCAACCAGTCGCAGAAGGTCGCGGGCGATGACTGCCGACACGGCTCCGGAGACCGGACGGGACAGTTGTTTGCGAATGATGAGCCCTTTTGTCATGACCTTTGAGCTAATCCTACATTTGCGCGGGCGCTGCAATGAGGAAGACAAAGGGGGTAACGATAAGGAACGAAAAGGATGGCCGAGAACGAAAGCCTGTTGGCGCGGATTGACCGTTTGGAGTCTCTCGACGCGATCCGGCAACTGCCCGCGAAATATTCGCTGGCGTTAGACATGCGTGATTCCGACGCTTGGGTGAATCTTTTTCCCGAAGACGTGCGCGTGGGCGGAGGCAAGAGCGGACGCAAGGCGCTACGTGATTGGTTCGATGAGACCCATTCAATGCAGTTTGATGGTACATCCCACCATATTGGTGGTCATATCATTGATTTTGACGATCCCGATCATGCGCAGGGCGTTGTCTATTCGAAGAATGAGCATGAAAGCGGCGCGGAATGGGTCATCATGCAGATGATGTATTTCGACCAGTATGAGCGCATTGACGGCCGCTGGTATTTTCGCCGCCGCCTGCCGCTCTATTGGTATGCGACGGATCTCAACAAGCCGCCGATCGGCGATCGCAAGATGCGCTGGCCGGGCGTGCCGCCCTATCATGGCAGCTTCCACGACTTGTTTCCGAGCTGGAAAACCTATTGGGACCGGCAGGGCCAGGCGCACGAGGGGCCGGTGGAGCCAGCCGCGCCGCTGGAGAAATTCATAGAAACGATGCGCCGGGGCGCTCCACTGCCCAAGCCGCGCGTGCGGAGTTGAGCGGCATGACGGACATTTTCTCTCCTGTGACATTGGGCGACATCGCTCTTTCCAACCGCATCGTCATGGCGCCGATGACCCGCGACCGTGCCGGGCCGAACGACGAACCCACGCCGATCATGGTCGATTATTATCGGCAGCGTGCGTCCGCGGGCCTGATCATTACCGAAGGCACCCAGCCATCGCCGGCCGGAAAGGGCTATTGGCGCACCCCTGGCATCCATAGCGAGGCGCAAGTCGATGGATGGCGTCAGGTCACTGACGCGGTGCATGGCGCAGGCGGCAAAATCGTCATGCAGATCATGCATGTCGGGCGCGCCGCTGTGCAGGCCAACAAGGATGCCGACGCCGAAACCGTGGCCCCGTCGGCAATTCCATGTTCTGACAAGATTCCGGGGCCGGACGGCGTGCCGGTTGAAACGGCGATGCCACGCGCTTTGGAAACCGATGAGATTGCTGGGGTTGTTGCCGAATATGTGACCGCCGCACGCAATGCGATCGCTGCCGGCATGGATGGTGTCGAACTGCATTGCGCCAGTGGCTATTTGCCCATGCAATTCCTGTCTTCCAACAGCAATCAGCGCACCGATCGCTATGGCGGATCAGTGGAAAACCGCATCCGTTTCGTTGTTGAAGTACTCGAGGCGCTTGCGGAGGCCATCGGGCCGGGAAGGGTAGGCTTTCGTATCTGCCCCGGCGTCAAGTTCAATGGCATGGACGACGCGAACCCGCACGAAACCTATACAGCGCTGCTGAAGGCCGTGGACGGCATGGGGTTAGCCTATTGTCATCTGATCCACATCCCCCTCGATGAGCAGGATGCACTGGATCTGGTGCGGGAAAACTGGAACGGCGCGGTCATAGAAAACAGCGGACTGACGCTGGACAAGGCACAAGCGGTGCTGGCGGAAGGGAAAGCACAGGCCGTGTCCTTCGGCTATCTTTTCATCGCCAATCCCGATCTGGTCGAACGCTTCCGCGCGGGCGCATCGCTGGCCAAGGGTAATCGCGCCAACCTCTACACGGGCGAAGGCGACGATCGCAAAGGTTACACCGATTATCCGATGGTGGGTGCTTGAGCCCTGGCGTCGCAATCCAAAAGGAGAGAGGGATGGTTAAGCTATTAGAAGGGCGCAGCGCGCTCGTGACCGGAGGTGGTCAGGGCGTAGGGCAGGGTATCGCGCGTTCGCTCGCTGAAGCTGGTGCAAATGTCGCTATTGCCCAGCGCAATGCGGAGCAGGGCGAGGCAGAGGCGGAATATCTACGCAATGCACACGGCATCGACGCTTTTTTCATCCAGACCGACGTGACCAAGAGTGCCGAGGTCGAGGCTATGGTCGAGGCCGCGCATGAGCGGTTCGGTCGGCTTGATATCCTCGTCAACAATGCGGGTGCCAGCTTTCCGAAGCGGATTGAGAACCATAGCGATGGGGATATGGAAGGCTCCTTCGCGCTCAACTATTATGCCGTGTTTTGGGCCATGAAGGCTGCGTTCCCGATCATGAAGGCGCATGGCTATGGCCGCGTGATCAATCTGGGATCGCTCAATGGTGTCAACGCGCACATGTTCACCGTGGCCTATAACGCCAGCAAGGAAGCAATGCGGGCCTTGACCCGGACTGCGGCTGTCGAATGGGGCGGCGCAGGCATTACCTGCAACATAATCTGCCCATCGGCGACCAGTCCAGCGGCGCGGGACTATTTTGCGAACAATCCCGAAATGACCGATGCGATCCTGAAACAGGTGCCGGCCGGGCGCTTTGGCGATGCTGAGAAGGATATAGGCCCACTCGCCGTTTTCCTGGCCAGCGAGGGTAGTGGTTATTTGAGCGGTAATACCTTCTTTGCTGACGGCGGTTCGTCGGTGAATGGCGTGGCTTGGCGGCCTGAAGTCGAGGATTGATCATGATGGAAAGATTAAAGGGAAAACGTGCTGTCGTTACCGGCGGCGCGCAAGGGATTGGCGCGGCCATCGCACGGCGCCTGGCAGTAGAGGGCGCGACGGTCGCCATACTGGACCTTGACGCAACCGCCGCGAGCGCAGTGCTTCCTGCGCCGCACGTCGGCATCGCCTGCGACGTACGGGACACGGCCTCCGTCGATGCGGCCTTTGCACAGGCGAAGGCCGCGCTGGGCGGTGTCGATGTGCTGGTCAACAATGCGGGGCGCGGAAGTGCGCCGGGCGACGGTATGGACAAATATTATGCCGCGCAGGCGCAGCAGGCTGCGGGTGAAGCGGTGTTCGTTGACCAGACGATCCATTGTTCGGATGAGGGCTGGGCCGGAGTGATGGCCGTGACGCTGGACGGCACCTTCCGTTGCAGTCGCGCAGCCGTGCGCATCATGGCTGAACAGGGCGGGGGCGGGGCCATCGTCAACATTGCCTCCACATCGGGAGTGAAGGGCGATGGTCCCGTGCCGTACTGCGCGGCCAAGGCGGCGGTCCTGGGCATGACACGGGCAATGGCGCGCGAGTTGGCCGATCGTGGGATCCGCGTCAATGCGGTCAATCCGGGTGCAACGGAGACACCTATCTATGCCACGCTCCCTTCCGAACTGAAGGACGCCATAGCGGCCGACAGCCTGATGAAGCGGCTAGCCCATCCAGATGAAATTGCGGGCGCGGTGGCGTTTTTGGCGGGTGATGACGGCAGATTCGCCACGGGCAGCATCGTGACAGTTAATGGCGGCGCCTGGTTTACCTGAGACGCGATGGTAGACGAAACGGCATGGGGCAGTTGGACAGCTAGGTCGCAATCGTGAATGCGACCCGCAGGATTTCGCATCAAATTCATCTACCCCTTCGCCAATTACCCGACGTGGGCTGGGAGATAATGGATCTCGAATGCTGCGCAGATTGGCACAATACCTCCCATTATCATCATTGATTGCGAAAAATATATCAAATCTAATGCTGCGTTATTGGCTAGCCGCGCCGCAGCCTATATCACCGTCCAAACTTTGATAGTGGACGGCGGGCAGACCAAAGCGTTCTGATTCGTCGCGCAAGAGAGACGAGGATCCAGACTTGGCCGATATATCGCTGCACCGACCTTTTCCCGCGTCCGAGGTTAAGGCGTGGGATTATGAAACCGATGTTGCTGTTATCGGCTTTGGCGCAACGGGCGCGTGCGCCGCGATCGAGGCCGCGAATGATGGCGCACGCGTCATGCTATTCGAGCGCGGATCTGGCAGCGGCGGCGCGTCAGCCCTGTCCGGCGGCGAGATTTATATTGGCGGCGGTGGCGGGACGGATGCTCAGCGTGCCGCAGGCTTTGAAGACACTACCCATGATTTTGCGGCATATCTCAAAGCAGCAGGCGGACCCTGCGCCGATGATGCCAAATGCGAACTCTATGCGCGCGAGGCGCTTAAACATTATGAATGGCTAAAAGCCCAGGGCGTGCCCTATCGCGGTAACTACCTGCCCGGGAAGCATATCGAGCCAACCGACGATTCAACGCTGATCTGGTCGGGCAGCGAGGCGGCTTGGCCGTTCTGTGACCTGGCAAAACCCGCTCCACGCGGGCATGTGATCGCGCATATGGGCTGGGGCGGTGGACGGCCCTTGATCGATTTGCTCGAAAGCCGTGCTCGTGACTTAGGTGTGCAGGTAGAAACGGACGCACGCGCCGTAGCGCTAGTGCAGGACGAGGCGCAACGCGTGGTTGGTGCCGTCGTGCGCATCGACAATCAGAATCTCTTTGTCCGTGCGGCCAAGGGCATTGTTCTGGCGACAGGCGGTTTTGTCTTTAACGAAGATATGCGACGCCGTTACTGCCCAGAAACCTTCAAGATCAGCAGCCCTATCGGCGATCAGGATGATGGGTCGGGCATAGAATTGGGCGTGAGTGTCGGCGGTGATGCGGTCCATATGGAACAATTTTTCACAACTTGTCCGTGGACCATGCCGGAACCGCAGGCCCATGGCGTATTCGTCAATCAGGCTGGCCAGCGTTTCATCAACGAGGATTGCTATCATGGCCGCGTGAGCCGGTGCGCAATCGACCAACTGGGCGACAGGGTATATTTGTTGCTCGACATCGCTCATTTCGATCAGCCGTTGGAAATGGCCGGGATCACCGTCGCTGGAACTGGCGAAAGCTGGGAAGAGGTTGAGGTGGAACTGGAAATGGCGCCCGGTACATTGAGCGCCACCATGGCTTTCTACAATGCCCAGGCGGCGGAGGGGCGCGACCCGCTGTTTCACAAACGCCTGCCGATTCTGACGCCGCTGGACCAAGGACCGTTCGTGGCGCTCGAGTTGAATTTTGCGAGCAGCTATTTCAGCTTTTTCACGCTGGGGGGGCTGCGCACCTCAACCGATGGTGAAGTACTGAACCGTGCTGGAGTAGCGGTTCCGGGCCTGTTCGCCGCCGGACGCTGCACGTCCGGACTACCTGCCTGGGGGCATGGTTATAGTTCTGGCCTCAGCCTGGCGGATTGCACATTTTTCGGCCGTCAAGCCGGGAAGGCAGCCGCCGCTGCCAAGTAGGCGGCGGTCGCAGGATGATGGCGGGCAGGGCGGTCCGCGTGATTGGTCAGTTCCGTTGCGATCGGATTGAAAAGGTTGGCATCGTCGGTGTCCCACTTAGTGAGTGATAATCCAGGGCATCAAAAATTTAGAACAGCATCGCGCTGATGATGTTGGGTTTCCATTTATAAAAAATGATTTTTCAGAGGGGGCTTGGGGTCGATGAACGCATCGAAAACGCAGCAGGATGCCACAAATCGTCGGTCGGGACGTATGGGTCGACGGGTGGTTATAGGCGTTGTTGGGGCGGCTGCCATTGTGGCGCTCATGGCGGCAACTGACTCATTTTCCTGGTTCCGGGCACGACCCGTCATCGATTATAGCGGTCCAATTGCGGCATGGACACAATGGGGCGGAGATAGCGGAGGCGCACGTTATTCCCCCCTGACGCAGATCACCGCAGAAAATGTCTGGTCTCTCAAACCGGCATGGACCTATCATATCGGCGCCGTCACCGCTCCTGAACCCATTTCACCGACTTTCGAGGCGACACCTATCACAGCCGAGGGCCGACTTTACGTCTGCTCGGGCGGTGGCCGCATCGCGGCGGTCGATCCGGAAACGGGTAAGGAAATCTGGGCGGTAGACCCGAAGTCGGATAATTTCAGCACCTATTTGCTGAACTGCCGGGGCGTCACCTATGCCCGGGATGCAGCCACCAAAGCTGGAGAGGCCTGTTCTGGACGGATTTTTGCGGGAACGCTCGACGGCAGGCTGATCGCGCTCGATTCCGTGACCGGGCGGGCGTGCCGTTCCTTCGGCGCCCACGGCATTCTCGATCTCAAGCCGGGGCTTGGCAAGCAAGAGCGCGGCGATCTGTCGATCTCGTCACCCCCGGTGATTATCGATAACAAAATTGTCGTCAACGGGCGGATCGTCGACAATATGAGGGCCGATGTGCCTGCTGGCGCCATCCGCGCATTTGATGTGCATAGCGGAAAGCCGGCCTGGTCATGGAACGCCTTGCCACCGGGCATGGACGACGCCCGGAATGCACCGTCAGGCGAGCAGTTCGTGCGCGGCACGCCCAATTCGTGGGCACCCATGTCGGCTGATCCCAAACTAAATCTCGTCTATGTTCCGATGGGAAACCCTGCGGTTGATCATTTCGGCGGAAATCGCAACGGGATTGACTATTATGGCAGTTCGGTTGTTGCGCTCGATGCGGCGACCGGTGCCGTCCGCTGGCACTTCCAGATCGTGCATCATGACGTTTGGGACTATGATATCCCGGCGCAGCCGACGCTGTTCGAATTCCCAACCGCAAGCGGCCCGGTACCTGCTCTCGCCCAGACCACCAAGCAGGGCCATATCTTCATTCTGGATCGGCGCACCGGCAGGCCGCTTTCCCCGGTTATTGAGCGACCGGTGCCACAGGGCGGGGTGGCAAGTGAACACCTGGCCCCGACACAGCCTTTCCCGGCCAATCCGGCTTTCATCATTCGCGATCCAGACCTGACCGAAGACGACATGTGGGGCTTTACCTTTTACGATAAGGGGAAATGCAAGGCGCAGTTCCGAGCCGCCGATTATAAAGGTCTGTTTACGCCACCCTCGACGAAGGGCTGGATTCAGTTTCCAAGTTTTCAGGGTGCTTCGAATTGGGGTGGCGTGACGATCGATCCGGAACGCGGAATCCTCATCGCGAATACGCAACAGGTCGCATCGGTCATGAAATTGGTGCCACAAGCGGAAATCGCCGTGCGACAGAAAGCCGGGGATCAAATTATACCGACCAAAGGAGCGCCCTATGGTCTATCCATGAAGCCTTTGCTTTCGCCCTTTGGAGCGCCCTGCAACCGTCCGCCGTGGGGCACATTGACGGCGATCGATCTAAAGGCCGGCAAGCGCCTTTGGGAGGTTCCCTTTGGCACGACCCGGGACCAGGCGCCGTTTCCTCTCTGGCTGAAACTGGGCGTGCCTAATTTGGGAGGCTCGATTGTAACCGCATCTGGCCTCATTTTCATCGGTGCGGCGACGGATAATTATTTGCGAGCCTATGACATTCGCACAGGCAAGCAACTTTGGCGTACACGCCTTCCCGCCGGCGGGCAGGCGACGCCAATGACCTATCGACTAAGCAAAAATGGCCGCCAATATGTCGTCATTGCTGCTGGAGGACATAAATATCTCGGTACCGGCAGCGGAGATGCACTTGTGGCTTACGCGCTGCCGCAATGATCATGACGTGTCGACGCGGGCGAATGACACGCCCGCGTCTATTAACGATCTCGATCGTGGCGGAGCCACCTTCATTCACTCGCTGTGTCTGGGTTCAATTCTTGCGAGGCTGATGGCAAAGCCGCATCGCTCAGCAGTATCCAGATTGAACTCCTGGTATCTGATAAACATGCCTCCCAAATGCCGGTCAATTTCGGCCTGCGTGTAGTCTAGGGCGTGAACGGACCTGTAGCCGTCGCGTGTCGCCCGTTCCATCGCGGCATCGCCGTCATCCACGTTGAAGAACACGTTCATCACGCCTTCTCCATGCGTCGCCAGAAATGCGGACACGGCGCTGCTTTCCTCACGACCCGGGAGAGGAGCGCACAACTCGATGCCCGCATCCCACGCGATGGATACACCTATGCCAAAGGGCTCTCCGGTCCAATGCGCGTCGACAAAAGTTGCGCCCAGGAGATCGTGATATCTTCGCTTTGCAATTTCCAGATTGCGTACTGCAATCATGATACGGTTCACGCCTTTGACACCCATAATTCTCTCCTTTGGGGATATTGATCACCCTGCGCTTAAATGTGCCAGTCTCCAGCGGTCCAGACATGCGGATGGCCAGAGCCTGTTCATAATATCGTGTTGCCATCACAGCGCGCGCGCCACTGTCGCAGCGCTCCGCATAGCTCCTTCCACAAAGCCGACACCTGCCGCGTCACCGATGATATGTGGGCTAAACCCACTCGCCCGCAATTGTTGGGCGAAACGGTCGTCGCCGTCCGCGCCCTTGGCTATCAGGACATGATTGGCCTGCCACTCGAGCTTGTTGCCTTCAGCCGAAACGGCGCGGACCGCATCCTTGCTGATCTCGATATCGTAAACCGACGGGAAGAATCTGACGCCGGCATCTTTCAGATCATCGAGAATTCGCCATCGGCGAACAATCTGGAGTCCTCGCCCAAATTTCGCGGCTTGGTCGATGATCGTCACGTGGCGCCCCCGATGGGCCAGGAATTCCGCGAGTTCGAGTCCGACCAGATCTCCCCCAACGATGACGATCTCCTGGCCGAACGGCATCCAGCTTTTCGTGGCTGCGCGAACCACCGATGGAACAGTTGTGGCACCGGTCGCAGAGGCAAGCCTTGCCGCCGCCCGGGCGGACCATCCCAGCTTCTTGCGTCCTGGCGCGGGTGCCTCGCCCAACATCAGGCGCCGCAAATCGTCGCCGTTAAGCACATGCGGCAAGTCGTCTCCGGGAAGTCGGCAGAGATCGCGACGGGCGCCACTGGCAACCACAACCTCGTCGGCGCCAATCGAGCGTAGCATCTCCACGGTTGCTTCGGTGTTCAGGCGCACATCGATGTCTGTTGTCTCGACTTCGCGGATCAGCCATTCGAGCAAGTGTTCGTTGGGATCATAGGCGATCGAGGCGAACCGTAACGTGCCCCCAAGGACCGCCGCTCGTTCGATCAGGGTGACCTTATGACCTCGCAGGCGTGACCGGCGCGCAGCCTCCAGTCCTGCGGGCCCGCCACCGACCACGACGACGTGCTTGGGGCAGGGGGCTGGTTCCAGCCATGCAGCCTGTTCAAAAGCTGTTTCCGGATTAACCGCACAGCGCACCGAATCTCCGAGATAGATCGCGCTAATGCAGGTGTAACAATAGATGCAAGGCAATATGCTTTCGGGATCGCCCTTGGCCAACTTGGCCGGGAGATCAGGGTCCGCCAGGATCTTTCGCCCCATCGCGAGGAAGTCGGCCTCCCCGCGCGCAATGATCCCCTCTGCATTTGCCGGCTCGATCCGTCCCGAAACGATCACCGGCACTGATACTGCTGCCTTGATCGCCGCAGCCTTCGAGATGTTGAGACCTGGCTCATGAGGGGTGTGCGAGCCGGAGTGGAGCGCGCCGCGCGACGTTTCATGATTGGCCGTGACGGTGATTGCCTGGGCGCCGGCGGCCTCGGCGAGCCTTGCCGTCTCTAGCGCATGGTGAAGCCGGATACCGCCCTCGCGCTCATATTCCTCGGTGTCGATCTTGCACCAAACCGCGATATCGCCGCCAGCCCCCTCTCGCACCGCCCGGATGATCTCGACAAGCAGGCGAGACCGGTTTTCGACACTACCACCATATTCATCCTCGCGTCGATTGGTCGCGGGCGATAGAAAGGAGGAAATGATATAGCCATGCCCCGCATGGATCTCGATCCCATCGACGCCAGCTGCGCGCGCGCGTCTCGCCGCCGCGCCAAACATCGCTACAAGCTCCGCGATATCCTCCCGGGTCATGACCTTGTAGCGAACGTCCCGAAGCTGGAAGAACGGGGCGACGGCTGCCTCTTCCTCCAAGAAACCCGCCATCATGTCGCCATCGATGATGACAGGAAGCGAGGGCGTCCACGCCGGCCGCCCGGCCAGCATGTCCTCCATGGCCACCAGTCCCCCGAAATGGAGCTGAACCGCAAACCGCGCACCATGAGCCTGCACGTCGCGGGCGAGCAGTGCCAGACCGGCGATATGCCCGTCTTCGGACAGAGCTGGCTGGCCTTTCATGTTGGAACCGATTGGCCAACCAACCCCCACTACGCCCAGCGTCACCAAGCCGATGCCGCCTTCAGCCTGTCGACTGTGGAAAGCCCGCAGACGCTCGCCGCATGTGCCGTCCGCTTCGGCCAGGCCCGCCCCCATGGCGGTCAGCAGCATACGGTTCCGCAACGTCATTGGTCCAATGCGACCACGCGCGCTGAGATAGTCAAAGCGAGGCGCGGCCATCAGAATTTCACCCGTAGATCGATGCCATAGGTTCGGGGTTCCGCATAACTGACAGTGGCAAATCCCAGCGATCCGAAGTCCACGCCGCCAAGCAGGTAATTTTCATTGGTGATATTTTTTCCCCACACCGCAATCTCGGCACCGCTACTGCCCAGCCGCAGTTCCGACAGGGTAACGCGCGCGTCCAGGCGGCCAACGCCATCGTCCGCGATCACATCGTTGAACGGGTTCAACAGCGTTCCCGCATGCCAGTACATGCTGCTCCGGTAGGAATAATCGAGCCGTGCCGAGAGCTGGCCGAAGGCAAAGGGATCAAAGCGGTATTCCAGCCCCAGACTGGCGGTGGTGTCGGGTGAATAAATGAAATGGGCATCATCCGCGATGTCGACGACCTGGTCGGTCAGCGGATTTCGGATCTCGAATGTCTTGTAGTCCCGGTGGGTGTAGCCGACATTGCCGGTCAGGATGATGTTGTCGGTGATAAGCCCCGTGAATTCGGCTTCGACGCCGTTATAATGCGCGCTTCCGGCGTTGACGGTGATGCCGAGCGAACCACCGGACCCGGCTAAGAACTGGCCCACCTGGACATCCTTGTGCACGGCATGGAAGACGGCGAGGTTGAACCGCAGGCGACGATCGAAAACTTCTGTCTTCAGCCCGATTTCGTAGGAAGTAAGGTTTTCCGGGTCGAACCCTTCATTGATCGAGCGAGCATTGAAGCCGCCCGCCTTGTATCCGGTCGCAATCCGGGCATAGGCCATGATGTCGTCGGACCAGTCATAATCGAGCGTGATGGCCCAGTTGAAATTGTTGAAGCTGCGGTCGAGATTGCGCGCATTGGGAAGTGTCTGGTTGAGATGCTTGTCATCCCAGGTGTAGCGCCCCCCTCCGGTAAGGTTGAGCCGATCGGTCAGCGGAGTTGTAACCTGCCCAAACAGAGCTTTCGATTTCGATCTGTGACGATAGATGAAATTGCTCGCGAGATTAACGCCAAAGGAATCCACACTCACGCTCGGCGTCACGGGAATGGGCGCCGGCGACGGGACGATGAACGTCAGAAAGGTCGGATTTTCCTCTTTCGCGCTCTCTTCGAAATAGAAAGCGCCGAGTACGAACTCAGTCCGATCGCCGATCTTGCCGAGCAGATTGAATTCCTGGGTCCACTGATCCTGATCCCGCTCAAAGGTGAGATGAAACAGGCTGATCGGCTGAACGCCCAGCGGAATGAAAGGACCGCCAGCAAACAGGATAGGATCGACCACGAATCCGACCAGCCCGCCATTACCGTCCTGATCGTTGACGACCGAATTGGACCATTTCCGATAGCCGGTCAGCGAACGCAGTGTCAGATTTTGGCCAAGGTCAACCTCGGCCGTGAGCGCGTGGCCCTGCACTTTGTCGCGTATGGGACCATCATGGTCCAGGGTCAGCCGATTGATCCTGTTGCGCGAGATCTGAGGTGCGAGCCCGCCCAGCGCGGATGAGGCATTGATGTAGGCTGCAATGTCAGGCCGCGCGAATGCCAACTGGTTCTGGTTCGCCACGCTGCGCCGGCTATTGTAGTCATAAGTGTAGTTCAGTCGCAGGGGGCCATCCTGATCGTAAGCGACCGATAGCCGAAACGCATCGACGTTGTAGGCGCCCGGATCGGCACTGTCCTTGGCCAGCACATTGTCGGCATAGCCGTCGCGCTGTTTGTGCAGATAGGTGAATTGCGCGCGAACGCCGCTGTCGCCTAGCGTCCCGGTATTGAGGCTGGTCTTGGTCTGGATGTAACCGAAACGGCCATAGCTCAACCATTGCTCGACGCCGAAATCTGCCGTCGGCTTTTTGGAGATAAGGTTGACTGCGCCGCCAATGGTGTTGCGGCCGTATAATGTGCCCTGCGGTCCACGCAGGACTTCGATCCGCTCGAGGTCGACCAGGTCAAAAACGGCGCCGGAACTTCGCCCCAGGATAATGCCGTCGACATAAATGCCCACAGGCGAATCCACCGTAAGGATCGTCTCGCTCTCCCCAATACCGCGAATGAAAAGCGCGATGTTCGAGGTCGATGCGCCGGTCGTGGTGATGCTGAGATTTGGTGCAATCGCCGTCAGGCTGGAAACATCCGTGATGCCGCGCTTGTTGATCGTATCAGCCGTCACGGCGCTGATGGCCAGCGGCGTGTCCTGTAGATTTTCCGACCGCTTCTGTGCGGTCACTACGATCTCTTCGAGCGACGCGTTATTCTGCGCGGTTTGCTGCGCATGGACGGGCGCGCAAAACAGATATGTGCATCCAGCAAGCAGCCAGGCATTTCTGGTCATTTCTTCTCCCCTTCACTTTTATATGGGGTAAACCTAGCGGGACTAAGGACGGCAGAAGGGGGCATTAGCGTGCAAATTAGGGGGGATTTGCGCGCAGATATGCTATGATTGGCAGAAAGCGCCCGGAGGAAGAACAAGATGCGTCAGCCCGTGTCGGCCATAGCCAGCTTGGTCCCCGCCGCAGCCATGGTCGTGTTGCTCGATACTCTCGAGGAAACTGGTGGCGACGTATCGGGCGCCCTCAGACGCTCCGGACTGACGATGATTGAAGCGGCTTTGCGTGAAGGCCGCGCGCACTTGGTTTCGCGGGCGGCCATTGCGCGGTTAGCGGCGGATTGCGTGCTGGCCTTCCATTACGAAAGTTGCCGAAAGAACGGGATGAAGCCGTTCCCGGTCCGCAACCATCGCATTCTGCTGCTGGCGATGCTCGGCTGTTCGACTATGCGCGAGGCCATCGGCGTGATGACCGACTTTTATGCAATGCTGGGCGATCAGGTAGCCAAATGGACTGTTTTGGAGGATGGTAATGTCGTGCGGTTTACGATCGACCGGCGGACCCGCGAGAAGAGTGTCTCAGAACTATTGATTTCGATCTTTTCGCTGGCAAGCTATCATCGGATTATGGGCTGGCTGGTCTGTACAGAGGTGCCACTGATCGACGTGACCGTGGCTTATCCCAGTACATTGCGCCACGCAGCCCTTCCCGAACTGTTCAGCATTAGTCCACGATTTGGCCAGACGACGGATAGCTTTGCCTTCGCCAGTCATTTTCTCGATCGGCCGATCGCCCGCAAGGCGAGTGAACTGGATGCCCTGTTCGCCTTGTTCCCTTTCGATCTGCTCCCTCCCGATTATGGGGATGAGAGTTTGAGCTCGCAGGTTTTGGCAGCCATTCGCGCCGCTCTCTCGCTTGACGGGCAGACGCCTGGCATCGAAACGCTGGCGCGTATGTTCGGCCTGACCCCGGCCACCTTCCGTCGCCGTCTCGCGCGGGAAGGCAGGTCTCTTGTCCAACTCCGCATACAATGTCGCCGCGATCTCGCCTTTGAGTTGCTCTGCGGCACGACACTCAGTGTCCGTGAGATCGCATCGCGCCTGCAATATATCGATGTTTCCACTTTTCGACGGGCTTTCACGACATGGACGGGGTTGCCGCCAGCTACTTGGCGCCTGGCAGCAAACCCGCCCGACAGGATGAATCCCGGCTAGCCAACGGCTCAGCGCCCATTCTCTGACGCAATATCTCGGCACAGATAGTCGGCGAAGCCATTCAGGCACCGACATTTTGATCGGATACGGAGGCGTCCCGATCGAAGGCAATGCTATGTCGTAGGGAAGGGGGCACGCCCCGGCGGAGTGACGGATGGGATTGCGGGCAAGAGTCGTGCACGGCTGCGGCGCTCGACCAACGAGACGAGACTGGCATTGCCAAATTCTCGTTGGAAGAGCGGCGACGATCAGGCCCGTGACGACCGGATAGATGGCTTCATGGCAGACCGTCTCACGAAGCCCACGATGTCGCGCTGAGATCCAGTATCTCTCCGCCCATCAATAAGTCCGATAATATATCTTATGTTAAATTCACGGCATTTGAAAAAATCGGTAACCTGTCCCGCTTGCCGCAACCCGCAAACCATGCGGGAGGCCAAGGATAAACCCCAGCCTCCCTCCATTCACGCAGCTTTCGCGACTTGGGCGATCAGGGCAAGCACCTGGTCGGCATGCTCCTTCCGACAGATCAGCAGATCCGGCAGATAGACGTCACTCTGATTATAGATCAACGGACTGCCGTCGATCCGGCTGACATGTAGGCCATGGGCCAAGGCGACGGCCGCAGGCGCCATGCTGTCCCATTCATATTGGCCACCCGAATGCAGGTAGATATCGGCCTGCCCCAATATTACTGCCATCGCCTTGGCGCCCGCCGAGCCCATCGGCACTAACTCCGCGCCCAGCTTTTCCGCCACCGCCACCGCTTCGGCAGCAGGCCGGGTCCGCGACACGACCATGCGGAGTATGGCGGGTGCAGGCGGCACCGCGATCGGCTGATCGGACCGCAGCACCGTGCCTCCCTCCAGTCCCGGCAGCGCGACAGCGCCTAGCACCGGCGCGCCATCCACGGCCATGCCGACATGAACCGCCCAGTCGGTCCGCGCCTCGCCATATTCGCGCGTGCCGTCGACCGGATCGACGATCCACACCCGGCTCTTTTCCAGCCGTGCCGGATTGTCCTTTTCTTCCTCCGACAGCAGGCCGTCTTCTGGCCGCTGTTCGCGCAGGGCATGGACCAGGAACTGGTTCGCGGTCTGGTCCCCCGCCTTACCCAGCGCCTTGGGACTGAACATCCCACTATCGCGGACGTTCAACAAAATCCTGCCGGCTACGTCGGCAAGATGCGCGGCCAGATCTGCGTCGGACATACCGGTGTTTTTAGGCGTGTCGCTCATGGGATCAGCCTCGCAACGATGAAGTCAGCCGCTTCTTCCGCGCTCATCGCGCCGGTGTCGATACGGATTTCGGGATCTTGCGGTGCTTCATAGGGGCTATCAATCCCGGTGAAGTTCTTGAGCGTCCCTTCCCGCGCCTTTTTGTAAAGCCCCTTAACGTCGCGCGCTTCCGCATCAGCCAGTGAAGTATCGATGTGCACTTCGATAAACTCACCCGGCTGCATCATCTGCCGCACCATGTCGCGCTCCGAGCGGAAGGGCGAGATAAAGGCAGTGATGACGATCAGGCCCGCATCGGTCATCAGCTTCGCCATTTCGCCCACACGGCGGATATTTTCCACCCTGTCCGCATCGGTAAAGCCCAGATCCTTGTTCAGCCCATGGCGTACATTGTCCCCGTCCAACAGGAAGGTATGGCGGTTCATCCGCGCCAGCTTCTTCTCGACAATGTTGGCAATGGTCGATTTGCCAGCGCCCGATAGCCCGGTGAACCACAGCACGGCCGGCTTCTGGTTTTTCATTGCCGCATGGCTCTCGCGACCGACGTCGGTCGGCTGCCAATGGACATTTTGTGCGCGCCGCAGGCTGAAGTGCAACATCCCCGCAGCTACGGTGGCATTGGTGATCTTGTCGATCAGGATGAAGCCACCCAGCGTGCGATTGTCGGCGTAAGATTCGAACACCACTTGCCGATCGGTCGACAGATTGGCGACGCCGATAGCGTTGAGGTCCAGCGTCTTGGCGGCCAGATGCTCCATCGTATTGACGTTAACCTGATATTTGGGCTGCTGGATCGTCGCGGTGACGGTCTGCGTCCCAATTTTTAGCCAATAAGGACGACCGGGCAGCATTTCCTCGTCCGCCATCCACACGACTGTAGCCTCGAACTGGTCGGCGGCCTGTGGCGGATTGTCAGATGCGGCGATCACATCACCGCGCGAGCAATCGACTTCGTCGGCAAAGCATAGCGTAACCGACTGACCGGCGACGGCTTCATCCAAATCGCCGCCCAGCGTGACGATGCGGGTGATCGTGCTGGTTTTGCCCGACGGCAGCACACGCACCGGATCGCCTAGCTTGACGGCGCCGCTTGCGATCTGGCCGGAAAAGCCGCGAAAGTCGAGATTGGGACGATTGACCCACTGCACGGCCATGCGGAACGGCTTTGCCTGATCGGAAAGCTGGTCGACCTCGACATTTTCGAGATGCTCGATCAAGGCCGGGCCCTTGTACCAGGGCATATTCTCCGACAGGCCGGTGATATTATCACCCTTGAACCCGGAGATCGGAATGGGGGTGAACGCCGTAATGCCTATCGAACGGGCGAACTGCGTATAATCCTCAAGGATCGTGTCATAGACCGACTGGTCATAATCGACCAAGTCCATCTTGTTCACGGCCAGCACGATGTTCTTGATGCCGATCAGATGCGCCAAATAGCTGTGCCGCCGAGTCTGGACCAACACGCCCTTGCGCGCGTCGATCAGGATGACGGCCAGATCTGCGGTGGACGCCCCGGTCACCATGTTACGGGTATATTGTTCGTGGCCGGGCGTGTCGGCAACGATGAACTTACGCTTTTCTGTGTTGAAGAAACGATAGGCGACATCGATGGTGATGCCCTGCTCCCGCTCGGCCGCAAGGCCGTCCACGAGAAGGGCGAAATCGATCTCCTGCCCCTGCGTACCGACCTTCTTGCTGTCGGACTGGAGCGCTTCAAGTTGATCCTCGAAGATCATCTTGCTGTCGTACAGCAGTCGCCCGATCAGCGTCGACTTGCCGTCATCCACCGACCCGCAGGTGATGAAGCGCAGCATCGTCTTGTGCTGGTGGGTGTCGAGATACTGGTCGATATCTTCGGCGATCAGCGCATCGGTTTGATAGATCGCCTCGTTGACAAGCGTATCGGACATCAGAAATACCCCTCCTGCTTCTTCTTCTCCATGCCCGCTCCGCCGGCATCCTTGTCGATCGCGCGCCCCTGACGTTCGGACGTTGTCGTCAGCAATGTTTCCTGAATAACCTGCGGCAAAGTCGTCGCGGTGCTCTCGACCGCGCCGGTCAGCGGGTAGCAGCCCAACGTGCGGAAACGGATCGAACGCATAACGGGCGTTTCGCCGGGCAGCAGCGGGAAGCGATCGTCATCCACCATCAACAACATGCCGTCGCGCTCGACCGTCGGGCGCTCAGCCGCAAAATAGAGCGGCACGATCGGCACATCATTGAGGTGGATATATTGCCAGATATCCAGTTCAGTCCAATTGCTGATCGGGAAGACGCGGATGCTCTCGCCCTTGTTCTTTCGGGCGTTATAGAGGTTCCACAACTCCGGGCGCTGGTTCTTGGGGTCCCAGCCATGCGATGCCGTGCGGAAGGAGAAAATGCGCTCCTTGGCGCGGCTCTTTTCCTCGTCCCGTCGCGCGCCACCAAAAGCCGCATCGAATCCATAGAGGTTGAGCGCCTGCTTCAACCCTTCTGTTTTCCACATGTCGGTATGCAAAGCGCCATGGTCGAAAGGGTTGATCCCCCGGTCCATCGCTTCTTGATTATGATAGACAAGCAATTCCATGCCGCTTTCACGTGCCATGCGATCCCGCAGCTTATACATTTCCTGAAACTTCCAGGTCGTGTCGACATGCAGCAGAGGAAATGGCGGGGGCGAAGGATAGAAAGCCTTGCGCGCCAGATGCAGCATCACGGCTGAATCCTTGCCCACGCTATACAACATCACCGGCTTTTCAGCTTCGCTCACAACTTCACGCATGATGTGGATCGCTTCGGATTCCAATCGCTCCAGATGAGTCAGATTCTTTGCAGCCAACGCCATTGGCACATCCCCTTCCTGTTCTTACGGGTCGATGCCAGCGGTTTAAATGACATGACAGAATCGCGAACCTCCCATATGGGAGCAACATGCAGCTTACCAGCACCGACGAAACCGACCTGCTGATTCCGCTCTATGCCGGCGTGCATGATCAGGCGCAGTGGGTGACCTTCCTGTCTCGCATCCAGCGGCGCACGGGTGCCGATTATGCCGCGCTGATCTTCGCTCAGGGCGACATGCCTATCCACCAATCCAAGGAAGTTTTCGCGGGACATGATCTGCGCGCGGAGGCCAGGCAACTTGGCATGGACAGCCTATATGCGGAGGATCGAGCGCATTATGACCGGCTTCGCCCCGGCCGCGTCTATCATATGGCTGAATTTGCCGCTGGTGATCAGCGCTTTCGCGAAACGCAGGATATATCCAACCAGCGATTGGGTCTGAGCGACACGCGCATCGTGCGGATCAAGGAACAGGAAGGCACCAGCGCGTGGTTGACGCTGGTCAGCAAAAGCCATCTCTTCGCGGCGGTGGACGGCGCGCTGCTGACGGCTGTCGCCCCGCATGTCGCCATTGCATTGCAAAGCTTCGTCCTGACCGAAAGGCAACGCATTAGAGCAGCGGCCAGTTGTGATGGCCTTTCTCGTGCGGGTGTCGGCTGGATCGTTCTGGGCCGCGATGCGCGCATCATCGATATAGATCCAAATCTTGCGCCCCTGCTGCAAGCTGTTGGTGGAGCGGAGCATCTGCTGGGCGAAAGGCTTCCGTCTGACACGCCGCAAGTCCGGCAGGACATTCAGCGTGCGGCCAGCGATTTTGCCAATAATGTCGATGCCATGCCGCGCGCGATTACGCTGATGCAAGAACCGCGGCTCGATGCCTTGCTCGTCCCCATGCGCGATCGTCCGGAAGCTGCGCTGGCGATGCCGGTGATGCTGGCCATCTGTCGCATGCCACGCGATAGCAACGCTGATCGGCTGCCGATGCTGACTGCCCTGTTCGGGCTGTCGCGCCGGGAATCGGAACTCGCCTTTGCCCTCAGCGATGGCCGCACCATCTCGGAAGCGGCCAACCTGATGGGCCTGACCGAGGAAACCGCACGCAACTATACCAAACGCATCTATGCGAAAATGGGCGTGAGGGGACAGGCGGAACTGGTCCGCCAGATCTTCCTGAGCAGCGCCAGCCTGGCCTGACCGGGCGTCAGGAGGCAGGTGCCGTCCGCCATCCCCTGACGATCACCCTGATCAGTAATGCGCGCGGATACTGGCGAACAGCGTCCGGCCGGTTTCGGGGAAACCGTCGGTCAACGTGTAATAATCGTCAAACAGGTTACGCCCACCGATGCCAATGTCGATATTATCTGTCAGCGCATAATCGACCCGGATACCCGCATTCACATAAGCGCCGGTCCGATAATAGCGTTGCGGCTGTGACGCGGGCAGCGCAGTGAACAAAGTCCAGCGGTTTGATGCCAAATCGACGCTGGGAACGACGTGCAGCCCGTCAACCGGTGACCAATCGGCATAGGCGAAGCCCTTGTGGGCAGGGACGCCGGTCGGTCGAAACGCGGGATTGGCGGCGTAACTCAGGTCGCGTTTGATGCCGGTATAGTTCGCGCCGATGTCCAATCCCGGCAAAACCGTCAGTGATACCGACAGTTCCACGCCATAATATTTGCCGCTGCCCACATTTTGGCTCTGGGTCAGGTTGGTAAGAGTGCAACCTGGGGTCGGGACGGCGGGCGGAGTGGTCGTTGCGGTGCATGGATAGGCTGGGGTGGCGACGGTAAAGATGGCGTCGTCGATCCAGCTGTAGAAGGCGGCGGCTTCCATGCGCAAACGATTATGCGTCCAGGTGCCGCCGATTTCTGCGTTGGTGGCACGTTCCGCCTTCAGATTCGGATTGGGAATGGCCGTGTTGAAACGCTGGCTGAACCGTTCGAAGATGGTCGGGAAGCGCGCGCGTGACGACAGGCTGGCGTGCAGGTTCAGCGCTTCGCTGGCCTGCCAGTCGAACCGGCCCTGCGCATTCCATGTGTCCGCGTCACGGCGCGGATAGTTGTAGATCACCGAAGTCCCGGTGGTGCCGAGCGGCGCACCAAACTCCTCCGCCAGCTTAAGGTCGCGCCAATCGAAGCTGCCGCCCAGCGTGAAGCGCAGCGCAGGGGTCAGCGCGATTTCGTTCTCCAGCGCGAGCGAGAAGCTGTTTTCGGTCTGCGTTTGGTCCGGTTCGGTCGTCGGCACGCCTGCAGTGGAGAAGCTCGTCTGTGCCTCGACATGCTTGTCATGGCGATAGTGGAACGCCAGGCGCAGCGTGTCGGTGTCGGTGGCCCGGAAATCAAGCTGGGCCGAACCGCCCCACGCCTTGTCGGCATAGGGGCTGTCAAAGGCGAAGGGGCGGCTCTGCGTCGACATCGTGCGATCGTTGAAGGAACGCAGGATCGAATCGAACTGGTTGTAATAAGCGCGCGTCTTGAGCGTCGCCCGGTCGCCCAGTGCGGTGGTCGACAGGAAATAGATGCTGGTGATGTTCCATTCCGGCCAGTCCCAGAACCGCGGCGTCGTCACTGTGTCGCTGATGTGCAGCGGCGCGCTCTTGGCGCCCTCCTGATAGGTATAGCTGAGCGCATATTCGTCGGTGGCGTTGGGAGTGAAGCCAATCTTGGCATTGACGCGCCAGTCGCGGGTGCGCGAGAAATCGCGCGCGCCACCATCCTCCAGCGCGGTGTTGCGTGGCGTGAAGTCGTTGGGCAGATCCCAATGATCGGTAAAGCTGCGCGCGTAGCTGGCCTGCGCATACCATTTGTCCTGTTTCGTCCCGACCATCGCGGAGGTGGAATAGCCCGCATAATCGGTGTCATTGTCGAAATTGACGGTGCCGCGCACGTCGATGTCGAGTTCCTTCGTCGGCTTGCGCGTGACGAGGTTGATCGCGCCGCCCATCGCGCCCGGACCGTCCAGCACGGAGGCATAGCCCTTGGCCAACTGAACCTCGGATATGTCGGTGGTCAGGAAACGGCCATAATCGAGCCGGTTGTCGGCGGGCAGATAGACGCGGATGCCATCGATCGACAGCGGCACCTGAAACCGGTCGAAGCCGCGCACGAAGACGAGCCGTTCGTTGCGCGTGCCGCCGCTGTTTCCCGATGATACGCCAGGCATCAAATTGACGGCATCGTCCAGCGCTGTGCGGTTGAACGTGTAGATGGCGTCCGACGACAGGGTGGAACTGTCGATGCCCATGCTCTGTGTGCGGGGCGCGGTGACGATGATCTGACCAAGGGAAAAGCGATTGTCGGCATCCGCATCGGGTGCGACATCCTGCGCCTGCGCTGTGGACGCCAGAAGGGTTACAGCCCCCATCATAAGGGCCAGAGTTGCGCGCATATTAATTTCCCCTTTGGTCATTCGACTCGCTATATCTGGCCATATATAGTTTTAACGAGTTGAGGAAAGACCCGATGCCCCCCTTCCCCTCCCTTCTGATTCTGAGCGTTGCCGCAGCCGGGATGGCGGCAACGTCCGCCTCTGCGCAGATGGCGGCGATGCCATCCGCCGCGCAGGCCTGCGCCGTTCCGGCCGACCTGCCGTCAGCCATGGCGTCGTGGCGCACGCCTGTTCCGTTCAAGGCTGTTGGCGACCACAAGGCGGTGAAAGTCGCGCAACTGACACCGGGTCAGGCCGTGACCCTCGCCCTGCTACCGACCCCGCAGGTCAGCTATCCGCTACGCCCGGAAAAGCCGGGTGGTAGCGTCAGCTATGGCGGGCTGGCCCGCTTTACGGTCGATCAACCGGGCACATGGCGCGTGGCATTGGGTAGTGGTGCATGGGTCGATGTGGTCAAGGACGACAGGGCCGCGCCATCGATCGCCCATGGCCATGGGCCGGATTGTTCGGGCATTCGCAAGATGGTGGATTATAGTCTGACGCCGGGTGCCTACACATTGCAAGTCGCGGCGAATGGCGCGGACAGCATCACGCTGCTGGTGACGCGCCTGCCGTGATGCGCCTGCTGTGCGGGGCCATGCTCGCCTTTGTCGTGATGGCCGCGCAACCGATCCTGTATGCTGCCGCACCGGGTTGGCGTTGGGCCTTGCCCGACGGCGTCGCGCCGCCACCGGTCCCGGTCGGTCATGCGATGACGGCAGCCAGGGTCGAACTAGGCCGCCGCCTGTTTTATGATGCGGACCTGTCGGCCAACGGCACCATGGCGTGCGCCGCCTGTCACGAACAAAAGCGTGGCTTTGCGGATGGCAATGCGACCCGGCCCGGCGTGCATGGCGATGCCGGGCGGCGCAATGTGCCGGGGCTGGCCAATGTCGGCTGGCTGTCGCCCCTTACCATTGCCGATCCGCAAGTTACTACGCTGGAGGCGCAGATTGCCGTTCCCCTGTTTGGCGAGCGCCCCGTCGAGATGGGGATGAAGGGGATGGAGCAGGAACTAGCGCGGCGCCTGGGCGCGGACCAGTGCTACCGCACGATGTTCGCCCGTGCCTTTCCGCAACCGCGGGGCCAGATCGACATGGTGAGTGTGGCAGCGGCGATTGCAGCGTTCGAGCGGACGATGACATCCTATGATAGTCCGCATGATCGTTATCTGGCAGGTGATGCCGCCGCGCTGGACCCGCTGGCGCAAGAGGGCGCGCGCTTGTTTGCAGCGCGCGGATGCGCCGCATGTCATGCGGGGCGGCAGACGACCGATCTGGATTATCATGCACTGGAGCCGACGCAGGAACGCGACCCCGGCCTGATCGAACGGACGGGCAAGGCGGAAGACGCCGGGCGCTTTCGCACGCCATCGCTCCGCAATGTCGCACTGACGGGGCCATGGTGGCATGACGGGACGGCACGGACGATGGAGGCCGCCCTCCGTCGCCATCCAGTGCCGGTGGGGGATCAGGACATGCCAGCGCTGCTGGCCTTCCTCGCCAGCCTGACCGATCAGACATTCATTGCTAATCCGAGCCTGTCCCGACCGGATCGTGCCTGTGGCAAGCGGTTATAGCGCGCCGCTGCTCGATGGCAGAGGATGCAAACGGATCAGGGCATGAAGCCGATCGTCCATCAGCGGCGCGGTGGCCGTGTCCGCCGCGGCCTGCATCGCGCGGTACGCCGTCAGGATCGCTTCGCCACCCGGCGTGACATGCGCGCCCCGTGACCGCCCGCCGCCCGGCACCGTATCAACCAGCTTGTCATGCCAGCAGCGGTTCATGGCGTCCACCAGCAGCCAAGTGCGACGATAGCTCATGCCCAGCGCACGCCCCGCTGCGGAGATTGACCCATGCTGGCGGATCGCGTCGAGCAGGTCGGCCTTGCCCGGCCCCATCGCGATTTCCTCGCCGCACATCAACTGGATCTTGATCTTGAGGCCGGCCGTGTCGTTCATCGCGGCAGCATAGCCGATGCCATGCTGCCGCGAAAGGTAGCCCCAATGATGTTTACCAGTTGAAGCGGATCGACCCGACCACGGTGCGCGGACCGCCATAATAGCAACTGTTCAGGAACGGACAGGCGCTGATATAGGTCTTGTTGAACAGATTAGCCGCGTTGATCGACGCGCTCCAGCCAGTCAGGCCGACCTTTGAAAGGTCATAGCCGAGCATGGCGTCCACCAGCGCGAAATTGCCGGTGCGGAACCGCTGGAATGTGGTTACATTGTTGATGACCGCATAGTTGGTCGTCCCGTCCGATCCGCTGACATAACGGACGCCCGCACCGACGCTGAGGCCCGACAACGCGCCGTTCACCTTTTCCGCCTTGCCGAAGTCATAGGACAGGAAGGTCGACGCATTCCATTTGGGCGTGCCCAGTTGCTGGGTGCCGGTGGTGGTCGGCGTGCCGCTGTTGGTCGCGGTAGGTGCGATGGCGGGCGCACCTTCAGTGATGACGGCATCGGTATAGCTCGCGGCACCGACCACGTCAAAGCCAGGGAATATCTCGCCGCGCCCCTCAAACTCCACTCCGCGCACGCGCACTTCGCCGATCTGGATCGTAGCGTTGACCGGGATGCCATTGGTACCGCCGCGCGGATCAGCGACAGGCACACCCTGGCGCTTGAGCTGATAGATGGACGCGGTAAACAGCGCGTTGGTGCCGGGCGGCTGATATTTGAGGCCGCCTTCATATTGATGGCCCGTCACCGGCACGAACGGCGCGGTTTCGGTCGCCGTGACGTAGCGTGTCCCTGCCTGCGGCTCGAAGGATTCGGAGTAGCTGAAATAGGGCGACAGGCCGAATGCAAATTCATAGAGCGCGCCCAGCCGCATGGTGAAGGCAGTCTGCGACAGGTTTGTCACTGGCGCGGCGCGGGCGGCCGCTGTCGTCGGGTTGAGGTTTAGCGAGGTCTGTTCATACCAGTCCTGACGGCCACTGGCGTTCAGTTGCAGGCGGCCGATCGACATCTGATCCTGAAAATAGACGCCCAACTGGTCCCGCTTGCTGAACGTGTTGGTATAGGCTGCCGACAATTTGGTGACGTCGAAGCTGGGTAGGCCAACGCCATAGGTGGGCGCGAACAGGGAAAGGTTCGGAATGCCGCCCGCAACCCCGGTATTGAACTGCTGAACATTCTCTCCGCTGATCCGCTGATAGTCCACGCCGACGAGAAGATTGTGTTGGATGAAGCCAGTAGCGAACTTGGCGTTCAGGTGGTTATCGAGTGTCAGCGTGTCGAAATCCTCGTCCGCGCCACCCCCGCCGCGCGTAATGATCGAATAGTCGCTGTTGCGGTTGGCGCCAGTGCCGGTGGTCGCAAAACCACCTGTGTAGATCTGGCGATAGGACAACTTGTTGTTCTGGAAGCGGGCATTCGATGCGACGCTGAGATAGTCGTTGAAATCATGGCGGAAAAACGCGGCGATCGACTTCGCTTTATGATCGTAGCGTTCATAGCCCGGATCGCCGGTGTTCATGTTACGCGGCAAGGTGCCATTCGGATTGGGCAGCACGGTGCCGGCGGCGGGCGTGCCAGAATAGCCGCCGCCATGGGGCGTATGCTGATAGGTGGCGATCAGCGTGAGGCTGGTCGCGGCGTCGGGGGAGAAGGTCAGCATCGGGCTGAAATGCCAGCGTTCGCTGAACGTCCCTTGCGCCAGATTGTCGCCCTTTTGCCAACCGCCCACGATGCGCGCCTTCAGGCGGCCTTCGCTGTCGAGCGGCTGGTTGACGTCGCCGGTCATGCGAAACGTGTCATAATTGCCGGCCTGACCCTCCAACCGGCCAAAGGCGGTTGCTTCAGGCATCTTGCTGGTCAGGTTGACGAGGCCGCCGGGCGTGGAATTGCCATAAAGGACCGATGCCGGACCTTTCACCACATCGATATGGTCGACACGGTTGAAATCGATTTGTGGCGTCGAATAGGGACCGGCGATCAGCCGCATGCCGTCGAGATAGAGACCGGGCGAAAAGCCGCGCAGCACCAACTGGTCGTAGCGGGTCGCCATCGCCCCCCGCTGATTGGTGGAAACGCCCGCGACATAGCCAAGCGCGTCATTGATCGACTGCACGTTGCGCCGGGTCAGTTCCTCCCGATCGATGATAGTGATGCTCTGCGGCGTTGCCATCAGCGGCGTGTCGGTCTTGGTCCCGGTGCTGACCTTATTATCGTTGATGCCGGTAACGATGATGGTGTCCCTGCTGTTTTCCACATCATCTTCCGCCTGCGCGAGGCCTTGGGTTAGAAGCATGCAGGCGGCCGACGCAGACAGGATAGCCTTGCGCCTTGCGCCGCTAAAGCCACAGCTTCCGATGCCACAAACAGGCAGTATTTTCGTCATAATCGTCCCCTTATTAATGCAAATGATAATGATTCTCGTTTGCCTCTAAGGGTGCCTTGCGTTAGAGGCAAGGCAGTTGAGGCGACCGAGGTGGACGTGAGAATAACTGTGTTATCGAGGCCACAGGCCCGCAGCGTGACCGCGTTCGTCATGATTGGGCGTTGCCTGACCGCGCTGGTTGGCGGTTATGCGGCGGCGGCTGGGGTGGCGTCGCTTACGGCGCGCCTGTTGCCGATCGCGCGAGCGGAGGCGACGGGCTGGGGCATGATAATATCATTCCTGATCTTCGCGATTCTGGGCCTCTGGGCGTTTCATCAACCCCGCCTGACGCGCGTCGCTACTGTGATCTGGGGATTGGCTGCCCTGTCGATCGGCGCATGCTATCTGCTGGGCGTGCGGGCATGAGCAAGATGGCCACACCTACGCCGGAGGCAAAGGGGCTGCGCCAGTCCATGGCGTGGATACACACATGGCTGGGGCTGCTGGCGGGCTGGATACTCTTCGCCATGTTCCTGACCGGCACGGCCAGCTATTTTCGGCCGGAAATCACGCAGTGGATGCAGCCAGAATTGCGCCCGGCAACGGTGTCGGCAACGCAAGCGGCACAAACGTCAGTCGCGTATCTTCAGGCGACATCCCCCGATGACGAACAATGGTTCATCTATCTGCCTGATGACCGGACGGCCGAAACGCGGGTATTTGCCCGCCCGAAACCCAATCCCGATGCAAAAGCGACGCCGACGAAACGGGCGGCCGAACTCAAGCTCGATCCTGCGACCGGTGTGCCGCTGACCGCCCGCGACACGCGCGGTGGCGAACATTTCTATCGCTTCCATTTCCAGTTGCAACTGCCCCATCCCTGGGGACGATGGCTGGCGGGACTATGCGCGATTTTCATGCTCGCGACGAGCATTTCGGGCGTCATCACCCACAAGCGCATTTTCGTGGATTTCTTCACCCTGCGCTGGGGCAAGGGGCAGCGGAGCTGGCTGGACGCACATAATGTGTCGGCGGTGCTGGCGTTGCCGTTCCATGCCATGATTACCTATACCGGCCTTATCACGCTGGTCGTCATGTATATGCCCTGGCCGATCATGGCCAATTACCAGAAGCCCGCCACCTTCTCCGCCGAAGCCTATGGCAGGGATAATGAGGGAGAGGCGTCGGGCAAAGCTGCGCCATTGGCCGCGATCGGCCCGATGATGGCGGCTGCAACGCGCGAATGGCAGGGCGGCCGTCCGCGCACGATCATCATACGTCATCCCAATGATGCAGCCGCGACCGTTACCCTGGTACAAAGTGGCGCGGACCAGCTGAACGCGCGCAGCCCGTCCGTCACCTTTTCCGGCGCGAGCGGCGCGCGCCTGTCGGGATCGCATCGACCGGGACCGGCGATAGCGACGGCAGGCGTTATGCTAGGGCTGCATATCGGCCAATATGCTGGGCCGGTGCTGCGCTGGACCTATTTCCTGCTGGGCCTGACTGGAGCGGCGATGGTCGGCACCGGCCTGCTGCTATGGACCGCAAAGCGACGCAAGCCCGGCACAAAGCCCTTTTTCGGTTTCCATATTGTCGAGCGTCTGAATATCGCGACCATTGCCTGCCTTCCCACAGGCATGGCGGCCTATCTTCTAGCCAACCGGTTGATCCCGGTGGATATTTCGGGCCGCGCGGGGATGGAAGTATCCGCCATGTTCTGGACCTGGTTTGGGCTGGCCACACTGTCGGTGATGCGCCCGGTCGCGCGCGCATGGCCCGAAATGCTGATGGTATCGGCGGGCGCCTTTGCGGCTTTGCCGATCGTCAATATGGCCACGACGCAGCGCGGCTTTTTTGCCAGCCTGATGGCGGGCGACGGACTGTTCATCGCATTCGATCTGGTGATGGTTGCCATGGCCGCGTTGCTGGGTTTCGGCGCGTGGAAGGCGGGACAAGTAAAGGCAAAGAAGGCTCCAACCCGGCGACGTGCCGTATCCCCGTCCGTCCAGCAACAGGTGCGGGAGGTCGTCGATGCCGCTTGAACCGGGCCTGATCGGCTATGCCGCCTTTGCCAGCCTGGCGCTGGTGATCAAGAAACATCGCCCTGCCCCGCCACTGCCAGCCATGCCCTCACCACAGGTCGCACGGGTCATGGGCTGGATGCTGCTTATCGTGTCGGCGATCAACGCGATGCTGCGCTTTGGTCCGGCGATAGGTGTGGTGGCCTGGATCGGACAATTGTGCATCGCCGGAGCTGTGTTCGTCCTATGCTTGGCATGGCAGCCCCGGATGGCCCTAGCGGCGGCTATCCCGGCGTTAGTGCTGGCGGCGGGTTTGAGCCTTGCCTGAATAGAGTGAAATCACCTCCTGTCTGGGGCCGCCCCAGTGATGAAGTTTCTCTTGTGACACTTTACCGTCGGTAAAGTGTCACAGCCGACAAAGTGCGACTCGCGGAAGAAAGGGGATTCCCCTCGAGTCCGGTCTGTGCTTGATTCACGATATGTTTCACGCCTCCGTCTCGTCCCGCATTGGTAGTGGCAGCGATCTTTCGCTGCTGCTCGATCAATTATCCCATTGCTGCTCGCGGCCACGTTATGCTTTCATGCTGTTGACGCTGATCGCCGATGTGGCGCGGCCCGATGGCTGCGCAGGGCCGCTGGTGCGGGTGGGTGAAGGGCTGGTGCCGCTGCGCGACTGGCTGTGCGATGCGTTGACGCCGATGGGGCATCGCGATCCCCGGCGGATGGCGCTGGTCGAACGGGTGCGCGATGAATTGCGCAAGGAGGACCGGCTGTCGGGGGACGCGGCCGCCGACGATCTATTGGTGCAGGACGAGGTACGCACACGGGTGCGCGCATCGGGCAAGACGAACCTGAGCCGGGCCGCGTCTGAACTGGTGAAGGCGGGCCTGTTGCGGCGCCACTATCAGGGCTATCGCGTCGATCACCTCAATCGCGGGGCGCAGCGGCAGGTGGTTTATACGCTGATCGGCCGTGCGCGGGCGCTAACCGGCGCACCTTCTACCCCGCAACGGACCGCCGCTCGCCCTCGACAAGGTGATCTCTTCGCGTCCTGACGCTTAGTTTTGCTGCTGTTCCTCGGCGCGCAGGCGCAGCACCAGATCGGCTATCTCGTCAGGTTCCAGCAACCATGTGCGGGTCTTGCGCCCTTCGCGATGGACGGGTTGGGTCAGCAGGACACGCGCCTGCGCCTGCGCCGCCGCCTTGTAGATGGCGAAATGCTGCGCGCAGTCGCGGATGGTGCCGATCAGCGGCGCTTTGCCGTCCAGATCGATCATGGTGGCGGCCTGATCCCAGGGAATGGTCGTGACGGCGGAGAATTTCTGTTCCATGCCTCTTTCGGAACCATGGCCGGGCGACAAAATCAAGACCCTATCCTAGAAGTGCAATCAGCGCTGGATCACGGGTGGCGCGCGGATCGGCGCGGATCGCCGCTTCCTCCCGGCCAATGGCGCGGAAGATGGCGTCGCCGATCTGGCCCGACACATTGTCCGCCAGCGCGGCATAATCACGCCCGGTCGCAGCGGTCAGCGCCACTGACAACATGTCGAACATATCGGATCGCAGCGCCCGCGACGCGCCGGGCAGCAGCGCTTCGACTACGGAACCGCGCGCTTCGCGTGCCAACAGGTCAGTCGCCGCCCTCGGGCCGCCGCGCAATACCGATACCGCATCGGCCAGCGTCATGCGCCGCACCGCGTCGGTCACGACCGGCGCGGCATTGTCGGCGAGGTCAACCGCCACGTCGTTGAGCGCCATACCGACCCTGTCGCGCACCGCACGGCTGCGCAACACGGCAGTCAGGACAGCGCCAGCCCGCTCGCCGCCCATGTCCGGCACGGCGATACGAGTCAGTTGATCGTCATAAAACCCACCAGGCGCCGTCAACCGAGCAAAGGCGCGCTGGCTGGACAGTTCCAGCAACCGTCGCACCGCATCTTCTACCGTATAGCGCCCCATCGGCGTGGTGCAGGCCGCCAGCGGCAACAGCGCTATCGCCGCCAGCACGCTACGTCGGTTGGATGATATGGGGTTGGTTTCTGCCATGTTGCTTACACTCCGCCTTGCACGACAGGCGCTATGCGCGCCTCCGGCTTGCAGCCGGGTGAACGGGCTTTACACCTTCGCCCCTTCCCCATGCACCAGCCGATAAAGCGCAGGCAACACCAGCAGCGTCAGCAGCGTGGAGGAGATGATACCCCCGATCACTACCGTCGCCAGCGGGCGCTGCACTTCCGCCCCCGCGCCGACATTGAACGCCATCGGCACGAAACCGAGGCTTGCCACCAATGCGGTCATCAGCACTGGCCGCAACCGGGTGAGCGCCCCGTCGCGGATCGCCTGATCCAGCGACTTGCCCTCATCGCGCAGGGTGCGAATGAAGCTGAGCATCACCACCCCGTTCAGCACCGCGACACCGGACAGGGCAATGAAACCAACCCCTGCCGAAATCGACAATGGCAGCCCGCGCAGCAACAGCGCCGCTACCCCTCCTGTCAGCGCCAGTGGCACGCCGGAAAAGACAATACCGGCATCCCTGACCGACCGGAACAGGCCATAGAGCAGCCCGAAGATCAGCAGCAGCGCGGCGGGGACGACCAACTGCAACCGTGCGGCGGCGGAAATCAGCTGTTCGAAAGTGCCACCGTAGCTGACCCAGTAGCCCGGCGGCATCTCGACCTCGCCATCCACCTTCTGGCGCAATTCCTCGACAAAGGAACCCAGGTCGCGACCACGGACGTTGGCGGTAACGACGACGCGCCTTTTGCCATCCTCGCGGCTGATCTGGTTGGGACCGATCACGACCTCCACTTTTGCGACGTCCTGCACTGGCACGAAACCGCGCGGCCCGTCCCCGCTTGCGCCCAGCGGAATGCGCAGGCGGCCGATTTCGTCCACCTTGCTGCGAATATCCTCCGGGAGGCGCACGATGACGGGGAAGCGGCGGTCCCCCTCGAACACCTCGCCCGCCTGCTTGCCGCCGATGGAGATGGCCACGACATTCTGGACGTCACCGATATTGAGGCCAAGGCGGGCCAAGGCGGCGCGATCCGGCGTGATTTGCAGTACGGGCAAGCCCGTCACCTGCTCCACGCTGACATCGGCGGCGCCGTCGATTCCCTCGACCACCCCCTCGATCGCCTGTCCCACACGCAGCAGTTCGTCGAGATCGTCGCCAAAGACCTTGATCGCCACGTCGGCGCGCACGCCCGACAGCAATTCGTTGAACCGCATCTGGATGGGCTGGGTGAACTCGTAATTATTGCCCGGAATCTGCTCGACCGCCTCCTGCATCTGCGCCACCAGCGTGGTGCGGGGTTTGCGCGGATCGGGCCAGTCCTTGCGGTCCTTCAGCATAATGAACGTGTCGGCGACCGATGGCGGCATGGGGTCGGTCGCGACTTCGGCGGTGCCGATCTTGGAAACGACCCGTTCGACTTCGGGGAAGCGTTTCAGTCGCGCTTCGACCGTTTTCTGCATCCCGATCGCCTGGGTCAGGCTGGTGCCGGGGATGCGGAGTGCGTGCATGGCGATGTCGCCCTCATCCAGGTTGGGGATGAATTCCGACCCCATCCGGCTGGCCGCCAGCCCGGCGATCAGCACCAGCGCTAATGCGCCCGCCATCAACGCCTTGCGCAACCGCAGTGCCGCTTCCAGCGCGGGTTCATAGGCGCGGCGCGCCCACTGCATCAGCGGGCTTTCCTTTTCCTCCACCTTACCCGTCACGAACAGCGCGATGGCGGCAGGCACGAAGCTGAGCGAGAGGATGAGTGCGGCGGTCAGCGCCATGACGACGGTGATGGCCATCGGATGGAACATCTTGCCCTCCACCCCGGTCAGGGCGAAGATCGGCACATAGACGAGCGCGATGATGAGGATGCCGAACAAAGACGGGCGGATCACTTCGGACGTCGCCGATGCTGCAAGGGCAAAGCGTTCGTTCCGGTCCAGCAGGCCGCCTCTCTCATGCTGCGCCTCGCCATAACGGCGCAGGCAGTTTTCCACGATGATGACGGCGCCATCAACGATGAGGCCAAAGTCCAGCGCACCAAGGCTCATCAGGTTGCCCGATACGCCGGCCTGCACCATGCCGGTGATCGTCATCAGCATCGCGATCGGGATGACCGCCGCCGTGATGAGCGCCGCGCGGACATTGCCCAGCAGCAGAAACAGCACGACGATGACCAGCAGCGCCCCTTCCAGCAGGTTCTTTTCGACCGTCCAGACCGCCCGTTCAACGAGGTCGGTGCGGTCGTAAATCGCCACGGCGCGCACCCCGGCAGGCAGCGCCTTCGCCGCCTGCTCCAGCCTTTGCGCCGCCGCGCGCGCGACGATCCGGCTGTTCTCGCCCGCCAGCATGACTACGGTGCCAAGGACGACTTCCACGCCATTTTCGGTCGCCGCGCCGGTGCGCAATTCTTCGCCCATGCCGACATCGGCAATGTCGGCCACGCGGATCGGCACGCCGCCGCGATTGGTGACGATAATGGATTTCAAATCATCGACGCCGCGCGCCTGCCCCGGCACGCGAACCAAATATTGCTCGCCATAGCGCTCGACATAGCCTGCGCCGACATTGGCGTTGTTCCGGCCCAGCGCCTCGACCACATCGTCCAGCCCAAGCCCATAGGCGGCCAGCCGGTCTGGCAGCGGCGTGACATGATATTGGCGTTCATAGCCGCCGATGCTGTTGACTTCGATCACGCCGGGCGTGTTGCGCAGTTGCGGGCGGATCACCCAATCCTGCAAGGTGCGCAGATCCTCGGCACCATAGGGCGAGCCGTCAGGCTTGCGCGCACCGGGCTTGGCCTCCAGCGTGTACATGAAGATTTCGCCCAGCCCGGTGGCGATTGGTCCCATGTCCGGTTCGACGCCGGGCGGCAGTTGCGTCCGGGCGCCCTGCAAGCGTTCGTTGATGAGCTGGCGCGCGAAATAGATGTCGGTGCCATCGGCGAACACCGCCGTGACCTGCGACAGGCCGTAGCGGGAGATGGAGCGGGTATATTCCAGCCCCGGCAAGCCCGCAATGGCGGTTTCGACGGGGAAAGTGACGCGCTGTTCCGCCTCCAGCGGGGAAAAGCCCTCCGCCTCGCTGTTGATCTGCACCTGCACATTGGTGATGTCGGGCGTCGCGTCGATCGGCAGGCGCTGAAAACTCCAGATACCGATGCCGCACAGCAGCAGCACGGTCGCCAGCACCGCCCAGCGAAAGCGGATGGCGGCAGCGATCAACCGTTCGAGCAGGGGTGCGCGCTCAATGGTCATGGCTGGCCCCCGCCTTGTCGATGTCCGCACGGATCAGGAAGGCGCCATCGGTGACATATTCGGCGCCGGGTTCCAGCCCGCCCAGCACCTCGGTCCATTCCGGGGTGCGGCGGCCAATGTCGAGCATCCGTACCTCATAGCTATTGCCCGCCTTGGCATAGACGACTTCGAAATCGCGGAAACGCTGGATCGCCTTGGTCCGCACCGCCAGCCGCACCGGCTTTTCGCTGATGCAGAACGCGCCCTCCACGCCCATGCCGGGCCGGAACTGATGCGCGGCGCTTTCGGGCAGGTGAACATGGGCCAACACCGTCTGGCTGGCGAGGTCGGCGGTCGGCAGGATCGCCTCCACCGTACCATTTAGTTTCGCTTCGCCCGACAGG
Source organism: Sphingomonadaceae bacterium (assembly GCA_016000085.1). Lineage (GTDB taxonomy): Bacteria > Pseudomonadota > Alphaproteobacteria > Sphingomonadales > Sphingomonadaceae > Sphingobium. The sequence goes on from JAECRT010000001.1 coordinate 137,505, forward strand.
CTACGCAGCGCGACCTTCTGGCCGACCTGCACCCGCTCAGCATCACGCGGATAGACGAAGAACTCGGCGTGGAGCTTTTTCGGGTCAGCGATGACGAACAGCGCGCGGTCGCCGGTGGTATCGCCGACATTGGCGTTCTTTTCCACGATGATGCCGCTGATCGGCGCGGTAACGGCATAGGTCTGGAGCGAATGGCTCGATTCCACGCGCAGCAGCGTCTGCCCGCGCCGCACGGCCTGTCCCAGTTCGCCAGTCATCGACATGATCTGTCCTGGCAGGCGCGCGCGCACATCGGCCTTGCCTTCGGGCGTGATCTCGATGCGGCCGGACATGTCGACCAGTTCCGCAATGGTGGTCGCCCCTGCCCGTTCGGTTTTCACGCCACCCGCGCGTGCGGCGTCTGGGCTAATCGTCGTGCGGCCTTCATAGGAGGCATAGGCCCAGTTGTGGGTCTTGCCCCCTTCGTTCGCACGGACCTTCACGTCGAAGGAGTGCGGTTCGCGCACAACGCTGCCGCCCCGCAGAAAATTCTCCTGCGGGGTGAAGGCGAAGCGATCGACTTGCCCGCCAAGACGGCCGAGTTCGACGCTGACCTGCACATCCTGCGGCCGGACCGGCTTGTCATAGCGATAGGCGTAGAGACGAAATTCCGGCTCCACCCCATCCTCGAAAATGGTCATCTCGATGGCGAAATTGCCGTCGCGTAGCATCCGTCCGCGATGAGGGCCGCGTTCATATTCCGCTGCGGCTGCGCCATGGCCCTTTTCTTCTTTTGGCGCAGGACTTTCGCCACAACCGGCGAGCGAGGTGGACGCGAGCAGCAGCCCAGCGAAAAACAGGATACGGGACATCAGCGTTTCTCCGCGCTGGTAAGAAGGGAAGCATGGCGACCGGTCAGCCGATCGAGCCGCGCGCCATCGAGATGATATTGCCGCAACAGACTGACGCGACGGTCATAGGCATCGATCAGCGCCTGCTGAGCCTGGGCCACTTCAAGGAAAGTGAAGGCTGTGCCACCGCGACTATAGCCGTCGCGCACGAGTACGACCGCGCGTTCGGCACTGGGAAGCACCGCATCGTCGATCCGCCGAATTTCGGTCAGGGCGGCCGCACGAACCGCCCGCAACCGGTCCGTTTCGCGTTTAGTTTGCACCCGCATTACCGCTATTTCGGCTTCGGCGACGCGGCGTTCGGCCTCTGCCCGTTCGACATTGCCGCGCTGGGCATGACGCCCGCCCAGCGGGATCGCGCCGCCCACGACAATGGATACGCCGCTGCCCTGCCCTTCGCCATAATAGCGCAAGCCCGCCCGCAGGGTCGGATCGATCGCACCATTCGTTTCCGCGAGCCGCGCACGGGCCTGCGCCGCATCGCGCTCGGCATCCAGCAGGATCAGGTCCACCGGTTCCGCATCCCCCGCCGTGCTCTGGGTCACTCCGGAAAAGGCAGTAGTGTCGAGCTTGAAATCGGGGCCCTCCCCCCACCATGCGGCCAACGACGCGCGCTCGATCCGCGCTTGCTCGATCGCCTGTTCATAGGCGATGCGCGCCTGCGCCACAGCAGTGCGGGCGCGTTCGAGCGCAAACAGCGGATCGAGCGCGCGGTCGACGCGACGTGCCACCTCGCGCTCCAGCCGCTGAGCGAGCGCCAGCCGCTCCAGCATGATTGGAATTTCTGCTTGCGCCGTCATCGCCTCGACCCAGGCAACCTGTACCTGCGCCAATATGTCGAGTTGGCGCAGGCGGCTGCGTTGCTCGGTTACATCCCGATCGGACCGGGCTGCGCTGACACGCGCCTCACGCTTGCCGCCGCGCTCCCATGTCCGTTCGTACCAGGCCGTGGCCTGCGTGCCGATGACCGGCGTATAGGGACCGGTGCGGGCCAGATCCTCCACCTCGACGGTGACGACATCTTGCGGCTTTATGTCGGCCTGACGGATCGCAGCGTCGGCCGCCTCACGCTGGGCAGCGGCGACCGCGACGGAAGGGTCCGCGTGCGCAACGCGCGACAGCGCATCCGTCAGGGTGAGTTCCTGCGCCAGGGCGGGTACGGATGCCAAAAGCAATATGGCTGATGCAAATGCAGAGTTGAGGCGCAGTAAGGCGCGCGCGCAAATAGATAGAAGCATGGAAACGGGATTCCGATCAGGCGTGGACCATTCCGCGCCGTCACGGGGCGCGGGTTCAGACGCGGGTCGTGACGAATCTCGGCGGGCGTTCCTGGCCTTGCGGGCCGGAATTCGGCTCGGTCCGTTCGCTCGCCATGCCATGAAGCGTGACATCGGCGAGCGGCGTGTGAATGCCTGACTGGGTCAGCAGAATCACGCCAGACCCGCTGTCGCCATGATGGTGGTGATGGGAACCGTCGGGTATGTGATCGGCGGGATCATTGTCCTGCTGACCAGACGCATCATGCACGGCGTCATGGGCCTCCTCTACCGACAGGCCGCTCAGCAACATAGGAGCGTGGGTGTTTGGGCCACCCGCATCATGCTGGATGCGATCCATGGTCCGCGAAAGATTCACCCCCGCGAACACCGCCAACAACGCCATGCAGAGCAAAGCGCCGAGGCGGAACCGGAGGGAGGATCGTAAAACGGACATGCTTCCTGTCTAGTCGAGGCTCCAATAGAGTGGCAAGCGGCATCGCACCGCGATAGCCATAGTGATAAGCCGTCGCTCAGTCCTTTACGAAGCTGAGCGTCGTCATATGGTAGAGCATCGCAACCTTCGCGCCGCCCAGCGCCAGATCGCCCTTCTCCTCCTGCGTCGCCGACAGGATGTACCGGCCCTTGTCCTTGATCGGCAGGGCTACCTGACCCTGTGCATCAGTGGTGAATGATTTGCTCCATTTATCCGGGCTGATGACCAGGATTTTCGTTGCAGGTACGGGCTTGCCATCGCGCAGAAGGATGAACGTGTCGCCTTTTGCCACGGTCGGCGCGATTTCGAGCGGCAGGGCCGCCTTCGTTTCGCTGCGGCCGGCGCGGGCATAATAGATCACGCCCTGTTTCTTGCCATCGTCCCCCCATGGCTCGAACACGCTGTCATCGATAACGCGGACATCGCCGGGTGCCGCCGCCACTTCGATATAGCCAATCTTGCGAACCTGGGCCGCTGGCGATGCAGGGAAAAGTTTGGGTGCTGTAAGCTTTTCGAATTCCGGGTCGCCGCCTGCGGGCTGAACCTCGGCCGGTTCGCCCAGATAGATGCGCGCCGGACCTGTGGCGTCACGCTCCACCCAGATCTCATGGGCCTGCGCGATGGATGGCAGGCTGAGCAAAGCCAGCAACGCGAGAGGGATTTTCGCCATGATAGTCTCCTTCCAGGGTGGGTAGCGCGCCTTGGTCGCTTCCCGGCACGCATTCAGCTATTGCGACCTATTATCATTTTTACGCCTTGGCCAGCCTGTTCTGCAATAGACAAAGCCGCTATGGATTTTCCCGCGCCGCCGTTCCATGGTCTGCCGATGCTGCGGCCTTGGACATTGTTGCTGAAGGATCAGGTCAGGATCGCCGCCGACAGCCCCCGCTATATGCAGGTTGCTCATGGCTTGATCCACGAGATCGAACGTGGCCGCCTGTTACCCGGTGAATTTTTGCCCAGTAGCCGCGAACTGGCGGCCACGCTGGACGTCAATCGCAAGACGATCGTCACTGCCTATGATGAACTGATTGCGCAGGGCTGGCTTGCGAGCGCGGGGACACGCGGCACGATGGTATCGCTATCCCTGCCCCGCAACGAAGCGGCGACCCGGCCCGCTCCACCCGTCATGGCTACAGAGGCCGATGACACCGAATATCCCTACCTCGCGGCGCCCGACCGGCCGATCGCCGTGCCGCAGGGCAGTTGGCGCAAGCTGGACGAGGGCATATCGGACGCGCGGCTGTTCCCGGCCGAGGTTCTGGCGCGCGCCTATCGCAAGGCCGTTGAGGACGCCTCGCGCGCCAATGCGCTGCATTATCGCGATCCGCGCGGGACATTGCCGCTGCGCAACGCCGTCGCCGACATGCTGCGACGACAGCGCGGATTGACCGTTACCGCCGACCATATCTGCGTCACGCGCGGCAGCCAGATGGGCATTTTTCTGACCGCGCGCATCCTGATTCGGCCCGGCGACGCGGTGCTGGTGGAGCGGCTGACCTACGAACCCGCAGTTGCGGCGTTCCGGGCCTGTGGCGCGCGGATCGTGACGGTAGGACTGGATGAGGACGGCATCGATGTCGAAGATGTCGAGCGCCAGTGCCGCCTTCATCGCGTGCGTGCCGTATTCGTGACGCCGCATCACCAGTTTCCGACCACGGTGTCGATGCGCCCCGACCGCCGCCTGCGCCTGCTCGATCTCGCCCGGCAATTTGCCTTCGCGATCATCGAAGATGATTATGACCATGAATTTCATTTCAGTGCGCAACCGCTGCTGCCGATGGCTAGCTATGCGCCGGCGCGGATCATCTATGCCGGGTCGATGTCAAAGCTGCTCGTGCCTGCGTTGCGCATTGGCTATATCGCCGCCGCGCCACGAGTGATCGACGCGTTGGCCTATCAGATCTCACTGATCGACGGCATGGGCAACAGCGTTACCGAAAATGCCGCCGCTGACCTTCTCAACAGTGGCGAGGTCCGGCGTCAGGTGCGCAAGACCGCCCCGATATACGCCGCCCGCCGCGACGCCTTCGCCAGATCGCTGGAGGAGGAACTGAGCGGACTGGTGGACTATCGCGTGCCCGATGGCGGCTTGGCCTTCTGGCTGCGCTTTCGCGATCCGGCCATGCTCGACCGGATCGAGGCGCACGCCCCGGCTATCGGCCTCAGTTTCGCGCCATCCCGTTCTTACGCGGTGGAGGAAGAGAATGAGCGCGGCCTGCGCATCGGCTTTGCGAGCCTGACCGAACAGGAAGCGCGCGACGTGCTGCGCGCGTTGCGGCGATGCGTCGAGGGCACCGCCTAAGCAAATCGCTTGGACCCCTCAACTTTTGTGAATTGGATGTTTGCGCGGGGTCCAGTCCGCGCAACTGTCATCACCATGAAATATCCGCCGCGTTCCGAATTGGATGTCGTTGCCCTGATCGGCCAGAACCCGCTCTGCTGGATCGTGTCGGCGGGCGTGAGCGGTTTTGGCGCTTCGCCGCTGCCTCTCTTGCCCGAATGCGCCGACGATGGCACCCTGATTGCGTTGTTCGGACATTGCGCGCTGGCCAATCCCCAAGTCGCGCTGCTGCGGGAAACACCGCGCTCGCTGGTGCTGGTGAACGGACCGCAAGCCTACATCTCCCCCGAATTGGTGAGCAATCCGACATGGGTGCCGACCTGGAATTATACCGGCGCGGCAATCACCGTCGATGTTGAGTTCGTGCCGCAAGAAACCCGCGAGTCGATCGAGCGCTTGACCAATGTGATGGAGGCCGGACGCGCCGCGCCGTGGCAGGTTTCGGATGCCGAAGCCCGGCTGCCCGCGATGTTGCCTCACATCATCGCCTTTCGCGCGCATGTCCGCGCCATCGACGGTCGGTTCAAGCTGGGCCGGGACGAATCTCTGGGCGCGATCAACCAGATCATCAACGGCATGACGCAAGGGCCGCTGCGTGACTGGATGCGGCTCTACAATAGTGATCGACTGGATAGCGTGCGAGCAGAAGGGACAACGGCATGAGCATCGGTCGTCGGGAGATATTGGCCGGGGGTGCGGGCGGACTGGCGCTCGCCCTGATGGCCGGGCGTGGCTGGGCAAAGGGGCAGGCGCTCGACACGGCTTATGTCAACGCGACCATATGGACGGGCGACGGCTTGCCGGCACCGGGTTCCGCTATCGGTGTTGCAGGCGGACGGATTGCCGCGATCGGCGCGGCAGCGGTCAAGGCGCATAGTAGCCGAACGACGCGCGTCGTCGATCTGGGCGGTGCCTTCCTCATGCCCGGGTTCATCGATTGCCATACCCATTTCCTGATCGGCTCCGACCTGTTGGGTCAACCAAATCTACGCGAGGCAAAAAGCCCGGCGGAATTTACGCGTATCGTGGGCGAGGCGGCGCGCGCGCTCAAACCAGGCCAATGGGTGCTGGGCGGCAGCTGGGACGCGGAATTATGGGGCGGCGAACTGCCCGACCGCAGCTGGATGGACTCGGTAACGCCCGATACGCCCGTCGCGGTGCAGCGGCTCGACCTCCACATGTTGGCGCTCAACAGCGTGGCGCTGAAGGCGGCGGGGATCGATCGCAATACATCCGATGTGCCGGGCGGCGTCATCGTGCGCGACAAGGGTGGCAATCCGACCGGCATCCTGAAGGACGCGGCGATGGACTTGGTCAAGCGCGCCATTCCCACCCCAACCGACGCCGATCGTGAAGCCATCGTGCGGCAGGGTATCGCCCATGGCCTGTCGAAAGGCGTGACCCAGGTCCACACGACCGAACTGGACTGGATGACCCATGACGCGTTGCGTCGCCTGCGCGCCAAGGGCGAGACGGATATGCGCTTTTATTCATTCCTGCCGTTGCAGGATTGGGAAAAGGTCAAGGCGCTGGTCGATACCGAAGGGCGGGGCGACGACTGGGTGCGCTGGGGCGGTCTGAAACTGCAATATGACGGGTCGCTCGGGTCGCGTACAGCCATGTTCTACCAGCCCTATGACGATGCGCCGGGTAATTCGGGCATGCCGATCCATAAGCAGGCTGATGTCCAGCGATGGACAAACGACGCAGATGCGGCGGGCCTGCAAATCACCATCCACGCCATCGGCGATAAGGCCAATGACGAAGCGCTGGACATCTTTGCCAGGGCCGCCGCGAAGAACGGCACGCGCGATCGCCGTTTCCGCATCGAGCACGCGCAGCATCTGTCCGCCGCCGCCATACCCCGCTTCGCCCGGCAGCAAGTGATCGCCTCGATGCAGCCCTATCATGCCATCGACGATGGCCGCTGGGCGATCCAACGCGTCGGCGCGGAGCGGCTCAAGGGCACCTATGCCTTCAAGTCGCTGCTCGATGCCGGCGCCAAGCTGGCGTTCGGATCGGACTGGCCAGTCGCGCCGCTTGATCCGCTCACCGGCGTTGCCGCCGCCGTACTGCGCCAGACAATAGACGAGGCCAATCCAGGCGGCTGGATGCCCGAACAGAAGCTGACCATGGCGCAGGCGCTGCATGCCTACACCGCGACCAATGCTTTTGCGGGGTTCCAGGATGACCGGCTGGGCCGGATCGCGCCGGGAATGCTGGCGGATTTCGTAGTGATGGACGCTGATCTGTTCGCGATCGATCCGGCCAAAGTTAGCGCAACTCGTGTTCTGCGGACGATCGTGAACGGGGCGGAGCGCTTCGGCGGCGCCTGACAATTTCGACCAATGGAAGATCAGCCGAAGACGGCAATCTTCTAAAACAAGGGGAAATAAGATGAAGTTCAGACTCTATAGCAAGTCGGTGAGCCTCGCTGCGATGGCGGCGGCCAGCCTGTTGTCGGCCCCGGCCTTTGCGCAGGCCCCGGCAGAAGGCGAAGAAGGCGTCATCATCGTCACGGCGGGCAAGCGGAACGAAGACATCCGTCAGGTCGCCATGCCAATCAGCGCCGTCACCGGGGATCAGCTTAAGGCGATGAACGCCAACAGTCTCTCCGACTATATCACCCGCCTGCCCGGCGTCGTGTTCAACGATTATCAACCCGGCATTTCCGAAGTCGTGATCCGTGGCGTCGCGGCCACCACCTATCACGAGCAGGGCCAGACCACGGTCGGCTACTATCTGAATGACGTGCCGATCGTGGAACCGGGTTTCCCGATCGGCATTCCCGATGTCGACACGTTCGACCTTCAGCGCGTCGAAGTGCTGCGCGGCCCGCAGGGGACGTTATTCGGGTCCTCGACGCTGGGTGGCCTTATCAACTATTTCGCCAATGTCGCCGACGCCAGCAAGGTGGATGCCGCCGCATCGGGTCTGGTCGGAACGACTAAGAATGCCAGCGGCGAACTCAATTACGCCGCCAAGGCTATGATCAATGTCCCGTTGGTCGCCGATCAACTCGCGCTGCGCATCGTCGCAATGCAGCGGTCGGACGCAGGCTATCTCGACAATCCGGGCATCGGCGTGAACGGCTCCAACGATTTCCGTACGCGGGGTCTGCGCGGTTCGATCGTCGCGCATCTGGGTGAAACGACCAAGGTGACGTTCCTGTCCAGCTATCAGGACAGCAAACTGGACGACCAGACCTATCTCGACCTCGGCAACCCCTATGTCCGTAACCTGCCACGCGCCGAAACCCAGAAAACCGATTTCTGGATGAGCAGCCTGCGGCTTGACCAGGAAATCGGCGACTTTGCCAACCTGACGGTGCTGGGTTCGATCACGAAGAAGAACAACACGACCGTCTTTTCCTACCCGTCGCCCTATGTGACCGGCGTCACCACGGGCGATGGCGCGGCCTATTCGCTGGGCGATGCCGACGCGCTCATCAAGGCAGTGGAAGCAAGGCTGGCTTCGGCCGGTGAAGGGCCGTTCAAATGGCTGGTCGGCGTCAGCTACATGCGGTCGAAGAAAACCAGCTATGACCAGATTATCCAGGCGGGCGCGGCCGATTTCATCGACGCCAATCCGAGCCTGTTCGGCGGCTTTAGCGGCACACAGCTAACACCGGGTGACCGTCTCTACGGCTACTATACCAACAGCACGAACGAAGATTTTGGCGTTTTCGGTGAATTGTCGTTCAAGCCGATCGAACAATTCGAGATCACGGTAGGCGGCCGCTATTTCGACACCACGGCCAAGGCGGACGTTCTCAATCAGGCTGGCGCGCTGGGCGGCTATCCGGGCGGATATACCCCAACTGATAGCAGCGGCAGCGTGAACCAGAAGGAAGACGGCTTCACGCCCAAGGTCACGGCCGCCTTTCGCCCGTCCAAAAACCTGATGGTCTATGCCACCTATTCGGAAGGTTTTCGCGTCGGCGGCATCAACCCCAATGCGGGCCTGTTGCCCGCCATTCCTGCCTCCTATGAAAGCGACAAGGTCAAGAATTACGAAGCAGGGATCAAGGCGCAGACGCCCGACGGCCGCTTCGCCATCGATCTGACCGGATTCCGCATTGACTGGAAGAACATCCAGGCGCGCCTTTTTGGCCCCGCCCCCTCTTATTTCTCCTATGTCGTCAATGCGGGCGGCGCGCGGATCAATGGGGTCGAGTTTTCCGGCACCGTCAATCTCAACAGCGTGGCCCGGTTCACCAGCAACGTGACTTGGCAGGATGCCGAAATCACGACATTTCTGCCATACCCGTTCGACGCCGCGGGACTGGGCGGATATCCCAAGGGCACAACCCTTCCCGGTTCGTCCAAATGGTCGATTGCCAATAATCTAACGCTGACCTTTGCCGATGTGACGGGCGCACCGACATTCGACATCGCCCATCGCTACCTGTCGTCGGCACCGACCAGCTTCGACGATGTCTCGCGCCGGGGTGATTTCCATGTGTTCGACCTGCGCGCGTCGATCGGCCTGGGTGAAAAGGTACGGATCATGGCGTTCGCGAACAATCTGTTCGACAAATATGGCGTGTTGAACGCGCCGTTTGCCAACGACGCCTTCACGCCTCAGGGATCGATCATCCGTCCGCGCACCATCGGCCTGCGTGCCGACTGGAGCCTGTAAGATCGCGTGACCAACAGGGCCGCATCCGTCAGGATGCGGCCCTGTCATTTCTAATTGTCCGAAAGGTTTAGATGCGGTTCCCGGCCTCCTTGCTCCTCGTCCCCTCGCTGTTATGCGCGATTCCTGTCACTCATGCGCAGGATGCCCTGAGCCTCCAGCCGACGCGGATGCTGGACTATCAGTCGCATGAAGGCACATGGATGCAGCCAGACATATCTCCCGATGGCCGGACGATCCTCTTCGATCTGCTGGGCGACATCTATGCGCTCGATGCAGCAGGCGGCACGGCGCGGCCTATGCTCACCGGCATGGCGTTCGAACGCAACCCGGTATTCTCACCGGACGGAACCCAGTTTGCGTTCATCTCCGACCGGTCAGGCGTCACGAACCTGTGGATCGCCAATGTCGACGGCACCGGCCTGAAGCAGCTGTCGCAGGACAAGAGCGTCGCTATCTATGCCTCGCCCGCATGGTCGCCGGACGGGCGTTTCGTTACCGTGTCGCGTACTGTCCATTCGATCCTGGCGTTCGAACTGTACCTGTACGACAAGGACGGCGGCAGCGGCATCCAACTGACCAAAGCGGGATCGCCCGACAATTGGGACGCGAAGATGAACGCCATGGGCGCCGTCGCGACGCCCGATGGCCGCTATCTCTATTACGCTACCAAGCGCGGCCATACCTGGACCGAAAACGACCTGCCCAATTGGTCGATCGCGCGGCGCGACCTCAAAACCGGACAGGACGAAACGATCATCCAGTCGGCAGGCGGGGCCATGCGTCCGGCGCTGTCGCATGACGGGCGCCTGCTCGCCTATGCCAGTCGGCACGGAATGCAGGACGGGCTGCGCCTGCGCGATCTGGAAACGGGCACGGACCGGTGGATAGCCTTTCCGATCGACCGGGACGGGCAGGATGGTGGCTATTATGCCGATCTGCTGCCGCGCTTCACCTTCATGCCGGGCGACAAGGCGCTGTTGATGAGCGTGGGCGGGAAGCTGGCCCGGCTCGACATCGCATCGAGCGCGATCAGCGATATTCCCTTTACTGCGCCCGTGAAGCTGGGCCTCGGTCCGCTGACCCGCGTGCGACAGAAAGAGGAGGATGGCCCGGTGCGGGTCCGTGTGGTGCAGGCCCCACGCCAGTCACCCGATGGCCAGCGTGTCGCCTTTACTGCACTCGGCGGCCTCTATGTCCAAAGTCTCACACCCGGCGCGACGCCCAGACGGATCGTCCCGGCGGACGCGTTCCAGCCCGGTTGGTCCCTCGATGGCAAGACCATCGTCTATGTCAGCTGGACCGCGCAGGATGGCGGCCATGTCTGGACCATCCCGGCAAAGGGCGGCACGCCTAAACGTCTGACACAATTTCCTGCTTTCTACACCCAGCCTGCCTTTACCCCAGATGGCAAAAGCATCGTCGCGCTGCGCGCCAACCATCGGGACCGGCTCAACACCGTGTCGGAAATCGACCCGTCGCGCCCGACCGACATCATCCGTATGTCCGCGCAGGGTGGCCCCGCGACCCTCATCACCCACGCCACGGGCGCTCGGTTGCCCCATTTCGCCACCGATGGCCGGCTGCGCTTCTACAGCCCAGCCGGGATCAGTTCAGTGCCGCTGTCGGGCGGCGACGCGCGGGTCGATCTCCGCGTCGTCGCGCCCGGCCTGGGCCAATATTTTCCTGGCCCTGCGCCGGTGGACGAAGTGCGGCTGAGCCCGGATGGCAGTCGCGCGCTCGTCAAATCCTTCAGCCAAGTCTATCTGGTCGACGTCCCGCCTGCCAATGGCGAAGAGCCGCCCGTCGTCAACCTTGCCGCGCCGGTGGTCGCCGGACGAAAGCTAACGCGGATCGGTGCGGACTTCACCGAATGGGCCGACAATGGCGCGACCATTACATGGTCGGTCGGCTCGACATTCCGCCGCCTTTCAATGGCACAGGCACTTGCCGCCCCTGCCGAGCGGAGCGAAGCGCTAGTCGCCAGCTTCGACCTGCCGGTCGATCTGCCGCGCGACGTGCCACGGGGCAGTATCGTATTGCGCGGCGCGACGGTGATTCCGATGGCGGGCGAACAGGATGTCATCGCCAACGCCGATGTCGTCATCACAGACAACCGCATCGTCGGCGTCGGCCTTGCCGGAACAATCCCCCTGCCATCGGGCGCTATAATACGTGACGTGACCGGCAAAACCATTGTGCCGGGCTTTGTCGACACCCATGCCCACTGGTTCGAGATACGACGCGCCGTACAGGAACGCGGCCATTGGGATTTCGCCGCCAACCTCGCCTATGGCGTCACCTCTGCATTAGACGTTCAGCCTTTCACTACCGACGTCTTCGCCTATCAGGACATGATCGACGCGGGCATGATGCGCGGCCCGCGCGCCTGGTCCACCGGACCCGGCGTGTTCGTCAACGCCGAAATCCATTCCCAGCAGGATGCGGTCGACGTCCTCACCCGCTATCGCGACCATTATCGCACGCGCAATATCAAAAGCTACATGATCGGCGACCGCGCCCAACGGCAATATATGGTCGAGGCGGCGAGCGCACTGGGCATGATGCCCACGACTGAGGGCGCCAGCGACATGGTGCTGAACGTCACCCATGCGATCGACGGTTTTTCGGGCAACGAACATAGCATACCGGTGTCACCGCTACGCGAAGATATCGTCCGTCTCTTCGCCCAGAGCCGCACCTCCTACACACCCACGATTCTGGTCGCTTATGGCACCACCCCTGCCTTGTTCGATTTCATCATCAACAAACGTCCACAAGATGATGAAAAATTTCGTCATTTTGTACCACCCAGCGTTGTGAGCGAGAAATTGCGCAATCGCCACTGGATGCCCCCAGAAGCACAAAGCTGGCAACAGATCGCCGCCGACGCGGTGAAAATCCAGCGGGCGGGCGGGTTGGTTGGCATCGGCAGCCATGGCGAAATGCAGGGCTTGGGCTATCAGTGGGAGATGCAGGCCTATGCCGCGGGCGGCGCGACGCCGATGGAGGTGCTGAAAGCGGCCACCATCGGGTCGGCCGAAGTAATCGGTCATAGCGACGACGTTGGCAGCCTGGAACCGGGCAAGTTCGCCGACCTCCTCATCCTGGATGCCGATCCGTTGGTTGATATCGCCAACGCCATGAAGATCGGCGCGGTCATGAAAAATGGCCGCCTCTACGATCCTGCTACGCTGGATGAAATCTGGCCGAACCCGACTGTCCTGCCCGCAAGCTGGTTCGTGCCCGACCTCATCACGCCAACACCGGGGCGTTGATCGCAGGAAAATACCGAAATCGTTGATTTTTGGACAGCCAGCCTTGACGGATAGGCTCCACTGCGCACCTTGCGCGCATGACTGGCCCGTTCAATCGCATCCTTCGCTCATCCTGCGCCGCCTTTGCCGCGCTGGTCCCGTTCGCCAACGTACAGGCAGCCGATCCCGCGCCATTCGACTTGGCCGGACCGGAATTGTCGGTCAGCGTCACGCGCGGCGAACGCACCCTGCCGATCGGCAAGGTGCCCGCGCTCGCCGCCGGCGACGTGTTGGAAATCAGCGCCAATCTGCCTTCCGACCAGTCCATCCACTATCTCCTCGTGTCCGCCTTCCTTCGTGGCGTCACCAATCCGCCGCCCAAAAAATGGCTGGCCACCGCGGAAACATGGGCGCGCAAGGACAAGAAGCGGATCATGAAACTGACCGTGCCAGCCGATGCGCGACAACTGGTCTTGTTCATGGTGCCGGATACCGGCGGCGATTTCGGCACGATCGCCGACGCGGTGCGGGGCAAGCCGGGCGAGTTTGTCCGCGTGACACAGGATATCAATCACGCCTCGCTCGATCGGTCCCGGCTCAACGCCTTTGCGGCAGGCATCCGATCGCAGGAAAATAGCCATCCCGAATATCTCAAAAGCGTCGCGCCGATCCTGTCATCCAGCCTGGCGGTCAAGCTGAACGAGGATTGTCTCGCCAAGCTGGTCGATTCACAGGCCGCCTGCCTGCTGGAAAATCGCGACGCGCTGGTGCTGGGCGACGTCCACAGTAATTCGCTGACCGAAACGATCACTGGCGCGCCTGCCGACCTGGCCCTTCAAATCAGCGCCACGCGCGAAGGCGGCTATGGCTTCTATAGTCCCTATATCGGCGTCGTTCGCGATCTGGCGCGCATCTTCGGCGCCTTCAACAACCCGGAATTCACCTATCTGCCCGCGCTCGGCACCCAGAAAGACGATAAGGTTTCGCTGTTGCTGAATAGCGCGCCATCCTTTCGCAAGCCCAAATCCGTTCTGGTCGCCGCCATGCCCGCGATCGAGAAAGATGTGCCGCCGCCGCTGCGCCCGGTCGGCGACGACGCGGTCTGCGCAGCCCGCTCGGATGCCCTGTTCCGCGTTGATGGCGCTCCCCTCATCTATGCCACCGATTATGCCCATGACATGGCGATCCGGCTGACGACCAGGGATGGACGAACCGTCGACGCCCCCGTCATCCCACGCGCGGACAGGGGCGGCTATGTTCTTGCGAAACCGCTCAACATCACAGATTTCGAAGCGTCCACATCGGCGCGCCTGCACGGCGCATGGGGCTTCAACCCGTTCGACGGTCCCGAATATATCGCCCAGTTTCCGCAGGCTGCCGACTGGCAGGTGGAAACCGAAGCCCAGCGCCTGATCGTCGGGCGCGACAATATGCTGCCGGTCAAGGGCGCGGCGCCCGCCTGCGTCGAGAAGATCCTGGTTCAATTACCTGGCGGGCAGAGCCGATCCGTGGAATGGGAGGTTTCCGGGTCAGATGGTATCGCAGTCAAGATGCCACTGACGGATGCCCGCGCAGGCGATGTGCAGGTCGTGGTCAAGACCTATGGGATCACCAAGCCAACAACGCTGACCGTGCGCGCCTATGCCGAGGAAAGCCGGATCGACAATCTGCGCCTGTATGCGGGCGACGATACGGCCCTACTAACCGGCCTGCGGCTGGACCAGATCAAGGGCGTTTCGTTCGATGGCGCGGCTTTCCGGCCAGGGCTTCTGTCGCGGGAGGGCAATGTCGATACGCTCCAGATCATCGCCGACGACCCGGAAAAAGCGCGGGCGCTTGCGCGGGGTTACAGCGCGAAAGCACAGATCATGCTCAAGGATGGCCGCGCCGTCAGCCTGCCCGTCACCGTCGCGGCGGCGCGGCCCGCCGCCATGATCGTCACGAAAAGCATCGATTATAAGGCGCAAAATTCTACCCTCGTCATTAGCCTGTCCAGCGACGATCTGCTGCCCGATATCGCGCGGATGAGCGTATCACTTAGGGCCGCCGATGGCATCCGGTTCAGTCCACGGGACATCGTCGAGGTCGCAACCGCCGATGATGACGCGCCGGTCAAGCTGTCGGCCAGCAATGGCCTGCGGCTCGAAAGCCAGCAGATCGCCATCGCCAGCTTCGATCCCGCAACGCTGGGGCCATCCGCTTTCGGTCCGCTACGCTATCGGCTTGTGCAAGCGGGAGTGGCCGGCAACTGGCAACCGCTCGCGACGTTGGTGCGGTTGCCCGCCATCGAAAACATCGCCTGCAATCCCGCTGGCGCAGCCTGTCGCATGGCGGGCAGGAATCTGTTTCTGATCGAGGCTGTTTCCGATGAACGCGGGTTCGCCAAAAGCATGATCGTGCCCAACGGTTTCACCGGCGATGCGATCGCCGTGCCACCGCCGCAGGGGAAAGCCCTCTACATGAAGCTACGGGATGCGCCCGATCTGGTGCAGGAGATACGCCTCCCCGGATGACATCGACTGTTGCATCGCAACATATGATGCCATCATGCGTTTCTCCGCCACTTCCTTTTGAAAAAAGCGCTATTGTACCCTCGCCCCATGATCCTTGACCGACGCACCGTTCTGACCGGCGCTTTCGCTGGTGTTCTTGCACTGCCTGCGCCTCTCAGGGCGCTGGCAGCCGACGACGTCACCCGCGTGGATGACCTTATTGCGCGCATGACGCTGGAGGAAAAGGCCGGGCAAATGACCTGCCTTGCCGACAGTTTCCGCCCCTATAATCCGCCCAATCCCGCCGCGGGTATTCAAGATGAAAAGCGGCTGACGGACGAAATCCGCAAGGGCCGTGTCGGCTGCCTGTTCAATGGTATCGGTGTGGTTGGCGCGCGGCGGGCGCAGGAAATCGCCGTCAAGAACAGCCGCCTCGGCATTCCGCTGCTGCTGGCGGGCGATGTGATCCATGGCCTCAAAACCATCTTCCCCGTACCGCTGGCCGAAGCAGCCAGCTTCGACCCGGCCCTCGCCGAAAAGACGGCCCGCGCCATGGCAATCGAAGCAACGGCGGCGGGGCTGCACTTGACCTTCGCGCCGATGGTCGACGTTGCCCGCGATCAGCGCTGGGGCCGCGTGGTCGAAGGATCGGGGGAGGATGTGACGCTGACCGGCCTGTTCGCCGCCGCCCGCGTGCGTGGTTTTCAGGGCCGCGACCTGCGCCGCGACGACAGCCTGCTCGCCTGTCCCAAACATTTCGCCGCCTATGGCGCAGTGGCGGCCGGCCTGGAATATGGCAGCGTCGACATCAGCGACGAAACCCTGCGCGAAACTCATCTTCCGCCCTTTGGTTCGGCATTTGCGGCGGGCGCGCTCACCACCATGGCTGCCTTTAGCGAAATCAACGGGGTGCCTGCCACGGCGGACCGCGAATTGCTGACCGACCTGTTGCGCGGCGAGATGAAATTTCGGGGCTTCGTCTTTTCCGATTACACCGCCGATGAGGAGCTGATCGCCCATGGTTATGCCGAGGATGAGCGCGACGCCGCCCGCCTCGCTGTGCTCGCCGGGGTCGACATGTCGATGCAGAGCGGCCTTTATGTCCGTCACCTGCCCGATCTGGTGAAGAGCGGCGCGGTGCCGATGGCGACGATCGACGTCGCGGTTCGCCGCATTCTCTACGTCAAGACCGCCATCGGCCTGTTCGACAACCCCTGGCGATCGCTCGACGAGAATGCGGAAAAGACGCGCATCGCCACGGCCGCGCATCGCGCGCTGTCCCGGGAATCGGCGACCCGCTCGATTGTGCTGCTCCAGAATGACGGCATTCTGCCGCTAGACCCCGCCGCAAACAGAACAATCGCCCTGATCGGCCCATTCGGCGAGGACAGGGACAATGTTTATGGCCCCTGGGCCTTTTATGCCGATCCCGGCAAAGGCGTGGACATCGCCACCGGCCTTCGTGCGGCCTTGCCTGATGCCGCTCGCCTCATAGTCGTTAAGGGTTGCGACGTCGCCCGCCCGATCGATGGCGGCATAGCCCGTGCGGTCGAGAGGGCAAAAAATGCCGATGTCGTCCTGTTGGCGATCGGCGAGGCACAAGACATGTCGGGCGAAGCCCAATCCCGCACCACCATAGAAATCCCTGCCGCTCAGCAGGCGCTTGCCGATGCGGTCGCGGCCACGGGCAAGCCTGTGATTGTCCTCCTCCGCCACGGCCGCGCGCTCGCCCTGCATGACGGTGTCGCCAATGCGCAGGCAATTCTGGCGACATGGTTTCTGGGGTCAGAAGCAGGCCATGCCATCGCCGACATTCTGTTCGGCAATGTCGATCCATCGGCCAAATTACCGGTCAGCTTCCCATGGGAATCCGGGCAGGAGCCGTTTTTCTACGACCGCAAGTCAACCGGTCGCCCGGTAATCGACAATCGTACCGAATATAGAGCACGCTATGCCACCACTGACAACAGCGCCCGCTATCCTTTCGGCCACGGCCTGTCCTACACCCAGTTTGAATTGACCGACCTCAAATTGTCCGACGCGGCACTACGCTGGGACCGGGCGATCGAAGTCACCGCGCGCCTGACCAACAAGGGCAAACGCAAGGGCAGCGAAGTCGTCCAACTCTATATTCGCGACCGCGTCGCCAGCCGCACCCGGCCGATCCGCGAACTCAAACGCATCCAGCGCGTCACGCTTGCATCGGGCGACAGCATGCTGGTCCGCTTCTCGCTATCGCGCACCGATCTTCAATTTGTGGGCACGGGCAGCCGCATCATCGCCGAACCGGGCCTGTTCGACCTTTGGCTCGGCCAGTCGTCGGTCGATGGTCTGCACACCCAATTCACCCTCTATGCGCAAGAAGCGACCAAGGGTTGAGCATCGACCAATGCAAGGTCAAGACTGGATTGCCGGATCGGCCTCTCGATCGAATTGCGTGGTGGAGATGCGATCGCGTCCCTTCTGCTTGCTGTCGTAAAGCTGTCGGTCGGCCTCTATAATCCAGTTTTCGGCCGCCATTTCACGCGAACATCGGGCGCTGGCCACACCGATGCTGACGGTAATGTACGGGCTGACCTGTGATTGCGCGTGGGGAATGTTGAGCGACTGGATCTGCAACCGAATTTCCTGCGCGACCAACTCTGCGCCCTGGGGATCGGTGCCCGGCAAGACACAGGCAAATTCTTCCCCGCCATAGCGGGCCGGCAGGTCGGTCGCACGCTTAACCGCCCGCGTTAACGCCGCGCCGACCATCGTGATACAGCGGTCGCCGGCAGGATGGCCGTAGGTATCATTGAATTGTTTGAAGAAATCGATGTCGAGCATGATGACCGACAGCCAGTCTCCAGTACGGGACAGGCGCGCCGCCTCGGTCTGTAACGCGCGCTCCAGATGGCGCCGATTGCTCAGGCCGGTCAGCGCATCCGTTACCGCCAGGGTCGCCAGTTGATCGCGCAGCCGCTTCAATTCCACATGATTGCTCACGCGCGCGCGCAGGATCGCGGGCTGGATCGGCTTGGTCACATAATCAATCGCGCCCAGCGAAAGCCCGCGCATCTCGTCCTCAGTATCCCCCAGCCCGGTCGTGAAAATGATCGGGATATCGGCGAGCAACGGGTCAGCCTTGATCTGGCGGCACACTTCAAACCCGTCGATCCCCGGCATCAGCACGTCGAGCAGCACCAGATCAGGCTGCGACACCCGCGCCGTATCCAGCGCCTGCTGGCCCGACGTAGCGAAACAGACCTCATAGTCATCTTCCAACACGGCGTTCATGATCTCGATGTTGGAGATTTCATCATCGACTATGAGAATGGTCGCCCGGTTCATGCCGTCGTTCCCGCATAATCGGCATCGATCAGCGTCAAAGCGCTTTCATAGTCCAGCCGCTCCAACGCCTGATATACCGCATGGTCCGATTGCTGTGCATCGGACAGGCCAGCCGCCAACGCAAAACGGCCGAAGCTGGCGCGCGCACCCAGACTGCGGCGTAACACAAGTTCACGCAATTCCTGCCAAGCAGCACGGATCGTATCATCGTCGCCCGCACCCGTCACAACCGATACCGCGCTTTTTGGTCCCTCGGTCAGGCTTCGTGCGGCGGCGATTGCAGGCAGGATCGCAGTTTCAAGAATGGCGATAGCAGCCTGCGCCTGCGCAGTTTCTGCTGCTGCCAGCAGCTTCTCAATGTCCGACGCACTGGCTTGTACCACGGGCAGTTCCAGCGACCCGGCCACGCCCTTGAGGCTATGAGCCAGCCGCCGCGCATCCGGTAACAAGCCTGCCGAGATATGTGCCCGCAAATCCTGTGCGACATGGGCATAACTGGCCCCAAAGCTGACGATCAGTTTGTGCAATAGCGCAGCCTTGCCGTTCACCCGTCGCAGTGCGGCCGGAATGTCGAAGGGCGGCAGGGTGTCGGGCAGGATCGTCGCCTGCGGTTCAGCGATCGCGCTCTGCTCTGCCACGACTGTCGATCGATCCGCCTTCAGCCAGCGATCCAGCGTCCGTACCAAAATCTGGGGGTCAACCGGCTTGGCAATATGATCGTTCATGCCTACGGCAAAGCAACGCTGCTTTTCCTCCTCATAGGCATGGGCTGTCATGGCGATCACCGGCAGTTGATCGGCTGTCCAACTTTCGCGAATGATCTTCGTCGCGCTGATGCCATCCATCTCGGGCATCTGCACGTCCATCAGCACTGCGGCATAGGTCGCGCCATTGTCCTGCACCTTGTCGCAGGCGGTTCGACCATTTTCGGCGCAATCCACCGACAGTCCGGCATCACTCAGCAATTCCAGTGCAATTTCGCGGTTGATCTCATTATCTTCGACCAGCAGGACATGCAGCCCGCGCAGATGTTCCGCCACCATGGGCAATGCCTCTACCAAAGGCGCAACCTGCACCGTCGTCGCGACATCCTGTGCAAACATGCCTTTGATTGTGTCGAGCAGCGTTTGCGGCACCACCGGCTTGGTCAAGAAAGCCGTCACTTGGCTGTCATTGGCCCCCAGGACGAAATCGTCCGCACCATAGGCCGTGACGATCAGCGTCCTGGGCCGTGCGTTGCGATATGCAGTGCCGCTCATCATTTCGATCGCCTGCATGCCGTCCATTCCCGGCATCTTCCAGTCGAGCAGGACCAGATCATAGGGCTTGCCGCCCTCGTCCGCATGCGCGACCGCGGCCAGCGCCTCATTGCCCGACGCCACCAGATCCACGGCGACGCCCCATCCGGCAAAGACATCATGCATGATCTGCCGGGACGCCGCATTGTCGTCCGCCGCCAACACACGCAGCCGCCGGATATGATCAGGCACATGCATTTCCAGAGCGGACACATCGTCTTCCATCGCCATCAGCATGTCGCAGGTAAAGACGCTGCCCTCGCCCGGCGCGCTGTCCACGCGAATGGTGCCGCCCATCTGCTCGACAATCTGGCGACAGATGGCCAGCCCCAACCCGGTGCCGCCGAAACGACGCGTGGTCGAACTGTCGGCTTGGGTGAAGGAATGGAACAGCGACGTCTGCTGTTCAATCGTCATGCCGATGCCGGTGTCACGCACGGACAGTTGGAGCCTGACTTGACCATTACGCTCAGAACTGATGCCGACACTGATCGTCACCGTCCCGCCTTCGGAAAATTTGACGGCATTGCTCAAGAGGTTCAGCACAACCTGATTGAACCGTATCTCGTCACCGACCACCCGTTCCGGTACGATGGCGTCGAAACGGGAAATGACCCGCACCCGCTTCGCTTCGGCATCGGCCGCGACCATCAGTATCTGGTTCTCGATAGCGCTGCGCAGCGTGAAGGCCCGCGCCTCCAACGTCAGCTTGCCTGCCTCGTTCTTCGAAAAATCGAGAATGTCGTTGATCAGTCGGAGCAGGGACACGCCCGCGCCGTTGATCTTGCTGACATAATCCTGTTGCTTGGGATCAAGGTCAGTGCGCGCGACCAGATGGCAAAAACCCAAGATCGCGTTCATCGGCGTGCGGATTTCATGGCTCATATTGGCAAGGAACAGGCTCTTGGCGCGATTGGCGTCCTCGGCCTCGCGTGTGCGCTCCTCCAGTGCTTCGTTCTTCGCCAATATCTCCTCGGCCATCCGCTGGTTGCGCGCGAAGCTTTCGACCAACTTGTCGCTCAGCCACACCAGCACGGCGGTCTGGAAAGCGACGATCAACGCGTGAAGCAGAACGCGCTCCAGATTGCCCTGCCCCGGGAAAACGGCAGATGGCAGCAGATATTGCAGCAGCAAATGATGCAGCGCGGTCGCCATCGCGGCTACCAATATCGCCCGCCTGTCGCACCAGGCGATGGTCAGCGCCAGCATGGCGAAGAAATACATGTGCATGTCCATCTGCCACGCATGGCCGCGCAGCAGCAGCAGCAGAATGGCAGGCTCGCCCATCAGGGCGACGGCTGACAAATAGCGGGTGGCAGGCGCAATTCCCCGGCGCCACCAGATAAGATGATAGGAGCCTGCCAGCATCGATCCGGCCACCACCGCACCAACCGGCGACCGACCCGTAAGCAACGCGACAGCGGCGAGAAGAGGGACATGGGCCCAAAACAGCGCCACCAGAAACCGCCCGAATTGGAAACGCAATTTGTCGAGTTCCAGGGTCATAGGCTACCTTCTTCTAATATGGGGGCGACGCATCCACCGCGCGCCGGCGCAGCAACGACCAACCAGGCCCCCGCCCTGCGCAAAGCAGTCGGAAAATCGGGGTGGTTTGAACCGGCGATGATTATGTTGCGGAAATGGCCCGGTTCGACGAACCCGCCATCTGCGGCGCGAACTAGGTTGATCGTATCGGCCAGGCTGGACCCGGGCGGCGCAACAACCAGATACTGACCGGAATTTGCGCCCGACACGATCCACGCCACACCCAGCCCGACCAGTCCGGTCACGAGCAACAAGGCTGCGGGCAGACACTCAGACAAGACCCCTGTCACTGACCGCGTGCGAGGGCGCATGCGGTCAGTAACGCAATATATCGAGGCTTGCCGCTGGCGGCGCGCCGATAGGGAAAATGCCATCAAATTCATGATGTACATTAAGCCCGATAAGCCTTTTATATCGGTTAATAGCGTATAAGGATATGGCAGATAGTTTCCGCAAAACGGGCATCATCATGAATTAATTATAGAAAAATTCAACCATTTCGGATTTACTTGTTCGCTATGGCATGATGCCCGTCAGAATGCGTCCCCCTCGAGCGCCATGATTGTGCGTTCACCCGCGGCGATACCGGTCGCCAGTCCCTGCGCCTGCGATAGCATCCGTTCAGCAAAAAAGTCGGCCACGGCCCGCTTGCCTGCATGCTGGGGCGTGTCATCCGTCGCAGCGACGGCCATGCGCGTCCACATCCAGCCCATTGCCACCAGCGCGAACAGGCGCAAATAATCGACCGCCGCCGCGCCGGTCGCATCCACCGACGCGCCGCGCAACGAAGCCGTAACATCGCGCAGCAGATCCAGCGCCGTGCCCGTCCGGTTCGCTATCGTTACGTTACCGGCCGCCGCCAGGTCCGCCGCGATCAGGTCGAAGAACCCGTCTACCACCGCACCGCCCGCGAGCGGCAACTTGCGCCCGACCAGATCCATCGCCTGCACGCCATTGGTGCCTTCGTAGATTTGGGCAATGCGCGCGTCGCGCACATATTGTTCCATGCCCCATTCGCGAATGTAGCCATGGCCGCCGAAAACCTGCTGTGCCTGCACCGCACTTTCAAAGCCGAAATCGGTAAAGGCCGCCTTCACAACCGGGGTCAGCAGCGCGACCAGCGCATCTGCCTTCGCGCGTTCGTGCGCATCGGCATGATGATGCGCACGGTCCAATTGCAACGCGGTCCAGCCAGCAAGTGCACGTCCGGCCTCCACAAAGGCGCGGATATTGAGCAGCATCCGCCGCACATCGGCATGCTCGATGATCGCAACCGGCGCGCGCGCGCCATCGCCGCTGCGGCCCTGCAATCGCTCCTTGGCATAGCCCGCCGCCTGCCCATAGGCCGCGCCCGCTATGCCCAACCCCTGCACGCCGACCATCAGCCGTTCGGCATTCATCATCGTGAACATGGCGGCCAGCCCGCGATGCGGCTCACCCACCAGCCAGCCGGTCGCGCCATCATAATTCATGACGCAGGTCGGCTGAGCATGAATGCCCATCTTCTTTTCCAACGATCCGACCGACAGACCGTTGCGCACGGTAAAACCTCCGTCCGCATCGGCCAGGAATTTGGGCACCAGAAACAGGCTGATCCCCTTCACGCCCGCCGGCGCATCAGGCAGTCGCGCGAGCACCAGATGGACGATATTCCCGCCGAAATCATGATCGCCCGACGAAATGAAGATCTTGGTTCCGGTGACCGCATAGCTGCCATCGCCATTCGGCGCCGCCTTAGTCTTGAGCAGGGCCAGGTCAGTGCCCGCGCCGCTTTCGGTCAGCGCCATCGCGCCGGTCCATTCGCCGCTCACCATCGGCGGCAACCAGATGGCCTTCAATTCATCGCTGGCATGGGCCATGATCGCCTCGCATGCCCCTCGCGTCAGTCCGGGAAACAAGCCGAAGGAAAGGTTGGTGGCCGACATCATCTCGTCCAGCCAAAGCTGAAGGATGAACGGCAGCCCCTGCCCACCATGCGCGGGGTCCGCCGACAATGACGTCCAGCCCGCCGCCGCAAAGTCGCGCCATGCCTGCGCAAAGCCCGTCGGAGTCACAACCGCACCATCTACCAGCCTGGAACCCTGCTCGTCCCCCTCGCGGTTCAATGGATACAGCCGGTCAGCGCACATACGCCCCGCCTCTTCCAGCACAGCCACCGCGAGATCGACGTCGACCTCCTTGCCCGTCTCCGCCATCGCCCGGTCAAAGCCGAGCACATCGCTCAGCAGGAAGCGGTAATCATCGATTGGCGGAACATAGCTGTACATCGGATCTCTCCAAAAAACGTTGCGCGTTCTTTATACCAAACATCTGTTACAGTCAATTTCAAAGCCCGCCTGCGCTCTTGCAATGGCGCCGAAATCCTATTCGTGCCGGAAGATGGTAACGATCTGCGCAGCGATCATTCCGCTTTCCAGCCGCCCCGGCCGATACCAGTCCGCAGCGCTATTCAACTGCGACAACAGAAGGTTGCGATAAATAGACGGATCAATGGACTCAGGCAGCGGTAGCGCGTCGACCAGTTCGCGAAACACCCCTTCGAACCGATCTCGCCGCGCCACTAGTAGCTCTCGCACCGCTTCGGGCACTTCGCGAAAATCGTTCATCATCGGCAGGGTGAGCGAGTCCGGCGCAAGCTGAATGTCCAGCAAGCACGCACAGGCCGCCTCCAGCCTGTCCCATGGATCGGCCCGCGTCGCGATTGCCGCCACGATCCGGCCCTGCGCTTCATCAAGGGCAGCATCGTGCAGTTCGACAAACAAAGCGTCTTTCGACTTGATGTGGTGATAGAGCGAACCGCCCAGCACGCCCGCCTGTTCGCCAATGTCGCGCATCGACGTGCCCCGATAACCCTTGCGCGCAAAGAGTTGCGCCGCGATGGCCAATATCTGGTGGCGGCGACCCGGACGCTCATCGGCGGAGGCTACATCCTTCTTCGTCATACCAGCGCGCTAGCACAGACTATGGCCAATGTTACCGGATTTGTTACGCTTGGCCGACGCTCTCCCTCCGCAGGTCTGGACGTCGAGGCGAAATCTACTATATACCGCACGGTATGGAAATGACTGCAACCCAAGGTGGGAGAGGCCGCCCCAGGGAATTCGACCCCGAAGAAGCCTTGGCTGCTGCACTCCAGGTTTTCTGGAGGCGCGGCTATGATGGCGCGTCCATGGCCGAACTCACCGAAGCGATGGGTATCACCAAGCCCAGCCTTTACGCCTGTTTCGGCAACAAGGAAGCGCTGTTCCGCAAGGCGTTGGACCTCTATGAGCGCGACAAGCTCTGCTACATCAAATCCGCTTTGGAAGCACCCACGGCCAAAGGCGTGGCGGAGCGAATCCTGCGCGGGTCGCTGGCGATCCAGACCGGCGGCAACGATCCCAGGGGGTGCCTCGGCGTCATCAGCTCAGTCGGCGGCACCGCCCACGCTGAATCTATCCGTGACGAGATCATGGCCCGTCGCGCTTCGTCCGACCGCGCGCTCGTCGAACGGTTCGAGCGTGCCCGCGCCGAAGGCGACCTGCCTGCCGGTGTGGAACCTCAAGCCATGGCCTGCTATCTGACAACCGTCATTCAGGGCATGGCGATCCAGGCTGGCGCGGATGTGCCGCGCGAACGGCTGGAACAATTGATCAACACCACGCTCGCCATGTGGCCAAGCAACTAAACGGAAATAGTACATATTTCAGGCGCATGCGCCGTTGAAAATGCTGCAACGCAAATAAAATACCTATCGGTACAAAATGCGGTTGACGACCAGTCGCCTTCTTAATATATACCATGTGGTACACAATGATGCCGGGCACATAGCCTTGGGAGGCCATCATGCAACATTATCCAACGACAAGCTGTCGATGACAGCATCTTAAAAGGGCGGATTCCCGGTAACGGGCTCCTCCACATATTATCATTTTCATCCGTTCTATCGTCATGCCCGCGTGGGCTTGGCGACGCACGGATGCACGCCCTGATCAAGGGGTATTTCTTCGGGACGCCACCGCCGCGCTTTTCCGCACGAACGGTCGCGCCATTTTTCAGCAACAGGGAAGGAACAGGACATGGCTTTCCTCAATTTTGCACAACCCCTGGCGGGGCCGGACATGGCGGTGGGTGCAACCCCCGCCCTGCCAGTCCCTGCTTCGGACTTCACGGCGCAGGAATGGCAGATCGTCGCGCTTGCCCGCACCGATGGACTCCATTCGCTGCGGGGTCCGAGCCGGTTCGATCGGCTGCGCACCTGGATTTTCGGTGAGGAAACCAGCCTCGTGCTAGCCAGCGAACGGCTGGAAGCACTGCGTCGCCTGGCCGTCGAAGCTTGGCATAAAGGCTATGCCGTCCCGCTTTCAGCCCTCGCCGCGTTTCGCGCCGCCGGCTTTTCGACCGGCCAGCTTGAACTGCTGCTCGCCACCATCAGCGCGGGCCGCCATGCCCGCACACGCCGGAGTTTTGCATGAACCAGATGACCAAAATTGCCGCTGACGCGCCTGTGTTTGCGGCAGGAACCTCGTCTCGCTGGCGCTGGTCGCGGCGTCACGGCGGTGTCGCCGCCATAGCTCTGATCGCCGTGCTAGGGATCGGCTGGAAATGGATCGAACAACCACAGGCGCGGGCGTCGGCCGCCACGCTGGCGGCGGTCGGCGTCTCCGCGCCGCTCGCCCGCAGCGTGACGCAATGGGACGATTATGTCGGCCGCTTCGCCCCCAGCCAGACGGTCGAAATCCGTCCGCGCGTGTCGGGCGCGGTGACCGCCATCCATTTCCGCGATGGCGATTCAGTCCAACGGGGCCAATTGCTTTTCACGATCGACCAGCGCCCTTTCCTCGCGGCTCTGGCTGAGGCCCGCGCCAATGTGGCCTCGGCGCGCAGCGGCCTGATGCTCGCGCACAATGACTATGCCCGCCTCCAGCGGCTGACCGGCGACGAAGCCGTGTCGGCGAGCGAGGCGGACATGTTGCGCTCCCGCCTTCAAGCGGCGCAGGCGGCATTGGCCGGAGCGCAGGCGCGCGAACGGCAACGGGCGCTCGATGTCGAATTTACCCAGGTTCGCGCACCGATTTCCGGGCGCGTCTCCGACCGTCGCGTCGATATCGGCAATCTGGTGTCTGGCGCCGAAGGCAGCGGCGCAACCCTGCTCACTTCGGTCAACCGGCTCGACCCCATCTATTTCAACTTCGACGCCTCCGAAGCGCTCTACCTCAAGTCGCAACGCGACAAAGGCGATAGCGGCGCGGTCGAGGTGCGCTTGCAGGACGAAACCGACTATCGCTGGAAAGGCAAGCTCGACTTCACCGACAATGGCCTCGATCCCCGGTCTGGCACCATCCGCATCCGCGCCCTGTTCGACAATCCCGGCAATTTCCTGACGCCCGGCCTGTTCGGCAATATGCGCCTCGCCAATGGTGGCAAGGCCAACGCCCTGCTGGTCCCCGACGAAGCGATCCAGTCCGATCAGGCGCGCAAGACCGTGCTAGTCGTCGGCAAGGATGACAGCGTCGCGGTCAAGCCGGTCGAACTGGGTCCACTGGTCGATGGCCTGCGCATCATCCGCTCCGGCTTGTCGCCCGATGATCGGGTGATCGTGTCCAACATTCAAGCCGCGATGCCGGGGGCGAAGGTGGCGGTGCGCCCAGCGCGTATCACGCCCACTCCCGCGCCCGTTACGCCAGTCGACAGCGCAGCCCCGATCGCCGCCCAGGCGACCTTTACCCGCTGAACCCAATCACCGCGCGCCAGCGCTGAACCAGACAAAAACTGACCCGTGGTCCGGCCCTCGCCGGATCGCGCGTCACCCCTTTGCCCTACGCCAAGGATAAGCCGATGCGCTTTTCACGCTTCTTCATCGACCGGCCGATCTTCGCCGCCGTCATCGCGGTGGTCATCACCGTGGTCGGCGCGCTCGCCTTCATCGGCCTGCCCGTGTCCCAATATCCCGACATCGTGCCGCCAACCGTCACCGTGTCCGCCCAATATCCCGGCGCATCCGCCGAAACGGTCGCCTCGACCGTGGCTGCGCCCATCGAACAGGAAATCAACGGCGTCGACGACATGCTCTATCAGAGCAGCCAGTCGACCGGCGATGGCAAGGTCGTCATCACCGCGACCTTCAAGATCGGCACCGATCTGGATGCCGCGCAGGTGCTGGTGCAAAACCGCGTTGCGGTCGCCGTTCCGCGCCTGCCGGAGGAAGTACAGCGCCTTGGCGTCGTTACGCGCAAGACCACGCCCGAATTTCTGATGGTCGTGAACCTGCAATCGCCCGACGGCGCGTTCGACCGCAATTATCTGTCCAATTATGCGCTGACGCAGGTGCGCGATCGCCTCGCGCGCCTCGACGGCGTGGGCGATGTCCAGCTATTCGGATCACGCGACTATGCCATGCGCATCTGGATCGACCCCGATCGCGCCGCCGCGCTCGATCTGACGGCGGGCGAGATCGTCTCGGCCCTGCGCGCGCAAAATGTGCAGGTGTCGGCCGGTTCGATCGGCCAACCCCCCTATGATCGGGGCGAAGCCTTCCAGCTTGGCGTCGAAATGCAGGGCCGCCTGACGGAGCCGGGCCAGTTCGCCAATATCGTTATCCGCACCGATGCCGACGGGCGTCAGGTCCGCGTGGCCGACGTCGCCCGTGTCGAACTGGGCGCGCAGGATTATGGCGCGAACACCTATCTGTCGGGCAAGCCCACCGTCGTCATCGCGGTAATGCAGCGCCCCGGCTCCAACGCGCTCGACGCCGCGGAAAAGGTGAAAGCGGAAATGGACAGCCTGTCCGCCCGCTTTCCCAAGGGGCTGGAATATAGCGTCATCTACAACCCGACCGAATTTATCAGCCAGTCGATCGACGCTGTTTACCACACGCTGGTCGAAGCAGTGTTGCTGGTCGTCCTCGTTATCTTGGTTTTCCTCCAGAACTGGCGCGCCGCGATCATCCCAATCATCGCCATCCCTGTCTCCCTTATCGGCACCGCGGCGATCCTTGCAGGGCTGGGTTACAGCCTGAATAACCTGTCCCTTTTTGGGCTGGTGCTGGCCATCGGCATCGTGGTCGATGATGCGATCGTGGTGGTGGAAAATGTCGAACGCAACATCGCGAGCGGCATGACTCCATTAGAAGCGGCCCGCACCTCGATGGACGAGGTATCTTCCGCCCTTGTCGCCATCGTCCTCGTCCTGTGCGCCGTGTTCGTGCCGACCCTCTTCATCACCGGCATCTCCGGCGCGTTCTATCAGCAGTTCGCGGTAACCATCTCGACCGCCACTATAATTTCGCTGATATTGTCCCTGACACTTTCCCCCGCCGCCGCTGCACTACTGCTGCATGGCAAGCATGGCCCCCGCGATCGCAGCGACGATCCGCTCTGGCGGCAGAAAATGGGCATATTAGTGGACGGCTTCAATACCGGTTTCGACCGCCTCAGCACGGGCTATGGCCGCCTCACCCGCTTACTCGTCGCCCGGCCCAAGAAGATGTTGCTGACCTATGCCGGTCTGATCGTCGCGACGATCGCCTTGTTCTGGGTCACTCCCGGCGGCTTCATCCCGGCGCAGGATCAGGGCTATTTCCTGGCCGTCGCCCAGCTGCCTCCTGGCGCATCGCTGGAGCGTACGGACAAGGTCACGAAGGAAATCGCCGCGCGTATCATGCCGATTAAAGGGATAAGGGGAGCTGTGATGTTTGCCGGTTTCCATGGTGCGTCGCAGACGCAGGCACCCGACGCAGCGGCCATCTACTTCCCGTTCAAGAGTTTTGCCGAACGAAAAGCCGAAGGCGCTACTTACGCCGGGATCATGGAGCAGGCGCATAGAGCGTTGGCGGGCTACGATAAGGCGCAAATCCTTCTGCTGCCTCCGCCCACTATCTCCGGCCTAGTGCCCCCT
This sequence comes from Sphingomonadaceae bacterium, assembly GCA_016000085.1. GTDB lineage: Bacteria > Pseudomonadota > Alphaproteobacteria > Sphingomonadales > Sphingomonadaceae > Sphingobium. The sequence goes on from JAECRT010000001.1 coordinate 166,926, forward strand.
GGCGGCTTTCGTCTGATGGTGGAGGACCGCGAAGGGCGAGGCTATGCGGCGCTCAACAAGGTTGCAGGTGACTTCATCGCCAAGGCGAATGAGGAAAGCGGCCTGTCCCAGATCTATACGCTGTTCGGCATCGGCACGCCGCGAATCTACGCCGACGTCGATCGCCGCAAGGCCGATCTGCTGGGTGTACCCCCACAACGCGTGTTCGAAGCGATGCAGGTCTATCTTGGCTCCGCCTTCGTCAACGATTTCAACTTGCTGGGCCGCACTTATCGCGTGACGGCACAGGCCGATGCCGACCATCGCGGGTCCGTCGCCGACATCGCCAACCTGAAAGCACGTTCGAATAGCGGTGCCATGGTACCGATCGGATCGGTATCGACTTTCGAGGACAGAACAGGCCCCTACCGCGTGGTGCGCTACAATCTGTTGCCGGCGATCGAGATCGATGGCGACAAGGCGCCCGGCTATTCTTCTGGTCAGGCGCTCTCGACGATGGAAAAACTGGCCGAAACCAACCTGCCGGCGGGCTATGGCACTGAATGGACGGGTGTTGCCTATCAGCAGATCAGCGCAGGCAATACCGCCGGTATCGTGTTCGGCATGGCGGTGTTCTTCGTCTTCCTCGTGCTGGCGGCGCAATATGAAAGCCTCACATTGCCGCTGTCGATCATCCTAATCGTGCCGATGTGCCTGTTCGCAGCGATGCTGGGCGTAAACCTGCGGGGCATGGACAATAATATCCTGACCCAAATCGGTCTGGTCGTGCTGATCGCGCTGGCGGCCAAGAATGCGATCCTTGTGGTCGAGTTCGCCAAGCAGGCGGAAGAGGAACGAGGCCTGTCGCCCGTCGAAGCCGCCATTCAGGCAGCCCAGACACGCCTGCGCCCGATCCTGATGACCAGCTTCGCGTTCATCCTGGGGGCGGTCCCTCTGGTGATCGCAACCGGCGCTGGCGCGGAACTCCGCCAAGCGCTGGGAACAGCGGTCTTCTTCGGCATGACGGGCGTTACCGCCTTCGGTCTGCTCTTCACCCCAACCTTCTATGTCGTGTGCCGCGCACTGGGCGACCGCTTCTCCCGCAACAACAGGGACGGCGGTCAGGCGATCGCGCTGCAACCGGCTGAATAGGACTAAGTGTCATGACAAGAAACTTTCCAAAAAGCGTCATCGCCCTTTTGCTCGGCGCCAGCGCCCTGACAGCGTGCGCCACAGGGCCGGACTATCACCCCCCTGCCACGACGACGAGTGCCGCCGCGCCGTTCATCGGCACGGCCAGTCCGGCGGTCAGCACCGCAGCAGCAGACGATCACTGGTGGCGGCTCTATAGCGACCCCATACTCGACAGGCTGGTGACCGATGCCCTGGCGGCCAACACCGACATCCGCGTCGCGGTCGCCAGACTGGAGCGCGCCCGCGCCCAGTTGCGCGGCGCACGATCGGATCGGCTACCCAGCACCGCGCTCAGCGGATCGCCCGGCTATGGCCGGGTGTCCGAAAGCCAAGCCCTGCCAGGCATGGACCGGGAGAACTGGACGGTCAGTGCTGGCCTCAACGTCGCGTATGAAATCGACCTGTTCGGCCGGGTGAAGCGTAGCATCGAGGCGGCGCGTGGTGACGTGGGCGCGGCGGCGGGCGATGCCGACGCGGTGCGGGTCGCTGTCGTCTCCGACACGGTGCGCGCCTATGTCGACGTCACGGCATCGGCCCAACGGATCGCGGTGGCGCAGGAGACGGTCGATCTGCTCGACAAGTCGATCCGCATCACCAATGCGCGGTTTGAGGCGGGGCGCTCGGACCGGTTGGACGTAATCCGCGCGACCACCCTGCGCGACCAGCAAAAGGCATTGATCCCCAATCTGGTGGCCGACCGCGATGCCGCGCTGTTCCGGCTGGCGACACTGACCGGGCGGACGCCACAGGATCTGCCCGCCGATGTGCGCGACAGCAAGGTCACGCCTGACCTGACCCAACCGATCCCGGTCGGTGACGGGCAAGGCTTGCTCGCGCGTCGCCCCGATGTGCGGGCCGCCGAACAGAGACTGGCGGCGGACACCGCGCGCGTCGGTGTGGCTACGGCGGATCTCTACCCCCGCATCACACTGGGCGGATCGATCGGCACTACCGCGGTCGGCGGCGGCAATTTTTTGGGCGGCGGCCCGCTCAACTTTCTGCTGGGGCCGCTCATCAACTGGGCCTTCCCCAATCAGGAAGCGAACCGGGCGCGGATTGTCGCGGCCAAAGCCGATGGCGCGGCGTCGCTCGCAACGTTCGACGGCACAGTGCTGCGGGCGCTGGAGGAAACCGAAACGGCCTTGTCATCCTATGGCAATGCGCTGGAACGACGGGAGACTCTCAAGTCCGCGCGGGACGAGGCGGCCCGAGCGGCGCGCATCAGCCTTGCTCGCCAACGCGAAGGGCAGATCGATTTCCTGACCGTTCTGGATGCGCTACGGACGCAGGCGGCGGCGGATGCTGACTTGGCTACCGCAAATCGCGCGGTTGCCTTTGCGCAGGTGGACCTGTTTCGTGCGCTCGGTGGGGGGTGGACCACGACCTGATCCATTGCGCTCGACTGGCTAACTTGAACCACCGGCTCAGACCGTTGGCGAGACGGACAGGATAGCTCAGCCAACTTGCTGGCCGTGGAGAAACCAGATAATCGACGCAGCCATGGCCGATATTCGTGAGTTTCGTTTTCCTGATGCTCGGGCCGCCGCCGATGCGCTGGCGCAGGCGATTGCCGATCGGCTGGCGGCGGCGATTGCCGAACGCGCGACGGCGACCGTCGCCTTGTCTGGGGGCCGGTCGCCCGCTGCGGTATTCGAAGCGTTGCACGATGTGGCGCTGCCCTGGGACAAGGTCGTCATTACGCAGGTCGATGAGCGGTGGGTGCCGATGAATCATCCCGACAGTAACAGCCAGTTGATCCGTTGCCATCTATTGCAGGGGTTCGCCGCTGCCGCCCGCTTCGTGCCGATGAAGAATGACGCCTCGACCGCGCGGGCCGGTCAGCCGGAATGCGAGGCGGCGCTGCATGCCCTGCCGCTGCCGTTCGATGTCATGCTGCTGGGCATGGGCGAGGATGGCCATACCGCGTCGCTCTTTCCCGAAGCAGCGGAATTGCAGGAAGGGCTAACGACACGGGCGCTGACACTAGCGCTCACGCCGCCCGCCGCGCCCCACGAGCGCATGTCGTTGAGCGCGCGGGGATTGCTTGAAAGCCGGGTGCTGATCCTACAAATCGGCGGCGCGGCCAAGGAGGCGGTCTATCGCGCGGCGCTGGCGCAGGGGCCGGTCGAGGACATGCCGATCCGCGCGATCCTCCGCCAGACCAAGGTGCCGGTCGAAGTCTGGATCAGCGAGTAGAAACCCCGCTGCCTTGCAGCAGCGCCATGCGCAGGCACTGGCACACTATTTCGTCGCGCTGGTTAATCAGTCGGTGGGTGAAGGTGACGATGCCCGCGCCCGGACGCGATTTGCTGGCTTTCAAATCGGTCACTTCGGTTTCCGCGCGAAGCGTGTCGCCAAGGAACACCGGCTTTGGCATGACGAGCTTTTCATAGCCCAGATTGGCGATCAGCGTGCCCAGCGTCGTGTCGCCCACCGACAGGCCGACCATCAACGCGAAGGTGAAGGTGCCGTTGACGAGGATCTGACCAAACTCGCTCGCCTTTGCCGCTTCCGCGTCGATATGCAGCGGCTGCGGATTATGGGTCATGACGGAAAAGAGAAGATTGTCGGTCTCCGTTACGGTGCGACGGATGTCATGGGCGATGCGATCGCCAATGGTCCACTGATCAAACGCGCGACCGGCCATGGGGGTTCGTCCTCTCTTAACTTCGCATATTTCCCGGTAAATCGGTAATTTTATGTCGATGAAGTGAAATTAAATAACGCGCCGGGTCTTTCAACACTGCCGACCATCGCATGACGAGGGGGCAGTAGGACAGCTAGAGCGCGACGGCCTTATCGACTTTCACCAACAACATGCCCTCACTGACCTGCCCGCCCTCGCTGGCGTTGAGTTCCGCGATGACGCCATCGAAGGGCGCGACCAGGCTATGCTCCATTTTCATAGCTTCCAGGGTAAGAAGCTTCTGGCCTTTTTTGACATCATCGCCCGCGCTGACCGCGACGGCGATAATGCGACCGGGCATGGGTGAGAGAATGGCGCCGTCGGAGGCGTCCGTCCCACCCGCCCCACCCGCACGCCATGGCGCCAGTCGCCAGACCTGCCCGCCCTGCACGACGAGCACATCGGCCAGCGGTTCGTCCGCGCCTTCACGCGGATCGCAGCGGATGACGATCTTTTCGCCGTCGAGCAGAAACGCGGCTTCGTCATGTACCGGCGCATTGAGGCGGAAGCCTGCCAGCGCGCCACCACGCATCAGGCTGGCGGCCGCGTCGGCAAGGGCGTCGTCGTCCGGGTGGGCAGCGGGCATCAGTGCGTCGCCCTCTCGCCCGATCAGGCCGGTGTCGAGCCGGGCCGCGACGAAATCGGGATGATCGAGCGCCTTGACCAGAAAACCCGCATTGGTCTTGAGCGGCCAGATGGCGGTATCGTCCAATGCTTCGGCCAGTGTAGCGCGCGCGGCGTCGCGGGTCGCGCCATGGGCAATGACCTTGGCGATCATCGGATCATAATAAGGTGATATGACCGCACCCTGCGCTACCCCGGTATCGATCCGGCACCCCTCGCCCAGTTCGAACGTGTCGAGCGTGCCGATCGAGGGCAAAAACCCCTTGGCCGGGTCTTCGGCATAGAGCCGCGCTTCCATCGCCCAGCCATTGATCGACAATTCCGCCTGCGCCTTGGGCAGCGGTTCGCCAGACGCCACGCGCAATTGCCATTCGACCAGATCCTGACCGGTAATCTCTTCAGTTACCGGATGTTCGACCTGAAGCCGGGTGTTCATTTCCATAAACCAGATGCGATCGGCGCGCAGGCCTTCCGATCCGTCGGCGATGAACTCTATCGTGCCAGCGCCGACATAGTCGACCGCCTTGGCAGCGCGAACCGCCGCAGCACAGATGGCTTCGCGCGTCGCTGCGTCCATGCCGGGCGCAGGGGCTTCCTCGATCACCTTCTGGTGACGGCGCTGTAACGAGCAGTCGCGCTCGAACAGGTGGACGACATTGCCATGCGTGTCGCCAAATATCTGCACTTCGATATGGCGCGGGTTTGTGACCCATTTTTCCAGCAGCACCTGGTCGTTGCCAAAGGAGGAGGCCGCCTCACGCTGGCAAGAGAGCAGCGCGTCGGCAAAATCGGCGGGGGCGTCGACCTTGCGCATCCCCTTGCCGCCGCCGCCCGCGACCGCCTTGATGAGGACGGGATAGCCTATCGCGTCCGCCTCCGCCTTGAGGCGTTCTGGGGCTTGGTCGGCGCCCAGATAACCGGGGGTCGTGGGGACGCCGGCATCCTGCATCAGCGTCTTGGCGGCGTCTTTCAGCCCCATGGCGGTGATGCTGGCAGGGTTCGGCCCGACCCAGATCAACCCGGCATCCTGGACAGCCTGCGCAAAAGCGGCATTTTCGCTGAGGAAGCCATAGCCGGGATGAATCGCCTGCGCGCCGCTTTCCAGCGCGGCGGCAATGATCTTGTCGCCGACAAGATAGGATTCACGCACCGGCGAGGGGCCGATATGCACGGCCGCGTCGGCGGAGCGGACATGAAGCGCATGGGCGTCGGCGTCCGAATAGACGGCGACGGTATGAATACCCAGCCGACGCGCGGTACGGATGATCCGGCAAGCGATTTCGCCGCGATTGGCGATGAGGAGAGACTGGATCATCACGCTCACATCCTGAAGATGCCGAACTGCGCACGATCGGCGATCGGCGCGTTCAGCGTTGCGGCAAAGGCGAGGCCCAGCACATTGCGGGTCTGGGCGGGATCGATGATGCCATCGTCCCATAGGCGCGACGTCGCATAATATGGGTTGCCTTCATCCTCATATTTCTGGCGGATCGGCGCCTTGAAGGCTTCGGCCTGTTCCGGCGTCCATTGCGCGGCGTCACGATGCACCGTCGCCAGCACGCTCGCCGCCTGTTCGCCACCCATCACCGATATCCGCGCATTGGGCCATGTGAACAGGAAGCGAGGTTGATAGGCGCGGCCACACATGCCGTAATTGCCCGCGCCAAAGCTGCCGCCGATCAGTACGGTGATTTTGGGCACATTCGCCGTGGCGACCGCCATCACCAGCTTTGCGCCATTCTTTGCAATGCCTTCTGCTTCATATTTGCCACCGACCATGAAGCCGGAAATATTCTGAAGGAACAGTAGCGGTATGCGCCGTTGGCAGGCGAGTTCGATGAAATGTGCGCCCTTTAGCGCGCTTTCGCTGAACAGCACGCCATTATTGGCGAGGATGGCGACCGGCATCCCCCAGATATGGGCAAAGCCGCAAACCAGCGTCGTGCCGTACAGCGCCTTGAACTCGTGAAATTCGCTGCCGTCGACGATGCGACTGATAACCTCTCGGACATCATAGGGCGCGCGTACATCCTGGGGGATGATGCCGTATAATTCCTGCGGATCATATTTGGGGGCTTGCGGCTCCCGCATGTTGAGGTCGATCGAAGGCGCGGGTTGCAAGGTGGAAATGATGTCGCGCACGATTGTCAGCGCATGTTCGTCATTTTCCGCGACATGATCGACCACGCCCGACCGGCGGCCATGCAGGTCGCCCCCGCCGAGATCCTCTGCGCTGATGACCTCCCCCGTCGCCGCCTGTACCAGAGGCGGCCCGGCGAGGAAAATCGTGCCCTGATTGCGCACTATCACGGTTTCATCGGACATGGCTGGCACATAGGCGCCGCCCGCTGTGCAACTGCCCATGACGCAGGCGATCTGGGGAATGCCGCGCGCGGACATTTGCGCCTGATTGTAGAAGATGCGACCGAAATGCTCGCGATCGGGGAAGACTTCGGCCTGATTGGGCAGGTTTGCGCCGCCGCTGTCGACCAAATAGACGCAGGGCAACTGGTTTTCGAGCGCGATTTCCTGCGCGCGCAGATGCTTTTTCACGGTCAGGGGGAAGTAGGTTCCCCCTTTCACCGTCGCATCGTTGCAGCCGATCATCACCTGTCGCCCCGACACTCGCCCAATTCCGGCGATCAGCCCAGCGCCAGGCACTTCGTCACCATAGAGCCCGTTGGCGGCCAGCTGGCCCACTTCCAGAAAGGGCGAGCCGGGGTCGAGCAGATGTTCGACGCGATCACGCGGCAACAGCTTGCCACGCGCGATATGCTTGTCGCGGGCGCTGGCGGAGCCGCCTTGTGCGGCATCCGCGACAATGCTGCGCAATTGACTGGCAAGCGCTTCATTATGGGCGAAATTCGCGCGGAAAGCGTCGCTGTCGGGCGAGATGTTCGATGTGAGGACGGGCGCGCTCATGCCCCGATCAATTCCCGGCCGATCAACATGCGGCGAATTTCGTTCGTGCCTGCGCCGATGTCCAGCAGTTTGGCATCGCGCATGAAGCGTTCCACCGGCCAGTCCTTGGTATAGCCCGCGCCGCCCAGCGCCTGCACCGCTTCGAGCGCGGTCTTCATCGCATTTTCGCTCGCCAGCAGGATCGCGCCCGCCGCATCGAAGCGCGTCGTCTTGCCCGCGTCGCAGGCGCGCGCCACCGCATAGACATAGGCGCGCGCGGAGTTCAGCGCGACATACATGTCGGCGATCTTCGCCTGCATCAACTGGAAGGCGCCGATCGGCTTGCCGAACTGCTTGCGCTCGCGGACATAGGGCAGCACGACATCGAGGCACGCCTGCATGATGCCAAGCTGAATACCCGACAGGACCGTGCGTTCATAATCCAGCCCCGACATCAGGATGCCGACGCCGCCATTGAGCGGGCCCATGATATTATCTTCTGGTACTTCGCAATCCTCGAACACCAGTTCGGCGGTGGGCGATCCGCGCATCCCCATCTTCGCGATCTTCTGGCCGATCGAAAAGCCCTTCATATCCTTTTCGATGAGGAAGGTGCTGATGCCCTTCGACCCCTCGCCTGTCTTGGCATAAACCACGAGCGTGTCGGCATAGGCCGCGTTGGTGATCCAGAATTTGGTGCCGTTGAGGATATAACGATCCCCCTTTTTCTCCGCCTTGAGCTTCATCGACACGACGTCCGACCCCGCGCCCGCTTCGGACATGGCCAGAGAGCCGACATGCTCGCCGGAAATCAGCTTGGGAAGATATCTCGCCTTTTGCGCTTCATTGCCCCAGCGCCGGATCTGGTTGACGCACAGATTGGAGTGGGCGCCGTAGCTGAGGCCGATCGATGCCGATGCGCGCGCGACTTCTTCCTGCGCGACGACATGTTCCAGATAGCCGAGGCCCAGACCACCATATGTTTCTTCCACGGTGATGCCATGCAGGCCCAGCGCACCCATTTCGGGCCAGAGTTCGCGCGGGAACCAATCCTTTTCATCAATCTCCGCAGCCAACGGCGCGATCTTGTCGGTGGAAAAACGCGCGGCGCTCTCACGGATCATATCCGCATTGTCGCCCAGCCCGAAATCGAAATCGGTCATCAATCGCTCTCCTTTGGTACAGGGATAGCAAGGGATGCCGGATATTAAAATTGAAAGTTTCTTTTACCCAGCTATAGATACTATCTATAATGGAACGCTATCTCCTTCGCTATTTTCTGGCGGTCGTCGATCAGGGAAGTTTCTCGCGCGCGGCCGCCCATTGCAACGTGTCGCAACCATCGCTGTCGGTCGGGATCGCGAAGCTGGAGAGCGCGCTGGAAACACAGCTTTTTTTCCGATCGAACCAGCGCATGCAGTTGACCCGCGCTGGCACGCGCCTGCTGGGCTATGCTCGCCGGATCGAGGCGGAGTTTAATTCCGCGCAGAGGGCGGTCGCCGAGGAAATGGGCGAGCAGAAGCTGCATTGTCGTCTGGGCGTCCTGCACAGCGTGCCCGGCGCCATCATCGCGGCGGCAATAGCGGGCCTGCCTGCCGCCGAACGCGTCGGGATCGAAATCGTCTATGGTTCCGAGCGCGACCTTGCAGGGAAACTGGATCGCGGCAGGATCGACGTCGCCCTGTCCCTGACGGATCGGGGTGGCAGCCGTTTCATCGAACAGCCCCTGATGCAGGAAAGCTATGCGATCGCCATTGCGGCATCGCATCCCCTCGCCGATCGCGCGGAGATCGCCGCGGAAGAGATCGCCAGCGAGACGATGATCGTGCGTCGACATTGCGAGGTGCTGCCCGACACCAGCCGACATTTCACCGAGCGGGGAGTGCGCCCGCCCTTCGCGCTTCGTTGCACCAACGACGAGCGTGTGTTGCAGATGGTCGCGGTCGGGCTGGGCCTGACCGTCATGCCGACCAGCTATGTCCATCCCGGTGTCGCGCGACCGCGCCTGTCAGGCTTTACCATCAGCCGGTCCATCGGCTTCCTCTTCAGCCGTCATAGCGCCTATATTCGCGAGGATAGTCCATCCCTGCTGTCAGGGATCGAAACCCTGCTCACCGATGGGCGCGCTTGACCGCGCGGTCGGCTTTGGATCAATCAGGAAGGGCCAAGTGCGCGGTCACGCGATCGGACCATGGGCAGACGTCGAGCGCGTCTTCGAGGCGGTCGAGCAGCCTTACCAAATCCCCCGCTTCGGCGTTCAATTCCTCGGCGCTGTCGCTCAAAGCCCTCCAGAGCGGCGCAAGCGACGCGACGAGACTATCACCCTGCGGCGTGAGCGAAAGCAGTCGACGCCGGGCGTCGGCCGGATCGCTCATAGCGTGAATCAACCTCTCGCCTTCAAGCGCGCGCCTGGCCTGGCTGACCGAAACATGCGTGACGCTCAGCGCCTCGGCGATCTCGCCGACAGTCATCGGGCCGTTCATAATAATCTGGTTGAGGATGCCGAACCAGCGCTGCTCGAAACGAACGCCCTGTGCCGCATAGATTTGCGCCGTTTCACGATCGAGCCGTTCGGACAGTCGGCGAATGCGTGCGCCAAGGGCTGAAGCGCCCGCCGCCCGGCTATAATCGCCCCGCCTTTCCGTCATGCCCATGGCTCGAAAAGGAGCTTTTCGGCGATAGCCTTGATCGCAGCCTTGCTCGCTGAGGTGGCCGAAGCATTGGTGAATATCGCCACCCCAGTCTTGGAGGCAGGATTAAGATAGACCGCGGTGAATACGCCGGGATCTCCGCCCCAATGGTTGATCCGACGCTGGTTCGGACCGCCAGATTCCATCCATCCCAGCCCCTGCCCGCTCACCCAGGACGGCAAGCCGGACGGCGCACGCATGGTCAGCATCTCCGCCTGATTGGCCGCAGTCAGTATCCGGGTGGCGCCAGCCGATCCTCCATTGGCTGCCGCAGCGACGAAGGGCATGAAGCCTGCGATGGAAGCGCGCAGCATGCCCACCGGAAAATCGGGAAAGCCGACAGGTTCCGTGGGGACTATCCGATCATCGACAATATCGTAGGGGGTAGCCATCAACGACGCGGGGACGCCCGCGATGGTCCAGGAGATGTGCCGCATGCCAAGGGGTTCGAAGATCCGGCGTTGCGTGAACGCACGAAAATCCTCTCCCGCGACGCGCCCGCCCAGATAGCCGAGCAGCGCGTAACCGACATTGCAATAATCATAGGCTGAACCCGGCGCCGCCGGTGCAAAACTGCCTGTCGCAGAATAATGTTTCCCGCCCGGCACGAGATAGTCCGTGAGGAAAGTCCTGAGCGCCAATGGCGAATCCCGGCCCGGCGTCCGAAAATCGACTTTATAATAGGTTTCATCCGAAATGCCCGACACATGCATCAGAAGATGCCGCACCGTGATGGCGGTATCGGGATGCGCGGGGTTTACAACACTGAAATCGAGATAGCGATTGACGGGCGCGTCAAGATCGATCCGCCCCGCTTGAACCAGCATCATGATCGCCGTCGCTGTCACGACCTTGGTGACGGAGGCGAGGTGGAACATCGTGTCGGTCGTCACACGCCGATGTTGTGCGAGATTGGCAAAGCCATATCCCCGCGCCATAAGAACCTTGCCCGCCCGAGCCACCCCTATCGCCATGCCGGGGATCATGCCTCTTTGAAGTTGCGTCTTCAAAAAGCGGTCCAATGCGTCTTCGCCCGCGCCCGCCTTCACGGCCAAGGCTGGCGTCGCCATGCCAACCATCGCGCCCACCAAAACCGCTCGCCGATTGAAAGAGAGGATTTGCGCAGGTCGATCGTAATCCGGCATAGCAAGTCTCCAACCCATATATGTAGGCACTTACATTATTAATCGCGGCAGGAAATGCCAGCGTTCATTTCACTCTGGCGTGAGAGCCGACGGTGATGCCCCACGCCAGACAGCCATTGTGCGACGATCTTCGCACGCCGCATGGCGGACAGAGGTAGAAGCTGTTACAGGCCCGGCGATAATTCACGTAGGAATTCGCAAAAATGCTGGCGACGATTCAACCAAGCGCGACGTTTAAGGAAAATCTTCAACAATTACCGCCCGTCGATGGTGTGCAACGCATCGACATCGTCGACGAGAATGGCTCTGTCATCGCCAGCATCGAAAATCAGCCTGGCAAGCAAGGCTCGCTTGCGGTCTATCAATATCTCAAGCAGCTATTTGGCATGTTGGATGACAAGGCGGCCGACTACGGCCTGGCCTTGTTCGCCGAACACACAGTGGACGCGCGTAACCGCCCCGGCGCGCATCCCAATATCGACCGCTTGCTTGCGATTGTTGCTGGCGCTGCTCCACTCACTATCGAAGTCATTCCCGCCAGCCAGTGACCCGCTGCCAGGGATCGCTCTCTTTCTCGCGAAGTTGAAGGCATGTCGTTGGCGCTACACCCCTGATTATGGTCGTCAATATGGCCGGCGATGTTGAAGCGCGCATGATTGTCGGAAATGTCGGTCTTGGCGTGGCTTAGGCCAATATCAGCCCTGAGCCTTTTTCCGGCGGGTTTCCCAACCCTTCTTTGCGGCGGCCGATCGGCTCGCGGCGCTCTGGTTCGACCCGCCGATCCGGCCGCCTTTGCGCGAGGAGGCATGACTGTCATCCTTGCCTCGACCTGACACGGATTTGTTGCCGCCGCCCGATTCCTTGTTCACGGTCGCCCAAGCGCGGCGTTCAGCCTCTTCCCTGGACACCCCACGATCCTCATAGCCTTCCTCGATATGCTCGGCCTTGCGCTTTTGCTTGTCGGTATAGCTGGACTTGTCACCGCGAGGCATGACGTTTCTCCTTTCGCTGAACTACAGCGCGCGCTTCGTCTTGCGACAACAAGCATGGTCGCGGCCTGTTCCCATGAATGGCTTGAAACGCTTGCACTGTCCGTGGGGAAATTCCTTTCCCAATGCCTTCAGAGCACCGCCCGACGATCGGCTAAAAGCTCGTCGTGAGATTGAATGATGCGTAGCGGGCCGTTGGCTTTGGCGGTGCATTGGGTGCATCACGCAGGAAATGCCCCTTGGCGAGAAGAAGCCCATTCACTTCCAGCCGCATTCGCGCGGGAAGCAGCCAATAGCGAACCCGCGCTTCGACCTGGTGGCCGGCAAAATCCCCCGATCGCGCCGTGGCATCACGGACCCCAGTGGTCGAAAAACTGTCTTCGTCCGAAGCGAGCCACATCGCGCGGTAAACGCAGAACCAGTCCAGCCGTTTGGATGGAGTAGCCTCGAACCGCACGCCGGGCGTGGCAATATTGGCGCGGCCAACAGCATTGTAGAGTCCCGCCGGGGCCAGGTCCGCACGGCGCATCCCAAACAACGTGTCGAACCGGCCATAGTGGCCGCCCCTTTTGTCACCGCTGGCGCGATCGAATTCGATGGACAGTCGGGGCTTCCATCTGCCTGCAAAGCTGTAACCTAAGTCAGCATGGACGAAGGTTGCGCTGACGCTTTGAGATGACGCGTCCGGGGCGAGGCCACGACTGATATGGCCACTTTGATAGATTGCCTCCACTTCATAATCCACCGCGCCCATCGCCGGTTCGGCCATAATGCGCGCGCCGAATGTGTCGAGTGACCGGTCGCGCGTTGGTCGCCCCGGTGCATCACGCTCGCCCAGATGATAGTAGGACAACTCGGCCATTGCGGAGCCTACAGCCTTGGTCTTGCTCACCAGTCCGCCCCACAGGACGAGATCGAAGCTTTCGCGATCAATCCTGACGGCATTGTCGCGTAGTGATGAAGCATCGTCAGGCAATCGGACCTGCGGCAGGCTGTAGATCAATGTCGCCTTGATGTCGTTATGTGCGACAACATCTACCCGCATGCCGGTATAGCCATTGGTGGTGTTACGATAGTCATCGGCGGCGACCAGTCGCCTCGAACCCAGATTGAGCGTGAATCGCCCAGCCATAAGAGACAATTTCGTACCCTTGCCCAGCGGGTCGACAATGTCGGTCGCGATATAGGCCTGAACCAGTTCGAGTGCATTGACTTCGTTCGTGCTTATCGGCGTGCCATGGTCCGCGCCATAAACGCGACTGTCGAACAGTTCGGCGCCCACCCTGATCGCGGCAGTGTGATATTCGGCCAGGATTTGTGTCCGGATGTTGGCCAGCCCATCGCTGCTGTCGAAACCGGCGCGCGCTTGCCCGTCGATCACTTCGTACCGCAGGCGAACACTGCCGCTGAGCTTGAACGGCGGCGACGTATCCGCAGCCTGAACCATGTTCGGGAAGGCCATCGCCAAAATGGTAAGGCAGGTGAATCGCGCAGGCATGACGCGTCCTTCATAAAGACGCGATTCTTGGGCGGTTGCCTGAAGGGGGGATCGCAGCCCCCAGTTGCGCGTAAACCCAACCTTTGCTGTCTTGTCAATGCTGATGGTCAGCCGAAATTTGGCAAAAGGTTGTTGTGAATTGTCTTTGTTACTTCAGGCTGATTGCTACATTTCAGTTCCGGCGCGTCAGCCGCAGCCCGAAACACTGTTCATGCCTCACCGATCGATCGTTCCGGCTTGTCGCCCTCGTCAATCATCTCTCGAACCTTGTTCGCTATGGCTTCGATCCCGAACGGTTTCGTGATGATGCGCATATCATGTTCCAGCAAACCATTGCCGATCACCGCATTTTCGGCATAGCCGGTAATGAACAGGATCTTGAGCTTGGGTCTGCACACGCGGCCAGCGTCCGCGACCTGTCGGCCGTTCATTCCCCCCGGCAAACCCACATCGGTAATCAGCAGGTCGATGCGTGCGTCGGACTGGAGTATCTTGAGGCCGGCTGGACCGTCTGCCGCTTCAATGACATGGTAGCCGCTATCGGTGAGGACGTCGACGATGAGAGAGCGGACTGACGCCTCATCATCGACGACCAGCACCGTTTCTCCATGCCCCCCACGCTCAAGATGCGTCGGTTCGGATTCCTGTTCCACCTCGACAACCGTCCCCGCATGACGGGGGAGGTAGATGCACATGGTCGTCCCGCCGCCGACTTCGGAATAGATCCTCACCTGTCCCCCGGATTGGCGCACGAAGCCATAGATCATGGACAACCCAAGGCCCGTGCCTTCCCCCAGCGGTTTCGTCGTGAAAAAGGGGTCGAAGGCGCGTTCGATCACCTCGGGCGTCATGCCTGTTCCGGTATCGCTTACGCACAGCGAGACATATTGCCCCGGCGGCAGTTCGCGCTCGCGGCCCGTGCGATCGTCCAGCCATTTATTGGCCGTTTCGATCGTCAGTCGCCCACCGTCCGGCATGGCGTCACGAGCGTTGATGCAAAGGTTGAGGACGGCGTTTTCCAGCTGATAGCGATCAATCTTCGTCATCCACAGGCCACCGGCACCGACAATTTCGATCTCGATCGATGGCCCCACGGTTCGGCGCAGCAGATCCTCCAGACCGGCAATCAGTCGATTTACGTTGACGGGGGTAGGATCGAGCGTCTGCCGGCGCGAAAAGGCAAGCAGCCGCTGTGTGAGCGCCGCTGCCCGTTTCGCGGCGCCTTGCGCCGTATCCAGATGCCGTTGAAGCGCCTCCAACCGATTTTGCGAAAGGCGAAGTTCCAGCAATTCGAGATTGCCCAAAATGCCAGCGAGCAGATTGTTGAAATCATGGGCGATACCACCGGTCAGTTGACCGACGGCTTCCATCTTCTGGCTCTGGCGCAACGCTTCTTCAGTGGAGGCCAGCGCTTCGGCCGCTTCGGTTTCCGCTGTGATATCACGGCCGAACAGATAGAGCATTCCGCTTTCCGGCACAGTGGTCCATGCAAAGCGACGAAGTCGATCGTTCTGGGCACGAAACACGCTTTGCGATTGAACGACAGCGGCGTCGGGACTGGCAAGCCGAGACAATCTTTTTTGCGCCGCTTCCTGTTCCTCTGCAACGAACTCCAGGATGTTGCGGCCTACGGTATCGGCTTGGCTCCATCCCAGGATGTTCGTCCATGATGGATTGACCGCGGTAATTATCCCTTCCGTTGTCGCAACCACCTTCACGATGGGGGAGATCGCCCAGATCCGCTCCCTGTCTCGGGCAAGCTGGCGTTCCTGCGTTATGTCACGCGCAACGGCGTGGATGCGGCCAGCATCCGGGACGGCATTCCAATCGAGAAGGCGGTAGCTGCCGTCGCGGCAACGATAGCGATTTTCAAAGGAGAGGGTTGTGATACCCTGGGCCAGCTTTGCGACTTCTTGCGCCGTGGTAAGCACATCTTCAGGATGGATGAAATCGGCCAGGATCTGGCCGATCATCTCGTCCGCAGCCCAGCCCAGCAGGCGCGTGGCTGAAGGATTGACCGATCGGATGATGCCGTCGAAGTCGCAGACCAGCATGAGATCCTGACTAAGCGTCCAAAGCCGGTCCCGGTCGCGGCGTTGGGCTGACACCGCGTCGATCGTGGCCAGGGCGCCGGCGATCTGCGCCGCTATAAGTCGCGCGAAACCAAAGCTTGCCTCATCCGCCAGACGATAAGGGTTAAGAGCAAGAACCAGCGCGCCGATCGATCGCGTCTCCCCGGCCTGTTCAACGGCAAGGATCAGCGCTTCGCGTGGCGGAATTTGCCATGGTCCCGATGGCAGATCCTGACCGACACCCTCGAGCGAAATGATGACTTGCTTTTCGCCTCGTTCGATGGCGGAAACCGGCCAGCGATCCGCATCCCCGGAGGCGGGATGTGGGCTATCCGCCAAATCGAACAATATGAGATCCGCGAAGGGAAAGTCCCGGCTTTCCCGGCCAAAATTCTGGCGAACCGCTTCCGTGACATCAAATCGACTCTGCGCCTTCAACAAACCGGCGGCCAGATCATTCAACTGCTTGATCCGCCGTTCGTTGATGACCCGGTCCGTCACCTCGCTCACGACGCACATGAGGCCTTCGACTACACCGTCATTTCCAACGAGCGGGCTATAGGAAAAGGTGTGATAGGTTTCTTCGGGATAGCCATTTCGCTCCAGGAGCAAAAGCAACTGATCGTCCCAGGTCGCCGCGCCATCCCGCATAACCGACATAACACGATCGCGGACATCCTCGAAAACTTCCTGCCACACATGCGACATCGGCATGCCCAGCGCTGTCGGATGCTTGGACCCAAGGGTCGGAATATAGGCGTCGTTATAGAAGAAGGTCAGATCCTCCCCCCAACCAAGCCACATTTCAAAACGTGACATCAGCATGAGTCGCAGAGGCGTCTTGAGGCTCTCGGGCCATCCCGTCGGCGAACCTAGTTTCGTTGCTTCCCAATCATGCGCTCGCATGAGGGCGCTCATTTTAGAATTGCCGGGAAATGCGTCGGACAAGCGGTCGGTCATATTTCCCCAAAACTAACGGTCGCTGGAATAAGGCTTAGCCGTAATGCTCCTTGGAGACATAGGTTCCTGCTTGCCAAAGCGCGACCGGGCGCTCCAGCAGCCGCGTAGATCTGTTATCGGCGGGCGATGCTCTGTCAAAGAAAATCGCCATGCCCATTGCCGCGCATCACGATTCGCGCCGAAGTTCATGATACGCATGTGCCGGGGCAAAGTGGTCACCCGCACCATTATTGGCCAGGTGATGATAGTCGCGCCTGGCGGCTTGCCCAGTTCAGCTTCGTGCCACCAACGGAAGTGAAGGAGAAACCCTAAGACGGTCGCTTCTGCACGACAGCATCCGCCCGCTTTTCCGGTCGAATATAGATGGAGGTAAGTTCAGGGACGGCCTTCCTCATCTCCCGCTCGATCTCCTCGATCAGCTGCTCCGCCTCGCCCATGGGAAGGTCGTCCGTGAAATCGGCGCTGATGGCGACAAAGACGGCATCCGGTGCGGTATGGATGGTGCGGACATGGTTGACCGATGTGATCTGCGGCCGTTTTTCCACTATGTCCCAGACGCGGGCGATGATGGCCGCGTCAGCGCTTTCCCCGATCAGCAGGCCTTTTGCCTCACGCGCCAGAAAAATAGCGACCCCCGCCAGAATGAGCCCGATCGCAACAGATGCGACCCCGTCGATCCTAGGGTCCGTGAAATAATGGCTTGCCCAGACGCCCAATGCCGCGAGCGCCAATCCAGCCAATGCCGCGCTGTCCTCGAACAACACGATGAACCCGGCCGGATCCTTGGATCGGCGAATGGACTGCCACCAACTGCTCGCGCCGCGTTTCCCGTCAAATTCGCGGACGGCAATGGTCCAGGACGTACCCTCTAACAGAACTGCGATAGCGAGAACCACATAGTTGATGGTCGGGTCGCGCAGCGGTTCCGGATCAGCGATGTGCAGCCACCCTTCATAGATGGACACGCCCGCGCCCACGGCGAAGATCAGAATGGCGACGACAAAGGCCCAGAAATAGAGTTCCCGACCATATCCAAAAGGATGTGCGGCATCGGGAGGCCGTTTTGCCTTGTGCTGGCCATAGAGCAGCAGGATCTGATTGCCGCTGTCGACCAGCGAGTGAACCCCTTCGGTCAGCATCGATGATGACCCGGTGATGGCGGCGGCAACGAACTTGGCTATTGCGATGCCGACATTGGCCAGCAACGCGCCATAGAGGACGATATTTTCCTTAAAGTGGGCCGCTTGCCCCCGGTTCGTCACGCGCCTTAGCCGGGATAGGGATGGGATTTTAGCAATCCAGCCAGGTGGGCGGCATTGCCCGCGACCATCTTCGCTGTCTTGGTCACCATGTCGGGGGTCTTCTCCAAATCCTTGAAATCGGTCGATCCCATCGCCTCGCCCACCCAATAGCATGCCGCAACCGCCGGGATCGTCCAGCCGACATCATTGAGCGACTGGAAGATCTGCGCCGATGAAAAATGCGCGCCATCCTCATTACCCACGATCGCGGCGACGGCAACCTTGCCATAGCTGGGCATTCGGCCCTGATCGTCGGTTTCCGACAGGAAGGCGTCCATGCGTTCCAGAACCCGTTTCGCCACGCTGCTGATCTGACCCATCCAGATCGGCCCGCCGAAGATCAATATGTCATGCTCCAATATCTGCCTGCGCAGGTCCGGCCACGCATCTCCATCACCTTCGTCCGATGTCACGCCCGGCCTGATATTCAGCGCGGCAACACGGACGGTTTCGGTCAGCACCACGTCATGCTGCGAGAAGGCCTTGTTGAGGACGGCGATCATGGCGTCGGTCGACGAAAGCGCGCTACCATAGGCCTTGAGCGTGCAATTGAGGGCAAGCGCCTGGAGCGGCATGGCGTGTTTCCTTCCGTCTAGAAAATGGCCTGAAGCAAGAAGCCTCGCCCGATACCAGACAGAACTCTCACGCCTGCAATCGGTTCTCCCGAGCTAAAGTAAACATGACGAGCAGCTATGCTCTTGCGATCACGGCAGCGCGGACGGGAAAAGGGTCTGGTCGCCAGCATCGGCAGCTATGGCGCGACGCTCCAGCTTGCTGGACCGATGGACATCCATGTCGCCCATCTCGCTCTGAGTTCCATGGCGGGGCCGCTTGGTGGCAACGCCCTTCCGGCGAGCCATTCGATCAACTGATCGCTCCAAATGGCCAAGCGGTAAGCTCTCCCCTTGGACCTTCCGATAGGTTAAAACCTGTCCTGTAAGGAGCAGCGTCGAAGAATATATGGAGCGGAGGGCTCTCCTTTCCATCGGTGTCACGCTCACCTCGATAATCCCGGAAGCGATACAGGCCCATTTTGACGCATCGGTGGGATAGCCAAGGAAGATAGCCGCCTCAAATCGATGGCAGGCTCTGTGCCGCAAAGCCCCAGCCCTTGAGATCTTTTGCGCGTTTCCACAGCGTTTCCGCATCGTCGATGCTGAAGGGATGGGCATCTTTCATCTCGGCCAGTTCCTCCCAGTCTATCGGCACGGCGACGGGTGCTCCCGGTCGGGCGCGGGCGGAATAGGGCAGAATGGCGGTGCTGCCACGCTGGTTGCGCAGCCAGTCGATAAATATCCGGTCTTTGCGCTTGGCTTTACTCATGGTCGCGACGAAACGATCGGGTTCAGCGGCGCTGAGCGCCTGCGCAAAACGGGATGCGAAGTCCTTGTGTGTATTCCAGTCATGGCCCGGCGTCAGTGGCACGACGACATGCACGCCCTTGCCACCGGAGAGCATGGCGAAGGAGACGAGGCCGAGGTCGCTCAGGTGATCGCGAATATCATCGGCAGCCTGTCGCACTTTCGCGAACGCCATAGCTTCATCCGGATCGAGGTCGAAGATCATGCGATCGGGCTTCTCTACGGCATCTGCTCGTGACGCCCAGCCGTGAAACTCTATGGTCCCCATCTGCACGCAGGTCAGCAACCCGTCGCTATCCTCAACATAGATATAATCCTCCGATCCGCCGCCTTTCTCGCGGATCGCCACCTGATGAACATGGTCGCCAAACGCCCCGCTGTCATGTTTCTGGAAAAAGCATTTCTTTGCGCGGCCCTGTGGGCATCGGACAAGGCTGATCGGCCTGTTCGCGGCGAAGGGCAACATCAGCGGCCCGATACGGGTATAATAGTCGGCAAGATCGCCTTTGGTCTGGCCGCTGTCGGGGAAAAGAATACGCTCTCTGCTGCTGATCTTCACGCTACTTTCGGGGAGCGGCGCAGGTGCGGCCTTCTCCGGTTTTACGGACTTGGCCGGCTTGTCGGTGCGTAATCCAAGGAAGCTGCCATGCCGCACGCGCCCCTCGCCGGTGAACTCGGCGAAGGCCACTTCCGCAACCAGCATGGGCTTGATCCACTGGACGCTGCGCGCCTCCGCACCGGGAACTTCGGTCGGCATGGTGTCGATGGCGAGGGGCGCCATCGCAGCGGCGAGGTCGTCCATGGTCGCTGTGTCGAAGCCGGTGCCGACCTTTCCCTTATAGGCCAGCTTGCGTCCCTCATGCTGCGCCAACAGCAGCGAGGAGAAAGCGCGGCCCTTGGCTTTGCTCTTTGTCCAGCCGATGACGACGAACTCCTGCCGCCGGGTACATTTCACCTTCACCCAGTTGCGCGTGCGATCGCTGCGATAGGGGGCAGCGATGCGCTTGGCGATAATGCCTTCCTGCCCGGCTTCGCATAACGAGCGATAGAGTTTCTCACCTGCACCGATAAGATGATCCGCGACATGGATAGGCGGTTGCGCATCGGCAAGCAGCGCTTCCAGTCGTTCCTTCCGCTCGATAGTGGTCAGCGGCTTGAGGTCCATGCCGTCGAGCGAGAGAAGGTCGAAGGCGAAGAACTGGAAAGGCGTATCGGCCCTTTGCGCGCCATGGCCGCGCTTCAAAACCGCCTGAAGTGCTGAAAAGCTGGGATTGCCGTCGTCGCCAAAAGCCACGATCTCGCCATCGATGAGCGCGGGCGGCAGGTCGAGCGCGGCAATGGCTTCCACCAGCGGACCGAATTTTTCGGTCCAGTCGAGGCCGTTTCGCGTAAATAGATTCACCGTTTGGCCCTTGACTGCGATCATGGCGCGATAGCCGTCATATTTGATTTCGTGCAGCCACTCATTGCCGGTCGGCACATCGTCCACCAGCGTCGCAAGCTGTGGCTTGACGAACCGCGGCAAAGCGGCGGCGGTGGTCTTGGCTCTGGTTTTGACGCGCGCATTGTGCGTTTCGGCAGCCTGCATCTTGTCCGCAAAGGCCTTGCCCTTGGCGCCTTTGAGCGATTGCGTGCCACTGATGTCAGCCTTGATCTGCGCCATCGAACGGTCTGTCAGGACACTGGTGAGCGCGCGTTCGACCAGATCGTCGCTGTTGCTGGCATGACTGTCTTCGATTTTGCGCAGCAACCAGTTCTCGCGCTTCTCCTCCGGTCGGCCCTTCATGCGTACAAGCAGCCATTCGCCCTTCATCCGCTCACCATGAAGGATGAAGTGGAGGTGCCCATCTTCGAGATCCTCGACGCTCTTGCCTTCAATCGGCTCCCATGTGCCGCGATCCCACAGCATGACGCTGCCGCCGCCATATTCGCCCTTGGGGATATTCCCCTCAAAACTGCCATAGTCGATCGGGTGGTCTTCGGTGCGCACTGCCAGCCGCTTGTCGGCCGGATCGAGGCTCGGCCCCCTGGTCACGGCCCAGCTCTTGAGTACGCCGTCAATCTCCAGCCGAAAGTCCCAATGCAGTCGTGTCGCCGCATGCTTCTGCACAACGAAACTGTTACCCGCGGTTTTCGCGCGCTTGCCCTTGGGTTCCCCCGTCCGGGTAAAATCGCGCTTGGCATTGTAGCGGGCCAGAGGATCAACCGTGGCCATCACTAATTCCTGTTCCCTGAAGCGGCGATGCCGATGACAGCGGCCAGCCGGATAGGCGTCGTCGTCAGATTGCGAACGTCGCCCTTGAGAATGGGACCATCGATCAAGTGCAAGGGCATGTCAGGATCGCGCAGCATCATGCGCTCTTGCGCCTGGGGGCAGCCTTTTTAGGCGTTGCCTTCTTTGCCGCCGGGGGCTTGCGCGCGCCCTCGCCCGCCGATTTCTTGAGCGCCGCCATCAGATCGATGACGTTGCCTCCCGTGCGACCTGCGGGCTCCTCATCAACATCTTCGATGATGCGCTTGCCCTTGGCCTTTTTCTTCTTGTCGATCAGCCGGTGGAGCGCGTCGACATAGCGGTCGCGGAACTCTTCCGGTTTGAACGGCGCGGTGCGTTTATCGATGATGCTCGTGGCAAGGTCCAGCATCTCCTCGTCCGCCGTATCGTCTGGCAAACCGCGAAAATAGGTTTGGGCTTTCGTGACTTCGTCGGCATAGCGCAGCACTTCGAGCACAAGGCCGCGACCACAGGGTTTGAGCGAAACAAGCTGCTCCCGGCCGCGGACGGATAATTGGCCCAGGCCGACCTTCTTCGTCTGGCGCAAAGCGTCACGCAGCACGGCATAGGCTTCCTCCGCCAAGTCATCGGCAGGCACCACGAAATAGGGCTTTTCATAATAAAGAACGTCGATCGCGTCAGCGGCCACGAACTGGACCAGATCGAGCGTCTTGCGACTTTCGATTTTTACGGCCTCAATCTCCTCTTGTTCCAGCAAGACGTAGTTGCCCTTGGACAATTCGAAACCCTTGAGGATCTCATCCCGGTCGACAGGGCCGACGCCAGTCACGACTTTCTCATAATGGATGGGTTTGCCGGTCGGTTCGTGGATTTGCCGAAAGCTGACGGCTGCACCGGATTTGGTGGCTGGATAGACCTCCACCGGAATGGATACGAGCGCCAGTTTGATCTGGCCTTGCCAATATGCGCGTGCGGGCATCGAGAACCTCCGCGCTATCAGCGTGTGGAGAAGGCGTTGGTTCCTGCAACGGCAATATCAATCGCGATTTCGCTGGCGACCATATAGATCAGGCGATCGTCACTATTCGTGCGCTCCCGCCATGTGGCATGGGCTTGACGACGACCTGATCGCCCATTCGGTCGAATGCTATATCAACCTTGGAAGCCCCGATGCCCAGGCTCCGGATCGTCAGGCTGTGGAGGAAATGCGGCAGTCCTGGCTTGTGAAATGATATCTGCTCTGCCGCGACATCAAATCGCAGTCCAAGGCTGGACTCGATCAGCGCAAGGGGCGCTGCGGCCGACCAAGCCTGTGGACTACAAGCCACCGGATAGAAGGTCGGCCCTTGAGAGCGGCGACGCGGGAAGCCGCAGAACAGTTCGGGCAAGCGCATCATGTCGACATAGGTCGCGGCGGCGAATAGCCCTTCAAATATCTGGGCTGCCTCACGCTGATAGCCATAGCGGGAAAAGCCCCCCGCAATCAGCGCATTATCATGGGGCCAGATCGAGCCATTATGATAGCTCATCGGATTATAGAGCTTTTCAGTCGAAGCGATCGTGCGGACGCCCCAACCCGAAAAAGATGCTGGGGCCATCAGCGTGCGAACCACGGCTTCGGCGCGTTCCGCCCGCGCCAGCCCGGTATAAAGGACATGGCCCGCATTGGATGAGCGCACGCGGCACGGCCTCTTGTCGCCATCCAGCGCAATCACATAGGTGCCTAGCTCCGCGTCGAAAAAGGCGGTGTCGAAACGGTCACGCAGCCGAGCGGCGCGATCCCGATAATCCGCAGCGCGCCCGTCATCACCCACTGCGCGAAATAGCGCTTCGGCCGCCTGCCAGGCGCCATAGACATAGGCCTGGACTTCGGCGAGAGCGATCGGACCGCGCGCTATGCTGCCGTCGGCGTGGAAGATCGAATCATGACTGTCCTTCCACCCTTGATTTTGCAGACCCTGATCGGTCAACCGACCATATTCGACGAAGCCATCGCCATCACGGTCGCCATGCACATCGATCCACGAAAGCGCTGCGTCGATATGCGGGAGGATCGTTGTCAGAAAGGCGATGTCGCCGGTGCGTTCGAGATAGGCACCGGCCAGCATCACGAAAAGCGGCGTGGAATCGATACTGCCATAATAATGACGGAATGGCACTTCGCCCAATTCCGCCATTTCGCCATGGCGTACCTCATGCAATATCTTGCCTGGTTCGGCATCGGCCGCCGGGTCAAAGCTGGTTGCCTGATGCGCGGCCAGATATCCCAGCACGCCGCGGCTGATCTCCGGGTCCATCCATAGGGTTTCGAGCGCGGTGATGATGGCATCTCGGCCGAACACCGTGCTGAACCAAGGGATGCCGGCGTAGGGATAGGGGCCAAATTCGGTATCGGTCGAAAGCATTGAAATGTCGGCGACCGAGCGACGCGCAACTTCGTTGAACAGGTCGTTGGACGAATGAAGGGTCGCCCCCCGTTGACGCGCCGCCTGCAACGTCTGCATCGCTTCGCGCAGGGATTTCAGGAAATGCTTCGGCAGCGGGTCGCTGATTTCAACCCGGCTGCAACAAATACGGGTGAACAGGGCGCAGCGCTGGCCGGGCGGCACCGTCACTTCGAAGCGCGCGTGGTTGTCAGTCAACTCGGTGGGCATTGGATCGAAATGCAGATGGGTCTGTCGTTCGCGATCGTCCCGCCCGATATAGCCTAGCAGAACGTCTGATGGGCCGACCTGCGCCTCCCGCATTGTCCCGCGGCGCAAGCGGGTCATGCCGCGAATTTCGAACAGATCGGCAAAGTCGGCGACAAAGCTGAGATCTATGCTGATCTGGTGCATTTCAGTGTCGAAATTGCGTACGGTGATCCTTTCGTACAACGCGTCTTTCCAGAGGAAGCGTGTGCGACGCAAATGAATCAAGTCATGCAACACAGCGACCCGGCCATCGTCGCCGAAGAAATCGGGGTTGGCGAGATCACAGGTCAGCATCGCATTATCGTCGCGCAGTGCCGAACTCAGCAGGATCGGCCGCATCCCGTTTACCGTGAGATAAAGGTGAGAAAGATGCCGGGTGTCGCGATGGTACAACCCTTCTGGACTGCCCGGCCCGGAAATGGCGTCGCCGCTATGGTCGAACACGGCGAAGCTGTCGCCATGTTTGAGCGTGCGCGGCCTGCGTTCGTGGAGCGAGGCGGTCGCCGGGATGAAAAATTGGGTTTGCGCCTGGGACAGCGCCTGCCCCCCAGCGATGCCGGGCGCTTCGGGCTGGGGCTGTATCAGCGTCATGGAGTCTCCTATGCGACGATCTGGAGTTCGGCGTCTTCGCCGCGCTGGCGGCGCAGCCGGGCCGCGTCCGTACGGGCGCCAGGCAGTTCATGGTACAACGCGACATAGTCTGCCGCCATCCGCTCCGCCGTGAAGCGTGTGTCAAATGCGCCACGCACCCGGGCGCGGTCGAGATGCGGCAAGGCCGCGACCGCTGCCACGGCTTCATCTTCGCTATCGACGATGAAACCCGATACGCCATGCTCGATCACTTCAGGCACTGATCCGCATCGGAACGCAATCACAGGCGTCGCACAGGCCATCGCCTCGATCATCACCAGGCCAAAGGGTTCTGGCCAATCAATGGGAAACAGCAACGCGCTCGCCTGACCCAGGAATTGCGCCTTTTGCTGTTCATTGATCTCGCCGATATATTCTACATTGGGATAGCGATCGACCAGCGGGGCGATCTCGCTTTCCCAATAAGCCCGATCCACATTGTCGATCTTGGCCGCGATCTTGAGGTTCAGGCCCGATCGCGCAGCGATGCGGATCGCGCGGTCTGGCCGCTTCTCGGGCGATATGCGGCCCAGAAACGCGAGATAATTCTCGCCCGCGCCCAATCGCGGCGCCAGCAGGTCGGCAGGTAGGCCATGGTAGATTGTCCCGCCCCAATTGACCGGTGGCATAGGTAACCGTTGATGGTCGGAAATCGACACCAGACTGTGCTCGGGAAAGGCCCGGTAAAAGGGTGGCAAGTCGGGCAGATCAAGCCGTCCGTGCAAGGTGGTGACGGTGCGCCCGATAAAATCCTGAGCCATCGGCAAATGGAGCATGTCGATATGAAAGTGCAGCGCATCGAATTCATCGGCGCGGCGACGAACCTGCTCCAGCATTATCATATGATAGGGAATGGTATCGACCACAGCCGGATTCAGGCGAAGCGCCATGTCGGTAATCGGCACCAGTTCGGCACTGGTCTGCGAATCGCCACTGGCGAACAGGGTGACACTATGACCCTGGCGAACAAGTTCTTCGGTCAGATAGGAAACGATCCGTTCGGTACCACCATAGAGCCTGGGAGGGACGCTTTCGGCCAATGGGGCAATTTGCGCGATCTTCATACAGGCATTCCTCTCAATCGAGTGAAGCCCTCCGTTCCCCGACCTGCGGTAGGCTGCCTTGCTATAATGCGTTCAGATGCGGGCTAGTTTCATGAAAGGAAGTGTTTCGTCGCAATTCCTGAAAATGAACGCGTGACGGCTAACAAATACCGACTTTCAGTATGGCATTGAACGATAGCTTTTATGATTTTCCCGGTTTTCTAAGAAACCGATTTGGTGACCCGCCACGCTCGAATGAGGTGGCGCGGGAACGACGTCCGCATGGACCAGAGCCTTAACGCCGAATGTGCTGACACAGCCAGCGCATACATGATCATGAACAGGCCGACCATTTTCATAATCTAATTTCAAGGAGATACAAACCGAAAGGAGTTTTTGATGTCGCACATTCAGTCCATGGCGCGTGAATGGAAGCTCGAATGGCGACAGGGTGTAACCGCCTTGTTGGCGGGATCGCTGGGCTATTCCCTCTATTCCGCGATATCGAGCCTGTTCGTCGAGCCGTTGCAGCATCAATTCGGCTGGTCGCGCGGCGATATCGCGTTCGTACACAGCTTCGGCCTCATTACCGCGTTCATCGCACCCGTCATTGGCCGCCTGACGGATCATTATGGCGTCCGTCCCGTCCTTTCAGTGGGGCTGGTCCTGACCGCCACCGGGTATCTGCTGCTCTCCTTGATGCAGGGTTCGCTCAGCTATTATTATCTGGCCTATTTCGTGCTGTCGCTGTCCGGCATGGCGACTACCGGGATAACGGTCACTCGCATCCTGAGCGGGGCGTTCGAGCGTACGCGCGGCACAGCGCTGGCGATCGGACGATCCGGCCTGGCCGTGGCGGGCGCGTTAATGCCGATGCTGTTGTTCCCGGTGATCGTCCATTTCGGGTCCGCCGGTGGCTTTTTGCTGCTCGCGGCTTTTATCCTGCTGATCCCGCTCCCTTTGACCTTGTTCTGGCTGCCGCGGGCGCGCCGGATTGCTGCCACTGCGACAAGCAAGCCGCTTGCCAAGGCAGACCCATGGCGTGTTTTGCTCGCCAAACCAAAGGTCCGCATCCTGATCGCCGCGTCGGTCTTCAATTATGTGCCGGTGGTCGCGTTGCTGTCGCAAATGAAGCCGTTGGCGATCGAGAAGGGGTTGGATACGCTGGCCGCCGTCGGCGCGGTATCGGTGATGGGGACGGCGGCGGCTTTGGGCGCTTTGTTCAGCGGTGTGCTGGTTGATCGCTTCTGGGCGCCGGCTGTGGCGTTCATCCTTAACCTCGCGCCTGCCATAGGATGTTTGTTCCTGCTGCAGAGCGACGTGTCGCCGGTGCTATTCTACGGCGCGGTGCTGATGATCGGCCTGGGTCAGGGCGCGGAGATCGACATCGTCGCGTTCATGATCGCGCGTTATTTCGGGTTGCGCAGCTATGCCACGATCTACAGCCTCTCCACTATGTGCATCGCATTGGGGGTTGCGCTAGGCGCCAGCCTGATCGGCCGCGCTTATGACCATTTCGGCAACTACGATGTCGCGATCATGGCAGCGTCCGCGTCCTTCGCGGTCGCCGCTCTCTGTTATCTGGCGATGGGGCGCTACCCGACGGCCGAAGAGAGTGCGATGGATTGACCGGACGCTATGCCCGCCCGTCCGGCATCAATGCTGGGGACGGATGAAGGTCGCCGTGCCGTGGTCGGAGGCGACATAGACCGGATCACCGACCTTCACGAGTTCCGGTATTTCCGCCAAGGCGAGCGGCATCCCGGTCAGTCTTCCGCGCGTGATGCGGCAGAAAGTATCCTCATCAATGCGGAACGTGCGCTGCGCGCCTTCCTCCGTCGTAACGGTGATCGCGCAGGGATCGATCGCGGCGACTTTACCCACGGTGGGGATATTGCCCGACATCGGCATACCGCGAATGTCCATCGACAACCGGAAATAGCGATCCGATCGGTTGGCAAGGCCGCTGTGCGGCGTTTCCATGCTGAAGATCAGCACATCGCCGGGCTGATATACCGTGCGGCGCCACGCATTCGCTGGGATTGCGTCCTCGGCAATACCCTCCGGCGGCCGGGGGAAATCGTTCATGCGCGGGCGGTGCATGCCTTCGGCCAGCGCCAGTCCGCCCGTCGCCTCGTCGATCATGACGAGCGGTATCCAGCAGATTTTGAGTGGCAAGCCCTTGTTGTTGGGTCCGTCGCAATGGATGAAATTGAACCGCTTGCCCGCCCGACCACTGCCCGGCGGCAACGCGTGATATTCAGTGTTCGGTACCCAGAAGACATCATCGCCGAAGAGTTCGGAAAAAAATGCGCGGATGTTGGGTTCAACCACGAACCTGTTGCGCGGATAGCGGGCCATCAGCGGGTCGGTGCCCGGCGTCCCATCGTTGCGGATCGGGAAATTGTCGAGGGATGCGCCATTGTAAACCGCCGCGTCGGTTCGGTCGGGATCGATAACGCCCACTTCGTTCAGTACGTCGAGATAGACCGACCTAAGACGACCGATTGCAGCCTTATCCAACACGTCGCGGAAGAACCAATAACCGTCGCGTTCCCAAGCAGCCGCAAGCCCCGCAGCATCGCCCAACAGGTGGTTCGATACCGTCAACTCGCGCATCGGAAGGGTATCTGCAAATTCGGATGTGATCATGTCGGTCATGGTCATTCTTTCGCTGGCTCTGCCGGTCGCGCCGATGCGCGCCCCAAGACCGGCACCGGCGCCTTCGATCAGAAGTGGAAACGTGCCGTCGCTCCATAAGTACGCGGCGTGCCGGGCGAATGGGAATTATAGCCCAGCGTATTGGTGTTGCTCAGGAGATAGGAATAATGCTCGTTGGTGAGGTTTTTCACGAATAAGGACAATCGGAAATTGGACCCCGCGATGTTCGACCAACCGGCATCCAGATTGACGAGATGCCAACCTTTTACTTCGGTAAAACCGCGGACGTAACTGTCGTTCCCGTTGAAACTGTCGATGTGATAATAGCTCACGCCAAAGGACAAATCGCCGTTCGACTTGTCCATCGGCACGAGATAGCGCGCGCCCAGTGTGTAGGTGTTGCGCGGCGCACGGGCGAAAGGCGCATTGGATAGATCGGTGCCGCTGAACGGATCGGCAAAATCCTGATATTTGGCATTCGTATAGGCATAGTTCGCCGACAATTCGATCGATGCTATTGGGCGGAACAATGCTTCGACTTCGATGCCCCAAATTCTCGCGCCGCCAGCATTTGCCGTAACAGTCGTATTCGGAATGGTCGTGACGTCGGTCAGCAACCGCTGGATATTTTTATACTTGGCATAATAGCCCGCAAGATTGGTCCGCAGGAACATGTTGCCCGGCCGCCAGTCGCCCTTGAACCCCAGTTCGATATCGTCGACCGTTTCCGGGCTGAATGTCCGCGCCAGACCGGCCTGGGTCGCGGCGCGCGCGCCATAACCACCCGTACGATAGCCATGCCGGTGCGCGGCGTAGAGAAGATGATCGCGATCGAACCGATATTCCAGACTAACGTTATACCAGCCTGCGCTGAGCCTGACTCACGTGGGGGATTCCCAAACTGACGAAATTCTGAATCAATGGCGGCCTGCATTTGGAGGGCGTGACCATGGGATCAGCGATCGGCTTGCGGGATGATTTTGACGGGGCGGCGTTGCGGCGATTGTCGCGCACGACGAGGAGCGCGAACCAGGCGCGGCGGCTTTTGGCATTGGCCGAGATTTACGATGGTGGCAGCCGGACAGCGGCGGCGCGGATCGGCGGGGTGGGGCTGCAGATCGTGCGTGACTGGGTTGTGCGGTTCAATGCCCGTGGTCCTGATGGCCTTCTGGATGGCAAGGCGCCCGGCAAGCAATCGCGGCTCAATGATGCTCAGCGACAGGCGCTTGTCGAGACGGTCGAACGTGGTCCGATCCCGGCGATCCATGGTGTCGTTCGCTGGCGCCTGATCGACCTGGTCCAATGGCTTCACGACGAGTTCGCGGTGTCGCTCGATGAAACGACCGTGGGGCGCGAGCTGAAGAGGCTGGGCTACGTCAAGCTCACGGCGCGACCCCGCCACCATGCCCAGAACGAACTTGCCATGGACGCCTTCAAAAAGGGGGCTTTGCCGCCGAGCTGGCAAAGGTCAAAGCAACCCTCCCGAAGGGTACGCCCATAGAGATCTGGTTCCAGGACGAAGCCCGCATCGGTCAGAAGAAC
Source organism: Sphingomonadaceae bacterium (assembly GCA_016000085.1). GTDB lineage: Bacteria > Pseudomonadota > Alphaproteobacteria > Sphingomonadales > Sphingomonadaceae > Sphingobium. The sequence continues at coordinate 197,128 of JAECRT010000001.1, forward strand.
AAGATCACGCGGCGCTGGGCCAGACGCGGGACGCGGCCATCGGCACCAAAGGATCAGCGGACAAAATCGGCGTATATCTTTGGCGCTATCTGCCCGGAACAGGGCAAGGGCGCAGGGCTGGTGCTGCCCTTCTGCAATACCGAAACCATGACGCTGCACCTGACCGAGATATCGCTCGCCGTCGCCCCTGGCGCTCACGCGGTCGTGCTGATGGACCAGGCTGGGTGGCACATGACCGGAAAGCTCGTCGTGCCCGATAACATCAGCATCATCGCTCTGCCGGCAAAATGTCCTGAGTTGAACCCCGTCGAGAACATCTGGCAGTTCATGCGCGACAACTGGCTCTCCAACCGCGTCTTCGCCTCCTACGACAACATCATCGACCACTGCTGCGAGGCTTGGAACAAGCTCGTCGATCAGCCTTGGCACATCATGACCATCGGTCGCCGCAAATGGGCGCGTGGGTCATGATCAATGCAGGTTGGTATTATAGGTGACCTCGGAAAAGGATTTGTTCGCGTCGAACCGGCAATCCGCCAGCGGCGGCAATGTTTCCGGCGTTGCGGGATTATTGTCGAGATCGAGCGTGAAGCGACATGCGGTACGCGTAGCGTTCAGGATGGTCACGGCGCGACGATCCTTGTTGTAACGGATACCCGCCGTCACGCTGAAGCCTGTCCCGTCGTCCGAGAAATTATAGGTGCCCTGCGCAAAGGCCGCATAGCTGCGATTGCGCGCCTTGACGTTGGTATTGCTGTAGGCCGTACCGGCGAAATCGAACGGTTCGGTCGGTTCGATCAAACCCGGGTCGATCGCGCCCACGGCCGATCGCCCCTGATTATGTCCGCGCTCCTTAAAATAATAGAGGCCGGTGATCCAGTTCAAATGATCCGACGAACCAAGCAACTGCGCTTCTTCGGAAAACTGGCTGGACTTATCGATACGCCGCTGCGGATGCAGGGAATTGGACGATCCGTCGATATCGTCTGCAATGTCGTCGGACACCTTGCGATAGCCCAGGATATTCTTGAACGTGATATTGTCCGAAATCTCGAAACTCGTCGTGTTGGCGAGTGTGTGGGTACGGACCTTGATATACACGGGAACGCCATTGGCGACGCGAAACATCCCCCGTGCCTGCTGTTGCGCGAGCAGAGTTTCGAGCGGCTGATAATTGCGTGCTGCCTGGGCGGCAGGCTGGTTGAAGGTTCCATTTGGATTGATCTTGTACAGGAAGATCGGCGTGCCGCCGTCATCCTCATTGTAAAAGTCATAGACCGTGAGCGATTCTATCGCCTCGGTCGGGCGGAGTAGCAACGACACGCGGGCCGCCTCCTGCGCGGTGTTGTTGATGTTGCGGCCCAATATCTCGTCATAGACGAAACCATCGTCGCGCAACCGGATACCTGCGACACGGATCGCTGCCTTTTCGCCCAGCGGTATATTCAGCATCGCTTCGACATTGAATGTATCGAAACGCCCAAAGGTTACGGCTGCGGACCCCTCCAGTTCATTGGTCGGTCGATTGCCGCGAATGATGATCGCGCCACCCGTTGTATTCCGGCCGAACAGCGTGCCCTGGGGGCCACGTAGCACTTCAACCGAACCGATGTCGAAGATGGCGCCATTCAGTCCCTGCGTACGCGCGGCCACGACGTCGCCGAGATAGACCGACACCGAGGAATCGGCGAGCGATGACAGCTCTTGCTGGCTAAGCCCGCGAATGGCGAAAGTGGGCAATGCCCGGCTGCCGCCTGCACCGGGCACGGCAGTCAGGCTCGGCGCCACGTTCGACAGGTCCATGACGCTCGTGATGTTCGCGCGGGCAATCGTTTCGGCCGTGACGGCGCTGACGGCGAGGGGAACATCCTGCAGTCGCTCGTCACGACGACGCGCTTGTACGATGATATCGTCGACGCTGAAGGTCTGCTGTGCCTTTTCCGCCGTTGGCGCTCCTGCCGCCTGGGCGGCTGCCATAGTCGGCAATGCCCACAACAGGCATGCGCAGGACGACATTAATATCTTGTGATTATTCATAAAACCCTCCCCTATTATATGTTGGTTATTTTGGTTGTTACGAATGCATGGCTTTGACTTTGCGGGATCGACTATTCCTCATTATCGACCGACGAAGTCTTGATCGATTACAACAGCCCACGCTCTTCCGATGTCTGAAGGCTGTCTGGCGAAACGCCCGCTTCGCGCATCGCCGCGATCACGGCGGTCTGAGCGGAAGCAATGCAGGGAAATCCCACATAGGGCGTAAGCTGGATCAGTAGACCCTCGAGTTCGGCAACTGTCAGGCCGTTCGCCAGGCCGATCTTCACATGGTTTTTCAGTTCCAGTGACTGGTGGGACGCAATCAGCGCGGAAATGACTGCAATGCTCTTTTCCTTGCGGCTGATGCCCTCATGCTGCCAAGCGTCGTGAAACGCCCAACTGGCGGCCATGCGCGTAATAGCGGAGGAAAACCGGCCGGATGCGGCAGAATCGCGGAAAGCGCCGCCGAACTGATCACCCATCACGCTGGTTATGAAGCCCACGCCCGATTCCTGCTTCTCGTCCAACTCGATCATCTGGTCGTCCTCCTTTCGATAAATGGTTCCAGCTTCAGCTTTCCTCCGCGATCGCAAGATGATGCGCGGGGATCGGTCCGATTTCGGTGACTCCGCCATCGACCGGCAACAGCGTGCCCGTGATGAAACGCGCGTCTTCGCTGGCCAGGAACGCCACCGCGCGGGCGATGTCCCATGCATCGCCTTCGATGCCGAGCGGCCCGATCGCCCGGCGCAGCGTGCGCATGTCAGGTGGCAGCACATGCATGGCGTGCGGAGTCATGATGTGACCCGGCGCGACCGTATTGGCGCGGATGCCGTCGCGTCCGTGCAAGACGGCAATTTCCCGCGCGAGGGCTGCCATCGCCGCCTTGGACGGGCCGTAGGCGATCGATCCATGCGCCCGGATACCGGCAATGGAAGAAATGTTGACGATCGACCCTCCACCCGCCGCCTTCATCGCCGGTACGGAATGCCTGCACATCAGCATCGCGCTCATCAGATTGATGTCGAGCACACGGGTCCATCCGCTTTCGTCCGCCTCATCGAGCGCAACAGGGGCCGAGATGCCGACATTGTTGACCAGAATGTCGAGCCGACCCGTGCGCGCGACGGTTTCCTCGACGAACCGGCGGCAGTCAGCGTTGATGGTGACATCGCCGGTGACGACAAAGGCACTGCCGCCAGCGGCGGCAATCTGCTGACGCGTCATTTCCGCGCTCGCCGCATCGCGATCCACGAGACAGACGGTCGCACCTTCACCTGCCAACACCATAGCGATCGCGCGGCCGGTGCCAACGCCGCCGCCTTCCGTCCCGGCACCGGTGACGATGGCGGATCGGCCTTCAAGACGGGGGTAGTAGCGCGTGGGTTCGGGCATGGTCAGCCGCGCAATCTGTTGTAGGCGCGTTCAGAGAGACGGCCCCCTGAAGCAGTTTGCTCCAGCAAGGTATTGAAATTACAAGGCGTGCTCATGCCAAGCACGCTGAGGACGCGCACCCGCGTCTCCAGAGTTGCCATCTCTACCCCTCCTGATTCCTCGTGCTCAAGGATATTGCTTGCATGCAGTATGTATCTTCACGACACGCGACCGTGCGGGGGTAATTTGACAAAAATGGGGTGTATAATTACCATATATCCATGCAAAAGGATGTAGCCGTCATTGCGTTCGATGGTGTTCACCTCGCCAGCTTGGGCCTGTTCCTCGACCTTTTCGATCTGATGCGACGGCGTGTCGCCAATCAATTCAAGTCGCGCGATGATGTCGGCATGCAAACACGGGTGCGGCTGCTGGGGCTTGGCGCTGGCTCGATACGCACCGCCGGCAACAGGCGGCTGGAGGTTGATGATCGGCCCAGCGATACGACATCGCATCTGCTGATCCATGTTCCTGATTTCGAATGGCCAGAAGAAGACTTCACGCCGCTCGATGACATGCACGCCGGCATTGCCTGGCTGGCGCGTCAGCACGCCGCCGGAGCGAGTATCTCAGCGACGGGGCGAGGGATTTATCTGCTGGCGGAGGCCGGGCTTATCGGCCATGGCCCGGCGCCACAGTCGTTGCCGATGGCGACAAGCTTTCGCCAACGCTATCCCCACATTCGCACCGACACGAAATCCGCCATTGTCGATCGGGGAACGATCATGATGGCGCGCGGCATGGCGCATGAGTTGACCATGTTGACGCGGCTGATCGCACGGTTGATGTCGTCCACCATGGCCGGCACTCTTGCGGACGCCATGGGTTTGGAAACCGACCGGGAAGGGCTGTCTCACGATCCGTTGGTTGCGAGCGCGCAGATATGGCTTGCGGAAAATACGTCCAATCGGACACGCATCAGCGCCCTTGTCCAACATGTCGGCGTCAGCCAACAGACGCTGATCCGCCGGTTCCGCGCGGCATTAGACATGACGCCGCGCAAATATCAGCAACTTCTGCGGGTCCGCAGCGCACAAACTCAATTGCGCGATACGGAAAGGCCAATCTCGCAGATCGCAACCATCGTCGGCTATGACGACCTCAAATCCTTTCAACACGCATTTCGTCTGCACAGCGGTATGAGCGCAAGCCGCTATCGGGCAACGTCGACCATGCCGAATAGCGGTTCTTCGGCGATTTGAAATCCGGCCGTTCCCAACCCGGTCGCATAAGCTTGACAGCACGAAGCGTCACGGCACGCTGCTGGGAAAGCCAATTGGTGCTGGTCGTGCGCAGAGCCAAATCAGTGATTGGGTATATGGGTTCCCAGATGACGTCCCGCTAGATAGCCAAAGGTGAGACCAGGGCCCAGCGTCCCGCCTGCGCCGCCATAGGCTTCGCCCAAGACCGCCGACATGGCGTTACCGGCCGCATAAAGGCCCGGGATCACGTTGCCGTTCCAGTCCAGCACGCGTGCATCGCCGTTGGTCTTGGGACCGCCGGCGGTGCCAAGGGCGCCGGCTTCCATTTTGACCGCAAAATAAGGCCCCTGGTCGATCACGCCGAGCGTGCGATATGGAGCCTCGAAATCGGTATCGCCCCACATATAGAAATTGTCGTACGTGGCGTCGCCACGATTGAAGTCGTCATCATGGCCTTTGCGGACCATGTCATTGTACCGCGTCACAGCGGCCTTCAGACCCTCGGGATCGATACCGGCTATTCCGGCCAGTTCTTCCAGTGTGTCGGCCTGCATCATATAGGACGGGACAGGCCCGCCGGGCGGGGTATTGAAGGTTTGATATTTGTCGCGGTAACGCTGATCGATGATCAGCCAATAGGGCAGGTTGGCGTAGCTGTGTGTTCCGGCGTCGAAGGCGTGCAGCGACTTGCCCAGCGCGTTGTAGTTGGCTGCTTCGTTTACGAACCGTTTGCCCGCGCGGTTGACCAGGATGGCGCCCGGACGGGCCCGCTCATCTGATCCCAACAGATAGTTGGGCTTGGCATTGCGATGCTGTGGCTTGAATTCCAATACGCTCTGCATCCAGAAGGCATTCTGCATATTACCCAGTTGCGCGCCCGCGTCGATCGCCATCAGCAGGCCGTCGCCTTCATTCTCCGGCACGCTGACAGGCCCCGTGAGCGGACCGCGCAGAAAAGTCTGGACCAACTGCTCGTTCCATTCAAAGCCACCGGTTGCGATGATTACGCCGCGTCGCGCACGCACGCGGAAATCCCGGCCATCCGCATCTTCGGCGATAACGCCGATGATCCGGTCGCCATCCTTGATGAGCTTGCGGGCGCGCTTTTCGAACTCGATGGGGATGTCGCGATCGAGCACGGCCTTGAAAAGGGATCCGACCAGCGCCTGCCCCAGGCCGCGGTAATCCTGCGCCTCACGTTCGGCGAGGGTGGCCTCGTCCAGCGTGCCATTGACCGTCTCCATCAGGCTGCCGCGCAGCGGATAGGCCATCTTGCTGGGGTTCACCCGGGCAGCCCATTTGCCAAGCCGATCGAAGGAGAAAGCCTCATTATCCAGCGAGCGGCCGCCATGGGGCTTGGCGCCCGGCATGTAGGATTGATAATCGGGGAAATCGGCGAAAACATGGAGGCGGACGGGCGTCTTATCCGCCAGATAACGGACCATCTCCGGACCGCTTTCCATGAAGGCGCCCAATGTCTCAGGGTCAAGCCCACCCGGCGCGAGGGCATCGAGATAGGTCACGATATCCTCGTCAGAATCATCTATGCCCGCGTCGATCTGATGATGATTGTTCGGAATCCAGAGCATGCCGCCGGACATGGCGGTCGTCCCGCCGACCATCCCGGTCTTTTCCAGGATGACCACATTTTTCGCGCCGAAATCATGTGCAGCGATCGCCGCCGTCAAGGCCGCCCCGCCGGAGCCCAGCACGACAACATCAGCCTCCAGATCCCACTCGGCGCCTTCTGTCATCGTCCATCTCCCAGTAGCTTAGTTTTACTGAAACGTCTGGCGAACATCCTCGCCTGCCGTTCATTTGGATGTAGCTACCGTAAATTTTGTGCCTCCCTGTTAGCCACTCCATAATGTCATAGGGTCGGCGACTTATGCATAGGCGATATCGCCCGCAGAACATCAATGAGCTTGGTCGAGCAAAGCTGCTACAGTTCAGGAAGCGTCACTTCCAGCCTGACCACGTCTCCACAGCGTCCAGGCCATCGCGCCAAGCAAGGCGGTCGCCGTGAGCAGAATCGCCCACAGCAGCAGTTGACGCCGCGCGGCGCCCACGGCGTTGACCGGCTGAAGCTGCAATGTGCTCCGTGGCGCGCGAGCCGTCGCAACCGGAAGCGCCCCACTACCCGCCTGCGTCATTACACTATCGAGTGGCAGATAGGTGTCGGTCGCGGCCTCTCGACCGGCCGCCAAATGAAAAGGAGCGCGACCGCCGGCCACAAAGACGACCTCGCGCGGCGCAAAACCAAAGGCGATGGTCGGTGCCGAAGTGAAGCCGGTCGACCTCCGGTCCGCCTCGATCCGCAATGCGCGATACGTTCCGGCACTTAGTACAATGTCGCGTGGCACGTTTGCAGCATAGTTCCGACGGGCGGCCGTACCTTCCCCCAAAACTGCCCACGACTGTTCGGAATTGTCGCGACCCAGGAGGCGGATCGGTATGATTACTTCATTGCCCGTCGGCATGACCCTGATCGTGTCGAGCGGCGTTGCAAACGGCACCGCGAACTCGATGGCGTGCGGATCGCTCAAAGGCGGCGGTGCAGCGGTGATCCACCCACCCCCGGCCGCAGCCGGACGCATCAACAGTGTCGCCTTGCGCACTGTCACCGGCGACAGTAGCCGCGACGCGGCCTGCCAAGTGATGCGCAGATAATCGTGGCCGAGCATAGTGTCGCCCAGAGGAACCTTCACCACGGCGTCGTTCCCGCTGGTCGTAGCGCCGCGATAAACGACATTCTCAGCCAGCGGTCGCCAGTTCTTCAGGTCCGAACTTGCCTCTACTGCAAAGGTGACAGGCTGAGCGCGGGGCACATCGGCTGCGATGGCCAGGCCGCTGGCGCTCCCGGCGATGGCTCGCGTATCCAATAGGACACCGACCACCATCGGCTTCGCCGGTTCCGTGGGCTGGGTGCCGTCGATCCGTGCAACGCGGGCGCGCCCATCGCCATCGAGGCGCAAAGATACGCCCGTTACGTTCAGCGCGTCGATGGAACCAAGGATTGGCAACGGAGCGAGCGCATAGCTTCGTCCCCCCCCCGCATTGGGGGCGATGCGAGCCATCGGCATCGCCCGGTTGTCGGCATCGAAGATGCGTACATCCGCCAGGTCAGCCGCCTGAGAAGCGGCGAGTACTTCCGCCGGGATCGTCAGTCTCTGGACAACTGACCCTTTAGCGGCGTCGATCGGCACGCGTAGTGTGTAGTTGGCCGGATCGCCATCCGGCCCGGCCGGTGCCGCTGCGGTCAAGAACCCTGCAAGCAGCGTTAAGGCGGCGATTTTGCGGATGCCGATCATGCGGGAACGCCCCCTTCCTGGGGCACGATCGCCGTTTTTGGTGGAAGGGGCGCGAGATATCCCACCACCAGCATCAGCAGTCCTACCACAATGAACGCGACGATCCGCGCGCCTCCACCGGCGTTCCCGAGATCGACCAACAGCAGCTTAACGACGGTCAGCCCGAGTAGCCCCGCCCCAACCAGCCACAAGGTGCGCCGGCCACGTCGATAGGCGAACGCCATCAGTACCAGCGCGAGCGACGTCCACAGGATCGCCAGCCCTGTCTGGACGACGACGTTTGCGAGCATCGCGTCAGGCTCCCACGACACACCCAGCATATGATGCGCGATCCGCAACCACACTGTATTGATCATGATAAAGGCGAGCGCCGCCAGCGCGCCGAGTGCGCCACGGCCGCTCAGCAGTGCTGCGCGGAGCGGCCGTGGATCGCTGGCCAACATGGCGCGCCGCCACATCTCCAGCCCGGCAAGCGCCAGCCCCAGTGTCAAATCCACCGGATTGATCAGCGGCAGATAGGGTAGCGGATCTGTTGCGCCCGATGAAAACACCGCCGTCAGCAACGCTCCGAAGAATGTCAGCCCGGCGATCGGTATAGCGGCATACCAGCCATAAGCGATGGCATGCGTGTCGAGCGGCCATCGCAACGGTATCGGCTGCGCACGCATCGCTCGACCACCCCACCAGGCCAAGGCAGCCAGCATGGCAGTCGCTGCGATCAGGAAAGTGACCTCTGCCCAGCCGGTGCCCCACAACAGCGCCCGATCGATGCCGAGCCACAGGCAATCCGCCAGCATCGCCGTGGCCAACCATATTCCGCCGATATGGATCGCGTCCAACAGCCTATGCCTGTCGGCGGCCGTCGGATCGTCTTCGTTGCGGTAGGTCATCCACAGGTGAAGGCCGATCGCCGCGATCCAGATCGCCCAGTCCGGCGAATACAGCAAATATCCGCCCGATCCTTTGACGCTGATGAAGGACAGCGCCAACACCAGCAGGCTTGCGTAGCTTGGCCAGCACGCGACCGGCCAGTTCCACCGTCGACCGATCTGCTGCGCGCCCCCCGCACTGATCAGATAGGCCAGCATCGCCAGCAGAATTTGCATGCCGGTCGTAAACACCGGCACCGGCAACTGGCCAGCATATGGTGATGGCACCGAGCGCATCGCCTCGACCGTCCACGCCGCGCACCAGAAGACGAAGCCGAGCAGAAAAACGGGTTTTGCGAGTTGCCCTTCGAACCGCGCATAGAATCGCGCCAGCGTCGATCCACTATGCGGCAGCGCTGCGCGCAGCCACCAGGCCGTAGCCAATGCCGCCAGAGCGATCAGCATCGCTCCCACAAAACCGGCGTTTGCGAGCGGAAGGGGAAATGCCTGCCCATGCAAGCTGGCGAGATAGACCAGCGCCGCCATAAGCTGGAGCAGGATACCAAACAGCCGTGGCATCCACCGCGCCTGCCGCATTCCCACCCAAAATGCCCCGGCGCCCTCAAGCGCCCATGCCGCCAGGGTCCAGCGCGCGCCGAGCGCCAAGGGAATCGCCAACGTCACGAAGCCGATACCTATCGCCAGCATCGTCTCGTTCATCACGCGAAAGCTCTCGCGCCGATAGCGCATCGTCCAGGCGGCGACGCCGAGATACAAGGCGGCAAAGCCCAGCGCGGCGAACGCGCTGCCGAACGGTCGGTCATGGACCAGGCCCACTTGCAACCCGAACCCGGCCAACGCAGGCCCGAACAGCAATGTCGTGTCGGCGATATTGCCGAGCCGACCTGGTGTCGCGCGAGCGTAGAGTACGGCCGTCGCGACGTAGATAAGGACGGATGCGATCAGGGTGATCTGGGCCGGTACGAAGTCGGTGGTCCGATAGGCAGTCACCCCCCAAATAGTTGCAACGCCAAATGTTGCGAAGAAACCAATCAGGTTGAGCACGCGCCAGGATTGCCGGTGCGCAATGAAGAGGATCGCGAGGTTCAATATGGTGTAGTAAATGAAAACTACGACAATGTTGCCGCCACCGCTCGACAGCAAAAGCGGTACTGCAAAGCCGCCCGCAAACGCGGTCGCTGCCAGTGCCTGCGACCGCTGTAGCAAAGCTAGGGCGCAACCGAGCGCGCACACGGCGATCATGAGGATAAACGCCGCGGTGATCGGGAAGAATTCGTACAGTTTCGCGGCGGCGAACAGGGTGAGATAAACGATCGCGATACCGCCGCCCTGCAGCGCCAATCCGAAATCCGGCCGTGCTGCGCGGGTTCGGAAACCGACTGCAAGCAGCGCGATGCCGATGGCAGCGACAAGCGCCAACCGCAGCTCGATCGGGAACAACCCGGCCGACGCCGCATAGCTGGCCAGGAATGACAGGCCGACGAACAAAATGATGAGGCCGACGCGGACGATGGTGTTGCCACCAAAGAGCCACGTCTTCGCCGCATCGAAAGCAGTTGCCACCATTGTCTCGATCCAGACCGGCTCGGCCTGCGCGGCGGGCTCTGGATCGCGCGGTACTGGCGCGTCGATACGCGTGGTCGAAACAGGCTCGGTCACGCCCCTCGCCGCCAATCCTGCCGATGCAGTTGGCGGTGCGGTGGCGGATCGGTCGATATTCTGCGCGCCAGGCGCCACTGCGGGGGGTGATGTGGTAATGCCGCGAGCCAGCAGCCCGTCGATCTGCGCCCGGAGCAGCTCGGTTTCGCGTAAGATTTCGGCACGCACTCCCCGGCGCAGCGCCCATCCGGCGACACCCCCGAACAAACCGCCCAGGAGAAAGCCATAGTCCTCGAAGTCGACAAGGACCCAACCGAGGATCGCACTTAAAACTGCCGTCCAAACGATCATGCGCCCCGCCCCCGTCCCTATTGTCCCTCACTGCATGGCGCACGCGAGACGATAGGTCGAGTGGCTACATGTCAAACGACCATAGCACTGTCAGCCAGCAGGTCGACAATCTGGTGCTGGCGCATGGCACGGATGAGAACAAAATACCCGACGCCAATCGTCCGTTTCTAAACAGCCTTCTTAAGCCATCATATTCTCGATTTCCGCTGGGGAATAACCGAGCGTGCTGAGCAATTCAGCCGTATCCGCCCCCGGCAAAGGCAGTGTGGCCGAACGGGCCGCAAGCACCCCGTCGAACGCGATCGGCAATGCCGGCAGGTGTGTCTCTCGACCGTCGGGCAGGGTGACCGCCTCCAATGCGCCGGATGCGGCGAGATGGGGATCATCGAACATGTCTTCGGGCCGACCGATCGGCGCAAAAGGCAAGCCGGTGCCTTCCAGCTTGGCAATCACCTCCGCGCTGGTGAACCCCCCGATCAGCGCACGGACCTGCGGCAGGATACGGTCCCGCGCGAGCACGCGATCATTATTCTTACGGATACTGAGATCCGACCACAGCGCGTCCAAACCAAACAGCGCACAGAATTTTTCCCATAGCGCATCGGTGACGACGCCAATGAAGACCGGATCGTCCCGCGTTTCGAACACATCGTAAATCGCCCAGGCCGAAATCCGGGCGGGCATGGGATCGGCGGCTTTGCCGGTCACTGCGAACTGCGCCATATGCTGGCCGACCAGATAGACAGTCGTCTCGAACAGCGATGTCTGGACCAGCTGACCGCGTCCGGTACGGTGCCTTTCTTCCAGCGCCGCGAGGATGCCGATCACCCCAAACATGCCGCCAGTTACGTCGATTACACTGGAACCAGCGCGCAGGGGACGCCCCGGAGGTCCGGTCATATAGGCAAGCCCGCCCATCATCTGCGCCACTTCGTCAAGCGCGGTGCGCGCTTCATAGGGGCCAGGCAGAAACCCTTTGGCCGAACAATAGATAAGCCGGGGATTGGCCTCGGCCATGGCGGCATAGCCCAGCCCCAGTCGATCCAGTGCGCCCGGTCGAAAATTCTCGACCAATATGTCGGCGTTGGCCACCAGCCGCTTTGCAACGTCCAGCCCCTGTTCGGACTTGAGATCGAGCGAAATGCTTTTCTTGTGGCGATTATACATCGGGAAATAGCCCGATCCCGATCCCAACAGCGTGCGTGTCTTGTCCCCCTCAGCGGGTTCGACGCGGATCACCTCTGCTCCCAGCGAAGCGAGCATCGCCCCCGCGGCAGGGCCCATCACCATATGGGTGAATTCAACGACGCGAAGGCCGACGAGCGGCTGGGGCGTGCTCATGCTGCGACCTTTCCGAAGCCGAGCGGCAGACCCGCGTCGGGGGTGAAGCCATAAAGCGGCTCTCCCGGCAGCGCCTCGGCCACGATCGCGCGCACCTTCAGCAATTTATCCAGGTCAATGCCCGTCTCATAACCCATCGCCGCCAGCATGAAGACCAGATCCTCCGTCACAATATTCCCCGATGCGCCCGGGGCGAACGGACAGCCGCCAAGGCCGCCCAGCGAGGAATCGAGCGTCGTGATGCCCTCATCCAACCCGGCCAGCGCATTGGCGAGGCCGAGGCCACGGGTATTGTGCAGGTGGAGCGTGTTAAGCCGACTGTCGCCCACTGCCGCTTTTACCTTGCGCACAAGGCGCTTTACTTGCGCGGGATTGGCGTAGCCGGTCGTGTCCGACAGGCCGACCTCCACGGCGCCAGCCTCGATCGATGCAACCGCAAGCCGAACGACCGCCTCTTCGCTGACCACCCCTTCGATCGTGCAGCCAAAGGCCGTCGCCAAACCGATCTCAAAATGCGGGCGCGTCTCTTCAGGCTGCGCGGCGACCAGCGCGGCGATGGCGCGGATCTCGGCGATCACCGCTGCATGATCCTTACGCACATTTTTCAAGCTGTGCGTTTCTGACATGGAAAAGGGCATCGAGATTTTCTGCGCGCCCGCCGCGATGGCGCGCTCCGCGCCTTTCAGGTTCGGCACCAGAGCGGCGACGGCCAGTCCCTCTATCCCCCGGGCGAACGCCACCAGTTCAGCCGTGTCCGCCATCTGCGGCAGCAGCGACGGCGGGACGAAGCTGCCTACCTCAATCTCCGGCACGCCAGCCGCCGCCTCGGCAGCGATCCATGCCTTTTTCGCGTCCAACGGCATGACGCGGGCAATGCTTTGCAGGCCATCGCGAGGACCGACCTCGCTGATATGAATGCGGCTCATCCGATTATATCTCCAAAATAGACCCAGGGCCGCGCCATCCGGTCGGCGGCCTGGAAAGCCGCAATATCGGCCTTATGCTTGAATGTGAGGTCGATCGCGTCGAGACCTTCGAGCAGCATCGCCTTGGCCTCGCCACCAATCTCGAACGGCCAGCTTCGTCCGTCGGCAAGCGACACGGTCTGGCTGGGCAGGTCCACCGTCACCGGGCCGCCATCGGCCGCGATCTCGGCGATCGCCGTTGCCGGGACCGGCGCAGGCACGATACCATTGCGTGTACAATTGCCCGCGAATATCGGGGCGAAGCTGGGTGCGATCACCGCGCTAATGCCATATTCGGCCAACGCCCAGACCGCATGTTCGCGGCTCGATCCGCAACCAAAATTGCTGCCGCCCAACAGGATATGCGCGTCGGCATAATACGGCTGGTTGAGTATGAACGCCGGATCGGGGTCGCGGCCACCTGCCTTCAGATAGCGCCAGGCAGCAAACAGGCCGTCTGCCAAACCTGTCTTGCCAGTGCTTTTCATCTCGCGCGAAGGAATGATCGCATCGGTATCGATATTGTCGCGCAGCAGCGGCGCGGCGATGGCAGTCAATCGTGTAAAGGGGGTCATCTGGCAAGCTCCCGCGGATCGGCGATCATCCCGGCTATGGCGCTGGCAGCCACCATTTCAGGGCTGGCGATGTGCGTGCGGATGCCGGGGCCTTGCCGCCCTTCAAAATTGCGGTTGGTCGAAGAAACGACCCGCGCGCCAGCGGGAAAACTCTCGCCCCCGGCGTAAAAACACATGGAACAACCACTTTCCCGCCATTCGAAGCCCGCCGCCATGAACATGCGATCCAGCCCTTCCGCTTCGGCCGCGCGTTTCACCGCCGATGATCCCGGCACGCACAGCGCCTTAACGCCTGGCGCGATGGAACGGCCCTGAAGTAGCGCAGCGGCGCGGCGCAGGTCCGACAGGCGACCATTGGTGCAACTGCCGATGAAGGCGGCGTCGATCGGGATGCCCGCGACCGGCTGCCTCGCCTGAAGCCCCATATAGGCGAGCGCGCGTTCCCCTGCATCGACCGGGACTGCGCCTGAAATACCGACGCTCTGCTCAGGTGATGTGCCCCATCCGACCATCGGCTCGATATCGGCGGCATCAATGACGATTTCCGCGTCATAGGTCGCGCCCGCGTCGCTCGGCAGGGTGCGCCAATGGGCAACCGCGCGGGTCCAGTCCTCACCCTGCGGCGCATAGCGCCGACCCTTGAGCCACGCATAGGTTGTTTCGTCCGGCGCGATCATTCCGGTCATCGCGGAAAATTCTGTCGCCATGTTGCACAGCGTCATGCGCGCTTCCATGTCGAGTGCCGTCACAGCGTCGCCCGCAAACTCGACGGCATGACCCTTGCCGCCGCCCGCGCCGTGGCGCGCGATGAGCGCCAGGATCATGTCCTTCGGCGTCACCCCCACGCTCAGCGTGCCCGTGAAACGCACGCACATGGTGTGCGGCCTTGCAATGCGCAGCGTGCCGGTGGCCATCGCATGTTCCGCCTCGGACGATCCGATACCCCAGGCCAGCGCGCCCAACGCGCCTTGCGTGCAGGTATGACTGTCCGGCGCAATCAACGTAAGGCCGGGCAACACGATGCCCAGTTCAGGCGAGACGACATGGACGATACCCTGATCGGGATCGGTGACGTCGAACAGCGTCAGACCAGCCTCATGGGCGGCGGCGCGCGTTTCGGTGATGAACGCCTGACCACCCGGCATGAGCGTCTGATCGCCCCGCCCCGGTCGCGTGTCGACGATATGATCCATCACGCAGAAAACCCGCGCGGGGTCCGCCACCGCGCGTCCGGCCGCTTTCAGGCTGCCCAGCGCCGCAGCGCCGGTCCGCTCGTGCAGAAAGATGCGATCGATCGCGACCAAAGCCGCACCGCCGGGTAAATCGGCGACGCGGTGCTGGTCCCATATCTTGGCAAACAGAGTGCGGGGATCAGGCAGGAATCGCCTCCATGTCCTTTTCCACGCTCGCCCAGTCGCGCGTGACCAATTCTTCCTGAATCGCGGTGCGCGTCTCAAGCTGCCCGTCGCGGATCCAATGCCAGGTGCGGCACCGCTTCTGGCCGTCGTCCGACAGCTGGATCATCTCGTAGAGATAGAGGCTTGGGTCGCCCTGACGCTGCCAATACAGCATCACGGTGCGATTTTTTTCGTCCAGTCCGACTTCGGCTGCCCAGCCCTTGATCAACTCATTATCCCACCACACGCGCTTGTCGTGATAGGTGGCGGGGAAATCACGAATGTCGGTACGGCCATCGTCCCACAGATACCAGTTGGTCTGGTGATAGGGCGCGTCGCTGTCTTCCTTGAAACGGCACAGCAGGCGCGACTTATGCTCGTCAATCTTCTCACCAGCAGCGTTATAATAGGTGTAAACGCCGTCCCACACGCCTTCATGGCGTGCGAGCAACGGCATATCTTCACGAATTCCCATCCTATTCTCCTTTTCAGAAACCCTTGGGTGCCCAGATGTCGTCACGCGACGCCGCCCAGTCCGCCTTGTCCCACACCCGGATCGGTGGCGCCGCAGCGACCAGCGCATCGCGATCCGCCGCAAGCAGCGTTCCCAGCAAGGCGCGGCCTGTGCGGGCGCGGATCAGGCTGCGATGCTCTGCGGCCAAAGCCTCCGGCTCGATCTCAGGCGCGGCGAAGGGAATGGCGTTCGCGGCCTTCGCGTCGAACCATGGCCAGAAGAAATGGGCTGCGCGCACCGCGCTCCAACCCGCGTTCAGATAGCTGCCGAAACGGTCCGGCGCCTGATCGGGGATCGCCAGAGCGGCCCAGCGCGTCGCATCTTGAGCGAGCGGGATATGGGCCGCTATGGCGCCCCAACCCTGTGCCGCAGATCGTGTGGCAATGGCGGCCGCCAGAATAGCCGACACCCCTTCGCCAATTACCACAGGCGCTTGCGCGGTGCCGATCGCGGCAATGGCGGCGGCGGCGATGGCACTCCAATCGTCTATCGCCGGGGCATGACCATCCTGCCAGTTATCGGACAGGCCATGACCGGGCAGGTCGATCGCCAGCGCGTCACGGGTATCGAGCAGTTCAGCCGCACGACCCGGAGCATGGATCAGCACCGTTTCAGCAGCGCGGTCGCCTTTCCAATGGATCAGCCCGTCAAAACCGGGGGTGATGAGGTGAACAAAACCACCGTCGCTGCTTTCGCCCAGCGCAGGCGTCGGCAGCGCCTCGCCCTCCAGAAGATGCGCAAGACACGCCGCTTCCAGGTCCGCAGGTGTTGCTACGGCCTCAGCGCGCCAACTGGGCGGCATCGCACCAAGACGGGCGATATGTGCCTGAAGAGGATCGCCATTATATGCGGCGATCAGGACGGGCACCGTTTCGGCATCGACGGGCGGAATGTCGCGCGGCGCACGCAGAACGGCGCCATAACCCGCCCGATAGGCATCGCCGCTGTCCAGCATGTCGCGGATCACCGCATCCGTCTTTGCAGGATCGTCATGCGCCACACTGATTCGCGCCGCATCACGCACATCGAACCAAGGGAAGAACCAGGTCTGCTCGATAATCCGGTTCCACAGCCAGGTCAGATGCTCGCCATAGGCGCTGGGCACGAACGGCGGCAGATAGGAAGTATCGAAGATCCGCATCTCTTCCGGCGTCCACACGGCATAGCCGCCGGTCGCGAGGCGGATAAAGCGTTCTGGATGGCGCTTGACCGCACCAATCAGAATGATCCCGCCCGAATGGAAGCCATAAGCCGCCGTCTTTTCAATGCCCAGCGCATCCAGCAGTTCGACCAGCGCCTGCGAGAAACCCTCGATATCCGGGTTGCCCGGCAGTGCATCGGACTGGCCGAAGCCGGGCGTGTCGGGTGCGATACAGGTGAAATGCGCAGCCCATTTCTCCATCAACGGTTCGTATTCCGCGGAGCTTCGCGGACTTTGATGCACCATCAACAGCGTGGGGCCTGATCCGGCCTTGCGATAATGGACTCGGCGATTGCCGACGCGGATGAAATGGCGAGTGATGTTCATGCCCTATAACTTGTCCGGACAAATTCCTCTCGACAAGCCCTTTTCTGTAACTAGTGTCGAATTCCGACAACTATGGAGGTTTGGGTGACGATTCTGGGCAATGAAATGGTCTGCGACGGTCGGACCGCGCGCCAGATTTTTGAGGAAGTGCTGGCCAACCCCGCGCGCAAGAAATTCGGATTCGGGCAAAAACTGGCCATCGTGAACGTCGATTTCCAGCAAGCCTATACACGGCTGGACCTGTTCAAGACCGCCTATGAAACCGATCCCCGCCAGATCGAATATACCAACACCATCTCGTCGCTTGCCCGCGCCAAAGGGATGCCGGTGATCTGGAGCCGGGTGGGGTATAAGGACGACGCTGGCGATGCTGGCGTGTGGGGCACCCGCACGGACACGCCCGATTCGCTTCAGAACATCCGCTACGGCAGCGATCGTCACGCCTATGATCCACGCTGCGAGATCGACGCGAACGACCTGCAATATACCAAGCGGATGCCATCCGCCTTTTTCGAAACGCCGCTCAACAGCTATCTACGCTGGCACCAGGTAGATACGGTCATTGTAACCGGGGGCAGCACCTCTGGCTGCGTGCGGGCAACCGCCGTGGATGCGCTGTCCTATGGTTTCCGCACGATCGTGCCGATCGAAACCTGCGCCGACAAGCATGAGAGCTACCATTTCGCCAACCTGACCGACCTGCTGATCAAATATGCCGATGTCGAGCCGGTACAGACGGTTATCGACTGGCTGGAGGCACGATAATGCAAGAGGGACAGGCCGATCCCGGCCTCTATGATTTCGCCCGCTATCGCGAACGCCCCCGGATCAGCTGGCCGGGTGGCAAGACGGTCGCGGTCTGGGTAGCGCCCAATCTCGAATATTATGAGATCGACCCGCCCGCCAATCCACATCGCAAGAGCTGGACGAAGCCGCACCCCGACGTTGTAGGCTATGCCCATCGCGATCATAGCAATCGCGTGTCGCACTGGCGCATGGCGGACGCAATGTCCAAACATGGTTTTCCCGGTTCGGTATCGCTGTCGATCGGCCTGTGCCAGCATCACCCGGCGGTGGTGGCCGACGCCAATGAACGGGGCTGGGAGTTTTTCAGCCACGGCGTGTACAACACCCGCTACACTTACGGCATGGATGAAGCGCAGGAACGCGCCCTCATCGAGGATTCGATCCATACGGTACGCGAGGCTACCGGCCAGACGATCCGGGGGTGGCTGGCGCCCGCGCTGACCCACACACCCCGCACGCTGGATCTGATCGCGGAATATGGCCTGGATTATACCTGCGACCTCTATCATGATGATCAACCCGGCCCGGTTAAGGTCAAATCCGGCAAGCTGATCTCCATGCCCTACAGCCTTGAGGTCAACGATCATTACGGCTTTTTCGTCTATAATATGAGCCCGCGCGACTATGCCGACACGCTGATCCGCCAATATGAACGGCTGGCCGAGGAAGGCGCTCAGTCCGGCACTGTCATGTGCATACCGCTCCACGCCTACCTCATTGGCCAACCCCACCGGATTGGACCGTTCGAGGAAGTTCTTCGCCATATCGCGGCGGACGGCCGGGCCTGGATCGCCCGCGCCGGTGAGATCGCCGATCATTATTATGCCCATCATTATGCGGAGGCCGCCCATGGCGCTTGATCCCGCCTATCTCGACTATCCCCGCCGCGCCGAGGGATATGACCATGACCTCTATCCATGGTCCGCGATCCGCGATCGCAGCCCCATCGTCTGGCCCGAGGGCAAATCGGTCGCGGTCTGGCTCTGCGTCAGCCTGGAATGGTTCCCCATCACCCCATCCGACACGCCATTCCGTGCGCCCGGCCACATGGCGACCGCCTATCCCGATTTCCGCCACTATACGGCGCGCGAATATGGCACGCGGGTTGGCTTCTACCGATTACTCGACGCCTTTAAAAAGGCGGGCGTCAACGCGTCGATCGCCACCAACGGCGCGATCGCGGAACGCTACCCCAACATCATCGCCGACATCCTGGCCGACGGGCACGAGATTATCGCCCATTCGACCGATATGAACGGTACGATCGCAACTGGACTGGCCGAAGCCGACGAGCGTGCGTTGATCGCGCAATCACTGGCATCGATCGAGGCCGCAGGCGCGCCACGCCCCACCGGCTGGCTCTCCATCGCGCGCTCGCAAAGCTGGAACACCCCTGCGTTGCTGAAGGAAGCGGGCTTCGATTATGCGTGCGACTGGGTGAATGATGAACTGCCCTACGCCTTCAACAACGGCCTGATAAATCTGCCGCTCAACCATGAATTGTCCGACCGGCAGATCATCACCGTCCAGCAGCAGTCGGCCGACAGCTATACCCGGCAGATGGAGGACGCGTTCGACTATCTGAGCGGCGAGGCTGCCAGTCATGGCGGGCGAATGCTGCCACTGCATATCACCCCCTATATTATGGCCCTGCCCTATCGTATCGCCGCGTTCGAAGCGCTGCTTGGTCGTCTGGCCGCGCGGCCAGAAGCATGGTTCGCGACCGGCGCGCAGATCACCACCGCATGGAAAGCACAACAATGACCCTGCCTGTCATCAATCCCCGGACCGGCGCGGCCGACTACAGCATCGCCCCGCTCACCCCCGCCGCGATCGAGACGGCCGCCGCCTCGCTACGCTCTGGCCAACGCAATTGGGCCGCGCTCTCGCCCGTGGATCGCGGCGTTCATCTCTATACGCTGGCGGATGCGATCACGCGCCACCGTGCCGCGCTGATTGAGGCGCTGGCCGCCGATACCGGCCGCGCCGCCATTTCTGCGATCGAGGTCGACAGTGCGGTCCGCACATTGCGGCGCTGGGCGGACGATGCACCGGCGCTGATCGCGCTCCACCAGCCGAGCAACAACCCCACCGCCATCCCTACCATCACCACCAACACGCGCCTCGTGCCTTATGCGCTGGTCGGTATAATCAGCCCGTGGAACTTCCCCCTCACGCTTGCGCTGATCGACGCGATCCCCGCGCTGGCGGCGGGCAGTGCCGTGCTCATCAAGCCGTCGGAGATTACGCCCCGCTTCATCCGTCCGCTGATGGCGGCGATTGCCGAGGTGCCGGAGGTAGCCAATATAATTGCGCTGATCGAAGGTGATGGTGCAACCGGCGCGGCGCTGATCGATCATGTCGATTTTGTCGCTTTCACCGGATCAGTGACGACCGGCCGCAAGGTCGGCGAAGCGGCCGCGCGTGCGTTCATTCCCGCCAGCCTGGAACTGGGCGGCAAAGATCCGATGATCATTTTGGCCAGCGCCGATCCCGATCGCGCGGCAGATGTCGCCCTGCGCGCATCCGTGCTCAACACTGGTCAGGCCTGCCAGTCGATCGAGCGCGTCTATGTTGCCCGCGCCATCGCCGAGCCGTTTCTCGCCGCGCTTACCGCAAAGGCCAAAGCGGTGCGGCTCAACTTCCCGGACATCAGCAAGGGCGATATCGGTCCCTTCATCCATGCCCGTCAGGCTGAGATCGTACAGGCCCAGATCGACGATGCGGTAGCGCAAGGCGCGCGGTTGCTCGCTGGTGGCCAGGTGGAGACGTTGGGCGGCGGCAAATATCTCCGCCCCACCGTGTTGGTCGATGTAACCCCCGACATGGCGATCATGGCGGAGGAAAGCTTTGGTCCGGTCATTCCCGTCACAATCTTCGATACCGTCGATGAAGCGGTCGACATGGCCAATTCGGGGATCTTCGGCCTGTCCGCCGCTGTGATCGCCGCGACCATCGAGGAAGGCGAAGCCGTCGGCATTTGCCTGAACGCGGGTGGCATTTCGATCAATGATGGATCGCTGACGGGGCTGGTCTGGGAAGCAGAGAAATCCAGCTTCGGCGCCAGTGGCCTTGGCCCGTCGCGAATGGGGAATAGCGGGCTGCTGCGCTTCTTCCGCCGTCAGGCGATCATTCGCCAGTCCGGCACCGCCCTGCCACTCGCCGCCTATTCGGAAGAAGCGCTGGCAGGCTAAGCCAGCGTG
>JAECRT010000085.1 GCA_016000085.1 Sphingomonadaceae bacterium
ACCAGCGTATCAGCCGTCAGCGTCTGTTCCAGTTCGGCGCGCGTCAGCGGCGCGTCGAAGGCGCATCCGGCCACGCCCCGCTCGCTCCATATCACTTCGGCCGCCCTGATCCCGATCCCGGCGATACCGATACGAATATTTTCGCCCGGTCCGGGCAGATCGCCCGCACGAATCCGGCAACCGGTTTCCGACACATCGTCGATAACGATGTCGACCGGCGCGCCATGTCCGTCGCGCATGGTCGATCCGCGCCCGAGAGAGACGCGATCGGATGCGCGTTCCGAACGATATAATTTTGCCGCGATATGTGCTTGCACGATGCCCTGCTTCCAGCCGTTCTCCCCGCTAATAGGCTGAAAGAAGTGACTATCCGGTAAAGGGCTCTGCGTTTTCAGCCACTTGATCGCAGTAATCGATCGTCGATCACGGTCATCGTGAAAATCGGGTCAGCATTTGCGGGCACTTCCGCAACCGCGTCGATGAAGGCGGCCCGGGTCTGAGGATCGTCATAGACCATCTTCTGGTCGAACGCGGCCCGCCAGGTCGCTTCGTCGGGCCATTCGGCATAGCCCACGAAACGGCCGTCCCCGTCGCGATGCAGCCGCGATCCATAGCTGCCATATTTCTCACGGATTAGGTCGGTGCCGCGCGCCCAGGCGACACGAAACTGCTCTTCCTTGCCGGGGTGGACCCGCCACCAATAGACCGCGACGAACATCATGCCTCTCCCTTGCGGGAGAGAATGAGCAGGACGAGGCGCTGGTTCCCCAGCGCCCGGCCCCCATTCATCAGAGGATGGTCTGGCCGGTCTTTGCCCAGTCAGCCATGAAGCCTTCGATGCCCTTGTCGGTCAGCACATGGTTGAACAGCGCCTTGATGACGGCCGGCGGCGCGGTCATCACGTCAGCGCCGATACGTGCGCTTTCGAGCACATGGATGGGGTGGCGCACCGACGCGACCAGGATTTCGGTGTCGAAGCCGTAATTGTCGTAGATCAGGCGAATGTCCTGGATCAGCGCCATGCCGTCGAAGCCATTATCGTCATGACGGCCCACGAAAGGCGAAATGAAGCTCGCGCCCGCCTTGGCCGCCAGCAGCGCCTGATTGGCGGAAAAGCACAGCGTCACGTTCACCAGCACGCCATCGTCGGTCAACGCCTTGCAGGTTTTCAGGCCGTCGATCGTCAGCGGCACCTTGATGCAGACATTGTCGGCGATCTTCCGCAGGACAGCGGCTTCCTTCATCATCGTGTCATGGTCGAGCGCGACGACTTCGGCCGAAACGGGCCCGTTGACCAGACCGCAGATTTCCTCGACCACTTCGAGAAACTTGCGGCCCGATTTGTGGATCAGCGACGGGTTGGTGGTGACGCCGTCGAGCAGGCCGGTGGCGGCGAGGTCACGGATTTCGGCGGTGTCGGCGGTATCGACGAAGAATTTCATGGGGACGGCTCCAGCGCGGGTGATTCGGGTGGCCCATATAGGCGCGTCGCCCCCCATGCCGCTATCCCTTGGACGGCTATCCCGCTTTGCGGGGCAGGAAGCGCGCCTTGAGCCAGCGCTGGAGCGGCATTTCCACGCGAACCGTCAGCCAGTGCGCCAGAACCAGGGTGATCGGCACGACCAGCCCGGCGGTCCACAGGTCGGGCCGATAGCCCTGCGCATTATTGTTCCACAACAAGAACCGCAGCCCCTCCACCAGCATGATGACCGGCGCGTGCAGCACATAGACGCCATAGGAAATGAACCCCAGCCAGGACGCGAGCCGCGCCACGCTCCCGGTCGGGCGGGCCGACGCGCCCAGCCAGATCATCAGCGGATGGATCACGAAGATCACGAGGGCGAGATATGCCTTGAGATGCGGCCCGGCGTAGAAATAGAGCGGCACGGGCGCGAGCAGCAGCAGCCAGGCAGGCGCGCCGAAACGCGGCACTCGCCCGCCGCGCCACAGCCGATAGAGGATGACGCCCAGGAAGAAGGAAAAGAGGACGCGCGGGATATTGCCGCTCATCGTCATCCAGCCGGTATCGTCCGCCCCGGTCCATTGCTTGATGCCCAGCAACAGCAGCGGCCCGGCGATCAGCACCACGGCCCATACCGGCCAGCGCCGCGCCCCGATGACCAGCAGCACGACATTGGCCAGCAGTTCATAGGCGAGCGACCAGCCGGGCTGATTGAGCGGAATGCCCCAATTATCGTAAGGCAGCAGGATAAAGAAGGGCGCGCTGACCACCGCGAGCAGCCATACGCCCGGCGTCCAGTAGCCCCAGTCGAACAGCACCATCCCCGCCGTGGGCAGGATCGCGATGGCCAGGCTGGCCAGCCAGAGCGGTTCGATGCGGATGACGCGCGATATGGCGAAGCGGCGGCGCTGCCCCGGATCGCTCAATATGTCGCCATAGCCGCGCGCCAGCACGAAACCGCTGAGCAGGAAAAACAGGTCGACCGCCAGATAGCCCAGCATGGGAAAAGGCAGGCTGTGCAGCAGCATGACCAATATCGCCGCCACGCCCCTGATGCCGTCCAGCAGCACGAACCGGCCATCCGCCCGATCTTGGGTCATCATCATGTCCGCCCCCGGCGGGCCTGACGCGCCGCACCGATATATAGTGCGGGACGGCAGGATCCTGTCAATCGTCCCGCCTTATCCGGCCAGGACGGGTCGCGCATTCGATCGCGATGATTTGCGCGAACCGCGCGAGCGGCTAAGGACAGGCCATGTCTTCGCGCGCCCGTGTCCTGATCCTCAACGCCGCTCTTGGCCCGCTTGACTATCGCGTGCCGCACGGGATGAGCGTGAAGCCCGGCAGCATCGTCGTCGCGCCGCTCGGCCCGCGCCAGCTGGTCGGCGTGGTGTGGGAGGAGGAAAGCTTCCCCGAAGGCGAAACGGTGGGCGACAACCGCCTGCGCAACCTGATCGAAGTGGTGGACGCCCCGCCCCTGCCAGCGACGCTGCGCCGCCTGATCGAATGGACGGCAGACTATTATCTCAGTCCGCCTGCAGCCGTGCTGCGGATGGCGCTGGCGTCGATGGCGGCGCTGGAGGGTGTGCGGACGGTCATCGAATATCGCGCCACCGGCGCAGTGCCGGAGCGCATGACCGAACAGCGCGCGCAGGCGCTGGAGCGGATCGGCGAGCGGCAGGGGTTGATCCGCGAACTGGCGCTGATCGGCGGGGTCAGCGACGCGGTGATTCGCGGCCTCATCAAGCAGGACATTTTCGAGCCGGTGGAGGTGAGCGTCGACACGCCCTTTCCCATGCCCGACCCCGACCATGCGCAACCCGTCCTGTCGCAGGCGCAGCGGGACGCCGCGACCGTCATGGCGGACGCCGTGCGAGCGGAGGATTTCGCGCCCTTCCTGCTCGACGGTGTGACCGGATCGGGCAAGACCGAAGTCTATTTCGAGGCGATAGCGGCGGCCATCCGCGCCGACCGGCAAGTGCTGGTGCTGCTGCCCGAAATCGCGCTGACCGAACCGTTTCTGGAGCGGTTCGAGAAGCGCTTCGGCACGGTCCCGGTCAACTGGCATAGCGGTCTGCGCCAGACCGAGCGGCGGCGCGCATGGCGGGCCATCGCCAGCGGGCAAGCGCAGGTCGTCGTGGGTGCGCGATCGGCCCTGTTCCTACCCTACCCCAATCTGGGCCTGATCGTGGTCGATGAAGCGCATGAGGCCAGCTTCAAGCAGGAGGATGGCGTCCATTATCATGCCCGCGACGTCGCGGTGATGCGCGGGCTGATCGAGAAATTCCCGGTCATCCTGGCGTCCGCCACCCCGGCGATCGAGACGCGGCATCAGGTGGAACTGGGCCGCTATGCGGAGATCAAGCTGCCTTCGCGCTATGGCGGGGCGGAGATGCCGCAGATCGAGGGCGTGAACCTGCTGACCGATCCACCCGAACGGGGCCGCTGGATCGCCCCGCCGCTGGTCAAGGCGATCGACGCAGTGATGGCCAAGGGCGAGCAGAGCCTGCTCTTCCTCAACCGGCGTGGCTATGCGCCGCTGACGCTGTGCCGCCATTGCGGCTATCGCTTCCAATGCCCCAATTGCACGGCCTGGATGGTCGAGCATCGGTTGACCCATCGGCTGGCCTGCCATCACTGCGGCCATGTCGTCCCCGCGCCGCGCCGCTGCCCGGACTGCAAGGAGGAGGATAGCCTGGTCGCCTGCGGTCCGGGCGTCGAGCGGATCGCGGACGAAGTGAAAGCGCTGTGGCCGGACGCGCGCACCGCGATAGCCACGTCCGATACGCTGTCCTCGCCCGCCCGCGTCGCCGATTTCGTGAAGTCGGTGGAAGCGGGCGACATCGACATTATCGTCGGCACGCAGTTGGTGACGAAGGGTTATCATTTCCCCAACCTGACGCTGGTCGGCGTGATCGACGCCGACCTAGGGCTGGAGGGCGGCGACCTGCGCGCAGCCGAACGCACCTTCCAACAGATCGTGCAGGTTGCCGGGCGCGCCGGGCGCGGGCAGAAGCCCGGCCGGGTGTTCATTCAGACGCGAATGCCCGAAAGCGAAGTCATCAAGACGCTGATCGACGGCGATAGCGAGCGCTTTTACGCGGTCGAGACGGAACATCGCCGCCGCGCCAACGCCCCGCCTTTCGGCCGGTTTGCCGCGATCATCATCTCCAGCGAAAATGCCGACGAAGCAGCGCAGACCGCGCGCCTGATCGGCAAGTCCGCGCCGGTGATCGAGGGGATGGCCGTCTATGGCCCAGCCCCAGCGCCATTATCCGTACTGCGCGGGCGGCACCGCCACCGCCTGTTGATTCACGCCAGCCGTCAAGTGGATGTGCAGGCGGCGATCCGTGAATGGCTGGGCAATCTGGCGTGGAAATCGGGCACGCGCGTGGCCGTGGATGTCGATCCCTACAGTTTCATGTAATGGCAACGCCCCTTGTCAGCCCCTGCCGCAACCTGTGTGCGCTGGACCGGGATCGCACGGCCTGCATCGGCTGCGGCCGCACGATCGACGAAATCGTTCACTGGCGTCAATTGACCGATGCGCAGCGCGCCGCCGTCATGACGCGGGTGCGGGACTTCCGGCCTTTGCATCGGCCTTGACGTTCACCTTCTTCGCCGCCGCCTGCGAGTCGTAATCAGCCTTCATCTTCAACGCTGATTCGCGCATGTCCGATTCATGGGGCGAATAAGCGATCGGATCGAGCAGGATGGAGGCATTCTCATATTCGCCGCGTGCCGCCATCGCACGGGCGAAGTTGAAGCGATAATTCGAACTTTGCGGCAATAGGGTGAACGCCTTGTAGAGGCCATCATAACCAAGGTCGGGCATCTTGCCCCCACGCATCGCATGATAGCGGTAGAAGAGCGCGAGCGGCACCGGATCTTCGGTATCGGCGCGATTGGCGCGTACGATCGACGTCAGCGCGGCTTTCCAGTCGGCGTCCTTATCGCTTTCCTGCGCGCGTTCGAGCAATATGTCGGCCCGCACCGCATAGGCGCGCGACGATTGGGCGTCGATCGCGATCGCCCGGTCGGCATCGGCCAGCGCCGCGTCCTTCTGTTCCGCCGCCCATTCCGCTTCGGCAAGCAGCGCCAGCGCATAGGCGCTTTGCGGATAGCGGGCGGCGGTCGCCCGAATGGCTGTGACCAGAGCAGGCAATTCCTCCGTCCTTGGGTGATGGATCAACCGCAGCTCGTTCTCGATCAAATCGCCCTGCGCGGGATCGAGCGGAGCGACGATGACGGGATCGATCTTCATTTCCTTGACGGTCAAACGCGATGCCGAAAGGCGGTGCCGCATATAGGCCTTCAAATCCTTTTCCAGTCCTGCAAGCCCGTCGACAAAATAGGCATCGGGCTTCAAATCCTTCACCCCATCGGCGACATCCTGAAGGTAGCGGGCAATTTCCGCTCGCCGCTCCGTCTTGTTGTATCGATAATAATGGGTCAGCAGCCACGCGGTGCCATAATAGCGGTCGCCGTCGCGCAGACTGAGGCCGTCTGTATCGCGCGCAAACAGATTGGCGACCGGATAAGGCGATCCCAGCACGAGTGCCGGCGCGCGGGCCAAAGGCACATGGCCAAATTCGATCGAACCATCCCGCGGAAATTTCACGATCGAAAAGAACTCGGCGAAACCCTCCACATACCAGGCGGGGTAGGCTGCCGGGAAATGATGCAGCATGAAATGATGGGTATATTCGTGGAACAGGATTTCCTCTGCTCCAAAATCAAACTGGTCTGACTTGGCCGCGCGCGAAATAACCGCAAAGGCGGTGCGATCGGACGTAGTGTAAAAACCGCCGATGTTAGGATTGCGGGCGAGGTCGCGCACCTTTTGCTCGCTCGACAGCACATAGACCTTCACCGGACTGCCCTGTTCCGCGTCTTTGACGCCGGTAACAGTGCGCAGCAGAAAATCGAACTTTTCCAGTCGCTCCGCGAAATCGCGCAGCTTTTCATCGTTGCCTTCGCGATAGACAGTGAAATGCCGGCTGTTCGCCTGCCACCATGCCGCCTGCGCCACACCAGGCAGAGCGCAGACCAGCATCAAGCCCGCCGCCCACTTCATCCAGAATCGCGTCATTCCCCACCCACATGTCATCATCCCCCATGGGAGAGTGGCGAAGCGCGTTGCAGATGGAAAGGCGCTATCTCTGCGTCACTTGCGTTTTTCCTTCGCCAACA
>JAECRT010000022.1:0-40042 GCA_016000085.1 Sphingomonadaceae bacterium
CTTTTTGCTGGGCGAAGCGCGGGCGGCAGTGGGCCAGCGCGGCTTAACTTCGCACTATTCCCGGTAAATTGCGCATATTATTTCCAATTTTGGAAATTATGTTACGCATCAGAATAAAATATATCCGCTGCCGGTGAGAAAGAACCGGGTCGGTATAGCAAGCGAAAACACCCGTAGGACAGCGCCTGCGCATCTTTGCTGGGAGCCGATCGTAAAATAGGTTAGGATACCCCATAACAAGGGGAGGCGGGCATAGACGCGCTGGCGTTGATCGGACTGGCAAGCAGTGTCAGCCTTCTTTCCGGTTGGCGGCTTTATCTGTGCATATTTGCCACCGGCCTGGCCATGCGAACCGGCTGGATCGCGCTACCCGAACATCTCCACAATCTTGCCATCCTTGCCAATCCCTGGGTCATCGGGGCAGCGGCACTTGGCCTGATTGCCGAATTTTTTGCGGACAAGATCCTTTGGCTGGATTCCATCTGGGACGGCATTCATACATTGATACGCCCGGTAGGCGGCGCCCTGCTCGCCATGGCGATCGTCGACCCACACGACCCGGCATGGCAGATCGTAAGCCTGCTGCTGGGTGGCAGCGCGGCATTGCTGACCCATGGCGCGAAGGCGGGCACACGGGCCATCGTCAACACCAGTCCTGAGCCAGTGAGCAACGTCGCCGTTTCCCTTGCGGAAGATACGGCGACAGGCACGCTGCTGCTGCTTGCGCTCTCCAACCCGGCAATGGCGATCATCGTTGCGCTGTTTCTGGTCGTCGCGGCCATTGCCGCCCTGCTCCTGCTGCGCCGGATCTGGCGGCGTATGCGTGCCATTTCATCGGGCATGTCCGGTGAAGGAAAGGAACCGCCACAGCCCATCGGCGGGTCTTGATTATCAATATGGTGGGCTTCGCAAGCAGGAGAAGTTGAATGGATTATGGGATTATCGGCTGGATTGTCGTTGGCCTGATCGCAGGCGCTCTTGCGAAGTGGATCATGCCCGGAAAAGATCCCGGCGGCATCATCGTCACCATCCTGATCGGGATCGCCGGCGGCCTGCTGGGCGGCTTTATCGGGACCAAGATTGGCATTGGCGGCGGTAATATCGTCAATATCCTGCTGGCGACGGCGGGCGCGGTAATATTGTTGTGGATTTACAGGCTCGTCAAAAGCCGGACGGCCTGACGCCTGATATTGGCGCGCAGCGGGTGGAGGGACAATGTTCCTCCACCCGTCATGCAGATGTGAACCGTTGCGCGTTGGCGCGCGCGATCAGCGGCCGGTAAATTTCCGCGCCATGCCCAGAATATCATCGAGCGGATTACCGTCGCCATTCAAATCCAGCATCGAACCCAGCCCGCCCATGCCGCCACCGGCAGGCGCTTGACCCGTATTCCCGCCCAGAACGGAACCAAGGGCTCCACCGCCCAGCAACCCGCCAAGAAGTCCACCCAGGCCCTCGCCTGCGTCGCCAGAAGCTGTACCACCAGCCTGCTTGGCCATCGCGCCAGCCACCAGCATCGCCACCAGAGGCAGCATTTTCTTGAGGATGGAGGTGTCGACGCCGCTCACCGCCGAAGCATGTTGCGCCACGGCGATCGACCCTTCCCTGGACCCGAACATCTCGCCCAGAAGGGCGTTGCCCGAGTCCGTAGCGGTTGGTTCCGCGCCGACCACATTTTCGAACAAGCCGCCGCCGCCCAAGCCGCCGATCATGCCCAAAAGACCGTCGAGACCCGCTGGCTGATCCTGCGCCGAACGCTTGAAACCGCCCATGACGATCGGGAGCAATGCCGTTACGCCTGTCAGCGCCACGTTGGCAGGAATCCCCAACTGGCTGGCGATGGCATCGATACCACCGCCCTGATTGATCATCGCCTGAATGTCCATGACACCTCCAAGTCCCGTCTGTTCGCCGAGAAGCCAGCGCGACAGCATAGCATGAGTCGCGATGGTGCCCCGGTTACTTTACACATTGCCACGATCGCGACGCTGCCTGCGAGTCGATGAGCGATTTCCACGCGGTAGGTTGATCGTTGTAAGGAGAAGCGCATGAGCATTTTCGGCAAGATCAAAGACGCAATCTTTGGCAAGAAGAAGGAGCCTGAGCCCGCTGCGGTCGCGCCCGCTGCGCCCACCGCCGCACCGGCCGGAACCACTGCATCGCCGGCGCCTGCGCCAGCCCCGGCCGCGCCTGTTGCGATCGACGACGTTGATGTGGAAAAGATGCTCAGCGAGGCGGCCGCCAAAAATGGCAGCAAGCTGAACTGGAGAAGCTCGATCGTCGATCTGATGAAGCTGCTCGGCATCGATTCAAGCCTGGACAACCGCAAGGAGCTGGCCACGGAACTGGGCTATACCGGCGCGTTGGACGGAAGCGCGGAGATGAACATCTGGCTCCACAAGGCTGTGATGCGCGAACTGGCCAAGAATGGCGGGAAGGTGCCGGCCGACCTGACCGATTGACCGGTCCTCGATCAATGAAACAATCAAGGGTCGGCGGACAAATCCGCCGACCCTTGCATGACTGATCGCCTCATTTTGCCGCTAAACTGACGGTCCGCTTCCGTCCGTCAGGCCGCAGGCTTTTCACTATATAGTGTCGGGAACATCGTCTTGAACGCGGCCAGCTTGGGCGCGTCCCAGCGCAATATATAGGGATGGCGCGGGTTTTTACGCATGAAGTCCTGATGATCGCTGGCGGCGTCCTGAAAGCCGGTGAAACGCTCCACCTTCGTCACGATCGGGTCGCGCCATAGCCCGGCCTTGCCCAGCTGCACGAGATAGGCGCTGGCGGCTTGCGATTGTTGCGGGTTCAGGGGGAATAGCGCGCTGCGATATTGAGTGCCATGGTCCGGCCCCTGATAATCGCGCGTCGTGGGATCTGCCACGACCGAAAAGAAGATCCGCAGCAATGTTCCATAGCTAACGATGGTCGGATCATAGGTGACGCGTACAGCTTCGGCAAAGCCGGTATCGCCGCCACTGACCGTCTCATAGTCGACGCGGCGGCTTTTAGGTCCGCCCGCGAAGCCCGATTTGACGAGATGGACGCCCTTCACATGGGATAAAACGCCCTCCACACCCCAGTAGCAACCGCCAGCAAAGACGGCGGTTTCCAACTTGCGGGTGGGGGTCGCATCGGTTGCGGGAACGGGCGCCAGAACCGTGCGCTCGGCGCGCAGCGGGGACGTGACGGCTAACGCCGCCAGAATAGCCAGGAAAATGCCGTCAGAGCGTCGCATCATTCACGGTCGCGGCGGCAATGGCCGGGGAGGACAACACCGGCGCGTCGTTGGGCTGAAACACGAACACGCCGACCGCCCCGATGGCAAAGCCACCCAGGAAACGGAGGAATAATTCGGATTTCAAGAACGCCAACATGGCACACGCCTTTCCAATGTCATATTCGGCTGCGATCGCCGTTCGGTTACAACCCTTCGTTTTTCCCTTGCCTGAACATGGTCGTCGCCGACGAGCGGCTTTCGACCAAAGCTACGGAGGAAGTGACGAAAGAGATGCAATCCCAGATCAGTTTCTTTACGCAACGGGCATATAGAGCCTGCCGCGCCGACTGCAAGACGGCGCGGCAGGAAAAGGACCGTTTCGATTTTGATGACGTTTTTGCGACTCGCCATTACCGAGCCGTGCTGCACCGGCTTTCCATAAGGCCGGTACCCGTCCTTATTTCAGCGCTGCGCAGGCTTCCTGAATGCGGGTGCAAGCCTTTTTCAGCACATCGTCCGACGTCGCATAGCTGATGCGGAAAGCGGGCGAGAGGCCGAAGGCAGCGCCATGGACGGCCGCGACCTTTGCTTCATCGAGGAAATAGCTGATCAGCGTCTCGTCGCTGTCGATCAGCACACCCTTGGGCGTGGTCTTGCCGATCACGCCGCTGGCGTCAGGATAGACGTAGAAAGCGCCTTCGGGCGTCGGGCAATCCAGGCCCGGCGCGTCGTTCAGCATGGCAACGACCATGTCGCGACGCTTCTTGAACACGGCGTTGCGTTCTTCGAGGAAATCCTGCGGGCCGGTCAGCGCGGCGACGGCGGCGGCTTGGCTGATCGAGCAGGGATTGCTGGTCGATTGCGACTGGAGCTTGCCCATCGCCTTGATGATCCATTCGGGACCACCGGCGAAACCGATCCGCCAGCCGGTCATCGAGAACGCCTTGGAACAGCCATTGACCGTCAGGGTGCGGTCATACAGATCCGGGGCGACCTGTGCGATGGTGGCGAACGGGGTCGGCGCGTACCAGACATGTTCATACATATCGTCGGTCATCACCAGCACATGGGGATGGCGCAACAACACATCGGCCAGCGCCTTCAGCTCGGTAGCCGAATAAGCCGCGCCCGACGGGTTGGAGGGGGAATTGAGCATCACCCACTTGGTGCGCGGCGTGATCGCGGCATCAAGCTGGGCAGCGGTGATCTTGTAGCCCTGGCTCGCCGGGCCTTCGATGAACACCGGGGTGCCGCCAGCGAAGTTCACGATGTCGGGATAGCTGACCCAGTAAGGCGCGGGGATGATGACTTCATCGCCCACATCCACGGTCGCGATCAGGGCGTTGAACAGCGTGTGCTTGCCGCCGGAATTCACGCTGATCTGGCTGCGCTTGTAGGTCAGGCCATTGTCGCGCTTGAACTTGAACGCGACCGCTTCCTTGACATCGACGGTGCCGTCGACATCGGTATAGCGGGTCAGGTTGTTGCGGATCGCGGCGATGCCGGCTTCCTTGACGAAATCGGGCGTGTCGAAGTCCGGCTCACCGGCGGACAGGCCAATCACGTCGACGCCTTCAGCTTTGAGCGCATTCACCCGCGCGCTCATGGCGAGCGTGGCGGAGGGCTGGATACGGCCGAGGGCGGCGGAAGTCTGGCTCATGGCAATAATCTTTCTCAAGAATCCCCTGGTCCGCACATAAAGCGGACGCGGCGGTCCTTAGAGCGCAACAGACAATCGGGCAACCGGGCAGTTCGGGGTTTATGGCTTTACGGCCGATCCCACAGATTAATGCGCCAGCGTCGCAGCCACCATGCCGCGCGCGGCGTTGCCGATGAAGAAGCCATTTTCCAGGTCATGGGCGCGCAAATCGCCCTCCACCGCCTCGCCCATATCGATCAGGCTCTGGCGCAATATGCCGGGCAGCAAGCCGCGCGACGTCGGTGGCGTCACCAGCTTGTCGCCCCGTTCGACGAAGATCGAGGAGAAACTGCCTTCGGTCAGATAGCCCTGCGCATCGATCATCGCCACTTCATAGGTGCCACCCCGACGCAGCGCGTCGCGATAGATCGAACGGTCGGTGGTCTTGTGGTGCAGGCGCAGATCGTCGGCGGGCGCCTTGCGCGGCACGACCGCGACCGGCACGATCGCTTGCGGCCAAGTGCGATGATCCCGCACCTCGATCGCCACGCTGCCCCGACGCGACACGAGCAGGCGCACCCGGCCAGGATCGCGCAGGCGAAAGGTCGCGGCCTGTAACTCGTTGCGCACATCATGACGATCGAACGCGAAACCCAGCGCATCCGCGCTGGCTTTCAGCCTGGCAAGGTGCAGCTCCAGCAACCTGATGCCTTCGAGCGGATCGAAAGCCATGGTTTCGAGCAGATCGAAGCGTCCATCAACCAGTGACATTGATCCTATTCCAAGCCCTTACGCACAGTCTAGTCAAGCAGAAGCGAGGAACCGCCCCTTGGCGAGGCATTCCGCCCATTCGGACCCGACCTGTGAATCTGCCACAATGCCGGACCCCAGGCCAAGACGCCCCACTCCCACGCCTTCTTCAACGGAAATCGTGCGAATGGCAACATTGAACGCCGCGTCACCTTCAGGATCGATCCAGCCCATCGTGCCGGTATAGACTCCGCGCCCATGCGGCTCGATCGCATCGATAATCTCCATCGCCCGCACCTTGGGCGCACCGGTAATCGATCCGCAGGGGAAGAGGATGCGCAGCACGTCCACCGGCGACAGGCCGGGCAAGATGCGGGCGCGCACGGTAGAGACGAGTTGGTGGACGGTGGGATAGGTTTCAACCTTGAACAGGTCCGGCACCGTGACGCTCCCCGCGCGCGACACTCGTGACAGGTCGTTGCGCAACAGGTCCACGATCATGAGATTTTCGGCCCGTTGCTTCGCGTCTTCGCGCAGCCATTGCGCACGGGCCGCGTCCTCCTGCGGATCGGCATGGCGGGTCGCCGTCCCCTTCATCGGCCGAGCGGTCAACTGCCCGCGCACCAGCGTGAAGAATAGTTCGGGCGAAAAGGACAGAATGGCGTGGTTGCCGGTGCGGATGACGCCGCCATAGCCCGCCGCTGCGCGCGGGCGGACAGCGGCATAGAGCGCCATCGGATCCGCTGGCAGGGCGATGTCGCAGGGAAAGGTCAGGTTCACCTGATAAATGTCGCCGGCACGAATATAATCCTGCACCTGGGCGAACGCCGCGCGATAGGCGGCCTCGTCGATCAGCGGCTGCAACGCCCCTGCCCGCACATCGGTCGGATCGGGCAGAAGGCCGGGCAAGGCGCCGGGCGGGATCAGCCGCACCCCTTCGAACAGGCCGAACCAGACCAGCGGTTCGCCAGTCGCACGGTTCTCGCGGCGGCGGGCAATCGGCATCAGCCGGTCTTCCAGTGCAAGGCCCGCTTCATACGCCATATAACCAGCAGCATGCAGCCCGTTCTCGCGCGCTTCGGCCAGCCGGTCGAGCGCGGGCTGAACTTCCTCCATCCGATGGGCCGCGATGATGGAAACGGGATCGCGATAGAGACGTGCCGCCGCCGCGCCATGGGTGCGCGCGTCATCGAACAGGGCAAAGGCTTCGGTCGGACCGGGGAGACGCATGCGGTTTCTTAACAGGCTTTTGCGCGGGCGGAAGGGCGATCAGCCAATAGGCGAGCGCATTTTCAAAGCAAATGGAACGTGATCGGATCATGCTCCAAGGTTGCGCGATCGACGCCCAGCCCCTACCCGTCCGGCCATGACCGATCCTGTCCATGCCGATCTGCCCGACCGCCCGCTGAAATCAGCGCTGACCCATGGGTTGCGCGGGCGTTGCGCCGCGTGCGGCGAGGGACGGATGTTCGCCCGCTTCCTGAAACCGGCGCTTGCCTGTGAGCGGTGCGGCCAGCGCTGGGACATGCATCAGGCGGACGATTTCCCGGCCTATATCGTCATCCTGCTGCTGGGGCATATCATGGTGCCGCTGATGATTGAGGTGAACAGCGCGCTCGCCATCCCACTGGGTTGGCAGGCGTTGATCTGGCCCACGCTCGCCCTCATTCTGGCAGTGGCGATGATCCAGCCAGTCAAGGGCGCCGTCATCGCGTTCCAGTGGACGCGACGAATGCACGGCTTCCGCTAAGGGCCTATTCCGGACGGTTCAGGAAATTGCGCTCCATCGCCTCGCGGAGCGTTTCATCGATTTCACGGCGACCTTCCGCACCATGGGTCACGACCGTCGTGTCACAGGTCGCGACGCAGACGCCCTTCTGGAAACCCGCCGAACTGATCGTCCAGCTGGTCCGGCCGATATGGCCAATCCCGCAATGGACTTCGAACGGATAGGGGAAGTGTGATTCCTCGATGAAGTTCAGCGACACCGCTGCGACCAGCCAACGGACGCCCTGTTCCTGTGGATGGCGGCCCAGATGATGGTGGAACCGGATGCGCGCCGTTTCGAAAATGCCCGATATCGCCACATTGTTGATGTGGCCCATCGTATCGAGATCCTGGAAGCGGGTGTCGATGCTGGTGACGAAGCGATAGGCTTCGGGGCTGAAACGCCAGGATTCGGGTTTGGCCATGTCCTGCCTTCCAAAATATAAAGCCTATGCGCCTCATAGCTATCATGGCCGTTGATGCAATCGCACCTGCGAAATTGGCGCGACTGCGACCTTTATGACACAATGATGATAAGCGCTGTGAGCCGTCGCATCGACTATAACGATAGTGTCACGATCCCGACGCGAAACTGTCAACCCCATCACATTGCAGCGCAACAAATGCCGCCTAATGCCCCGGCTGAACCAGACCATATCGTCGGCTCACATAGGGGGATTATCCATGCGCCTGACCACTGCCCTGCTGCTCGCGTCAACCATGCTGGTTACGGCGCCTGCCATCGCCCAGAACGCTTCGGTCGCTGCGCCGGCCGATGCCGCCGCAGACGGCGCGGACATCATTGTATTCGGTCGGGGCGAAACCCGTC
The DNA here is from genome assembly GCA_016000085.1 of Sphingomonadaceae bacterium. Lineage (GTDB taxonomy): Bacteria > Pseudomonadota > Alphaproteobacteria > Sphingomonadales > Sphingomonadaceae > Sphingobium. The sequence goes on from JAECRT010000022.1 coordinate 8,209, forward strand.
AGGTGCAGGAAATCTCGGCCAAGGATCTCGTCACCCTGACACCGGGCACCAATCCGCTCAAAGCCATCGAAAAACTGCCCAGCGTCAATTTCCAGTCGGCCGACCCGTTCGGCAACTATGAATGGTCGCAGCGCATTTCGATCCGCAGCTTCAACCAGAACCAGATCGGCTTTACCTTCGACGGCATCCCGCTGGGCGACATGAGCTATGGCAACCATAACGGCCTGCACATCACGCGCGCGATCAGCAGCGAGAATATCGGTAGCGTGCGCGTGTCGCAGGGCGCTGGTTCCATCGGCACACAGGCGACCAACGCGCTGGGCGGCACGGTCGAAACCTTCTCGATGGACCCGGTCGAAGCGCTCGCCGCGCAGGGCAACCTGACCTATGGCAGCGATGAAACATGGCGTGCCTTTGCCCGCATCAACATGGGCTCCGCCGACGGCATCGCGGGCTATGTGTCCTACGCCTACGGATCGACCGACAAATATAAGGGCCAGGGCACGCAGGACCAGCATATGGGCAATGCCAAGCTCGTCATCCCTGTCGGCGATGCGAAGATCGACGGCTGGCTGAGCTATTCGGACCGCCGCGAGCAGGATTATCAGGACATGTCGAAGAGCATGTTGCGCCGCCTGGGCTATGGCTGGGATAACACCTATCCCGACTATGCCCGCGCGATCGACTATGCCGACCGCCTGAACGACGTCGACCTGGTCAGCAACAGCGGCGGATCGCCCTTCCCCGACGGTCGGTTCGACTATAGCGGCGCGCCAGTGGCCGGTGGACAGGTCTATCCCGGCAATGTCACCAGCGCCGACGACGCCTATTATGACGCGGCGGGCCTGCGCAAGGACTGGCTGGGCGCGGTCGGGATCACCACGCCGCTGGGCGACAAGGCGAACCTGAAGTTCAAGACCTATTATCACAATAACAGCGGCATGGGCCTGTGGGCGACGCCCTATACCCCCAGCCCCAACGGCACGCCCATGTCGGTCCGCACGACCGAATACGACATGGATCGGATCGGCGCGTTCGGCAGCGTCGATTTCGCCGTCGGCATCCAGAATATCACCGTGGGCGCATGGTATGAGAATAACAAATTCCATCAGGCACGCCGCTTCTACGCCTTTGCCAGCCGCACCGCGCCGGGCCTGAGCTTCCGCGAATATCCCAAGAACCCCTTCTTCACCCAGTGGGAGTTCGATTTCACCACCAACACGTTCCAATATCATGTGCAGGACAAGATCGACCTGGGCATGGTGACGATCAATCTGGGGTGGAAGGGCTTCAAGGTCACCAACAAAGCCGAAGCGGTCGTGCAGGCCACTTTCCCCGAAGGCAAGATCAAGGCGGAAGACTGGTTTCAACCCCATGCCGGTTTCGCGGTGGAACTGAGCGAGGAAGCCGAAATATTCGGCGGTTTCACCCAGGCGACCCGCGCCTTCGCCAGCGCGACCACCACCGGCCCGTTCGGCACCAACCAGGCGACGTTCGATGCGATCAAGGACGATCTGAAGCCCGAAGCGTCGGACACCTATGAACTGGGCCTGCGCTATCACAATCCGGTCTTCAACGGCGTGATCGGCGCTTATCTGGTGAACTTCCGCAACCGCCTGCTTTCGGTGCAAGTCGGCGCGCCGATCCAGGGGCTCGCTTCCGCTCTGCAGAATGTCGGCAATGTGCGCTCGGTCGGTTTCGAGGCGGCGGGCGACGTAAAGCTGGTCATGGGCTTTGGCGCCTATGCCTCCTACAGCTACACAAATGCGACCTATCGCGACGATGTGTTCAACGGTGCAGGCGCGCTGGTCGCGGCGATCAAGGGCAAGACCGTGGTGGACAGCCCCAAACATATGCTGCGCGGCGAACTCAATTACGATCAGGGTCCGATCTTCGGCCGGATCAGCGCGAATTATATGTCGCGTCGCTACTTCACCTATACCAACGACCAATCGGTGCCGAGCCGGGTGATCGTGGACGCGTCGGTCGGCTATCGCTTCACCGACAAGATCGAGATCCAGCTGAACGCGACCAACCTGTTCGACAAGAAATATGTCGGCACGATCGGGTCGGGCGGCTTTGGCAATAGCGGCGACGCGCAGACCCTGCTGGTCGGCGCGCCGCAGCAGTTCTTTGCGACGCTCAAGGCGGGGTTCTAACCCATGAAGAAGGCCGCGCTTTTCGCCTCCGTCCTGGCCGCGCTCTTGCCCAGCGTGGCGTTGGCGGAGCCGGTACTGCTCATCTCGATCGACGGGCTGCGGCCCGGCGACGTGATGGAAGCGGACAAGCGCGGCCTTTCCATTCCCAATCTGCGCCGCTTCCTGACACAGGGCGCCCATGCGTCGGGCGTGACCGGCGTGCTGCCGACCCTGACCTACCCCAGCCATACGACGTTGATGACCGGCGCTTCGCCCGCCAAACATGGCGTCGTCGCCAACAACACATTCGATCCGACCGGCATCAACCAGGGCGGCTGGTATTGGTATGCACAGGACATCAAGGTGCCGACCCTGTGGGAGGCCGCGAGCAAGGCGGGCCTGACCACCGGCAATATCCACTGGCCGGTCAGCGTAGCAGCCAAGGGCGTGACCTGGAACCTGCCGCAAATCTGGCGCACCGGCCATCCCGACGACGCCAAGCTGCTGAACGCGCTGGCGACGCCGGGCATCAAGGCCGAGCTGGAGGCCAAGGTTGGCGCGCCCTATGCCATGGGCATTGATGAAAGCCTGCCCGGCGACCAGATGCGCGGGCGCTTCGCCGTCACCATGATCGCCGCGCACCAGCCGCAATTCCTGACCGTCTATCTCACCGCGCTCGACCATGAGCAGCATGAGAAGGGACCGGACACACCCGCCGCCAAAGCGGTGCTGGAAAAGATCGACGCCATTGTCGGCGATCTGGTCGCCGCCGAAATGAAGGCGCACCCCGATGCGGTGATCGCTTTGGTCAGCGACCATGGGTTCGAAGCGACACACAGCGCCATCAACCTCTATCGCCCCTTCATCGACGCAGGCTTCATCACGCTGGACAAGGACGGCAAGGTCGCGTCCTGGCTGGCGATGCCGTGGATCGCGGGCGGATCGGCGGCGATCATGCTGTCGCGGCCCGACGATGCGGCCATCGCGGCACGGGTCAAAGCGCTGCTCGACAGGCTGGCCGCCAATCCCGCCAATGGCATTGCGGCGGTGGCGGACAAGGCGCAGGTCGCAGCCATGGGTGGCAACCCGCAAGCCGCTTATTATCTGAACCTCGCCCCCGGTTTCGTGACCGACATCTATCGCGGCCCGACCGCGCCTTTGCTGAGCCGCAGTTCGGTCAAGGGCATGCACGGTTATTTCCCCGGCCCCGCCAACCTGCAAGCGACGCTGATGCTGATGGGCAAGGGCGTGGCCAAGGCCAAAGATCTGGGACAGGTCGACATGCGCGCCATCGCGCCGACGCTGGCGAAGATCATGGGGGCGGCCCTGCCCGACGCGGAAAAGGACGCGATCGACCTCACTCGCTGAGGCAACGGAGCGTTTCCGGGCCAGCGATGGACTTCGTTGCGCAGGCGGCATAGCGTTCCGGGCAATCCATCACCACGGGGTCGCCATGCCACGCTACAGCCTGACCGCCATCATCCTGCACTGGGCGATTGCTGCCCTGCTCGCTTTCCAGATCAGCGTCGGCTGGGCGCTGGAGGGGCTGGGTGCGCATGGCTTCGCCCTCTACCAACTGCACAAGTCGGTCGGGATCACAATCCTGCTCCTGACGCTGGTGCGGATCGGCGTGCGCTATTGGAAGCCGCGCCCGCCCAAGCTGGAGGGCGGATGGCAGGGCGCGCTGGCGTCGGGCGTGCATGTCGGCCTCTATGCCTTCATGCTGGGCGCGCCGCTGACCGGATGGGCGCTGGTGTCGACCGCGAAGGTCAAGGTGCCAACGCTGCTGTTTGGTATCCTGCCTCTGCCCCATCTGCCGCTGCCTGCGTCCACGCATGGTCTGGCGGAAAATGGCCATGGGCTGATCGCCTGGTTGGGCATCGCCCTGTTCCTGTTGCACGTCGCGGGCGCACTGCGCCATCATCTGCTGATCCGCGACGGGCTGATCTGGCGGATGATTCCGGGTCGTTCGACCGCGCTGCTGGTGGGCCTGCCTGCGCTGATTCTATTGGGCTTCGTCGCCGGACGGGTGATCCTGCCCACGCCGCGCCCCGCGCAAACCGCTGCCGCGCCCATAGCGGTGGAGGAACCGGAAGCCCTGCCCGCACCGGCCGTCAACGCAGTGGAAGCGACCCTGCCCGACAGCGCCGCCATCGCGGACAACAGCGCCGCCGCGCAACCAGAGGAACCGGTCGGCCCGCCCCCGACCTGGACGGTGCAGCCTGGCGGCCGGATCGGCTTTGCCGTGGGCAATGATGGCGAAACGATCAGCGGCAGTTTCGGCAAATGGACGGCCAGCATCGTGATGGACCCCGACCATCCCGACAGCGCCGACATTCGCGTGTCGATCGACATGGCCAGCGCCAGCGTGGGCGATGCATATAAGGACGGGATGCTGCCGGGCGACGAATTTTTCGGCGTGGCCGCGCACCCCACTGCCACGTTCACCGCGAAGGGCGCGGAGGCGACCGGCCCCAACAGCTATCGGGCGCACGGCACGCTAACGATCAAGGGGGTCACCAAGCCGCAGAGCATCCGCTTCACTCTTTCGGGGGCAGGCAAGACCCGCAAGGTCAGCGGCGGAGCCACCATCGCCCGCGCACCCTTTGGCGTGGGCAATGGCGACAGCAGCACCGGGCTGGACCCCAAAGTCAGTCTGACCTTTGGTTTCACGGCCAAAACGCCATAGGTCAGAAGCGCATTCCGACCCCGACGCCGAACACCAGCGGGTCAAGGCTGACCTTAACCTTCTGAACCCCTGCGGCCGTGGTCGCCAGCCGCGCCGTGGTGTCGATGTCGATATATTTGACGTCGAGGTTCAGGAACAGCCTGTCGGTCAGGTCGATGTCGACGCCCGCCTGCGCGGCCCAGCCGAAGCTGTCGGACAGATGCACCTTCGTGCCCCCTACCGCGCCCTCCAGCGCGGATGACGCCTTGCTGTTGAAGAAGATCGTATAGTTCAGTCCCGCACCGACATAGGGCCGCACATGCCCGTCAGGCGCGAAATGATATTGCGCCGTCAGCGTGGGTGGCAACGCGTTGGTGCCGGCCAGCTTGCCGATCGATCCGGTGGTGCCGGTGACGCCGCTCACCGTATGGCGGCTGGTCGCGGCGATCAGTTCGAAACCGACATGATTGGTCGCCATATAGGTGATGTCGATTTCTGGCGTGATCGTGTCGTTCACCTTCACCTTTTCACCCTGAAAAGCAGGCAGCACGCTGCCGCTCTTTTCATTGGGCGCGACCATGATGCCGCGCAGGCGGACGAGAATGTCGCCTTGCGCGGCCTGCGCCGGGGCAGCGATCGTCATAACGGTAGCGGCTGCGCACAGCAGGACGGTCTTGATGGTCATGGATGGTCTCCCTTTCTGATGGGGTCATCCTGCTTGGTGCGGCGCGGCTTTGCATTGATCGGGCGCAAGGCGATATTTGACCTGGCGCAATGCGGCGGGCGGGCCGGGATGCCATGCAGGCGGCATGTGGACCTATCATCCCGACCTGCTCGCCCGGCCCGTGCCGCGCTACACCAGCTATCCCACCGCCGCGCAGTTCAGCGGCGATGTCGGCGCGGCGGACCTGGCCGCGCGGCTGGACGGGTTGGCGGCGGACACACCGCTCTCGCTCTATGTCCACATCCCCTATTGCCACGACATCTGCTGGTATTGCGGCTGCAACACCGGCGCAGCGAACCGAGAACAGCGGCTGACCGCCTATGTCGAGGCGTTGGAGCAGGAAATCGCGCTGGTCGCCGCGCGGCTGGGTGGACGGGGTCGGGTCGCGCGCATCGCCTTTGGTGGCGGCAGCCCCAACAGCCTGCCGCTGGTCGATTTCGTCCGGCTGATGCAGCATATTCTGCGCTGCTTCGATGCGCATGATGCGCAGATTTCGGTCGAGCTGGACCCGCGCCGCCTCGACACGGCGTGGATCGATGCGATGGCGGCCATGGGGGTGGATCGCGTCAATCTGGGCGTCCAGACGTTCAGCCCGCATGTCCAGACCCGCATCGGCCGCATCCAGCCGCTCGACATGGTGGAACATGCGGTCGTGCAACTGGATCGGGCGAACATCGCCACCGGATTCGACCTGATGTACGGCCTGCCGGGTCAGTCGCCAGAGGATCTGACGGCGACGCTGGACGCCAGCATCGCTATGGCGCCCGCGCGCATAGCCCTGTTCGGCTATGCCCATATGCCGCGCCTGCTGCCCCGCCAGCGCCGGATCGACGCAGCCGACCTGCCGGGGCTGGAGGCGCGCTTCGCCATGGCGGCGGCAGGGCATGACCGGCTGACGCAGGCGGGCTATCGCGCGATCGGCTTCGACCATTTTGCCCTGCCCGGCGATGGTCTGGCCCGCGCCGCCGACGACGGGCAGTTACGCCGCAATTTTCAGGGCTTCACCGATGATCCAGCCGAAGTGCTGATCGGTCTTGGCGCCAGCGCCATCAGCCAGCTTCCCGACTTGATCGTCCAGAATGAAAAGCAGGCCGGACCCTATCGCCAGCGGATCGAGGCCGGGCTTCTATCGGCAACGCGCGGGGTCATGCGGTCGGCGGACGACCAGCGACGCGGGCGCATCATCGAAACCCTGCTGTGTCAGGGCGAAGTGCAGCTGGGTGCGACCGATCCGACGCCCGACCTGTCCCGCTTCGCCACGCTGGGGCTGGTGCGGCTGAGCGAAGGGCGCGTGGCGCTGACCCGCGACGCCTTGCCCTACGCCCGTAGCATCGCGGCCTGTTTCGACCGCTATCTCGAACCGCAGGAACAACGGTTCAGCCATGCGGTCTAGCGCCGCCTTTGCCGGGCTGCTTGCCTGCCTCGTGCTGAATCTGCCAGCGCGCCCCGCCGACGCGTCACGCTGGTATTGCGGGGCAGGCCAATGGACGCCCCCCTGGCTGCCGCAACCCGCACCTGAACGCCATGACCTGAGCTGCCATCTGCTGGCCGGGTGCCGCCGCGAGGATTGTTGAGCCAGACCGTTGCGGGCACCCGTCCATTTGATTGGACAAATAGCCCGGAAAACGGCACTATTCCGGCACTTTATCACTCAGTTTGTTGCCGGGAATTCCAAACGATGCGCGCGTTGATGATCGCGGTGGCGGCTCTTGTCGCGACACCGGCGCCTGCGGCTCCCCCCACGGCAGGTTCGGGGGCCTTCATGTTTGAAAGCGGCACCAGCCTGCTGGCCAAATGCCGCAACAAAGCGCCCGAATATTCGCTGGCTTGCACCGCCTATATCGTGGGCGTGGTCGATGGCATCCGTAAGGACATGTTCATCGGCCGAGGGCGGCCAGTCTGTTGGCCTGACCATATGAGTGCGGACCAGGTACGCACCATCGTCGTTGCCTATCTGGAAAAATGGCCGGACCAGCGACACGGCGCCGCGTCGGTGCTGGTCAGTGTGGCGCTCAACGGTCGATACCCCTGCGAGAAATAGCGCGTCGATCAGACTGATCGACACAATGATTGCGTCTAACCGGCTGCAAACCGCTATGATCTTGCCTTGAACGGCGCATCGGCGTACGTGCGGCGCCTATTTTACTAGCAAGGAGACTCGTTGTGGCGGCGAAGTGGACGCCGGATAGCTGGCGCGGGCATAAGGGCATTCAGATGCCCGCCTATAGGGATGCACAGGCGCTGGCCGCCGTGGAGGCCCAGCTTGGCCAGTTTCCGCCGCTCGTCTTTGCGGGCGAGGCGCGTAATCTCAAGGCCGAACTGGCCAAGGTCGCATCGGGCGACGCCTTCCTGTTGCAGGGCGGCGATTGTGCCGAGAGCTTTGCCGAGTTCCACCCGGACAATATCCGCGACACGTTCCGCGTGCTGCTTCAGATGGCGGTGGTGCTGACCTTCGCGTCGAAGCTGCCCGTGGTAAAGGTCGGCCGCATGGCCGGTCAGTTCGCCAAGCCGCGTTCGGCCGATACCGAAGTCATCGGCGGCGTCGAACTGCCCAGCTATCGTGGCGACAATGTCAACGACATCGCATTCACAAAGGAAGGGCGAGAGCCGGACCCGCAGCGGATGGTGCAGGCCTACAACCAGTCGGCGGCGACGCTGAACCTGGTGCGCGCCTTCTCGACCGGCGGCTATGCCAGCCTGGATCGCGTGCATGGCTGGATGCTCGATTTCATGGGCCGTTCGCCCTGGGCTGCCAAATTCGAACAGATGGCAGATCAGATCGGTCAGGCGCTCGACTTCATGCGCGCCTGCGGCCTGTCGGCGGAAACCGTGCCGCAACTGGGTGGAACCAGCTTCTACACCAGCCACGAATCATTGCTGTTGCCGTTCGAACAGGCGCTGACGCGGCGGGATTCGCTGACCGGCGACTGGTATGACACGTCTGCGCATATGCTGTGGATCGGCGATCGCACCCGTTTCGACGGGTCGGCGCATGTCGAATATCTGCGTGGCATCGGCAACCCGATCGGCCTGAAATGCGGCCCCAGCCTGGAGCCGGACGCGCTGCTGCGCCTGCTCGACACGTTGAACCCTGCGCGGGAGGCCGGGCGGATCACGCTCATCACCCGTTATGGCCATGACAAGATCGAGGCGGGCCTGCCCAAGTTGGTCCGCGCCGTGATGCGCGAAGGCCATCCCGTCGTCTGGTCGTGCGACCCGATGCACGGCAATGTCGTCAAGGCGGCGAACGGCTACAAGACGCGGCCGTTCGACCGCATCCTGGCCGAAGTGCGCGGTTTCTTCGCCGTGCATCGCGCCGAGGGCAGCTTTGGCGGCGGCATCCATGCCGAAATGACCGGGCAGAATGTGACGGAATGCACGGGCGGCGCGATCGCGATCACCGACGAAGGTCTGGCGGATCGCTATCACACCCATTGCGACCCGCGCCTCAACGCTGCGCAGAGCCTGGAACTGGCTTTCCTGCTGGCCGAGATGCTGAACGAAGAACTGAAGGAACGGCGCGCGGCCGCCTGACCGCGCGCGCGTTTCACGCCAAATTGGGCGGGGTGGCTAAGCGCCGCCCGCCCTTTTTTGTGCCCGGCGCGCGAAGATGTTGAGGCATTCGACCAGCGTCGAAAAGGCCATCGCCGCATAGATATAGCCCTTGGGCACATGAACGCCAAAGCCGTCCGCGATCAGCACCGCGCCGATCATCAGCAGGAAGCCGAGCGCCAGCATCACCACCGTCGGGTTGCGCGCGATGAAATTCGCCAGCGGATCGGCGGCGAGCAGCATGGCCGTTACCGCAGCGATCACGGCGATGACCATGATGGCGAGATTGTCGGTCATGCCCACGGCGGTCAGGATCGAATCGAGCGAGAAGATCATGTCGAGCAGGATGATCTGCACGATCGCACTGCCAAAGCTCATCGTCACCGCGCTCTTCTTGTCGAGCACATCGTCGCTGCCCACCGGGTCGACGGTGTGATGAATTTCCTTGGTCGCCTTCCAGATCAGGAACAGGCCGCCGACGATCAGGATCAGGTCGCGCCAGGAAAATTCGGTCTCGAACGTCGGCACGCCATGCTGGTCGAGCGGGCCGGTGATGCCCAGATTGAAGATTGGCGCGGTCAGCCCGACGATCCAGGCGATCATCGACAGCAGGACAAGTCGCATACCCAGCGCCAGCCCGATGCCGATACGACGCGCCTTGGGCCGCTGGGCCTCCGGCAGCTTGTTGGTGAGGATCGAGATGAAAACGAGATTGTCGATGCCCAGCACCACTTCCATCACCACCAGCGCGACAAGCGCGGCCAGTGCTGCGGGATCGGTGAAGGCGATAATCAGACTGTCCATTATACTCCCCTGCGGCGCCGTTTCGGCACGGCCACAATCGGCATATAGGACAGCGCGTTCCATGGGGGTAGCCCCGATGCGGTGGCTGGACTTGGGCGGATGCATCCCCTAGCGAAAGGGCAAGTTTCCGTTTCCGCGCCGTGGCGTCCTGTCGCGGCCCCCTGCCCTTTGCGAAAGGCCGGCTTCATGGCTCGAACCACCCTTACCCGTTTCCTGATCGAACAGCAGCGGCATGCCAATGTCCTGCCCGGCGAGTTACGCCTGCTGATCGAAACCGTCGCGCGCGCGTGCAAGACCATCAGCCATGCGGTGAGCAAGGGTGCGTTGGGCGAAGTATTGGGCAGCCTCGACAGCGAGAATGTGCAGGGCGAGGTGCAGAAGAAGCTGGACGTCATCGCCAATGAAATGCTGCTCGACGCCAATGAATGGGGCGGGCATCTGGCCGCCATGGCCTCCGAAGAGATGGAGACGATCCACCGCATTCCCAATCGCTATCCCAAGGGCGAATATCTGTTGCTGTTCGATCCGATCGACGGGTCCAGCAACATCGACGTCGACCTTTCGGTCGGCACCATATTCTCAGTGCTGCGCGCACCCGAAGCGTGCGCCGGGCGCGAAGTGACGGAGGATGACTTCCTTCAGTCGGGCCGGGCGCAGGTCGCGGCGGGCTATGCGATCTACGGGCCGCAGACTTTGCTCGTGCTGAGCGTGGGCACGGGCGTGTTCGAATTCACCCTCGATAGGGAAGTCGGCAGCTGGGTCATGACCGACGCGGACATGAAGATGCCGCAGGGCAAGTGCGAATTTGCGATCAACATGTCCAACCGCCGCCAATGGTCGCCCGGCGTCACCCGCTATATCGACGAGCGCGTGGCGGGCGGTGCGGGGCCATGCGGTCAGGATTATAACATGCGCTGGACCGCCTCCATGGTGGCGGACGTGCACCGCATCCTGAAGCGCGGCGGCATTTTCATGTATCCATGCGATCATCGCACGCCCGGCAAGGCCAAGCTGCGCCTGATGTACGAAGCCAATCCGATGAGCTTCCTGATCGAGCAGGCCGGCGGCGCGGCGACCGACGGTTTCGGAGCGATCATGGACGTTACGCCAACCGGCCTGCATCAGCGTGTCGGCGTGGTGCTGGGTGACCGGGCCGAGGTGGAAACGGTCACGGCCTATGGCCAGGAATAACCCGACCGCCGCATCATAACTCTGAAAAAGAAAGAGGGGGAGAGCGCCGTAGCGCTCAATCCCCCTTACTTCAGCTCGCCGTGCCGGTCTTACCGGCGGCTCCTCTCCAGAAACTTGTTATGAGGCGCGCTAAAGTCAGCATTATCTAGCGCAGCCAGACAATAAAAAAAAGGCCGATCGCGAGATCGGCCTGAAAAGTTTAGGAGAGGATGCCTGAAAGGCACAGTCTTTTTGCCTCTCATCCGCTTTTCTCGCAAATGCGAAGGAAGAAATAACGATTGCATAAATTGCAATCGCTTGCGGAAGCCCGATCCTGCCCGACATAACGGCCATCCGACAAATTGCCCGCCGGACCACTCAGGATGTTCCATCGTCCGAGTCGCGCATCATTTTCCCCATCCGCGACAGGCCAGTGATAAGCAAATAGCAGGGCTTTGCCGTTACAGCCCGCCCATGCACGGACCCGCTTCCCAACCGCTCGCCATGGCGCACAGCCGCTATCGCCGTGACATTGACGGGCTGCGTGCGCTGGCGATCCTGCCGGTCCTGCTTTTCCACGCCCATATTCCCGGCTTTTCTGGCGGCTATGTCGGCGTCGACATTTTCTTCGTCATATCCGGCTTCCTGATTACCGGCATCATCGCGCGCGAAGCCGATGAAGGCCGCTTTTCCATATTGGGCTTTTATGAGCGCCGCTTCCGGCGGATCATGCCCGCGCTCACGCTGATGATCCTCGTCGTGCTGGGACTGGCGGCATGGCTCTATCTGCCCGGCGATCTGGAAGGCGTGCCGCGATCGGCGCTGGCCGCGACGCTCTTTGCGTCAAACCTGTGGTTTTTCACCGACACCGGCTATTTCGCGGGCGCCGCAGACGTAAAGCCCCTGCTCCACACATGGTCGCTGGCCGTGGAGGAGCAATATTATATCGGCTTCCCGATCCTGATCCTGCTGCTGACCCGCTTCGCGTCGCGCTGGCGGACATGGGGGGTCGCAGGGATCGCCGCCGGTTCGCTGGCGCTGTCGATCCTGATGCAGCGCGACACCAGCGGTTTCGCCTTCTATCTGCTCCCCACCCGGGCGTGGGAATTATTCGCGGGCGCTTTGCTGGCGCTGGGCGCCGTGCCGACATTGCGGGCGCGCTGGGCGCGGGAAGCGATCGCCTGCGCGGGGTTGATCGCCATCGGCATGGCCGTTGCGACCTATGACAGCAGCACGCTTTTTCCCGGATTCGCTGCGCTGTTGCCAGTGCTGGGCGCTGCGGCGCTGATCCATGCCGCCCCCGGGACGATCGCGGGCCGCCTGCTGAGCCTGCCGCCGCTGCTGGGTATCGGCCTCATCTCCTATTCGCTCTATCTGTGGCACTGGCCACTGATCGTCTTTACCGAATATGCGACCGATATGCCGCTGTCGGGTTGGACGCGGCTGATGGTGATTGGGGGATCGGTGGTCATGGCGATCCTGTCCTGGCGCTTTGTCGAACGCCCGTTTCGGGATTCGCGGGCCGTGCCGGGACGCCAAATCTTCCAGATGACCGGCGCGGCGGTCGCTTTGCTCTGCACAGTGTCGCTCGCGTTGATGGCGGCGGGCGGCTGGCCCTCGCGCTTCGCGCCGCCGGTGCTCGCGCAGATGGACGGGCGCAACGATGTCAGCCCGGAACGCAAACGCTGCCACGACACGTTCGCACGCGACGCCACACCGTGCATATTGGGCGCCGCAGTCGCCCCCGACGCGATGCTTTGGGGCGACAGCCATGGTGTGGAAATGGCCTATGTGCTGGGCCAAGCGGCCAAGGCGCGCGGTAGATCGCTGATCGAGCGCACCACATCCAGCTGCCCGCCCGTGCTAGGCTATGATGATCCGAAGGACGCGCGCTGCGCGGCGGCGAACAAGGCGGCGTTTGCCGCCCTGCGTGCCGATCCGGCGATACGCCACGTCTATCTCGCCGCCTTCTGGGCCAATGGCGTGTTTGATGATCCGGCCTTCGTGGCCCGGCTGGATCGCACCATCGCGTCCATCCGGGCAGAGGGCCGCACGGTCATTTTGATCGGGCCGGTCCCGCCTCAGCCCTTCGACGTACCGCGCCATCTCGCGCATCTCGCCCGGTCCGGGCGACTGGATCAGGCGCAGGGCGTGGAGCGCTCATGGGTGGAAAGCCGCACCGGGCATCTGCGCACGCTGTTCGCCCGATGGCAGGCGCGCGGCGTACGCCTAATCGATCCAATCAAGGCGCTGTGCGACGGGCCATATTGCGCGATCGGGGCTGACAGCCATCCGCTCTATTTCGATTCGCATCATTTGAGTGTCACGGGCGCGCGGCGCGTATTGGCGCGCGGCAGATAGATTGTATCCGGCTATTCCGCCGCCAGCGCATAGTCCGCGCGGGGCAATTCCACCGCCAGCGCCTCGACCATTGCGGTAACCAGCGCCCGTATTCGCTCCAACCCCGGCCCCGGCCGATCCAGCGCCGCGTCGAGATAAAGCGCACGGTCGATCTCCAGCTGGATCGCGTGCATACCCTGTTCCGGGCAGCTGTGCCGGTCGATCAGATAGTCCCCTGCATAGGGATGGTTGAGCGCCGCGATCATATCATGCCCCGCCACGACATCGGCGGCCAGCATCGTCAGCCGGGCCGATGCGCTGCGCCCGAACCGGTCGCCCAGCACCAGCCCCGGCGCAGGCCGCCCCGCACCGGGCGGCGGCAAGGGCGGCATGGAGTGCAGATCGAGCAGGATCGCATGGCCATGAACATCGCGCGCCGCGCGCATCATTCGGGCGATCGTTTCATGATAGGGACGATGGACGCTGTCGATACGCCGCTGCACGTCGGTCCAGGGCAGCGGTTTTAGCCACAGGTCATGCGCACCGGGCATCCGGCGGGGGATAAGCCCCAGGCCGCCACGCAGCTTGACGCTGCTGTGCAGGGTGACATCGCGCGGTACATTCACGACCATGGCGGGATCGACTTCCCGATCATGACGGTTGAGGTCGATCATCGCGCGCGGCGCACGGGCGATGAGCACGCTATAGCCCCGCGCGATCAGCGGATGGGCGATCAGATCGACCCAGCGATCCTCCAACCGTTGCAACACATGCGGCTGAACCCGCGCCAGCGCCAGCAGATCAGGCGAATAATCGCGCCCGGCATGGGGGACGGAAAGAATGACGGGTCGGGTTGGGATAGCCGGACCATGGAGGTCGAAGGCCGGTTCGCCAATGACGCAGCGGCGCGGCGCAGGATGGTCCAACGATGCTCCCTTTCACCGGCCGCGCAAAAATGGTTACTCGGCTGGATAATCTTTACACCTTGTCGCATATATCGTGGCTTCGCGCTACCCGGTCCGGGGGCAACGAAGCGCCGCGCGTCGGCGAGAATGAGAGTGGGGCGATGGTTCGGATATTGCTGGCCGAAGATGATGATAGCATGCGCGTCTACCTGGCCCGCGCGCTGGAACGGTCGGGCTATGAAGTGGTGCCGGTTGCGACCGGGACGGAAGCCCTGCCCCACATCAACTCGGATCGGTTCGACCTGCTGCTGACGGACATTGTGATGCCGGAAATGGACGGCATCGAACTGGCGCAATATGCCGCCTCCGCCGCGCCGGACATGCGAATCATGTTCATCACCGGCTTTGCCGCCGTGACACTTAAAGCAGGCCAGGCCGTGCCGCAGGCCAAGGTGCTGTCCAAGCCCTTCCACCTGCGTGATCTGGTGCTGGAAGTCGAACGCATGTTCGGTAGCGAAAGCCTGACTGGCCTCAACTGACGCGCTGCCTCCTCAGTCGGGCACGACTTCTTGCATGTCGGGCGTGGGATCGAGCGGCAGGCCCGCCATCGCAGCCTTGAAGCGTTCGCGGTCCAGCCCATTTTCCCATGCCGACACGACGACCGTCGCAACCGCATTGCCGATGAAGTTGGTGATGGAGCGACATTCGCTCATGAAACGGTCCACCCCCAATATCAGCGTCATTCCCGCGACCGGCACCGACGGCACGATCGACAGCGTCGCCGCCAGCGTGATGAAGCCTGCCCCGGTCACGCCTGCCGCCCCCTTGGACGAAATCATCGCCACCAGCAGCAGCAATATCTGCTGCTCCAGGCTGATATGCACATTGCACGCCTGCGCGATGAACAGCGCGGCCAGCGTCATGTAGATGTTCGTCCCATCAAGGTTGAAGCTGTAGCCGGTCGGCACGACCAGCCCGACCACCGACTTGCGGCACCCGGCGCGCTCCATCTTCTCGATCAGGCTGGGCAATGCCGCTTCCGACGAAGACGTACCCAGCACCAGCAACAGTTCGGCCTTCAGATAGCGGATGAGGTGCAGGATATTGAACCCCGCAAACCAGCACACCGTGCCGAGCACCCCCAATATGAACAGCAGCGAGGTGAGATAGAAAGTCGCGACCAGCCCTGCCAGATTGGCCAGCGTACCGACGCCATATTCGCCAATGGTGAAGGCCATCGCGCCGAATGCGCCGATCGGCGCCGCCTTCATCAGGATGGACACGAGCTTGAATACCGCATGGCTGGCCGATTCGAGCACAGTGATGAGCGGCTGCGCCCTGTCACCGATCATGGTCAGCGCAATGCCGAACAGGATCGCGACGAAGAGCACCTGAAGGATATTGCCGTCCGCCACCGCCGACACCATCGTCGAAGGGATGATGCTCATCAGGAAGCCGGTCAGTGTCTGCTCCTGCGCCTCATGCGCGAACGTTGCCACCTTGCCCGCGTCGAGCGTGGCCGGGTCGATGTTGAGGCCCGCGCCCGGCTGCACGACATTGGCGACGATCAGCCCGACGACCAGCGCCAGCGTGGAAAAGGTCAGGAAATAACCAAACGCCTTGGCCGCCACCCGGCCGATCGCGCCCAGCTCCTTCATCCCCGATATGCCAGTGACGATCGTCAGAAAGATGACCGGCGCGATGATCATCTTCACCAGCTTGATGAAGGCGTCCCCCAGCGGCTTGAGCGTCACGCCCGCATCAGGAAAGAAATGGCCGATCGCCACACCCAGCGCGATGGCGGCCAGCACCTGAACATAGAGCTGCCGGTAAAAGGGCAGGCGCGGCGCGGACTGAATCGGCGAGGATGGCGATGGCATCATTGGTGTTGGCGTCCCCTGTTTGCGCCGCAGCATATGGGCCGCCGGTGCCCTGTCCAGAAGAATGTCGCAGCCATGCAATTTCCCGCTTGCGCCATCCGACTCCCCCGGCTATTGGCCCAACTCCCGTGGGCGTGTAGCTCAGTGGTAGAGCACTGTGTTGACATCGCAGGGGTCGCAAGTTCAATCCTTGCCACGCCCACCATGGAAAACCCGGCAAGTCCTAGGACTTAGCCGGGTTTTTCTATGCCTTTCGCAGGCGTCCCTCTTCACGATCTTGCGTGAGATTTGCGGGTAACGGATGTTTTCATGTCGCGGCCAAGAGCTGCTGCACCTTCGCCAGATCAGCCGTATATCCGCTGCTCCTGGCGGCTTTATGCAACTGTTTTGGCGGCTGTCGGAGGGACATGAATCCGGTGTAATCTGGCCTATGTCGCAATCCGAGAAAGTGCTGTAAAACGCATTTTTTTGCTGGATCAAAATGTAACAGAGGGCTGGAACCGTGACCATCGAAACGGAACTCAAGCTCGAAGTCGAGCCCGATGCAGCCGCTTTCCTGGAAGCATCAGAGTTGCTGCGCGCTGCACCGGAGATCGTCAAGCAGCGCGCCCTCTATTTCGACACCGCCGACAAGGCGCTTCTATCAGCGGGCATCTCGCTTCGTATACGCCGCACCGGTCGCAAACGGGTCCAGACCTTGAAGATCGCAGCAGGGCCGGTGGCAGGTCTTTTCGCCAGGACAGAGTTTGAGCGCCCGGTCAGCGACGATGACCCTGTTATTGAGTCAGCGAGCCCACTGGCCGAGATACTGGGCAAGAAGGCAAAGGCGCTCGCGCCAGCGTTCGAGATTTTGATCGAGCGCCGAAGCTGGATGCTCAAGGAAGGCAACGCCGATATCGAATGTGTAATTGATAGAGGTAAAGCCAAGATCGCCAACCGAGAGGCAAGCATCTGTGAAATGGAGCTGGAACTCAAGTCCGGCGACCAGCGCGAGCTGTTCAGCCTCGCCCGTAAATTCGATCAAATAGCGCCAGTCCGACTGGGTATGTTGAGCAAAGCAGAACGGGGATATGGCTTGCTCGGACCCGCTATATCGGCCCACAAGGCGGAACCCGTCATGCTGGGCACGGATGTTATGGCTCAGGATGCCTTCCAGCAGATCGCTCTCGCCTGTGTCCGCCATTATCGCCTGAACGAAGCCATGCTGTTCGAGGACTGGCACCCTTCAGCGCTCCATCAGGCGCGCGTCGCGCTGCGCCGCCTGCGTTCTGCGTTCACCATCTTTAACCCGATTCTCCCGCACGCGCGGGCCGATCAGTTCAAATCGGCGTTGCGCGATCTGTCAGCCGTTTTAGGCGAGGCCAGAAATCTCGATGTCTTGCGGGACAGGATTGCGGTCACACCTGAACCAAAGATCGAGGACGCCAGAAATCTGGCATATGCAGAGGTCAAAACACGGCTGGCGTCTGCCGAAACACGCGCATTGATGCTTGATCTTACGGAATGGCTGGCGGTGGGTGACTGGCTGACCGAAGCCTCAACCCATGAGGAAAGACACCTGCCCAGTAAGGTATTCGCAGCGCATGCGCTGCGTGGGTTGTGTAAAAAGATCAGGAAGCATGGTCGCAGGCTCCGAGAAGGAAGCGATGATGACCGGCACACGGTCCGGAAAGACGCCAAGAAGCTTCGTTATGCATCAGAGTTTTTTGAATGCTTCTACGACACCGGGCGCCAAAAGCGCAGGCATGGCAAATTTACAAAGGCGCTGGAAAAACTTCAGGGGCATTTGGGAGCGTTCAACGATCGAGTAACGGCACTGGAGTTAATCGAGGCAATGGGACTTGAAGGCCAGCCTGCGGCCGGTGCCTTGCTCAGCGGAAAAACCCGCGGGACACTGATCAAGCGCGCCGATAGTGCCTGGGACGAGTTGATCGATCTCAAACCTTTTTGGAGATAGGCAGCCGCTTAATCGTCACGATTGGCTTGGTGTGCGTTATACAACACGCCTGGCGGTCAGGTAATGGGGTCCGCGAACACGGTCCGATCGGCTTTGCAGGCTATGGCGCCTAAGACGGTCCTTGGGTTCGTCGCTCCGCTGACCTTGCCACGCCCTGCATGACAAAGCCCGTCGCCTGATTGCGGGCGGCGGGCTTTCTCTTTTGCGGCGCGGCGCGACTGGGCTAAGAGCCTGGGTCGGGACTATCGGGGGACGATGATGACGGCGGATTGCACGACGATTGCCGGAAAGCGGGTGCTGTTCGTGATGGCGGTGGAGGCTGAATATGGCCCGCATCTGCGTGCCCGGTTCAAGCCCCTGATGACCGGCGTCGGTCCGGTGGAAGCCGCGCTGGCGATGGGCGTCGCCTTGCAGGACATGGCGCGGATTAACGCCCTGCCCGACTTTGCGGTCTGCCTGGGATCGGCGGGTTCGCGCACCTGCCCGTTGGGTGACATATTCCAGATCGGTAGCGTGTCCTGGCGTGACATGGATGCGTCCCGACTGGGCTTTACCAAAGGCGTAACCCCCTTCACCGATCACCCCGTCGATGTGCCGCTGTGGTCGCCGCTGTCGATTCCCACGGCACGGCTGTCGACCGGCGCGAATATCGTGGGTGGGCAGGATTATGCAGCGATCGACGCCGACATGGTGGATATGGAGACGTTCGCGGTGGCGCGCGCCTGCGCCCGCTTCGACGTGCCGCTGATGGGGCTGCGTGGCGTATCCGACGGTCCGGGGGAATTGTCAGGCATCGATGGCTGGACCGCCCTGCTGGAACTGCTGGATGAGCGGCTTGCCGCAGCCGTCGATGGGCTGGAAGCGGCGCTCGCCGGCGAAAGCCTGCCGCTATAGCAGCGCGATGATCCCCTTCGCGGAGATTGTCGCCGTCATCGCCCGTCAGTCGCCCTCAAACGCCATAATAGCCTGCGATACGACGCCATCGGCCTCCAGCGCCACCATCCCGCCCAGATCCGGCAGATCGATCGCGAACAACGCCATCAGCACGCTTGCCCCCTGTTCGCGCAACAGTTGCGCGGCGGCGGTCGCCGTGCCGCCGGTGGCGATCAGGTCGTCGACCAGCAGGACGCGCGCGCCCGCTGGAACCTGTCCCACATGGATTTCCAGCCGGTCGGTGCCATATTCCAGCACATAGTCGATGCCGACCGTCTTGCCCGGTAGCTTGCCCTTCTTGCGCACCGGCACAAAGCCCTTGCCCAGCGCCAACGCCAGAGCCGCGCCCAGGATGAAGCCCCGCGCCTCGATCCCGACGATCAGGTCCGGGTCGAGCGGGCGAGCGATGTCCGCCATCCGCTTTATCAGCTCGCGCAGACCCTCGCCATCGGCCAGCAACGTGGTGATGTCGCGAAACTGGATTCCAGGCTTGGGGAAATCCGGGATGGTGCGAACCAGCGTGGTCAGGCTGTCGATGCTCATGGCGCCCTCATAAGGAAAGGGCGCGGTCCCCACAAGGAACCGCGCCCCGATCTTTTCACCGTCCTTGCGGACTGGCCCGTCAGGCCGCCGCCTTCTTCTTGTCCGCCCAGATATTCTGGTAGGACATATAGGCCAGACCCGTTGCGATCAGCAGGAAGATGATCGTTGCCAGACCCGCACGGCGGCGATTTTCCAGCTTCGGTTCGGCGGTCCAGGTCAGGAAGGCCGACACGTCCTGCGACATCTGATCGACCGTCGGCTTGGTGCCGTCGCCATAGGTCACCTGACCCTCGGCCGTCAGCGGCGGCGCCATGGCAAGGTTGAGGTTCGGGAAATAGGGGTTGTAGTGCAGCCCCTCCGGCGTCTTGGCGTCAGGAAATTCCTTCAGCAATTCGGCCGGCTGTGCCTGGAAGCCCGTCAGCAGCGAATAGATATAGGCCGATCCGTGATGACGCGCCTTGGTCATCAACGACAGGTCTGGCGGGATCGCGTTGTTGTTCGCCGCAGCCGCCGCGACATTGTTCGCGAAGGGCTTGGGGAAATGATCCGCAGGAACCGGATCACGCGTCGCGGCTTCACCGGTGGCCGGATCGACCGACGGCGCCTTGATCGCCCACTGCTTGGCGATCGCCTTCACTTCGGCTTCGCTATAGCCGAGCGCTGCGAGATCGCGGAACGCCACGAACTTCAGGCTATGACAGGCCGAGCAGACTTCCTTGAAAACCTGAAAGCCGCGCTGCAACTGCGCCTGATCATATTTGCCCAGCGGTCCATCGAACGAGAAGGACACATGCTTGGGCGTCAGATGAAACTCATGCTCCACCGTCGCCGCTGGCGGATCGGTGACATAAGCCACCGCCCCCAACAGGAAGGATACCAGCAGCCAGCCCGAAAAGAAGAGGCCGACGAGAAATGCGCCAATGCGAACCATATTCTGTCTACCCCTTATTCAGCAGGGACCGCGACGGTTTCGCCGTCGGTCTTGCCATATTTCGCGAGCACGGCCTCGGTGATCGAACCGGGCAGCGGCAGCGGCTTTTCAAAGCGCGAGATCAGCGGCAGGATGATGAGGAAGTGGGCGAAATAATAAGCCGCCGCTACCTGAGAGATCATCACGAAAGGTTCTGCCGCAGGTGCGCCGCCGCAATAACCCAGCACCGCCACGTCCGCGAGCAGGATCCACCAGAACTTGCGGAAGGTCGGGCGATAACGGCCCGAACGCACCGGCGAGGTGTCCAGCCAAGGCAGGAAGAAAAGCAGCAGGATCGACGCGAACATCGCCAGCACGCCCAGCAACTTTGCGGGGATGAAGAAGAAGTCCACGGTAAAGGCGCGCAGGATCGCGTAGAAGGGCCAGAAATACCATTCCGGCACGATGTGCGCGGGCGTCGAAAGCGGGTTCGCTTCGATATAGTTATCCGGGTGGCCCAGGAAGTTCGGCGCGAAGAACAGCAGGATCGAGAAGGCGATCAGGAAGATGCCCGCGCCGAAGCCGTCCTTGGCCGTGTAATAGGGATGGAAAGGCACAGTGTCCTGCGGCCCCTTCACTTCCACGCCGGTCGGGTTCGACGAACCTGGAATATGCAGCGCCCAGATGTGCAGGATGATGACACCAGCGATCACGAAGGGCAGCAGGAAGTGCAGCGAGAAGAAGCGGTTCAGCGAGGCGTTGCCAGGCGCGAAACCACCCAGCAGCCAGGTCTGGATCGGCTCGCCCACTACGGGGATCGCGCCGAACAGGCCGGTGATGACCTTCGCGCCCCAATAGGACATCTGCCCCCAGGGAAGCACATAGCCCATGAAAGCGGTCGCCATCATCAGCAGGAAGATGACAAGGCCCAGCAGCCACACCATTTCGCGGGGCGCCTTGTAGGAGCCGAAATAGAGGCCGCGGAAAATGTGGAGATAGACCACGATGAAGAAGAAGCTCGCGCCATTGGCGTGCGCATAACGCATCAGCCAGCCCGCGTTCACATCGCGCATCGTATGTTCAACGGTGCTGAACGCCACCAGATCGTTGGCGCCGTAGTGCATCGCCATGATGATGCCGGTGACAATCTGGATCATCAGGGCCAAGCCGGCCAGGACACCGAAGTTCCAGAAATAGTTGAGATTGCGCGGCACGGGATAGCCCGCACCCACGGCGTTATAGACGAGACGCGGCACCGGCAGCTTCTCGTCGACCCACTGCATCAGCGGATGCTTCGGCGTATATTGCTCAGCCCAGGGAAAGCTCATGGTTTCTTACCTCAGCCTACGAGAATGGCGGTGTCGGAAGTGAAGCTGAACTTCGGAACTTCCAGATTCTTGGGCGCAGGGCCTTTGCGGATGCGCGCGGCGGTGTCGTAGGACGAACCATGGCATGGGCAGAAATAGCCGCCATATTCACCCCGATTTTCGCCTTCGCCCGCGCCCAGCGGCACGCAGCCCAGATGGGTGCAGACACCCATCGTAATCAGCCACTGCTTCTTCCCGTCGACGGTGCGTTCCTCCAACGTCTGCGGATCGCGCAGCGTGGAAGGGTCCACCTTGTCGGCTTCGGCAATTTCCTTCGGCGTCAGTTGCCGCACGAACAGCGGCTGACTGCGGAAGGTCGTCTTGATCGCCTGCCCCGGCTGAATCGCCGAAAGATCGACTTCCGTCGATGCAAGCGCCAGCACGTCGGCGCTGGGGTTCATCTGATCTATCAATGGCAGGACAACGGCAACGCCGCCCACCCCTGCGAAACTAACCGCAGCAATATTGATAAAATCACGGCGACGCACCCCGTCTTCGCCGGTTAGACCCGTACCGTCTGTATGTTCAACGCTCGCCATGCACCTCAACCCTTGCAAGAACGTCCCTGATCCCGCCGCAATGCCGTGAACGGCCCTGTTTATCAAGGGATTTGGGGTGCCATAGGCTATGGCCCCCGCCTTCCCCCCGGCGTAGTTCGGGGCCTGATAACCGGAGTGCGCGCTCTTTGCCAACAGCAAACTCACGCACCCTATGACAATTTGCCGCAGTGCATTAAGGCGCGCGCCATGCGTATCGCTCTTTACCAGCCCGAAATAGCCGGCAATGTCGGCGCCATCCTGCGCCTTGCGGCCTGCTTTTCCGTGCCTGTGGACATCATCATGCCGACCGGATTCGCCTTTTCCGATGCACGCCTGAAACGGGCAGCGATGGATTATGGCGCGGCCGCCGACATCACCCGCCACGCCAATGTCGCGGCTTTCGATGCAGATCGGCGGGCGCATGGCCGCAGATTATTGCTGATGAGCAGCCATGCGTCGCAACGGCTGCCCGAAGTCACATTTCACAGCGACGATGTGTTGCTGATGGGATCGGAAAGTGCAGGCGTGCCCGATGAGGTGCGCGACATGGCCGATATCCGCGTCCGCATTCCGATGGCGCCAGGCTTTCGATCCTTGAATATCGCCGTTTCCACGGGCATCGCCGTCGCCGAAGCCCTGCGCCAGACCGGAAAGTTCCCGCAATGACCCCGAATATCCCCTTTCCCCTCAACCCCCACCAGCAGGCCGCGCGCACCTGGTTCGAATCACTGCGCGATCGGATCTGCGCCGAATTCGAAACGATCGAGCGCGAGGCAGGCAGCGATGCCAGCTTCACCTACACGCCCTGGGACCGCGAGGCCGAGGGGCAGGCACCGGGCGAAGGCGGCGGCGGCGTGCGCGGCGTGATGAAGGGCAAGGTGTTCGAGAAGGTCGGCGTCAACATCTCGACCGTCGGCGGCGAGCTTGCCCCCGGATTCGCACAGAGCATCCATGGCGCGGCGGACAATCCGGCCTTCTTTGCCACGGGAATCAGCCTGGTCGCTCATATGACCAATCCGCATGTTCCGGCCGTGCATATGAACACGCGCTATCTGGTGACGACCAAAAGCTGGTTCGGCGGTGGCGCGGATCTCAACCCGCCATTGCCGCGCGCAGAAGATACGGCGCATTTCCATGACGTACTCAAGGTCGCCTGCGACGCGCATGACCCGGACCATTATCCGCGCTTCAAGGCGTGGGCGGACGACTATTTCTTCATCCCCCATCGCGGCGTCCATCGCGGTGTAGGCGGCATCTTCTACGATCATCTCGAATGTGGCGACGATGCCGCGTTCGACACCAATTTCGCCTTCACCCGCGCCGTGGGCGACGCCTTCCTCGCCGCTTTCCCGCCCATCGTGCGGCGACGCATGGCGGAAGAATGGAGCGAATCGGACTATCGCACCATGCTGGAATGGCGCGGGCGTTATGCCGAGTTCAATCTGGTCCATGATCGCGGCACCTTGTTCGGCCTCAAGACCGGCGGCAATATCGACGCCATCCTGATGAGCCTGCCGCCCATGGCGAGCTGGAAATGACGCGATGGGCATGATTCCGGTCGATCCGGGGATGGTGGCGACCATCGTCACCCATCTGGAAATGCGGACCCGCCCCCTCCCCGCGCCGATTCCGGCCGCGCCGCTGCGGCTGGTGCGCTGGAAGGAACCGAATCTGGCGACCTATCGCGCGCTGTTCCGGCGTGTGGGCGAGCCATGGCTGTGGTTTTCCCGTCTCATCATGACCGATTCGGCGCTGGCGGCGATCATTCATGACCCAGCGGTGGAGGTCTATGCCGTGACTGATCCGCGCGGCACCGAAATCGGCCTGCTGGAACTGGATTTCCGCGCCTTGCCCGATTGCGAACTCAGCTTCTTCGGGCTGGTCACCGAACTGAACGGCAAGGGTTATGGCCGCTGGCTGATGGCGCAGGCCAAGTCACTGGCCTGGCGCAAGGGCGTCACGCGATTCTGGGTCCACACCTGCACCCTCGACAGCCCTGCGGCGCTGGGCTTCTATCGGAAGGCAGGTTTTGTCCCCTATGGCTGCGAGATCGAGACGTTCGCCGATCCGCGACTGGCGGGCATATTGCCGCGGGACGCCGCCCCGCATGTCCCGCTGTTGGATCAGCCCGCTGCCTGACGGTAGAGGCGCGCCAGCATGACCAGCATATACACCTGAATCACCGTCGACACGATGGCGGAGGCGACGCCGCCCGCCAGCCGTGCCGCTTCCGGTCCGCCGATCACCCCACCGATAAGACCGACGACAGCCTGCGCCGTCGCGCCGACGATCGCGGACAGCAGGGTCAGGATCAGGATGAAACCGAGCAACCGCCAGAAATGGCTGCGTGTCAGCGCCCAGGCGTAACGCAGCGAGGGCATGACCCCGCTGCTCCCGTCGATCACGACCGGGTTGAGCAGCATCAATCGCACGCTCGCGAACAAGGCGAAACCCGCCACACCAAAGCCCAGCAAAAGGCCCAGCGCGGCCGCGATCGGCTTGGACAGCACGGACAGCAATCCGATGACCAGGACCAGCACCAGCGCTATCGCCAGCAAAACGCCCAGCACGACCAGCGCCGTGCCGATCAGCACCGGCAGCCGACGGGACGCGAGCCGCAGCGCTTCCCCCACGCTGATCCCCGGCCGCAGGGCAAGCGCGAACAAGGCGAGCGACCCGAACCAGATCAGGATAACCCCGATCAGCATCGCCAGTCCGAAGCTTGGCGGCACGACGGGCATGGTTTGAAGCGAGGGCGCAGCCGACCAGGCCGCGAAGGCGGGAGGCGTCATTTCCTGAACGATGAGACCCGGCAGCGCTACGAACAACAGCGCCACGGGAAACAGCAGCGAAGCCTCGCGCGCGACGAAAGCAACTGTTTCCTCCCACGCCTTGCCGATCGACATCGTCGCCATATGTATAAAGCCTGCCCTGAACTGCTGAAATGCGCTGGAGACTTGATCGCTCGCTGCGCCCAAGTCAAGGAAGCGCCCATGTCTGCAACCAGTCCCCAAACCATCCCCTTTCCCGATCAGGTCGAATGGCGTGTCGCCGATGCCCAGATCCCCTACCCCCCAGCGCTGGCCGATATGGAAGCGCGGGCCGCCGCGATCGCCGCCGGGGAAGCGCGCGAACGGGTCTGGCTGCTCGAACATCCGCCGCTCTATACGGCGGGCACCAGCGCCGATCCCGCCGAACTGCTCGATCCGCGCTTTCCGGTCCATGATGCCGGGCGCGGCGGACGCTATACCTATCACGGGCCGGGGCAGCGGATCGGCTATCTCAACATCAACCTTGGCGAACGCGGCAAGGACGTACGCAATTTCGTTCATCATCTCGAAGGCTGGATGATCGCCGCTCTTGCCGATCTGGGCATCGCCGCCCGACGGGCGGAGGGACGGATCGGCATCTGGACCGACGACCGCGACGGACGAGAGGCCAAGATCGGCGCGCTGGGCATTCGGGTGCGGCGTTGGGTCACGCTTCACGGCTTTGCGATCAATGTCGATCCCGACCTGTCCCATTTTACCGGCATCGTACCGTGCGGCATCAGCGAATTTCCCGTGACGAGTATCGCCGCACTGGGCGGCAACGCCTCCATGACGGCGCTGGACGCGGCGTTGAAGGCCCATTTCCCTGTCTTTCTCAGCCGCTTGGCGCGCTGTGGCACGGGGGTTGAGCAATGCGAAACAGGCCGCTAGGGTCGCGCCTTTCGCCGGGCGGGGGCTGTCGGGCGCAGGATTACAGCTAGGAGAGCCGGATGCGCCGGAACGCACAGATTATCTCTATCGCCATGCTGTTCGCCCTGGCCGCCTGCGGGGGCGCGGACAAGGCCAGCGAAAAGGTCAAAATGAAAGATATGGAAGTGGTGGACGGCACCGCGACCGATGCCATGACCGACCTTGACGGCGTGCAGAGCGAGGGATCGGCGGTGGCCCTGCCTGGCAACGACGCGGCGGGCAACGCCAGCGCGCCGGCCAAGCCTGCTGCGAAGTCCAACGTCGAAAAGCCGGCGGAAGAGTCCGAGGTCTTGTCCGACCAGTAAAGCCTGACGGGCATGTTCAGCCATGATACAGACGCGCCGAACAAATATTAAAGCTGAGTGTTTCAGGGTCAGGCGCGGTTGCGCGCGCCCGTTCGAGAGGGTTTATCGATGACGTTCCGTTTCTCGTCGCGCCGGGCGCTGGCCGTTCTGGCGCTGGCTGCCGCGCCGCTGCTGCCACAGCCCGCCGCCGCGCAATTTTTCTGGTCGCCGCCAGACCTGTCGGCGCCACCACTAACGGACGAAGCGGCTGCGATCGCGTTGGGCCTGCCCGGCGCGAACCCGGCCGAAATCAAGGCGGGACTTGTATGGAATCTGCGCGCCGCGCTCAATGTCGCGGCGCTGCAATGCCAGTTCGAACCGACCCTGCTCGCGATCAGCAATTATAACGCCATGATCGCTCATCATGACGCGGAGTTCGACAGCGCCCAGACGGCAATATTGGGCTATTTCCAGCGCACCGTGGGCAAGGGGAAGCCGGGCCAGACCGCGGCGGATCAATATGGCACGCGCATCTATTCCGGCTATTCCACCGTGCAGGCCCAAAAGGGCTTCTGTCAGGCCGCAACCGTTGTCGGGCGTCAGGCGATCTTCGCCGATCGCGGAACGCTGCATGAAGTCGCGCGTAACGGGCTGGGGTCGATCAAGAAGTCGCTGGTCGTCGCTGGCGAGCAATATTATGGCACGCCGGGCTATGATTATGTCGTCGCTCTGCCCTCCTTCGACCCCAAATGCTGGAAGAAAGGCGTGCTGCTGCCACCCTGTCAGCAGCAATGGAACGACCGGACCAGCGCGCCCAAACCCTGAACCGAGCGACCGTTAACGCAGGCCCAGATATTTATGGGCCTGCACGGTCAGCCGCCAACGCGGCCGATCCATGACCAACGCGATCGCGGCGCGCGCATTATCCGGCGCATGGGCGTCGTCGAGTGGCTGGATCAGATGATGGGCAAAGGCCCAGCCTTCCATCGCATCGACATCGGCCAGCCCATGCCCGCCATCGGGCTGGGGCCAAACCAACTTGAGTTCATCGCCCGCGCGCTGCACCACGTCGCTGCCCGCCTTGGGGCTGATGCAGACCCAGTCGATGCCGGGATGCACGGCAAGCGTGCCGTTGCTCTCGATCGCAATGGTAAAGCCGCGCGCATGGAGCGCATCGACCAGCGCATCATCGACCTGCAACATCGGCTCCCCGCCGGTCAGCACGATATAGGGATCAACGGAGCTTTGCCCCCAAAAGGCCAGCGCCCCGTCCGCAAGCGCATCGGCATCGGCGAATCGGCCACCGCCATCACCGTCGATGCCGACGAAATCCGTATCGCAGAAGCGACAGACCGCGCTGGCGCGGTCCTGCTCGCGCCCGCTCCATAAATTGCATCCGGCAAAGCGTAGGAACACGGCTCGCCGCCCGGCCTGCACACCCTCTCCCTGAAGAGTCAGGAACATTTCCTTGACCGCATAACTCATCGATTATGCCTTTCAGGGCCGCGCGGCATAGACGGTGGGATCGGGCAAGCCCGCTTCCTCAAAACCCTTGCTGCGCAAACGGCAACTGTCGCACAGGCCACAATGCTTGCCATCGGGCGTAGGATCATAGCAGGACCAGCTCAGCCCGGCATCCAGCCCCAAACGATCCGCCTCGCGCACGATGTCCGCCTTGCTCATATGTTGCAGCGGGGCATTGATGCGGATCGGATGGCCTTCCACGCCTGCCTTGGTCGCCAACGCCGCCATTGCCTGAAACGCGTCGATGAATTCGGGACGGCAGTCGGGATAACCCGAATAGTCGAGCGCATTCACGCCTATGAAGATGTCGCGCGCGCCAGCGACTTCCGCCAGGCCCAGCGTCAGCGAGAGGAATATGGTGTTGCGCGCCGGCACATAGGTCACGGGAATGTCGGTCCCGACCCCGTCCTTGGGCACGGCGATGTCGGCGGTCAGCGCCGATCCGCCAAAGGCCGTGAGATCAAGCGGCAGGACGATGTGACGCGTCGCATCGAGCGCCTTGGCGACCCGCACGGCGGCGTCCAGTTCAACCCGATGGCGCTGATTATAGTCGATCGACAAAGCGAGCACGCGATAGCCCGCTTCGCGCGCCATCCCGCCCGCGACCATCGAATCAAGGCCGCCCGACAGCAGGACGACGGCTAATTTCTCTTCATTGGCTCCCATGGCCCCGCGCTACCGCCCGAAACGCGCCAGTGCAAGCATCCGCAGGTTTAGCGACATGCGCCGATCCGCCGCCCCTCTGCCGAGAAGGCGAAGGGTGCGCCATCGGCCACGCCCTGCGAACTGATCTGCACCAACCGGCGCGTTTCGACGCGCAGGTCCGTGCGCCCGTTACCCGCCGCCGCGCAATCATAGGTGACGCTGGCGGCGTGGGCCGTGTTGCTCACTGTGAAGCTGTGGCACAGCACCCGGCCATGGCGTATCTGGAGCAACTGGCGCAGGTCGGTGATGCACAGCTTGCGCGTTTCCGCGCCTTCGCTCCGGTCCCGCAACTCCCATTTGCCGGTTTCCAGCGCGCGCAACGCGATCAGCGGCGCTGGCGCCACCACAGCGCCCGCCCAGCTTGCCATCATCATCGTTGCTGCCACGGCGCTCAGCGCCCGCAGTCCTGCCGTCGTCATGATATCGTTCAAATCCCGCATGGGCCGACCGTCGATCCGGTCGCCATCGTTCACCAGCATCATGCCGCCCAATTGCGGCAATTTGATAGCGTGATCGCCTCGCCCCGCCGCAATTGCCGCCTATGCCGGCCACCGCTGAACAAAAATCTAGTGCGTGACGAAGCTGTCCAGCGTCAGCGGAAACAACCGCGAGCAAAAGGCGCAATCCACGCCGATAACCCCGTTCTCATCCGCCATTTCCGTGCGCTCCTGCGCCGGAAAACGGCCAATGACGTCGCGGATATGGGCAATGTCGCAACGGCATCCCTTGGCGAGCGGCGCAGGTTCGGTGACCAGCACCTCCCGCTCCTCATGGAACAGCCGCCATACGATGTCGGTCAGCGGCAGCGCCGTATCGGTCAGTTCATCCTTCCCCAATGTTCCGCCAAGCGCCTGAACATGCTCCCATTCGGCGTGGTCGTGCCGCACATGCAGCCGCTCCCGCCCGACTTCGCCTTCGGGCAGATGCTGAAGCAGCAAGCCAGCCGCGATGCAGCCCTGCCCGCGCTCATGCCGCGTTGCGATGGTGATGATGCTGGGGATCTGTTCCGACTGGAAGAAATAATGCTCCGCCGCCGCCGACAGCGATTCGCCTTCCAGCGGCACGATGCCCTGATAACGCTCGCCCGTGACCGCCTGGTCGAAGGTGATGGCCAGATAGCCCTTGCCAAACAACCCGAACAGCGTCGGGTCCGCGCCCAGTTCGGCCAGCCGATCGGCATCGAACTTGGCATAGCCACGCAGTTCGCCATTCTTGTAATCGGCAACCAGCAGGCTGACGACGCCATGTTCGGTCTGCGCCTGTAGCGTCAATTGTCCGCCCGCCTGCTTCAACGTGCTGCCCAGCAACGCCGCGAGCACCAGCGCCGACGCCAGCAGCCGCTCGATCGGCGGGGGATAGGCATGGGCGGCCAGGATGGTGTCGAGCACCGGGCCAAGCCGCACGATCCGCCCGCGTGCATGCCGCGCGGGGATGGTGAAGCCAATGGCGTGATCGATAGGGGCAGCAGTCAATATAGGGCTCCGGTCATCCCGCCGGTTCATGGTCGGGAAGAATGAGGCTGCATCGCGCAACCGACGCAGCGATGCAGGCGAGCCGCCTAGATAGGCAGCCCGCCCGAAAACTCAACCAAGCAGCCCCAACGCCCAGAGCAGCACCGACTTCTGGGCATGGATACGGTTTTCCGCCTCGTCCCAGATCAGCGATTGCGGCCCGTCGATCACTTCCGCCACGACTTCCTCGCCGCGATGGGCGGGCAGGCAGTGGAGGAACTTCGCCTTGGGGGATGCGTGCGCCATCAGCGCGGGCGTCACCTGATAAGGCATCATCGCCGCCAGCTTGGCCTCCGCATGGGCCTGACCCATCGAAATCCAGGTGTCGGTGACGACGACATCCGCGCCCGCCACCGCCGCCTGCGGATCGCGCGTCAGGGTGATGCGTGCGCCCGCAGCCTGTGCGACCTGCGCAAAGCTGGGGTCGGGATCATAGCCTTCGGGTACGCCGATGCGCACGTCGAACTTGAACAGGCCCGCCGCCTCGATGATCGAATGCAGCACATTATTGCCGTCGCCCAGCCATGCCCACTGGCTGCCAGGCAGCGCGACACCATGTTCCACGACGGTCAGCAGGTCCGCGACGATCTGGCAAGGATGCGACAGGTCGGTCAGGCCGTTGATGACCGGAACGGTGGCATGCTGCGCCATTTCCTCGACCTTGGCATGGTCGTCGGTACGCATCATGATCGCGTCGCACATGCGACTGAGCACGCGGGCCGTATCGGCAATCGTCTCGCCGCGCCCCAACTGGCTGGTCGCCCCGTCCAGGATCAGCGACGTGCCGCCAAGCTGGCGGATCGCCATGTCAAAGGACACGCGGGTCCGGGTCGAATTTTTCTCGAAGATCATCGCCAGCGTGTGACCGGCCAGCGGCGCGTCGGCATCGGCGCGTCCCTTGGGGCCGCCCGCGCGCGCGCCCTTGCGATCAATCGCGTCGGCAATCATCGCGGCGATCGCGTCGCCGCCCGCATCGGACAGATTCAGAAAATGTCTGGTCATTGCAAACCACCCCTCAACCGTTCGCCCTGCGCTTGTCGAAGGGCGAACGGAGGTTGTTTTCAGGCCACCTGGGCCTCCGCATGGCTGCGCGCACCGGCGGACAGCTTTTCGATACATTCGGCGATATGGCTTTCGTCAATCACCAACGGCGGCAGGATGCGCACGACATTCTGCCCCGCCGCCACCGTCAGCAAGCCATGATTGTCGCGCAGATGCGCGACGAAGGCGCGCGCCTCGACGCTGTCCTTCAGCTTCAGGCCCAGCATCAGGCCCATGCCACGCACTTCCTCGAACAGGCCGTCATGATTGGGGATCAACTGCTCCAGCGCCGCACGCAGGCGTGCGCCGATCGCCTGCACATGATCGAGGAAACCGTCGGCCAGCACTTCATCCAGCACGGCCAGACCCGCCGCCATGGCGAGCGGGTTGCCGCCATAGGTGGTGCCGTGCGTCCCAAACACCATGCCCTTGGCCGCTTCCGCCGTGGCGAGGCAGGCACCCAGCGGGAAGCCCGCGCCGATGCCCTTGGCCACTGCCATGATGTCGGGCGTAATGCCATATTGTTCATGGGCAAAGAAAGTGCCGGTCCGGGCATAGCCGCACTGCACTTCGTCCAGGATCAGCAACAGGCCGTGCTC
>JAECRT010000022.1:40142-42600 GCA_016000085.1 Sphingomonadaceae bacterium
CCGTGAAAGGCATTGTCGAAGCTGATGATCTTGTGCCGGTGCGCCTGCCCATTGGCATAATGATAGCGGCGCGCCGTCTTGATCGCGCATTCGACCGCTTCGGCGCCCGAATTGGTGAAGAACACGGTGTCGGCGAACGTGCTGTCGACCAGCTTCTGCGCGAACTTTTCGCCCAGCGGCATGCCATACAGGTTCGACACATGCATCAGCGTCGCGGCCTGATCGGCGATCGCCTTGACCAGTTTCGGATGCCCATGGCCCAGCAGGTTTACCGCAATGCCGCTGGCGAAATCCAGATAGCGCTCGCCGCGCTCGCCGATCAGGTGGCACCCCTCGCCTCGCACCGGACGCACATCGCACCGGGGGTAAACGGGCATGAGTGGCGTAATCGGCTTGATCGACATTGGGGGCCTCCCCTTTCTGGGCTAATATTGTGCGTCCTTGCGCACATGCGTGAAACGCAAAAAGGCGACCCCCGCCGGGCCGCCCTTTGCGAGAGCCGCCTATACAGGCGGCTGAAAGTCGGCGCAACCCCGTGTCGGGGCGCGCGCGACCGCCTGGCCTGTCAACCGATCTGGTTCCAGGCGTCAGCGATTTCAGCAATCAGCAGGCGGGCCTCGTCGACCGGTTCGGCCGACCGTTCCTTCGCGCCCACCAGCAACAGCCGGCGCGCTTCGCGATAGATTTGCGCCAGGCCGACGGCAACGTCGCCGCCCTTGTCGAAATCCAGACTGGATTCGAGCGCAAACAGGATCGACATCGCGCGCGCCTGCTTGTCGGACACCTTCATCCGGTCGCCATTGCGTTCGGCAAGCGCGGCGGCTTCCAGCGCCAGCCCCAGTTCGTCGAACAGGATCTTGACCAGCGCATGGGGGGTCGCCCCTTCCGTGCGACTGCCCGAATGGACCGCCGCATAGCGCCGCGCCGCTGCCGCTCCTGCATAGCCCTGATTGTAGAACATCGTCCCGTACGTCCCCGATTAATTGTTGCTGTTGTTCCAGATTTCGATCTGCTGCTTGAGATAGCTCTCGGTCGCTTTCAGCGCAGTCAGCCGTGTTTCCATCTTGGAATAGACATTGGTCAGTTGCGTCTGATAATTGGTCATCTGCGTGTCGAGCTTTTCAAGCTGCTTGGTCAGCGTCTCGGCCAGCCCCTTATATTTGGCCTGGGCCGACGCCAGCGGACCGTCTTTCTGCTGAATCTTGTCGCGCACACTGTCCAGCATACCTGCCAGACCCGGCGTGGTGGCCGATGCCACCGCCGGATTGAGCATCTGCGTGATGACCGCAGGATCGGCGGCGATCGCCTTGTCGAGCGCCTTGGTGTCGAGCGCCAGCGTGCCGTCGCGATTGGTGCTGATGCCAATGTCCGACAATGTCCGGTATGCGCCGCTGGCGCTGAGCGCCGTCGACGTCATCTGGCTCAGCTGACGCTTCATGTCGCGGATCGCCGATTCGCCGTTCAGCACACCCGCCGACGATGAATCCGCGCCCTTCGACGTCGCCGTGTTCAGGCCTTTCAGCAGCGTGTTATAGGCGCTGACGAACTCGACCATCAGGTCGCGCATGCTGGTGGTTGGCTCGGTCGACGCCAGCGTCACCAGTGTACCGGGCGACGCCTTGTTCAAGTCGATACGCATGTTGGCGATCGCCGTATCGACGGTGTTGGTGGCATAACGCTGCTCCACCCCGTCCAGGCTGATGATCGCGTCCTTGGGGTCCGACTTCGACGCCATGGTCGCGCTGTCCGTGCCGCTCCACGCGAAGGCGGCAAGGTCAGTGCCACTGACCGACGTCAGGGAAAAATCACTGGCGGCGCCCGTCGCGCCCTTCATCACCAGCCGCGTGCCCTGCGTATCGGTGATGACCGATGCCGTCACACCCAGACCGGATGCGTTGATCGCGGCGGCCAGGCCGGAATAGCTGTTGTTAGCGGAGGTGATGCTGATCGTGGCGCTTTGTCCACCCACGGTCAGCGTCATTTCGCCTACGCCCACCGCCGTCGCCGCTGTCGCGCCCACGACCGGGGTCGATGCGAGCGTGCGGGCCGATGCAAGCTGCTTGACTTCAAGCTGGGCGGGCAATCCCTTGGGCACGCCGCCGGGCAGCAGGCTGACCGACGCAATGCTTGGGTCGTTGGAAGCGGGCACGCCCGAATAGCCGGTGCCCGCCAGCAAGCTGTTGAGCGCGTCGGCGAAGGTATCGAGCGAACTGGAGGCCGAGGCGAGCGCGGAAACGCGCGCGCTGTTCAGGCTCTGCCGGCTGGCAAGAACCTGTTGCTTGGGATCGCGCGCGGCGCTCACCAGGCTGGACACCAACGCTTTGGTGTCGATGCCCGATCCTACGCCGAGTGCTGTCGTAATGCCGCTGACCGATGCCATTGCGTCGTTCCTTTCAGAAGGAGAGAACGGCGCTAGAGCCAAGACCTTTAGGAATGATTTTCAGGCGACGATATTCAG